>NZ_CP060034.1:2585172-3231465 GCF_023208195.1 Nocardioides sp. InS609-2 | reverse complement strand
GCTGCCGCCCTTGTACTCCACGGGAATGCCGCCCAAGGGGTAGTCCTTGCGCTGCGGGTGCCCCGGCCAGTCGTCGGGCATGAGGATCCGGGTAAGGGCGGGGTGGCCGTCGAAGATGATGCCGAACATGTCCCACGTCTCGCGCTCGTGCCAGTCGTTGGTGGGGTAGATGCTCACCAGCGACGGGATGTGCGGGTCGGCGTCAGGGGCGCTGACCTCGAGCCGGATGCGGCGGTTGTGGGTCATCGAGAGCAGGTGGTAGACCGCGTGCAGCTCGCGCCCGGCGTCGTCGGGGTAGTGCACGCCGCTGACGCCGGCGCAGAACTCGAAGCGCAGCTTGTCGTCGTCACGCAGCATCTGCGCGACGAACGCCAGGTCGTCGCGGCGTACGTGGAAGGTGATCTCGCCACGGTGTACGACGACCCGCTCGATCGCGGCGTCGAGCTCGGTCATCTTCAACCGGGCCTCGAGTGCGTCGGCGACCTCGTCGAACCAGCCGCCGTACGGACGCTGGGTCGCACCGGGGTAGACGATCGGGGCGACCAGGCCGCCATAGCCGCTGGTGTCACCAGTGCCGCGGGTGCCGAACATGCCGCGGCGTACGCCGACAGCCTGCTCGACGGTGGCGTCTTCGGGGACCAGGTCGCCCGCCCGCGTTCGGTCTTCGCGAGCCGGGCTCCTCTGCGCGCCGTCCTGCCTGACGGTGGGCGAGTCCTTGGTCGGGACGACGGCCACGGGCTGCTCGTTCGACTTGTCGTCCAACTTCTCGTCGCTCAACGGAGCAGGCCCTTCATGTGCGAGGTGGGCAGCGCCTTGAGGGCCGCGGTCTCGAGCTCCTCGATCTCGGCCCGGCGGTTCGCGCCGAGCTTGGTGGCCTGCACCTGGTCGTGGAGCTTGAGGATCGCGTCGATCAGCATCTCCGGGCGGGGCGGACAGCCGGGGAGATACATGTCGACGGGCACGACGTGGTCGACGCCCTGGACGATCGCGTAGTTGTTGAACATGCCGCCCGAGCTCGCGCAGACACCCATGGCGAGGACGTACTTGGGCTCGGCCATCTGGTCGTAGATCTGGCGCAGGACGGGAGCCATCTTCTGGCTCACGCGGCCGGCGACGATCATCAGGTCGGCCTGACGCGGGCTGGCGCGGAAGACCTCCATGCCGAAGCGGGCCAGGTCGTACTTCGGGCCGCCGGACGTCATCATCTCGATGGCGCAGCAGGCCAGGCCGAACGTGGCGGGCCAGAACGACGCCTTGCGCATGTAGCCGGCGACGCCTTCGACCGTGGTCAGGAGTACGCCGCTCGGCAGCTTCTCTTCGATACCCATCTGTTCAGTCCCATTCCAGTCCGCCGCGGCGCCACACATAGGTGTAGGCCACGAACACGGTGGCGATGAAGAGCACCATCTCGATGAGCCCGAAGAACCCCATCGCGTCGAACTGCACGGCCCACGGGTACAGGAAGATGATCTCGATGTCGAAGACGATGAAGAGCATCGCGGTGATGTAGTACTTGACCGGGAACCGGCCGCCACCGACGGGCTGCGGCGTGGGTTCGATGCCGCACTCGTAGGAGTCGAGCTTGGCCCGGTTGTAGCGCTTTGGCCCGATGACGGCGCTCATGATCACCGAGAAGATCGCGAAGCCCGCCGCGAGGAGGGCCAACGCCAGGACTGGCGTGTAGAGCTCCATGCCGTGCGTTCCCTTCCGTCGAACAGCCCTCGTCTGAGACCCGGGTCATGTGACCTTGTGAAAGTCTTCACGAGTGGCGCAACGCACAGTCTAGGGGGCACCCCCGGTTCCGTCATCCCGGGGTGCCGCGGGCCCGAAAGGCCCGCTGACCTGCGCATTTAACCCATGCTGGTGTTGCGTAATTACAGGCGAAGTCAGGCGGTTGCGCGGTGCAGCGCGACGACGCCGCCGGTGAGGTTGCGCCACTGGGGGTCCTGCCAGCCGGCGTCGGCGATCAGGGCGGCGAGGCCGGCCTGGTCGGGCCAGGCCCGGATCGACTCGGCGAGGTAGACGTACGCGTCGGGGCTCGAGGAGACGGCGCGGGCGACGGGAGGCAGGGCCTTCATCAGGTACTCGATGTAGACGGTGCGAAACGGCGTCCAGGTCGGGTGGCTGAACTCGCACACGACGAGCCGGCCGCCGGGTCGCGTCACCCGGCGCATCTCGCGCAGGCCCGCCAGCGGGTCGACGATGTTGCGCAGGCCGAACGAGATGGTCACCGCGTCGAACGTGTCGTCGGCGAACGGGAGCTCGGTGCCGTCGCCGGCAGCGAACGGGAGGTCAGGGCGCGCGGACTTGCCGACCTGCAGCATGCCGAGCGAGAAGTCGCACGGCACCACATAGGCGCCTTCGTCGGCGAACGGCTGACTCGACGTACCGGTGCCGGCGGCGAGGTCGAGGACCCGCTGCCCCGGCCTCGGGGCGACGGCGTCGATCACGTCGCGGCGCCAGCGCCGGTCCTGGCCCAGGGAGAGCACGTCGTTGGTGACGTCGTACCGCTTGGCGACGGCGTCGAACATGCGACGTACGTCGGTCGGTTTCTTGTCCAGTTCTGCGCGAGCCACGAGCGGGAGCCTACGACCCTCGGGACGGCGACCTCCGGGCAGCAACGCTCGGCAACCCAAATGCGCGGGAAGTGAGTCCTCCTCAGTGACACTGGAACGCTCACGAACCCGGAGGAATGCCATGAAGGCGCTGCGCGCCCTGACGGTGACCGTGTTGACCATCGCGGTGCTCGTTGCCACGACGATCGGCACGGCCTTCGCCGTGCGCTGGTACGCCGACCGGCAGGCCCAGCCGGCTGCCGCAGGTGCCGTCGCGCCGACTCCCACTCCGACGCCGACCAGGCCGGTCCAGACCGGCACCCCGACGACCGCACCCACGCCGAGCGAGCCGCCGGCACCGGAGTTCGTGCTGTCGCAGGGTGACGACGGCGGGCAGGTGCGCGAGCTGCAGCACCGGCTCTTCCAGCTGGCGTGGTGGCCCGAGCTGACGACCGGCACGTACGACGGCGCGACCCGCGAGGCCGTGCGCGGCTTCCAGACGAAGCGTGGCCTCGAGGCCACCGGCCAGGTGGACGACAAGACGTGGAAGCGGCTGACGGCGATGACCGAGACGCCGACGCACGACGAGAAGTTCAACGTGCTCAGGCCCGGCCCTGCGCTGTACGCGACCGGCGCCGAGGGCGAGGAGGTGCGCGGTGTGCAGGCGCGGCTCAAGCAGATCGCGTGGCTCTTCGGCGAGGTGACCGGCAGCTACGACGCCGCGACCGTGGACGCGGTGCGCGGGTTCCAGGGGAAGCGTGAGATCCCGGTGACCGGCGAGGTCGACCAGCGCACGTTCGACCGGCTCGTCGCGATGACCTACACCCCGGCGTACGAAGAGATGCACAACATCGAGCCCAAGCCGGCTGCCCTGGACCCGCGCTGCAAGACCGGGCGGGTGCTCTGCATCGACAAGAGCTCGCAGAGCCTGCGCTGGGTGATCGACGGCAAGGTGCAGGAGACCTTCGAGGTGCGGTTCGGCTCCGACGAGCTCCCCACGCGGGAGGGCGCGTTCTCGGTGTTCTCCAAGTCCCGTGACCACGTCTCGAGCCTGTACGACACGTCGATGCCCTTCGCGATGTTCTTCTCGGGTGGCCAGGCCGTGCACTACTCGCCCGACTTCGCCGCCCACGGCTACGCCGGTGCGTCGCACGGCTGCGTCAACGTGCGCGACTACGACGGGGTCGCGCGGCTCTTCGACCAGGTGCAGATCGGCGACCGGGTCATCGTCTACCGCTCCTGATCGGCGCTCACGAGGCGCGGCGTAGGCTCTGCCCTCGTGACGAGCAGTGTGACCCCCGGCGGCTCCGGCGACCTCGCGGCCAAGCCACTCGTCGTACGCACCGTCCGGATCGACTCGGCCTCGGTGCCCGATCTGCTGGACCGGCTCCCCCAGGGCGACGCCTGCACGTGGCTGCGCAAGGGCGAGGGCCTGGTGGGCTGGGGCATCGCGGCTCGGATCCGCACCACCGGCCCGACGCGTTTCGCCGACGCCGACAAGTGGTGGAGTGAGCAGGTGGGTCGCGCCCACGTGACCGACGAGGTCGGCGAGCCCGGGTCCGGACTGGTCTGCTTCGGCTCCTTCGCGTTCGCCGACGAGCCGGGCGACTCGGTGCTCACCGTGCCGCAGGTCGTGTTCGGCCGACGCGGCGAGACGACGTGGCTGACGACCGTCGGGCCGGGCGACCTCGACCCGTTCGCTCCTGTCGATGCCGCCAGCCCGCCTACCGAGGTGAGCTTCGCCGACGGCGCGCTCAACGGTGAGCAGTGGATGACCGTGGTCGCCGACGCGGTGGCCCGCATCAACCGTGGCGACCTCGAGAAGGTCGTGCTCGCGCGCGACCTCGTCGCGACCGCCACCGAGGCCATCGACGTGCGCTGGCCGCTGCGCCGGCTCGCCACCGACTACCCGATGTGCTGGACCTTCCACGTCGACGGCCTGTTCGGCGCCACCCCCGAGATGCTCGTCCGCCGCGAGCGCGGGCTGGTCACCTCCCGCGTGCTGGCCGGCACCATCCGCCGCACCGGCCACGACGACCGCGACCTCGCCCTGGCCGCGACGCTGGCCCGCAGCAGCAAGGACCTCGAGGAGCACGAGTACGCCGTCCGCTCGGTCGCCGACGCCCTCGACCCGCACTGCTCGTCGATGAACGTGCCCGAGACGCCGTTCGTGCTGCACCTCCCCAACGTCATGCACCTGGCCACCGACGTGGCCGGCGTCGCCCAGGATGCCGACACCGTCTCGAGCCTCCGGCTGGCCGAGGCGCTGCACCCCTCGGCTGCCGTCGGCGGCACGCCCACCATGGCCGCCGTCGCGCTCATCGCCGAGATCGAGGGCATGGACCGCGGCCGCTACGCCGGCGCGGTCGGCTGGATGGACGCCACCGGCGACGGCGAGTGGGGCATCGCGCTGCGCTCGGCCCTGCTCGACGGCGACACCGTGCGACTGTTCGCCGGCTGCGGCATCGTCGGCGACTCCGATCCCGAGGCCGAGCTGGCCGAGTCACAGGCCAAGCTCGTGCCGGTGCGCGACGCGCTCACCACCAGCTGAGATGCGGGTCGCCGTTGCGGCGGTCGCCACCCTGCTCTGGTGCGCTTTCGGCCTGGCCTTCGGCAGCTCCGGGCTCAGCTCCGAACGGCTGGGCTGGCTCTGGATGGCGCTCGTGTACGCCGCGGGGCTGGCGCTCGAGGACGGCGGCTGGTCCGCCAGCGGCGACAACACGTGGAAGCACGGGATCTACCAGGCGACGATGACGCAGAACACCTCGCTCGACGAGGTCGGGTTGTCGGTGAGCTACAGCGGGAGGTCGTGACCGTCCTCGGGGCGGGCGTACTCCTGGTCGGCCTCGCTGAGGAATCGGGCCAGGTGGGTGTCGAGGATGCCGAGCCCCTCGGGCGAGTAGACCTTGTCGTGGATGGCCAGGTTGCGCGGCGCCCCGACTGCGAGGGCGAAGTCGATCGCCTCGGAGACCTTCTGCCACGGCGCACAGATCGGCGCGCACAGCACGTCGACGTCCTCGTCGGGCGGCGTCAGCGCGTCGCCGGGGTGATAGACGCGCTGGTCGCCGAGCGTCAGCACGTAGCCGGAGTTGAAGAAGCGCGGCAGGTCGGGATGGATCACCGCGTGCAGCTCGCCGACCGCACGGACCGGCACACCTGCCACCTCGAACCGCTCATCGGGTGACACGACGGTCACCCGCTCGAGCAGGTCGGGGGCGTCCTCCCGGATCCGCGCCGCCACCGCGTCGATCGTGAAGATCGGCGCATCGCACGCGCGGAGGTGGTCGGGCAGGTAGTGGTCGGGGTGCTCGTGGGTGATGAGCACTCCGTCGGCGCCGTCGGTCGCACCGGCCGCGGTGAACACTCCGGGATCCAGCACCAGCGAGCGGCCGCCGTACTCGAGGCGCACACAGGAGTGGCCGAACTTGATGATCCGCATGCTCCAGACTAGGCGCGTGCTCATTCCTCCGCCCGGCGTCAGCCTGCGCCTCGCGACGCTCGACGACGTGGCCGCGCTCGCCCTGCTCCACCAGCAGTGCTGGCGTGAGGCCTACTCCCCCATCGTCGACGGAGAACTGCTCGAGGCCCAGCTCGACCTGAAGCGGTCCGAGGACAACTGGCGGACCCAGATCGAGAACGGCCGCAAGCGGCTGATCGCGGTGCGCGACGGCGTACCGATCGGCTTCGCCGCCTCGGGACCGGGCCGAGACGACGACCTACCGACGCCGCGCGAGCTCTACGCGTTGTACGTCGCCGAGGCCGAGTGGGGAAGCGGTGTCGGGCGCCTGCTGCTCGCCGAGGAGCTGCGCGGCGAGTCCGCGTCGCTGTGGGTGCTGGAGGACAACGAGCGGGCCCGTGACTTCTACGCCCGGCACGGATTCGAGCGGGACGGGGCGCGCAAGAAGTACGACGAGCTCGATGTGTGGGAGATCCGCATGGTGCGTCGGGTCGACCATCCGGTGCGCGCCTGACCGATCGGACGGACGCCTCGCGCAACGACGACCAAAGCAATGGGATTCCGACTCGCCGGCTATGGTGGATGCGTCGCCGCCACCGTTCTTGGGGCTGGCGGCTTGACCCACACCCAACGCCCGAACAGGACTCATTCATGTCTGGACGCCGACTCATCGTCGGGAGCATGGCCGCATTGTTGATGCCCGCCTCTCTGCTCCTGGCCTCCCAAGCCAACTCCGAGACGCAGGTCTCTGCCTCGTCTCTGCCCACCAAGGCCCAGGTCACAAAGGCCAAGACCCGCATCTCGATCCAGGTGCTGCCGCAGATCTCGCAGTACGGCAAGAAGGTCTCGAACCCCAACTCGGCCAAGGCCGCCGTCGCCGTCAAGGTGAGGGGCGCGCGCACGGGCTCCAAGGTCCTGCTGCAGGTCAAGTCGGGATCGGCCTGGAAGAAGGCCGGCAAGGCCTTCACCGACCGCAAGGGTCTCGCCGAGTTCACCACCGCCGCGACTCGCAGCGGCAAGGCCGTCGAGCTCCGCGCCAAGGTCGGCAAGGTCACGAGCAAGTCCGTGAGCAACGAGAAGTGGCTCGACCCGATGTACACCGACGAGTTCAGCGGCTCCACGCTCAGCGACCAGTGGAAGCACCGCATCCCCGACTACAACACCGAGGGATTCCGCGCCTGCTCGAAGGGTGGCCCCGAGGCAGTCAACGTCGGCGGCGGCTCCGTCCGGCTCAGCGTCATCAAGGACCCCTACCGGTCCGACCTGTGCACCGCGAAGCAGGACGGCAGGGTCCTCGGCAAGTACGCCTACCGCCTCAACGGCCACATCGCCACCGAGGACAAGGTCTCCTTCAAGTACGGCGTCGCAGCCGCTCGCATGAAGTTCCAGCAGATGCGCGGCCAGCACGCCAGCTTCTGGCTGCAGCCCGACTCCGACGAGCCGGGTGGCGCGGAGATCGACGTCATCGAGTACTTCGGCAAGGGTGCTGCCAAGGGCGGCCTCACCAGCTTCACCTACCACCGCGACAGCAAGAACAAGCTCGTCAAGACCGGTGACTGGCTCAAGGACTCCGACCGCTTCCTCGCCAACAAGAGGGACGCCTGGTACAAGGCGTACCACGTCTTCTCGGTCGAGTGGACGCCCCGCGCCTACATCTTCCGCATTGACGGCAAGGAGAGCTACCGCAGCACCAAGGGCATCTCCAACCAGCCCGAGTTCCCGATCCTGTCCCTGCTCAGCTCGGACTACGAGATCCCGAACATCGGCAGCGACAAGAAGCTCCCCCAGCACTCGTACGTCGACTGGGTGCGCATCTGGCAGTCCTGAGCCCCGGCTCAGCCTTCGCAACATCCGCACATCGCGTCGTACCTTCGGGTGCGGCGCGATGCTGCATTTGCCCTGTGTCGTTCCGTTCGCGCTGCTACGTTGCGGCAGCCACTATCGGACTTCACGGGGGACGGTCATGACGAGTCAGGCAGTTGCGGGTACGGCGCTGACGTTGATCCTGTTGGGCAGTACGGCGGTGTCGTGTGGCGCCGAGACGGCGGCACCGGCCAGCGCCACTGGGAAAGCGAGCTCCAGCACAGCCCGGCTGGTGCACACGGACCAGGAACTGGCTCACCTCACGGACTCCGCACAGCTGACGACGCCCATTCTCGCCGAGGGACGGGTCGTAGACGCGTCCGGGGCGCCCGCCGCCGACGTCAGGCTCGTTGTCCTGGGCTGGCCCGCCATGACCGACGCAGCGGACGGCGAAGAGTTCACGCTCCCGCCCGTTGCGTATGCGTCGGCGGGCGAGGACGGGAGGTTCGCCCTCCACATCAGCGACCCCGACCTCCTGGCTCCGCTCGCGGACGATGACTCAGGCCTCGTCGATGTGGAGATCTTGGTGGAGGACTCGCGCATCGAGCTGCCGTTCAACTTCACCGTCGCACTGGTGGACGCAACCGACGGCACGACCACGATCGAGCTACCCGACGAGTCCGAGGAACTCCCGGTCGTCGTGGAGCTGAGCCCGGGCGGCTCCGTCACCCCGGCGGACAACGGCGAGCTCTTCATGGAGGCACCGGCCATCGGCTGAGGTCAGAGCTCAGTCGCGAGCACGTGGATCGGCACTCCGCTGTCGGCGACCGTCCGCTTCCAGACGGAGAGACCGACCTTCTCCGCCACCCGCTGTGACGGGACGTTGTCGGGGTTCGTAATCGCGATCAGCCAGTCGACGCCGCGCGACCGCGCGAAGTCACGGCACGCGGTGGCCGCCTCGGTGGCGAGCCCTTCGCCCTGGCGCGCGGGCAGCACGTGGTAACCGATCTCGAGGTGTTGCTCGCCGTCCACGCTCTGCCAAGTCAGCCCACAGTCACCGACGAAGCCGCCGTCGGCGTCGTGAAGGATCCACAGCCCGAAGCCGTCCCGGGCGTAGTTGTCCTCGTTCCAGCGGATCCAGTCCGCCGTTTCGTCCCGGGTCTTGGGGTGCGGGTAGAAGGTCATCACGGCTGGATCGCCCAGCAACTGGGCCATCTCGTCGAGGTCGCCGGCGTGCATCCGCCGGAAGGTCAGGCGGGGCGAGGTGGGGACGTGCTCAGGCATCGCAGCACCCTAGGCGCAGCAGCAGGAGGTCTGTCCGACGCAAGGCTCCCGCTTGGTTACGCCGTCTGGTGGTGCACGTAGCACCAGCGCCAGTTCTCGCCGCGCTCGGCGGTCTGCATCACCGGGTGGCGGGTCTGGTGGAAGTGACCGGTGGCGTGCTGGGCGGGCGAGGAGTCGCAGCACCCGATCTGGCCGCATTCCAGGCACTGGCGCAGCGCGACCCACGTCGCGCCGTCGGCGAGACACTGGGCGCACACGGGCGAGGGCTCGGTCTCGGCGGGTTGGTACGCCGATAGCTCGGGGCACTCCTCGGAGTGGATGCCGCCGCCCTGCGCGCCCTTGAGCTCGTTGCGGGACTCGGTGGCGACGTCGAGCATCGACTCCTCGATGTCGAGCATCGACAAGACCTCCGAGACCACCTCCGAGGCGACCGTGCCGCCGGATCGGATCTCCAGCACCCGCGCTCGCTCGGCGTCGATCATCTCCAGGCGCACCCGGGCGTAGAGCTCGCTCGGTGTCTCCGTCTCGGCCATGGTCGAGAGTCGTTCCCACGCGGCGAAGTTGCGCTGGTCGACGCGCTGGCGGATCAGCGCGATGACCTCGTGCGGGTCGTCGTACTCGAGCTCCTCGAGCTTCTCGAAGCCGGCCTTGGACGCCTGCTGCAGCAGCGTCGCGCGGGCCAGCGCGTCGGAGGCGGGATCGGGCGGGGGGACGTTGAGTCGCCTGGCCAGCCAGGGCAGCGAGAGGCCCTGGATGAACAGCGTGCCGGCCACCACCGTGAACGCGACGATGAGCAGCACCTCGCGGTGCTCGACATCGTCCGGGATGACGAAGGCCGCGGCCAGTGTCACGACGCCGCGCATGCCGGCCCAGCCGAGGATGAACGTGTAGGTCCACGGCGGCCGGTTGCCGTCGCGGTCGGCGCCGGGACGCACGAGCAGGTAGCGCGCGGGAAAGACCCAGGCCAGCCGCAGCACGATCACGGCGGCCAGCGTCGTACCGCAGATCAGGGCCACGCGACCCCACCCAACCCCGCCGGCGTCGACGTCCTCGAAGATCCAGCGGGCCTGCAGGCCGATGAGCAGGAACACGGCGTTCTCGAGCATGAAGGCGACGGTGCGCCAGTTCATCCGCTCGGCGATCCGGCTCTGCGCGGTCTGGATGATCGGCGCCTTGTGGCCCAGCAGCAGGCCCGCGACCACCACCGCGATGACGCCGGAGGCGTGCACCCGCTCGGCGCTGATGTAGGCGGCGAACGGCACCACGAACGAGATGGCGGTGTCGAGCACCGGGTCCTCGACCCGCTTGCGTACCCGCGCGACCACGATGAAGAGCAGGATGCCGATGGCGGCGCCGCCGACAGCCGCGATGACGAAGTCCCCGCCCACCTCGAAAGCCGTGACGCCGCCGGTTCCCGCCGCGATGGCGGTACGCAAGGCGACCAGGGCCGTCGCGTCGTTCATCAGCGACTCGCCCTCGAGGATCGTGACGATCCGGCGCGGCAGGCCGATGCTGCGGCCGATCGCCGTCGCGGCCACCGCGTCGGGCGGCGCGACGACCGCCCCGATCGCGAACGCGGCCCACCAGCTCACGTCGGGCAGGAGCGAGTGGACGAGCACGGCGACGCCGACCGTCGTGAAGACCACCAGCCCGACCGAGAGCAGCGTGATCGCCCGGCGGTTGGCGTTGAAGTCGACGAGAGACGTCTGTACGGCGGCGGCGTAGAGCAACGGCGGCAGCAACCCCAGCAGCACGACCTCGTGGCCGAGCTGGATCTCCGGCAGCATCGGCAGGTAGGAGCCCGCGACGCCCACCGCGATCAGCAGTAGGGGTGCCGGCAGCGAGAGTCGGCTCGCGACCGCCGTCCCGGTCAGGACGACGACGGCAAGGGCCACCAGCAGGAAGGCGATTTCCACGGGTCCAGTGTGACGGACGACCAGCGGGGGTCTCGATACGCTCGCTGCGCTCGCTACTCGACCGACGAACGTTCGGCCACCCAGAGCATCGGATCTCCCCAGCCGAGCTCGCCGACCCCGTGCTTGCCGAAGGCCAGCACCACGAGCGTGCGGCGATGGGCGGCGAAGGTGAGGACGTGCGCGATCATCCCGCCGTACGTGAAGACCGTCGCGGGCTCGCACAGCGCGTCGACGAACGTGTCGTCGAGCCGCGCTGCGTCGACGACCTCGTGCACGTGGGCGAGGTACGCCGGTCCTTCGTCGGCGAGCCGCTGCCGCAGCGACGAGAGCGACTCGTGCTCCTCGACCGACCAGTCGTAGTCACGGGTCGCCATCGCGGCGTTCCACATGCCCATCTGGCCGACCAGCCGCGACAGCAGCGAGCGGATCGTCTGCTCGTCGTCGTCGACGCTCACCGCGATCGGCTCGTCGAGCTGCTCGTCGGTGAGGCGCTCGGCCAGCCGGATCATCTCGCCCGTCAGCCAGATGTGGTGCTCGACCATCTTCGTCATCAGTTCCATGGCAGTGACCTCGTCTCGCGCGGGCAGCCGCAGGCTGCCGGGTGGATGGAAGTGGACATCGCTCGGTGCCTCGATCTGGATGTGTCCCGGCCTCTTGCGCCACGTCGCCGGCGGCACGGTGTACACCTTGGTGAACGCCCGCGTGAACGCCTCGTGCGATCCGTAGCCCGCCTCGACGGCGATGTCGATCAGGGGCGCGGAGGTGGTGATCATCCGGTACGCCGCCCGCTCGAGGAGGATGCGCCGGCGGAACGCCGCCGGCGGCTCTCCCGCGACCGAGCGGATCATCCGGTCGAAGTGGAACCGCGAGAAACCCAGTCGAGCGGCCCATTCGTCGCCCGACGCGGTCGCCGCGTCTTCGTCGGTCCCGGTCGAGGAGAGCGCCTCGGTCAGGTGGTCAACGAACCCGGCGAAGGTGTCGGTGGCAACGCTCATGGCACGAGGATGTCGGCTCCCGCGCGAGCCGTCTTGATCACGCTTGCGGACCAGGGTCGGGCGTCAGCGTGCCGACGCCCGTGTTGTAGTGCGTCTCGTATCTGAAGCGCAGGTCCTGGCCCGACGGGGGCAGCAGGAGCGAGGCCACCTGGCCGACGATGTCGCCCTCGAGGTGCACGCTGAGGTGCACGTTGCGGTCGGCCGGCGCCTCGAACGTCACCGGCCCCCACACCACGACGTACTGCCGGCCGTCGACGCTGACGATCGGCCGGTACTTCTTCCCGACCACCGAGTTGCCGGTGGTCAGGCCGACGGTGAGAGTACGCCGCGGGCCGGTGTGCCACTCGACGTACGGGATCACGCCAGGGGTGGAGGAGAGGGACGGGGAGCCGGTTTCGGTCATGGGGCCATGATGCCCAGACATCCGGAGATCATGTCGTCATGGCTTCGTAAGGGTTCCCGGCCACTACGCTGGTCGCCGGCATCTAGGTTGGGGGCGTGACCTCCACCGACCTGATCCTCCCCTGCCGCGACGAGGGTCCGGCGCTGCGCGCGCTGCTGCCGAGGGTGCCGGCTGGGTTCTCGGTGATCGTTGTCGACAACGGGTCCAGCGACGACACGGCTGAGGTCGCCCGCGAGCTGGGTGCGCTGGTGGTCACCGAGTCGCGACCCGGGTACGGCGCGGCCGTGCACGCCGGGCTGCTCGCGGCCACCGCCGACTACGTGGCCTTCATGGACGGCGACGGGTCGTTCGACCCCGACGAGCTGGTGCCGATGGTGGCCGACGTCGCGGAAGGCCGGGCCGACATCGCGGTCGGCCGGCGCCGCCCGGTCTCTGCGGGTGTCTGGCCGTGGCACGCGCGCGTCGGCAACACGATCATCGTCGCGTGGCTGCGCCGTCGCATCCAGATGGACGCATCCGACATCGCCCCGATGCGCGTGTGCCGACGCGAGGCGCTGCTGGCACTCGACGTACAGGATCGGCGGTTCGGTTACCCGGTCGAGCTGCTGCAGAAGGCCACGCTCGCCGGCTGGCGCTTCGTGGAGCGCGACGTCAGCTATCACCCGCGCGCCGAGGGCACGCGGTCGAAGGTTTCCGGATCGGTGAGCGGCACCGCCCGCACCGCACGCGACTTCTGGAAGGTGCTGCAGCGATGAAGATCCTGCTCGTGGCCAAGGCACCCGTGCCGGGCCAGGCCAAGACCCGGCTGGGCCAGCACATCGGGCACGACGTGGCTGCCGACGTGGCAGCTGCCGCGCTGGCCGACACCATCGAGACGTGCAACCTCTCCGGCGCGGAGCGACACCTCGCCCTGGCCGGCAACCTCGTCGACGGGGAGCGCGCCGACGAGCTGCGCGACCTGCTCGTTGGCTGGGACGTCACCGTGCAGCGCGGCGACGGGTTCGCCGAACGCCTGGTCAACGCGCACCTCGACGCCGGCCCCGGCGCGGTCGTGCAGATCGGCATGGACACGCCCCAGGTCACGGTCGCCGCACTGACCGCGGTCGTCGACGGACTGGCCGACCACGACGCCGTCGTCGGCCCCGCCGAGGACGGCGGCTGGTGGGCACTCGGCCGCACCGACCCCAACGTGGCGCGCGCTCTCGCCGGCGTACCCATGTCGACTCCGACCACCTGCCAGGACACCGTGGCCGCCCTGCGCGCTGCCGGTCACACCGTCGGCGAAGCGGGCAGCCTGCTCGACGTCGACAGCCTCGACGACGCCCGCCGGGTCGCCGCCGAGATCCCCGACAGCCACTTCGCACGAGCCTGGGGTGACCGATGAACGAGGTGCCGTTCTCCACCGTCTTCGCGCTGGCCCTGCGGGGCGAGCAGACGCACGTCGTCCGGGTCGGGGACGAGCCGGTCGCGCTGCCCGTCGGCGAGTGGACCCAGCCTGCCGACGTCAACGACCACCGGATGCTCGACCTGTGCATCGGGCCGACGCTCGACGTCGGCTGCGGCCCCGGCCGGATGACCGCCGAGCTCGCCAATCGCGGCCATGTCGTCCTGGGCATCGACGTGGTGCACGAGGCGGTCGGCCAGACCCGTGAGCGCGGCGGAGCTGCGATGCTCCGCGACGTGTTCGACGAGCTGCCCGGCGAGGGCCGATGGGAGTCCGCACTCCTCGCCGACGGCAACGTCGGCATCGGCGGCGACCCGGTCGCCCTGCTGCACCGGCTGAGCAACGTCATCGACCCGCGCGGGCGCGTGGTCGTCGAGGTGGCCCGGCCCGGTGTCCTCGCCAGCACCCACTGGGCCGCGCTGCAGACCGGCGAGCAGCGCAGCCGACCGTTCAAATGGTCGGTCGTTGGCGTCGACTCCATCGAGGCCACCGCCGCCGAGGCCGGGCTGGCCGTCGCCTCGGTCGAGCGAATCGGTGAGCGACGCTGGGTCGCCGTACTCCAGGGGGCGGTGTGAAAACCCCACTGGTCCCCGCCCCGGAGCACTTCACCTCGCGGCTGCGCAGCCCCCACGTCGCCGCGCGGGTCGGGCTGTGGCTCGGCATCTGCTTCGGCATCTGCTTCCTCACCGGACTGATCAGCCACTACGCCCAGAACCCCACCCAGCCGGTGCCGTTCCCAGCCAGCCCGTCGTGGGGCTACCGCGTCACCCAGGGGCTGCACGTGACCACCGGCACCGCCGCGATCCCGCTGCTGCTGGTCAAGCTGTGGAGCGTGCTGCCGAAGTTCTTCGAGCGCCCGCCGCTGCGTGACGCGCGCCGGCTGCTCCTCCACGGCCTCGAACGCGCCTCGATCGGCGTGCTCGTCGCGGCGGGCATCTTCATGCTCACGACGGGGCTGATGAACGCGTCGCAGTGGTACCCGTGGGGGTTCTCCTTCCGCGCCACCCACTACGCCGTCGCGTGGATTGCGATCGGCTCGCTCGTCGTGCACATCGCGGTCAAGCTGCCGATCATCCGCGACGTGCTGGCCGGCGACGTCGACGAGACCCGTCACGACCGGCCGACCGCCGTCAACGAAGGAGCCGTGTCCCGACGGGGTCTGCTGCGCACGACGTGGCTCGCCAGCGGCATCGCTGTGGTCGCGTCCGTCGGCAGCACCGTGCCGCTGCTGCGGGACGTCTCGGTCTTCGGGGTGCGGTCCGGTGACGGGCCCGCTGGCATCCCGATCAACAAGTCGGCCGTTTCGGCCAAGGTGACCGCCAGCGCCACCAGCGCGTCGTACCGGCTGGAGATCGCGTACGGCGACCGCTCGGTGTCACTGACCCGCGACGACCTGCTCGCCCTGCCCCAGCACAGCGAGATCCTGCCGATCGCCTGCGTGGAGGGCTGGAGCGCCAGCGGCTCGTGGACGGGCGTGCGGATGCGCGACCTGCTCGACCTCGTCGAGGCGCCGGCGGGCGACGTACGCGTCGAGTCGCTGCAGGAGTCGGGGCCGTTCCGGATCACGACGCTGCAGGACAACTTCGCCCGCGACGACCGCACCCTGCTCGCCCTCACGCTCAACGGCGAGACCCTGGCCATCGACCACGGCTTCCCGTGCCGCCTGATCGCGCCCAACCGGCCCGGGGTGCTCCAGACGAAGTGGGTCACCCGGCTGGAGGTCTTCGCATGAGGACCCGACTGGCGCTGATCGGCCTCGGCACCCTCGTCGGTGTGTATGGCGCGTGGTTGCTGCTGTCGCGCCAGGACTTCGACCAGCTGCGCAGTGTCGCGGTGTGGTTCGTGGCGGGGGTGCTGCTGCACGACGTGCTGCTGTCGGGCGTGGTGATCGCGCTGGGCCTGGTGGGCAGCCGGCTGCTGCCCATGTCTCTCCGTCGACCGGCCACGATCGCGCTGATCGTGATCGGGACTGTGACGGTCGCTGCGGTGCCGGTGCTCGGGCGCTTCGGTGCGAGGGCCGACAACGCGACGCTGCTCGACCGAAACTACATTGTCGGGTGGGTGGTGTTCGCGGTGCTGGTGCTCGGCGCGCTTGCCTTGCCCTGGTTTAGAGGCTGGTTTCGAGGCTCGTTTCGCTCGCACCTCAACCGACGGGACAAGGCTTGAGGATGCCGCGGATGCTGGTCGTCGAGGACGACGTGACGGTGCGCGAGGTGGTGGTCTCCTACCTGCGTGCGGCCGGGCACGACGTGACCGAGGCGGCCGACGGCCTGACCGCGCTCGAGATCATGGAGAAGACGCCTGCCGACCTGGTGGTGCTCGACCTGATGATGCCCGGCATCGACGGCCTCGAGGTGTGCCGGCGGCTGCGCCGGGCGGGCGACGTGCCGATCGTGATGCTGACCGCGCTGGGCAACGAGCAGGACCGCGTGATCGGGCTCGAGCTGGGCGCCGACGATTACATCACCAAGCCGTTCAGCCCCCGCGAGCTGGTGCTGCGCGTCGACTCGATCCTGCGTCGCGCCGGCAGCGCACCAGAGGGGCCGGTGCTGCTGACCGATGGCGACCTGGTCATCGACGCCGCGCGCCACGAGGCCAGGCTGGACGGCGTCGTACTCCCGCTGACGGGTCGTGAGTTCGACCTGCTGTGCCACCTGGTCGCACACCCGGGCCGGGCCTACTCGCGCGACGAGCTGCTGCGCGAGGTCTGGGGTTGGACCGTGGGCGACCAGTCGACGGTGACCGTGCACGTCCGGAGGCTCCGGGAGAAGGTGGAGTCCGACCCCACCAGTCCGGTGCGACTGGTGACCGTGTGGGGCGTGGGCTACCGATGGGAGAACGCATGAACGGCGATCAGTTCGAGATCCTGGTGGTGGCCCTGATGGCCGCCGTCGCCATCGGCGCGCTGGGATTGGTCGTCGGCTGGCTGCTGCGCACCGCGTCGGTCCGGTGGCAGCTCGGTCTGGTGGCTGCGGTGTCGGTGCTGTCGGTGCTCGCCGGGGTGCTGGCCGTGGCGCAGCGGATGCTGCTCATGCCGCACGACCTCAAAGTGGTCACGATCGTCACCATCGCCGCAGCAGCGAGCTCGTTCCTGGTGGCGTTCGCGCTGGGCGCGGCGCTGGTGCGCTGGTCGCGCGGACTGCAGGAGGAAGTACGTCGCGTCGGCACCGGCGTGGCGGCCCGGCCGTCGACCGGGCCACGTGAGTTCCAGGAGCTGTCGGCCGAGCTGGCCACCACGGTGGCGCGGCTCGACGAGTCGCGCGCCCGGGAGACGCGGCTGGAGAGCTCGCGTCGTGAGCTGGTGTCGTGGGTGAGCCACGACCTGCGCACGCCGCTGGCCGGGATGCGCGCGATGACCGAGGCGCTCGAGGACGGGATGGCGCCCGACCCGGCGCGCTACCACCGCCAGATCCGTGCCGAGGTCGATCGGATGGTGCGTATGGTCGACGACCTCTTCGAGCTGTCGCGCCTGCACGCCGGGGTGTTCACGATAACGCCACAGGAGGTCGCGCTGGGCGACCTGGTCAGCGAGGCGCTGGCCGGTGCCGATCCGGTGGCGCGAGCCCGCGGCGTACGCCTCGGAGGCAATGTCGACTACGGCCTCCAGGTGCTCGCCGATCCCGAAGGACTCTCCCGCGTGCTGGCCAACCTGCTGATGAACGGCATCCGGCACACGCCCGCCAACGGAGTCGTCCAGGTCACCGGTCGCGCGGTCGCGGGCGGTGTCGAGCTCAGCGTCACCGACGGCTGTGGAGGCATCCTCGAGGAGGACCTCACGCGGGTGTTCGACGTGGCCTGGCGCGGCGCCGCCGCCCGCACTCCGGAACCCGACCCGGCCGACGCCCACACCGCCCGCGCCGGCCTGGGGCTGGCGATCGTGAAGGGCATCGTCGAGGCCCACCGCGGTGTCGTCGAGGTCGTCAACGAGCCCGGCGTGCCGGGCTGCCGGTTCCTCGTCCGGCTGCCGGCCTGAGCACGATGGTCGCTCGTCATCGGGCAGCCCTCACCGGGCTGATGATCGGGCTCGTCGTCGTCGCGGCCTCGATGGCGATCCCGGCCCTCTTCGGCTGGGACGTCGTCACCCGGCGCGACGACCAGGTCGAGTTCCCGCCCCTGCACGGCTTCTGGCATCCGACGTTCGCCCCGATGAGCGTCGTAGCGGTGCTGCTCGCCGCGGCCGCGTGGTGGTGGGCTCCACGGCTGGCCGAGCGGTTGTCGTGGCGGCGCCTGCTTCTCGCGTCGTACGTCGCGGGGCTGGCGTGGCTGCTCGCGCTGGCGTGGGTCGATGGGCCAGACGGCATCTCGCGGGCGCTGGGCAACCCGTTCGAGTACCTCGAGACGGCGCGGGCGACCGACGACATCGCGTTGATGCTGAGCACGTTCACCGATCGCATCTCCTACGGAACCGACGACAACTGGGTCACGCACGTCGCCGGTCACCCGCCGGGGGTGCTGCTGTTCTTCGTCGGACTGGTGCGCATCGGGCTCGGTGGTGACCTCTCGGCCGGGCTGGTCGTCACGGCCATTGCGGCCACCACCTCGCTGGCGGTGATGTCCACGCTGCGCACCCTGGGCGCCGAGGCGACGGCTCGGAAAGCCGCACCGTTCCTGGTGTTCACGCCCTCCGCCGTCTTCATGGCCGTCTCGGCGGACGCGATGTTCGCTGCCGTAGCGGCTTGGGGGCTGGCCGCACTGGCCTACGCGACCGGTGCGTCGGGGTGGCGATTCGGCCTGTGGTCGGTGGTCGGCGGACTACTGCTCGGGTTGTGCATGTTTCTGTCCTACGGCCTGCCTCTTCTCGGCCTGTTGGCAGTGTCTGTGCTGCTGCTGGGCCGGTCGTGGCGGCCGCTGCTGCCTGCCCTGCTTGCCGCTCTCATCGTGACAGCCGCGTTCGCGCTCGCGGGGTTCGCCTGGTGGGAGGCCTACCCGGTGCTGGTCGAGCGCTACCGGGAAGGCGTCGCCGCCGATCGCCCGCAGGCCTACTGGGTCTGGGGCAACTTCGGGGCGCTGCTGATCTCTGGCGGTCCACTGCTCGGCGCCGGGCTCGCGCACGCTGCCTCGCGCTGGCGTCGTACGGACCGGGCGGGCGTCCTGCTCGCCGGCGTCGCCCTGGTGGTGATCGCCGCCGCCGACCTGTCGGGGATGTCGAAGTCGGAGGTCGAGCGGATCTGGCTGCCGTTCATCCCGTACCTGACCCTGACCCTCGCCGTCCTTCCCTCAGTCTGGCGGCGATGGGGGCTCGCGTTGCAGCTCGCCACCGCGCTGTTGGTGCAGCACCTGCTCTACACGAGCTGGTGATCGGTCTCGCCTACGCCCGCAGCGGCGCGGTCGCGAACTCCCGCAGACCGTCCTCCGGGCTCACCTCGGCGGTGAAGCCCAGTTCAGCCGCGGCCAACGAGGGCGACGCCACGATGTGCCGTACGTCGCCGAGCCGGTAGCCGCCGGTGACCTCCGGCTCGATAGCGTGACCGGTGCCCACTGCGACCTGCCGGGCCACGTCGAGGATCGACACGGGCTGTCCGGAGCAGACGTTGTAGGCGGCGTACGTCGAGTCGTCGGCCTCGACAACTGCACGCAGCGCCAGCACGTTGGCCCGGGCCACGTCGCGGACGTGCACGAAGTCGCGCATCTGCCCGCCGTCCTCGTAGACCTGCGGCGCCTCGCCACGTTCGAGCGAGGAGCGGAACATCGCCGCGACTCCGGAGTACGGCGTGTCCTTGGGCATTCCGGGCCCGTAGACGTTGTGGTATCTCAGCGCGACAGCGGCCGCCCCGGCCTGCCGGACCCACGCGGACGCGTAGTGCTCCTGGGCCAGCTTGCTCGCGGCGTACGTGCTGCGCGGGTCGAGGCGGGCGTCCTCGTCGACCAGCTCCCAGGTCAACGGCTCGCCGCAGACCGAACAGTGGTTCTCGAAGTCCCCACCGTCGAGGGCGGCGACCGCGCGCGGCCCGGGCACCTGGGCGCCATGGGTCGGGCAGGCGTAGCGGCCCTCGCCGTAGACCACCATCGACGACGCCACGACCAGCCGGCCGACACCGGCTTCGTGCATCGCTGCCATCAGGGCGGCGGTGCCGAGGTCGTTGTGGGCGGCGTACTCCGGCAGGTCGGACACGGCGACGCCCGCACCCACGAGCGCGGACTGGTGGCAGACGACGTCGACGCCGTGCAGCAGGGCGGCCCACTCGCCGGAGGTGGCAGCGTCTCGTACGTCGAGGGTGTGCGTGCCCTCCGGGGCCTCGGCGCTGCCGTGGGCGTTGGCCAGCATGATGTCGACGGGCACGACCTCGTCGCCGGCCGCGGACAGCTGGGCGCCGATCACGGAGCCGATGAACCCTGCGGAGCCGGTCAGCAGGACCTTCACAGGCTGCGCCCGTCACTGGGCACCGTGTAGGTGAGCTCGACGTCGTCTGCCCAGGTGGAGCAGGTGCAGCCGTCGGGGTCGGGCAGCGCCTCGATTGCGGTGCGCAGGATGCCGCCGAGCCTGTCGAGGTTCTGCTTGAACATCGCAAAGACCTCTTCCTGGCCGACGCCCTCGCCCGACTCGGCGCCGGCGTCCATGTCGGTCACCAGCGCGATCGCGGCGTAGCACTGGCGCATCTCGCGGGCCAGCATCGCCTCAGGCGCACCGGTCATGTTGATCAGGTCCCAACCCTGAGCGGCGTAGTAGCGCGACTCCGCGCGGGTGGAGAACCGCGGACCCTCGACAACGACCATCGCCCCGCCGCCGGTGATGCCGGCATCGGCGCCGGTCACCGCGGCGCTGACACCCGGGCAGTAGGGATCGGCGAACGGCAGGTGGACAGCGCCGGTCTCGACGTACGACGAGACGCGGCGGTGGGTGCGGTCGACGAGCTGGTCGGGCACGAGGATGTCGCCCGGCTCGACGCGCGCACCGAGTCCGCCGACGGCACACGGCGCGAGCACCTGGCGGACGCCGAGCGAGCGCAGCGCCCACATGTTCGCGCGGTAGTTGATCGCGTGCGGCGGGTACTGGTGGTGCGACCCGTGCCGCGGCAGGAACGCCACGCTGCGGCCGGCCACGGTCCCGATCGCCACCGACGCCGACGGGTCGCCGTACGGCGTCTCGATGCGGTGCTCGCTGGGCTCGTCGAGGAAGGAGTAGAAGCCGGTGCCGCCGATGACGGCGATGTCGGCGCGCTGGATGGGTGCGTTCACGCGGCCACTCTGCCAGCCCTGCTCTCCGCCGACGACGGATGGGACACGCGCAGCGTCATCCGAGGGCTCGTGGCCTCGCTAGGTCACTCGTGTCACTTGACACTGTGACCCTGGGACTGGGATCGGCCTTCCTGCTCAGGATCCCGCCGCCGGCGGCGACCACCCGACGTCGGCCGCCCAGCGCTCGGCTGCGTCCATGACCAGGTCGCATACCGGATCCTTGACGGCGTAGTAGGCGTCCACGTCTTCGGGGCGCAGCCGCGCCAGGGCCGCCTTCACCTGGGCGTAGGCCTCGGCGGCCACCCGCGAGTGGCGCAGGTAGTCGCAGAAGAGCAGGGCGTAGCGCTGGTTGGCCCGACCGGTCGCGCGCACGTGCAGGTGCGTCGGCCGCCACGACGCCGGCGCGCGGAAGTAGCGCTTCTCCCACTCCGCGGGATCCGGGTCGCCGCCGGGAGGCACGTGGTCGGTCGCGATGTCTGTCGACGTGGCCCCGAGCTGTTCGAAGGCGGGCACGAGGCGCGGGTCGTCGAGGTCGCCGACGCTGACCTGGACGTCGATGACGTCCTTGGCAGCCAGGCCCGGCACCGAGGTGGAGCCGATGTGGTCGATGCGGACGGCGGCATCGCCCAAGGCGTCACGCAGGAGCCTCTCAACGCCTGCGAACTCGGCCGGCCAGCTCTCGTCGTACGGCTGGATGACGATCCTGGCAGTGGTCACTCAGGCGAGTCTGGCACCAGCGCGCGGATCCTGGCGTCGAGGTCACGGCGATTGTCGCGGCGTACCCGCACCTCCACGACCTCGACCCCACCGTTGGGCGAGGCCAGGGCCTGCTCGAGCTCGGGCAGCGACTCGACCCGCCAGTGCGGGGTCCGGGTGGCCGCGCACAGGGCGGCCAGGTCGACGTGGTGCGGGGTGCCGAAGAGACGGTCGTAGGCACGGGAGTACGACGGGTCGCCCTGCTCGAGCATCGCGAAGATGGAGCCGCCGTCGTCGTTGACTACCACGATGGTGAGGTCGGGTCGTGTCTCGGCCGGGCCCATCACCAGTCCGCCGGCATCGTGCAGGAACGTCACGTCTCCCATCAGCGCGAAGGTCCGCTCCGACGAGCGGCCGAGGGCAGCACCGATCGCCGTGGAGACGGTGCCGTCGATGCCGGCGAGGCCGCGGTTGGCGATCACCTTGCGGCGGGCGCCCACCTCGTACCTCGGCACCATCAGATCGAGGTCGCGGATCGGACTGGAGGCGCCGACGACGAGCAGTCCGCCCGGAGGCAGCGCATTCGCCACGGCACCGGCCACTTCGTACGGCGTGAGGTCGGGCTCGGTGGCGAGCAGCGCGTCGAGCTGGGCGGCGACCGAGGCGTCGGCGGCGTGCCACTCGTCGATCCACCCGGACTCCCCCGGCTCGCAGGCCAGCATGTCGAACTCGACGTCCACGTCGAACGGCCGCTCCGCCCACATTCCCGCCGCCCGCTGCGCCCAGACCTCGATGTCCGGGCGTCCCAGCAACTGGGTGATCGGGCGGGAGAGGGTCGGGTGGCCGTAGACGACGACGCGCCCGATGCGGCTGGCGAGGTCGCCGTCGAGCAGCAACCGGTAGCAGCGCAAGGCGCTATCGCCGGTGCGCGAGCCGCTCGACGGCTCGGCGAACAGCGGCCAGCCGGCCCGTTCCGCCAGCACCCGCGCGGGAGGTCCGGCGTCGTCACCGGCCACCACGACGGTAAGGGGTCCGGGCCGGATGGGTGTGCCGTCGCCGTACTTCGGCCACCGGCGTTCGCGAGTCGGCGGCGCGTCGGGCAGCCAACCGAGCTCGTCGTCATCGGGCAGCAACGGGTCGTCGAGCTGCACGTTCAGGTGGGTTGGCCCGTTGGCGACGAGCTCGATTTCGTCGGTGGCCAGGTCCTGAGTCGCCACCAGCGGTCCGAAGACGCCCACCTGGTCGGTGGTCTGGTTGGCGTTGGTGCCGCGCAGCCGCGCCGGGCGGTCCGCGGTGACCACGACCAGGCCGACCGCCGCGTGCGCGGCCTCGAGCACCGCCGGGTGGAGGTTGGCGACGGCCGTACCCGACGTACACACAACTGCCGCGCGGGCGCCGACCTTCGTCAGGCCGAGGGCGAGAAAGGCGGCCGAGCGTTCGTCGAGCCGGGAGTGCAGCCGGATCCGGCCGGCCTCGGCGGCGGCGTACGCAGCGAACGACACCGGCGCGTTGCGCGAGCCTGGCGCAACCACGACGTCGGTGACTCCGGCCGCGACGAGGCGGGCGACGATGCCGCGGGCGAGGTCGGTCGAGGCGTTGGTCACGAGTGGCGATCCTGCCGTACGCCGCGCACCTCGCGGAGGCGGCGCTCCCAGTGCGCCACCCGTTCGGGTTCGGCGGCGAGGCGGGCGAGGGCTTCCTCGTCGACCACCGGGACCGTGACCGGGAGCCAGCCATTCAGCGGCAACAGCGGGTCGACCACCACGTCGTCGTGGAAGAGCTGCACCGTCGCGAGCCCGCACGCGTGGTCGAGACTCGGCAAGGCGGCGGCCAGGGCGACGCCGGCGGCGATGCCGACCGACGTCTCGAGAGCCGACGAGACGACGACCGGGAGGCCGATGTCCTCGGCGATCCGCAGGCACGCGCGCACCCCGCCGAGCGGTTGCACCTTGAGTACGGCGATGTCGGCGGCCTCGAGGTCGCGCACCCGATAGGGGTCCTCGGCGCCCCGGATCGACTCGTCCGCGGCGATGGGCACGTCGACGCGGCGGCGTACGCGGGCCAGGTCCTCGACCTCGGCGCACGGCTGCTCGACGTACTCGAGACCACCGGCAGCCCGATCCAGCACGGGGATCGACGACACGGCCTCGTCGAGCGACCAGAGCCCGTTGACGTCGATGCGGATCAGGCCGGTCGGGCCGAGGGCGTCGCGCACAGCTTCGACGCGAGCCTGATCGTCGGCGAGGGTCTGGCCGGGCTCGGCGACCTTGACCTTGGCAGTGGTGCAGCCGCCGGCGATCACGATCTGATGAGCACGCTCGGCGTCGACGGCCGGGACGGTGACGTTGACCGGCACCCGGTCGCGCAACGGCACCGGCCAGTCGCCGGCGGCGGCCTCCTCGGCACAGCGCAGCCACGGCTCGGCGACCTCGGGCGGGTACTCCAGGAACGGGCTCCACTCTCCCCACCCGCTCTCGCCGCGCAGCAGCACGCCCTCGCGCACGGTGATGCCGCGGAACCGGGTGCGCATCGGGATCGAGAAGACGTTCATGCCAGCCCCTTCAGCGCTAGTTGCCTCAGGGCGACGCGGTCGACCTTGCCGTTGACGAGCAACGGCAGCTCATCGAGCACGACGACCTGCCGGGGCGCCCACGCGCGCGGGTGCTCGGCGGACACCCAGTCGCGGGCCTCGTCGAGTGTGAGCCTGCCCGAGACGAACGCCACCACCCGCTGCCCCCACTCGGGGTCCTCGATGCCGAGCACCTCGCCGGCCCCGACGTCCGGGTGCATGCGGAGCCGGGCCGCCACGACGGGCAGCGGCACATTGACTCCCCCACTGATGACCACGTCGTCGAGGCGGCCGAGCACCTGGAGGTGGCCGTCCTCGTCGAGGCGACCGGCGTCGCTGGTGAGGTACCACCCGTCGACGAGCGTCTGCGCCGTCAGCTCGGGGTCGCCGTCGTACCCGGAGAAGAGGGTGGGCCCGCCGATCCGGATCCGCGCGTCGGCGCCGAGCGTCAGCGCGACGCCGTCGAGCGGCAGACCGTCGTACACACAACCGCCCGCGGTCTCGCTCGCGCCGTACGTCGCGACGAGGTGCAGACCTGCGTCCTCGGCGCGGGCTCGCAGCGCCGGGTCGATCGGGCCGCCGCCGAGCAGGATCGTGTGCATCGCGCGCAGGACGGCAACGTCGTCGGGAGAGTCGAGCAACCGGTGCAGCTGGGTGGGCACGAGTGAGGTGAACTCCGCGTCGCCCCACCCGTCGAGCACCGGCTCGTGGCCGGCGACTAGCGAGCGCACGACGACCTGAACCCCCGCGACGTACGACGAGGGCAGGGCCAACGCCCAGCGGCCGGTGTGGCCGAGCCGGCGGGCGGATGCAGTGGCCGAGGCGAGTACGGCGTCGCGCGTCAGCACCACACGCTTGGGGACCCCGGTCGAGCCCGACGTGGTGATGAGCAACCGGTCGGGATCGTCGGCGTGCAGCCACTGCGCCAACGCGTCGACGGCAGCAACCGGGTCGTCGGGCGGCCGCAGGAAACTCACGCGACGCACGCTAGTCGCAGTGGGAGAATCGTCGGCGATGACCTCACGACTTCCGGGATGGGTGGAGCGGATGCTGCCGCCGAGCCCCCTCGCCCGCCGGCTCAGTTTCCAGTCGGTGCTCTTCGCGTTCGGCGAGGGCACATTCCTTACGGGCAGCGCGGTCTTCTTCACCCAGATCGTGGGGCTCTCGGCGGCGCAGGTCGGCCTCGGCATCACGATCGCGGGACTCACGAGCTTCTTCTTCGCCGTACCGCTGGGCAAGTTCGCCGACCGGATCGGCCCCAAGCAGGCGTGGGCGCTGGCGGCGCTGGGTGAGGCGCTGCTCTACCTGGTCTGGCCCTGGATCGGCGGTTTCGCGGCCTTCGTCGGCACTCTCGTCCTGCTCGAGATCGTCGGCGGACTCGGGCACGCGGGCCGGCAGGCCTACACGCTCGACGTCTTCACCCGCGAGGAGCGGGTGCGGTCGATGGCGTTCATGCGGAGCGCGCTCAACATCGGCTTCACGGTGGGCGCACTCTTCGGCGGCCTCGCGCTCGCGCTCGACAGCGACGCGGTGATCCGCGCCGTACCCGTGCTGACAGCGGTGATCCTCGGCCTCAACGGCTTCCTCATCTCGCGGCTGCCGGACGCGCAGCACGCAGAGGTGGAGGTCGCCGCCCCGGCCGAGGAGGCCATGAAGACCGGCGCGCTGCGCAACAAGGGCTTCCTCGCGATGAGCTTCTTCGACGGTGTCCTGGGCACCAACCAGGTGCTGCTCAATGTGGTGATCCCGTTGTGGCTGGTCGAGGAGACCGATGCGCCGCGGGTGCTGCTGGCGTGGCTGTTCGCCACCAACACGGTGCTCGCCGTACTCCTCCAGGTCGCGGCCGCGCGCGGTGCCGACACGGTGCCCGGCGCGCTGCGGGCCAGCCGCATCAGCTCGCTGTTCTTCGTCGCGTCGTGCCTGATCGTGCTGGTCACCCACGACACCGTCGGCTGGATCACGATCGTGCTCGTCTGGGTCGGGCACGTCACCGTCACCGGTGCCGAGCTCTTCCAGTCGGCCGGCGCGTGGGGTCTGCAGGCGGAGCTGTCCGATCCCCAGAAGCGCGGCGAGTACGCCGGCGCGTCCAGCCTCGGCTACACCGCCGGCTCGGTCTGGGCGCCCGCGCTGTACACGTACCTCGCCATGGAGTGGGGCACGCCGGGCTGGCTCGTGATCGCGGGCATCGTCGTGCTCGCGACCGTCGGCATCCACCCGTCGGCCCACGCGGCCGGGCGATACCTGTCCCGCGAGAGCACGGCCGCGCCCGCCTGATTGGATACCCGGGTGACCACCACCGCCGACTGGATCGCCGGGGCGCGCCCGCGCACCCTGCCCGCCGCCATCGCTCCCGTGCTCGCGGGCACCGGCGTCGCGACGTACGCCGACGGGCTGGTGTGGTGGAAGGCGCTGCTCGCGCTGGCGGTCAGCCTGGCGCTGCAGGTGGGCGTCAACTACGCCAACGACTACTCCGACGGCATCCGCGGCACCGACGACGCGCGGGTGGGGCCGATGCGGCTGGTCGGGTCTGCGACGGCGACTCCGCGCGCCGTGAAGGCGGCGGCGTTCCTCGCGTTCGGTGTCGCAGCGGTCGCCGGGCTCGTGCTCGCTGCGACAACGGCCTGGTGGCTGGTCGCCGTCGGGCTGATCTGCATCGTGGCGGCGTGGTTCTACACCGGCGGGTCGAAGCCCTACGGCTACCTCGGCCTCGGCGAGGTCATGGTGTTCGTCTTCTTCGGCCTGGTCGCGGTGGTCGGTACGACGTACGTCCAGACCGAGTCCTGGCAGTGGCCCGCCCTGTACGCCGGCATCGGCGTCGGCGCGCTCGCCTGCGCGATCCTGGTGGCCAACAACCTGCGCGACATCCACACCGATGTGGAGTCAGGGAAGCGCACGCTCGCCGTCCGCATCGGCGAGCAGCGCTCCCGCTACCTCTACCTGCTCCTCGTGCTCGCCGCCGCGTTCGCGATCGTCGCCATCGCCGCCGCGACCACCTGGTGGGTGCTCGGCGCGCTGGCCTTCCTCGTCGTCGCGACCCCGCCGACCCGCGCCGTACTCCGTGGCGCCAGCGGCCCCGGCCTCATCCCCGTCCTTGCCCAGACCGGCCTCGCCCAGCTGTGGTGGGCCGGGCTCGTGGTGGTGTTCCTGCTGGTGCCCTGAGGGGCGGTTGCGACTGCCGCTTTCTGTCGGGACACCCGGCTGACCGGGTATCACGTCGCCTTGAGTGCGTTGCAACGACACCAGGGCGAGTGGAACGACGCCGAAGGTCGGCCTCACGCCTCCTTCGGCTTACGACGCGCGAGCAGGCGCCGGATTCGCCTCGCCGTCACCTCGGGTTGCGACAGATCAGCCCAGCTGATGCGGATGCACACCCAGCCAGTCAGCAGACACACACGTTCCTCGCGCTTCTTCTCGCGCATCAGGAACTGGTCGAGTGTCTCGCCCTCACGGCGGAAACGCACGTACTTCTCACGACCGTCGAACTCCACGAAGACGCCGTACTCTGGCCACGCGAAGTCGAGGCGAGCCACGCGACGGCCTGCTTCGTATACCCAGACCTGGGGCTTCGGGCGTGGCAGGTGCTGGTTCCAGCACAGGTAGAGGAACCGGCTCTCCCCCGGCGACTCGATCCGGTGGTCCGCCAGCCGCATGACGAGATCGGCGGCGAGACTGTGGGGCCAGAAGCGGAAGTCATTGACGAGCGCCGATATCGCCTGCTGTGTCGTCGCCTTGGCATGCAGCAGGCCGTTGACCGTGACCAGAGCTGATTCCACGGAGGCAACGGTCGTCACCTCCACCGCGACCCTGGTAGCCGAGGTGACGGGTACGCCGTTGAGCGTGACGACATGCTCCTGGGGCAGTGCCCCACGGTGATGGACGAGACCCGCTTCTCGTCTCCCAGCCTTCCCGTCGGTGCGCGTGAGGTGCACCTGGTTGAGTGGGACGCCCCACACTGGCGCACCGTGCTCGATTGCAGCCGACTGATGGCTGAGGACCGACGTCGGATGCGCTGTGCGTAGCACGGCGCGCGCCAGGACACGGTGCTGATCAGCGCGCGACAGCGACCCCCACAGCGCGCCCGAGCAGTAGGCACCACGACGGACGCGATGCCACTCTTCCGACTTCACTTGGGCCGCTATCGCCCGGTCGCTGTAGCCTTCTGCCATCGCTTCGCGTCGAAGGAAGACGACGCCGTGCAGGTCGATGTACTCATTCGCGATTGCCATGACATGACATTGCCCGGCACCGCCAGCCCTTGCACTCGCCGTTCCGCCGCCTGTGGATAACCCTCGTCAACGGCGAACTGCGGCGTCGCTCCTCGCGCTGCGTGTGCGTTGCAACGACGCCGAGCCGACGTGACACCCGGCTGACCGGGTATCACTGCAAACCAGCGACCCCCTACTCCGAGTCCTCGCCCCCACGCCGCTGGTCGAAGGCAGCGGTCGCCCGGCGCGCCCGCCCCTCGACCCGCTGGGCAAAGGCCTCGCGCTGGCGGTTGAGCAGGAAGTACGACGCGACGCCGGACAGCATGAAGGCCAGCACCACCGACCAGATGGAGTGGACGCTGTCCGTGCCGGCCACGAGCGCCCAGACACCGATCACGATGAGCAGGGACGCAACGAACAGGACGAGGCGCAGGGCGGTGTAGACGACGAACTCTTTCACCCGTCCAGCCTAGGCGTGATCCCAAGCCAGAAAAATCGGGAGGACAAGACATGAGCGCCCTCACCAGACACGGCATACATTGGTGAGGTGCTGAAGTTCCTGCTGGTCGTCTTCATCTTCGCTCTCCTGGTCTACCTGCTCGTCCGGGTGATCGAGCGGCGAGGCGTGCAGGGAATGCCGCAGCGCCCCCAGAAGCCGCGCAAGCCGCAGCGGCCTTCGTCGCCTGACGACGACCCGGACTTCCTGCGTGATCTCGACCGCAAGAACCGCAAGAAGCGTCAGAAGGACGAGCCGGACTCCACCTGATCGACCGCGCTGTGCAGAGGCGCAGCGCTCTCGGCGTAGGAGTGCTGCGACGTCGTCGAGAAGAAGTTGATCCCGATGAAGTTGAACCACAGCGTCGCCAGCCCCAGCATCGCCAGCCACGCCGCCTTCCGGCCGCGCCAGCCGGCGGTGGTACGGGCGTGGAGGTACGCCGCGTAGACGACCCAGGTGATGAACGCCCAGACCTCCTTGGGGTCCCAGTTCCAGTAGGAGCTCCACGCCTGGTGCGCCCAGATCGGGCCGGTGATCAGCGCGGCGAACGTCCACACCGGGAAGCCGAACGCGTGCATCCGGTAGGAGATCCGGTCGAGCCCGCGCAGGTCGGGCACCCGCGCGAGGTAGCCCGTGGTCTTCTCGGCTCGGTTGCCGCGTGACTTCAGCAGGTAGAGCAGTGAGGCGATGCCGCCGAGGGTGAACGCGCCGGTCGCGATGACCGCGGACACCACGTGGATGACCAGCCACGTCGAGTTGAGCGCCTCGGTGAGCGGCGCGACGGGGTCGTAGAGCCACAGCACGGCCGCCATCAGCACCGCGATCACGAAGCCGGTGACGATCGGCGCCATCCAGTCGAGCCCGAACCGGCGGTAGAACGCCAGGTAGAACAGCGCGACGAAGAAGCAGCCCGCGACCGTGAACTCGTACATGTTGCCCCAGGGCACCCGGTTGGGGTCGGCGGCCATGCCCCGGCCGACGAGCCCGACGAAGTGCACAGCCACGGCAATGACGGTGAGGAGTACGCCGAGCCGCCCGAGCATCGCGGTCCGCCCGGTCTCGACCTCGGTGTCGGCGGGCAGCTTGCGCAGCGACGCCCATTGACCGAGGTGGCACAAGAACGCGAGGAAGTAGACCGCCCCGGCGACGGCGACAGCCTGGTTGCTGAGGGTCTCCCACGACTGGTCGCTCACACGTCCTCCTTGATGGCTTCCATGATCTCGGTGAGCTCCTCCGCGACGTCGCCACCGTCGCTGCGGTCGAGGCCACCGAGCTCGACAAGTGTCTGCTCTTCCTCGCGACGGACACGAATCCACACCCGCCGCGGCCGGATGAACAGCGAACCCAGCAGGCCGAGCAGCGCGAGGCTGACTCCGGAGAGGGCGACCAGCTTGCCCGGGGTACGACTGATCTGGATCTTGTTCCAGCGCTCGAGGCTCTCGAACTTCACCGACCCGGCACCGCCCGGCAGCTTCACGGTGTCGCCGATGCGCATGTCGAGCCGGAGCATCGACCCGTCGGCCTTGGTGACGAGCTTCGCGTTGGCCTTGTCGAGCACGTAGATCGACTGCCCTGCTCCGGTGTCCATGCCCAGGTCGCCGGTGTAGACCTGCATCGACAGCAGCGGGTCGAGGTCCTGGCCGAACGCGGAGTAGGGGCCGCCCTGCTTGCCCGGCGCGAACGCGAACGTCGGGTAGAGCTGGCCCTCCAGACCGATCTGGGTCGGCTGCGCATCGGGCGCCTTCACCACCCCGAACGACTCGAAGGTCTGGTCGGTCGGGAGAAACACAGTAGGTCCGCTGTAGGTGACGTTGCCGTCGCCGTCGGTGATCGTGATGACCGGCGCATAACCGTGCCCGATCAGGAAGACCTCGGTGGAGCCGATGGTCAGCGGGTGGTTGACCTTGAGGCCGTAGGACCTCTCCGGAGCGTCGGGCGACTCGCGATAGTTCAGGTGCGAGACGAACTTCTGCGCCATCCCCTTGCGCGGCCCGCTGGTCAGCCAGTTGACGTCGAAGTCGGTCACGTCGAACGAGAACGGCTCCATCCACTTCTGCTGGAACAGGCTGCCCGGCAGGAAGTCGTCATAGCTGCGTACGTCGTTGGAGAAGCTGCTGCCGACCACGACGATCGTGCCGCCCTTGTAGCCGAACAGGCTGCCCACCCCGAAGCCCACCAGCACCACGACGACCGAGATGTGGAAGACCAGGTTGCCTGCCTCGCGCAGGAACCCACGCTCCGCGGCCACCGTGCTCGCCGTCGTGTCGACCCGGAAGCGCCGCTTGCGCAGCACCTTCGCCGCCCGCGCGAGCACGTCGTCCACCCCCTCGGTCGTCGTGTACGACGCGTGGTGCGGCAGCCGGTCGAGCCGCCGGGGCGCTTGAGGGGGGCGGGCACCCATGGCCCGCCAGTAGACGAAGGTGCGCGGGATGATGCAGCCGACCAGCGAGATCATCAGCAGCAGGTAGATCGCGGCGAACCACGGGGAGTCGTAGACAGAGAAGAGCCCGAGCTTCTCGTAGATCGGGGTCAGCTTCGGGTGCGCGTCCTGCCAGTTCGAGGTCTTCAGCGAGTCGACGTCCGACTGCGGGATGACGGAGCCCGGCACGGCCGCCAGCGCGAGAAGCAGCAGCAGGATCAGCGCGGTCCGCATGGAGGTGAGCTGCCGCCACGACCAGCGCGCCATCTCGCGCAGGGTCAGCTCGCCGGAGCGCCGGGTCAGCTCGGGCTCGCTCATACGGGCGCCTCCGTGCCGAGGATGAGGTTGATCTGCAGCCAGGTCACCATGTCGTCCCACAGCCCACTGACCAGCAGGATCCCGACGGCGACCAACATCAGCCCGCCGACGCGCATCACCCACACCTGGTGGCGACGTACCCAGGCAAACGCGCCGAGCGCGCGCCGGTAGGCCAGCCCCGCGACGATGAACGGCAACCCGAGACCCAGCGCGTAGACCCCGGACAGGAGTGCGCCCCGGCCTGCGGTGGCCTCGTTGATCGACAGCGTGCTGATGGCGCCCAGCGTCGGGCCGATGCAGGGCGTCCAGCCGAGGCCGAACAGCACGCCGAGCAGGGGTGCGGCGGCCAGACCGACCGCCGGCACCTGGTGGATGCGCCAGTCGCGCTGGAGCCACGGCACCAGGCCCGCGAACGCCAGCCCCAGCACGATCGTCAGCGAGCCCAGCACCACTGTGATCTCGCGCTGGTAGTCGATCAGCCAGTAGCCGAGAGCCCCCGACAGCGTGCCGATCACGACGAACACCGCCGAGAAGCCGAGCACGAAGAGCACCGAGCCGAGCAGCATCCGGCCCCGGTGCTGGCCGGCCTCACCCGAGGCCAGGTCGGCGCCCGAGAGGCCGGTCGCGTAGGAGAGGTAGCCGGGCAGCAGCGGGATCACACACGGCGAGAAGAACGAGATGAGACCGGCGACGAGCGCGACCGGAAGCGCCAGGACCAGGGATCCGGAGAAGGCCTGTTCTCGGAACCAGTCACCCATCTTCGGCGGCCACCTCGTCGACGAGGTCGGTCAGCGTCTGGGTCGACGGGATCGAGCCGATGATCGAGGCCGCGACGCGCCCCTTGCGGTCGAGCACGACAGTCGACGGGATCGACCGTGGAGTCAGCGTGCCGTAGAAGGCGAGCAGCGCCTTGCCGTCCGGGGAGTAGATCGACGGGAAGGGCACCTCGAAGTTGCGCACGAAGGCCTTCGACTGATCGGCCGACGCGTCCCGGATGTTGATCCCGAGGTACGACGCGGCGTTGCCGGACTCGTTGGCGGCCGCGACCAGGTCGGGCATCTCGGCCCGGCACGGCGGGCACCACGAGCCCCATACGTTGATGACGACGACCTGACCACGCTGGTCCGCCAGGTCGACCGGGTTGCCGTCGAGGTCTTCGCCGCGGAGGTTGATCGGGTCGTCGCGATCGGTGGGATCGACCTGCTCGACGCGACCGTCACCGGTGACGTAGCCCTTGTCGCCGGTGCCCGACATCGAGTTGCAGCCGGTCAGCACGAGCAGGCCGCCCAGCAGCAGGGTGACGAGGCGGGTCACGACGGTCGCTTCGGATCGGGCGCGCCGCCGGCAGAGAACGGCGCCGACTTGTCCTTGACCGGGATCAGGTCACCGGCCGGCTCGGAGTAGCTCACCTGGGAGAGCGTTTCACCGGTGAAGTGCAGCGACGTCAGCGAGCAGAGGGTGCACTCGCGGTTCTTGGGGTGGTGCAGGTACGACCGCTTCTCGACGTGCAGCCGCGTCGTCCAGATCGGCAGCTGGTGCGACACGATCACCGCCTCGTGGCCGCGCGCGTCGTCGCGGGCGTCGCGCACGGCGGCCATCATCCGGGACGCCATCACGTCGTACGGCTCGCCCCACGACGGCTTCAGCGGGTTGTAGAGGTGCCGCCACAGCCGCGGCCGCTTGATGATCGTCAGTGCGCCCCGACCGAAGTTGATGCCCTCGAAGCGGTTGACCGACTCGATGACGCGGTCGTCGGTGACGATGCTCAGCCCGCGCCGTTCGGAGAGCGGCGCGGCGGTCTCCTGCGCGCGCTCGAGCGGCGAGACGCGCAGGTGCACGATGTCGCGGTCACCGATCGAGTCGGCGATGCGCTGCGCCATCGTGTGGCCCAGCTCGGACAGGTGAAAGCCCGGGCGACGCCCGTAGAGCACGCCTTCGGGGTTGTGCACCTCACCGTGACGGAGCAGGTGGACGATCGTCTTCTCCTGCGTCACGTTCAGCGTCCTTCCGGGGAAGCAGCAGCTGCCCGGGCGGCGCCCGGCAGCGCATCGAGCACGGTCTGTACGGCGCGGTCGTCATGGGCCGAGGAGAGGAACCACGCCTCGTACGCCGACGGTGGCAGGTAGACGCCCGCATCGAGCATCGCGTGGAAGAACGCCGCATAGGCAGCGGTGTCCTGGGTGGCGGCGTCGGCGAAGTCGCGCACCGGCGACCCTGTGAAGAAGACGGAGAACATCGTGCCCGCAGCCTGTACGACGTGCGGCACGCCCGCAGCCGCGAGCGCCTCGGCGGCGGCCCCACGGATCGTCGTACCGGCGGAGCCGATGTGGTCGTAGACCTCGTCAGTGGCCAGGCGCAGAGTGGCCAGGCCGGCGGTGGTGGCGATCGGGTTCCCCGAGAGCGTGCCGGCCTGGTAGACCGGTCCCTCGGGGGAGAGCCGTGACATCACGTCGCGACGGCCGCCGAACGCCGCGGCCGGGAAGCCGCCGCCCATCACCTTGCCGAACGTCATCAGGTCGGGGGTCCAGCCCTCCTCGACACCGTCGAGGCCCCAGCCGCCCTGACTGGTCGCCCGGAAGCCGGTCATCACCTCGTCCGAGATGAAGAGCGCGCCGGCCTCGCGGCAGCTGAGGGCGAGGAACTCGTTGAAGCCTGGCTCGGGCGGCACGACGCCCATGTTGCCGGGCACTGCCTCGGTGATCAGAGCCGCGATGCGCGGGCCGTGCTCGGCGAACGCGGCCTTCACGGCAGCACGGTCGTTGTAGGGCAGCACCAGCGTCAGCTCGGTCGACGACGCCGGCACGCCGGGGCTGCCGGGCACCGCGAACTCCTGGTGGGTCGCCACGCCCGAGCCGGCCGACGCCAGCAGCGAGTCGACGTGGCCGTGATAGCAGCCGGCGAACTTCACGATCACGTCGCGGCCGGTGAAGCCCCGCGCCAGCCGGATCGCCGACATGGTCGCCTCGGTGCCCGAGGACACGAAGCGCACCGCCTCGACGGGGGTGCGGCCGACGATCTCCTCGGCGAGCTCGACCTCGGGCTCGGTCGGAGTGCCGTACGACGTCCCGCGGGCCACCGCAGCCGAGACAGCCGCCATCACCTCGGGGTGGGCATGGCCGAGCAGCATCGGCCCCCACGAGCAGATCAGGTCGACGTACTCGTTGCCGTCGACGTCGGTCAGCCAGGCCCCCTGCGCCGAGCGGATGAAGCGCGGGGTGCCGCCTACGGCATTGAACGCCCGGACCGGCGAGTTCACCCCACCCGGGGTCACCGCACGGGCGCGATCGAAGAGCGCGGCCGAGGCCGGAGCGGGTGTCGGGGTCACCCGGTCATTGTCTCGTAGCACCCAACCCGGCGAGACGACGGGTGGACGCGCCGCCCTACCCGGCCTACATTCGACACGGACGGCGAACAACGGGTCCGGGCGTTTGGCGTCATACGTGAGCGGGCAGACCGTCTCAAACGTAACTCCGTGTGACACCATTCGTTGGATCACCATCGCCCCCGCTTCGGCAGGGCGGTGGCGGGGATGATCAGCACCACGAGGGAGAGCGCGCGACATGTCTGCACCACGCTTCGGACGAATCCAGAAGGCCACGGCCATCGTGCCGCTGGCGCTGCTGTCGGCTGCGTGGACCGCGAGCCTGGCCGGAGTCGGCGCGGGCACCGCCTCCGCCGACGGAGATGTCACCACCCTTCCCGACGGCACCACCGTGCCCTCTCAGGCCATCGAGGCGCCGGCCAGCGTGTCGGTCCCCGGCATCGTCGCCCCCGGCATCGGCAGCAGCAGCGCCCAGAGCGTGGTGGCCTCGGCCTCCCCCAGCGGCATCCCGGCCGCCGCGCTGGCCGCCTACCAGCGCGCCGAAGCCGTCATCAACTCCGCCGACCAGGGCTGCCAGGTGCCGTGGCAGCTGATCGCCGCGATCGGTCGCGTCGAGTCCGACCACGGCCGCTACGCCGGCAACGTCCTCGACGACAACGGCCTGGCCCAGCCCGGCATCTACGGCGTGCCGCTCAACGGCAAGACCAACACCCAGAAGATCACCGACACCGACGCCGGCCAGCTCGACAACGACACGACGTTCGACCGCGCAGTCGGCCCGATGCAGTTCATCCCGTCCACCTGGGCAGTCGTCGGGGTCGACGGCGACAGCGACGGCAAGCGCAACCCGCAGGACATCGACGACGCTGCGCTCGCGACCGGGGTCTACCTGTGCTCGGGCGACGAGGACCTCTCCGGTGAGGCCGGCCAGCGCGCCAGCGTCTACCGCTACAACCACAGCAACGACTACGTCGACCTCGTGCTGTCGATCATGAACGCCTACATCGATGGCGACTACCTCTCGGTGCCCAACACGACGACCTCGGCCCGCGTCTTCCTGCCCGACACCACCGGCCCTACCGGCACGGGCGACAATCGTGGCGGCAAGGGCGACGGCAAGGGGAAGGGCAAGGGCGATGACGGTGGCGACGACGACACGTCCACGCCGACGCCGACCGCCGACCCCACCAAGGTCCCGACGGTCGCGCCGACGAAGGACCCCACCAAGGACCCCACCAAGGTGCCGACCGCAGGGCCCACGACCTCCGTCCCCACCCGCCTGCCGACGATCCTGCCGACCGAGCTGCCCACCGTCGCGGTGCCCACGGTCGGCCCGGTCCTGACGTACGCCGAGGCGCAGGCCCAGTGCATCGCGTCGGGCATCACGGTGCTCCAGGTCACCCAGCTCAACAACTGCATCAACAACCTGCTCAATCCCTGAGCTGAGCAGCGCCGACCGAGGCACGAGGTCGCACGAGCGCGTCGTGAGCTGAGCAGCACCGACCGAGGCACGAGGTCGGTGCGTGGGCTCAGCCAGGTAGAGCAAGCGACGCCACCGAGGAACGAGGTCGCACGAGCGCGTCGAAACCCCGGCAGGTTTCCGTACACCTCGACCTCCGAGGGATCTCGCCGGGCGCTGGCCCCCGGTCGCTGCCCGGCCGCTCCCGCACACACGGCGGGGGACAGGCGTGCCGTGTCGCCGCGGTGGGGCAGGCTTTGGTACTTCGCCGTTGCGCGGCGCCACGGCGCGCTTTTAGCCCCCGCCGTGTCTGCGTGCGCCGCCGGACCGATCGTGGGCCACTTGGTGTGTCGCGGTCAGCGGGCGAGCAGGCGAGCGGCTTCGGCCGCCCAGTACGTCAGCACCACATCAGCGCCGGCCCGCCGGATCGAGGTGAGCGTCTCCAAGATCGCGGCCTCGCGGTCGATCCAGCCGTTGGCGGCAGCCGCCTCGACCATGGCGTACTCGCCGGAGATGTTGTACGCGGCGACCGGCACGTCCACCGCATCGCGCACTCGTCGTACGACGTCGAGGTAGGCCAGGGCCGGCTTCACCATGACGATGTCGGCACCCTCGGCGACGTCGAGAAGCGCCTCACGGACGCCCTCGACGGCGTTGGCGGGGTCCTGCTGGTAGGTGCGGCGGTCGCCGTCGAGCGAGGAGCCGATGGCCTCGCGGAAGGGGCCGAAGAACGCCGAGGCGTACTTGGCGGAGTAGGCCAGGATCGAGACGTCGGAGTGCTCCACGCTGTCGAGGGCGGAGCGCACGACCTTGACCTGGCCGTCCATCATGCCGCTGGGCCCGACCATGTCGACGCCGGCGTTGGCCTGCGCGATCGCCATCTGCGCGTACGCCTCGAGCGTCCGGTCGTTGTCGACCTGGCCGTCGACGCTGAGCAGGCCGCAGTGGCCGTGGTCGGTGAACTCGTCGAGGCACAGGTCGCTCATCACCGTCAGCCCGTCACCGACCTCGGCGACGACGTCGGTGATGGCCAGGTTGAGCACGCCCGTGGGGTCGATGGCACCCGACCCGGTGGCGTCCTTGTGCTCTGGGATGCCGAACAGCATCACCCCGCCCAGCCCCAGCTCGGCCGCCTCGGCGGCGGCCTTCAACAGCGAGCTGCGGGTGTGCTGCACGACGCCCGGCATCGAGCTGATCTCGCGCGGCTCGTCGAGCCCCTCACGCACGAACATCGGCAGCACCAGCTGGCGCGCCTCCAGCGAGGTCTCGGCGACCAGCCGACGCAGCGACGGAGTGCGGCGCAGCCGGCGCGGTCGAATGATCGGGCCGGAGATGTCCGGCTCGAATACGGGCGCACCCCCGGTCGCGGCCACTACTTCGAGCTGACCTTCCGGCGACCCGAGGGCTTGCGCTCGGACGGCTTGGTGACCGGCTGACCGGCGTCGAGCATCGCGAGGCGACGCGCGGCACCGAAGTCGGCGAGCGCGTCCACGAGCTCGTGCACGTCGGGGTGCGGAGCGAGTACGTCGACCCGCAGGCCGTGCTCCTCGGCCGTCTTGGCGGTGGCCGGCCCGATGACCGCGATGATCGTCGACGGGTGCGGCTTTCCGGCGATGCCGACCAGGTTGCGCACCGTGCTGGACGAGGTGAAGACGACGGCGTCGAACTTGCCGGTCTTGATCGCGTCGCGGGTCGGCGCCGGCGGCGGGGTGGCCCGCACCGTGCGGTAGGCGGTGACGTCGTCGCACTCCCAGCCAAGGTCGATCAGGCCGGCGACGAGAGTCTCGGTGGCGATGTCGGCGCGCGGCAGGAACACCCGGTTGATGGGGTCGAGCACGTCGTCGTACTCGGGCCAGTCGGCCAGCAGGCCGGCAGCGGACTGCTCGCCCGACGGCACCAGGTCGGCACGCAGGCCCCAGGCAGCGATGGCCTCGGCGGTCTTGTCACCGACGGCGGCGATCTTGAGTCCGGAGAAGGCGCGGGCGTCTAGGCCGTACTCCTCGAACTTCTCGCGCACGGCCTTGACGGCGTTGACGGACGTGAAGGCGATCCACTCGTAGCGGCCCTCGACCAGGCCGCGCACGGCCTTGTCCATCTGAAGCGGGTTGCGGGGCGGCTCGACCGAGATGGTCGGGACCTCCTCCGGCACCGCGCCGTAGCCACGCAGGCGGCTGGAGACGGTGCCGGCCTGCTCCTTGGTGCGGGGCACGAGCACGCGCCAGCCGAAGAGCGGCTTGGTCTCGAACCACGACAGCGTCTCGCGCAGGTCGACGACGTCGCCGACCACGATGATGGCGGGCGGCGCGACGCGGGCGGCGCGGACGTCGGCGGCCACCTGCTCGAGGGTGGACACCAGGGTGGCCTGCTCGGTGGTGGTGCCCACGCGGGTCACTGCGACCGGCGTCTGCGGCGAACGCCCGGCCGCGACCAGGGCGCCGGCGGTCTCGCCGATCGAGCCGACGCCCGACAGCAGCACCAGGGTGCGGTCGTCGGCGTACAGGCTCCAGTCGACGTTGCCGCCGCAGGTCACCACGGCGACCTCGCGGTTGGTCTTGGTGGTCAGCGGGATGCCGGCGTACGCCGGGACGGCCGCCACGGAGGAGACGCCGGGCACGATCTCGAAGCCGATGCCGGCCTTGACGCAGGCCTGCGCCTCTTCGGGACCGGAGGCGTAGAGGAACGGGTCGCCGGTCATCAGGCGCACCACGCGGGCCTTCTTGCCGTACTTGACGACGACCTTCGAGCGGTTGGCGTGGGTGAGCGGCTGACCGTCGTCGCCGAAGCCGCCGTCGACGAACTCGGGTCCGGCCGCGGCCTCGATCTCGATCTCGGTCTCGCCGTCGGTCTCGACCGGGGCGGGGAGCCCCAGGAGGGTGCGCACCAGCTGCTCGTGCTCGGGTGCCTCGGTGACGACCACCTCGGCCTCGCGCAGGAGCTCGACGGCGCGGACCGTCAACAGACCGGGGTCACCGGGGCCACTGCCGACGAACGACACCCAGCCTCGAACCGTGGCGGTACTGGCGGGAGCGGTGGTCTTGCCTCGAGTCATGCGCGCTGCTTCCTCACTGTGCATTCAATGCTGGTGGCCCTACTTCTTGCGGAGCTTCTGGTGACATCAGGTCTGCTGCTCCGTCGGCAAGCATTTCGCTCGCCAGCCGGGTTCCGACGCCCACGGCGTCGTCGGGCGCACCGGTCGCGCTCATCCGCACCGACCACCCGCCGTCGAGGGTCAGGGCAATCGCCCTGATCCACAACTCGTCGCCGTCTTCGCCTTCGACGACCTCGGCCAGTGCTCCCAGCGGTGCGGAGCACCCGGCCTCGAGTGTCGCCAGCACGGCCCGCTCGGCCTCGATGGCAACCCTCGTGGGGCGATCGTCCAACGTCGCGAGCGCTTCCACCAATTCGGCGGCGTCGCTGCGGCATTCGATGGCGAGCGCACCCTGGCCCGGAGCGGGCAACATCTGGAGCGGATCGAGCAACTCGGTGACCTCGTCGAGCCGGCCCAGACGGGCGAGCCCGGCGCGAGCCAGGAGGACCGCGTCGTACTCACCTTCGGCCACCTTGCGGATGCGGGTGTCGACGTTGCCGCGGATGCCGACGACGTCGAGACCCAGGCCCAGCGCACCGATCTGGGCGGCGCGACGCGGGCTGCCGGTGCCGACCCGGGCGCCGGGTGGGAGCTCGCCGAGGGTGAGCCCGTCGCGGGCGATGACGACGTCGCGCGGGTCCTCGCGAGGGGGTACGGCGACCAGCGTGATGCCGTCTGCGGGGGTCGTCGGCAGGTCCTTGAGCGAGTGCACCGCGATGTCGACCTGGCCGCCGAGCAGCGCGTCGCGCAGGGCGCTCACGAAGACGCCGGTGCCACCGAGCTGGGCCAGCGGGGCACTGCTGCGGTCGCCTTCGGTGCTGACCTCGACGAGCTCGACCTCACGGCCGAGTCGCTCGCGGATCATCGTCGCCACGAGGCCGGACTGGGTGGTGGCCAGGGCAGAGGCGCGGGTCCCGAGGCGCAGTGGCGCGGTCATCGCTTCTCCTCCGCTGGGTTGACGGCGGCCCGGGTCACGGCGTCGACCGCCTCGGGGTCGAGCGAGAAGAGCTCGGCCAGCGCCGCGGCGTACGACACGGCACCCGTCTCGTTGGCCAGCTCCTTGACCCGCACTGTCGGCTGGTGGAGCAGCTTGTCGGCGACCCGGCGCAGCGTGTGCAGGACCTCCGCGCGGGTGGCGGCGTCGAGGCCGGGCCGCCGGGCGTCGAGGCGGGCCATCTCGGAGTCGACGACCCCGGTCGCCATCGAGCGCAGCGCGACGACGGTCGGCGTGACCTGCGACTGGCGGCGGGCCGACAGGAACGCCGAGATCTCCTGCGCGACGATCGCGCGGACCCCGGCGACGTCCTTGGCGGCGGGTACGTCGCGCAACTGCTCGGCGAGCATCGCCAGGTCGGTGAGGCGGACTCCCGGCAGCTCGGCGACGGCCGGGTCGACGTCGTGCGGCAGGGCCAGGTCGACGATCTCGAGCGGCTCGGTGCGGTCACCACGGGCGGCGTCGATCATCGCCCGAGTCACGAGCAGCCCGGCGGCGCCGGTGCAGGTGATGAGCACGTCGGCCTCGGGCAGCGCGCCGGGCAGTGACTCCAGCGGCAGCGACCGGGCGGCGTACTCGAGGGCGAGCCGGTCGGCCTTCTCGGACGACCGGTTGACGACGGTGACCGAGGCGGCGCCCAAACGCGACACCGTGGCGGTGGCGAGCGAGGCCATGGCTCCGGCGCCGACGATGACGACGCGCGCGCCGGCGATGCCGCCGCGCTCACCGGTGGCGTGGTCGAGCGCCGCGGTCACCAGGGAGGGTGCGGCGCCGTCGATGTCGGTCTCCGCATGGGTGCGCTTGCCGACACGCAGGGCCTGCTGGAAGAGGAGGTTGAGCGCCGGGCCGAGAGTGCCGAGCTCTTGGCCCGCCCGCAGGGCGTCGCGGGCCTGGCCGAGGATCTGGCCCTCGCCGACGACCATCGAGTCGAGGCCAGCGGCGACGTGGAAGAGGTGGGAGACGGCACCGTCGTCGTAGTGGACGTAGAGGTGCGGCACCAGCGACTCGGCCGGCTCGTCGGCGCGCTCGACGATGAGCCGGCTGACCTCCTCGACGCTGCCGTGGAAACGGTCGACCTCGGCGTAGATCTCCAGCCGGTTGCAGGTTGCGATGACCGCGGCCTCGGTGACGTGGTCGCTCGCCGCGGCGTCGATCGCCAACTTGCGGGCGCCGTCGGCATCGAGCGCGAGACGCTCCAGCAGCGCGACCGGCGCGGTCTTGTGCGAGATGCCGACAACGAGGACGCTCATGCGATCACCTCGGCGGCCGATGACTTGCGCTGCTCGTGGTAGGCGAGGATCTGCAGCTCGATGGAGAGATCGACCTTGCGTACGTCGACGCCGTCGGGCACCGCGATCACGCTCGGTGCGAAGTTGAGGATGCTGGTGATGCCGGCCCCGACCATCCGGTCGGCGACGTCCTGGGCGGCGACAGCGGGGGTGGCGATCACGCCGATGGCAACGCCCTGGTCCGCGACGATCTGCTCGAGGTCGTCGAACGGGCGTACGTCGACTCCGGCGACGACTTCCTGGTGGCGCTCGGGGTCGGCGTCGAGCAGGGCCACGACCCGGAAGCCACGGCTGCGGAAGCCGGAGTAGTTGGCCAGCGCGTGGCCGAGGTTGCCGATGCCGACGATGACCACGGGCCAGTCCTGGGTAACCCCGATCTCGCGGGCGATCTGATAGCGGAGGTACTCCACGTCGTACCCGACACCACGGGTGCCGTAGGACCCGAGGTAGGAGAGGTCCTTCCGCAGCTTGGCGCTGTTGACGCCGGTGGCGTGGGCGAGCTCCTCACTGGAGCAGGTGGCCGTGCCGCCGTCGACGAGCGTGGTCAGGGCGCGGAGGTAGATCGGGAGACGCGCAACCGTGGCCTCGGGAATGTCCCGGGCCGGGTCGGCAGAGTTCCGTGCGCTCACTGGGTGCTTCTTTCCAGCAGGCCGATCCCGGACTACGACGGTCCGTTTCAGGTCGGTCGGCCAGATCACTGTAGGAGTTTGTGAACGCGAGAACAAACTGAGCGGCCGGCATGTGACAAGCCCCACGCGGCTATGTCGAGTCGGCGGCCAGCGCAGCGCGAAGACGAGCGGGGTCGACGCGCCAGAAGTCGTGCTGGCGGCCGTCTACGAACGTCACCGGGACCTCCTCGCCGAAGCGGTCCACCAGTGCCGGGTCGGTGTCGATGTCGACCTCGGCGTACTCCTCGCCGAGCTCCTCGCACACGGCGGCGATGACCGTCCGCGCCTCGTCACAGAGGTGGCAGCCGGCGCGGCCGTAGAGGGTGACGCGCGCAGTCATTCGAGCAGGCCTAGCGCGCGGCGGCGTTCGAGACCGCGCAGCCTGCCCTTCTGCACCTTGCCGGTGACCGTCAGCGGGAGCTCGTCGACGACCTCGATGCGGGCCGGCTGTTTGAAGCGGGCCAGGCGCGTGCCGACGTGGGCGCGGACCGCCTCACCGAGGTCAGCGGGCGACGACTTCGGTGACGGGACGACGTAGGCGACGACGGCTTCTCCGGTGACGCCGTCGGGAGCGCCGATCACCGCGACGTCGGCGACGGTGGCCAGCTCGCGGATGACGTCCTCGACCTCCGACGGGTAGACGTTGAAGCCGGAGACGATCACCAGCTCCTTGATGCGGTCGACCAGGAACAGGTCACCGGACGCGTCGAGGAACCCGACATCGCCCGTGGCCCACCAGCCATCGGCGTCGGGACCGCCCGCGCCGTCGGGCCAGTAACCGCTGAAGAGGTTGTCGCCGCGGATGGAGATCTCGCCCGGGTCCTCGCCCGACGGGGTCGCACCCCGCTCGTCGACCAGCCGGATCTCGATGCCGGGCAGCGCCGCCCCGACCGAGCCGACCTGCGACACCTCGCTGCACAGCGTGCTCGTCACCACCGGCGCGGCCTCGGTGAGGCCGTAGCCCTGGTGGACCTCGATGCCCGAGACCCGGGTGAACTCCTCGATCACCTGCGGAGCCAGCGGGGCCGAGCCCGACAGCATCAGGCGCACGGGTCCGAGCCGCTCCGCGAGGTGCTCGACCGGCAGCCAGTGGGCGAAGACGGGCGGCGCCACGGGCACGACGGAGATCGCCTCGTCGTCGATAAGGTCGAGGGTGCCCTGGGAGTCGAACCGGTCGACCAGCAGCAGCTTCGCCCGATGCCGGAGCACTCCGCCGAGCACGGCGTTGAGCCCGTAGACGTGGAACAGCGGCAGCACGCCCAGCACTACGTCGTCGCCGTGGATCATCGGCGGCTCGACCTGCGCGACCTGGTCGATGTTGGCCAGCAGCGCGCGGTGCGTGAGCATCGCGCCGCGCGGTCGGCCGGAGGTGCCGCTGGTGTAGAGCAGGGCGGCGAGCTTCTCGGGGTCGAGCAGCGGCGGCACCGGCCGGGCCTCGGGCGCCAGCACGTCGTCGTAGGGCATCTCACCGTCGGCAGCCGGAGCACCCACCAGCACGACGCGAGGCGCGGAACCCAGCCGGGACACGGCTTCACGCACTACTGCGCCGGTATCGCCGTCGGCGATCACCACGCGGGCGCCGGAGTCGGCGAGCATCCGCTCGATCTCGTCGGCGGTCGACTTCGGATTCACGGGTACGGCGACCGCCTGGGCCCGCAGCACGCCGAGATAGGAGGTCACGAACTCGAGACGGTTGCCCATCACGACCATCACCCGGTGTCCGGCAAGCGCTCCAATGTGACCCAGACCCGTGGCCAGCCGGGCCACCTCGTCCTCGAGGGCGAGCCACGTGAGCGACCGCCCACCGGCCTCGACGACAGCCAGCCGTTCGGGACTCTCGTCGGCGGCGATGGCCACCAGCTCGGAGACGTCAGTGATGCGCGACATGAGGAGATACTTCCACACGCGTCGACCCCTCGAACTGCCTCTAGGCTGATGCCGTGACCCCGCCCGAGAAGCCCCGGCGCGCGCCCAACCTGCAGCGCCGTTCGACCCTCGCCGGCGAGGCAGCGGCCGCCGCCGCCGAGGTCGAAGCAGCGCTCGACCACCCGGCCGACGCGGGCAGCGCGGCATTCTTCGACGTCGACAACACCGTCATGCAGGGCGCCAGCATCTTCCACCTCGCCCGGGGCCTGCACCGCCGCGAGTTCTTCACGACCCGTGAGATCCTCGGCGCCGCGTGGAAGCAGGCCTACTTCCGCATCGTCGGGGTCGAGGACCCCGAGCACGTCGCCGAGGCACGCAGCTCGGCGCTCAGCTTCATCGCCGGCCACACCGTCGCCGAGCTCGAGGAGCTCGGCGAGGAGATCTTCGACGAGGCGATGGCGCACCGCATCTGGCCCGGCACCCGGGCCCTGGCCCAGCTGCACCTCGACCAGGGCCAGCGGGTGTGGTTGGTGACCGCCGCACCGATCGAGATCGCCACCACGATCGCCCGGCGCCTCGGCCTCACCGGCGCGATGGGCACAGTCGCCGAGCACGAGAACGGCGTCTACACCGGCCGCCTCGTGGGCGAGATGCTGCACGGGCCGGCAAAGGCCGAGGCGATCAAGGCGCTGGCCGCGCGCGAAGGGCTGGACCTGTCCCGCTGCTCGGCGTACTCCGACTCCGTCAACGACCTGCCGATGCTCTCGATGGTCGGCGACCCGGTCGCCATCAACCCCGACTTCCGGCTGCGCGCACACGCCCGGGAGCAGGGCTGGCGCATCCGCGACTACCGCACCGGCCGCAAGGCGGCCCGCGCCGGACTGATGGCCGCCGCCCTCGCCGGCGCCGCGAGCGGCACGGTCGCGGCCGGCCTGGCGATCAAGGGGTGGCGCGACCACTCCTGAGACGGCGCGGCTATCTCTCCCGAACGGGTTCACAACGTGCCCGTCCAGACCTACTCTTGAGTAGGCCCCGGGGGATGGGTCGTCTGGGAGGGCATTCAGGATGCTGGGAGAGGACGATCTTGCGCGCGGTCTCGATGTGCTCAGATCCTCCGTTCTCGCTGCCCTGAGGACCCCGCAGCTCTCCCCCACCGGCCCCTCCATCCTGTACGCCGAGGCGACAACGCCGTCCGACCGCGACACGATCGTCCCGGCCGGTGGCGGTGGCCCCGGCGACTTCGGCGATGCCGACCTGGCCACCTCCTCCGAGGAGTCCGAGGCCGATCGCACCCGGCTGATCGCCCTGGTCGAGCTGGCCCGCACCGGCGACAAGGAGGCGTTCGGCCTCCTCTTCGACCACTACCACGGCTCGGTCTACCGCTTCCTCTACTACCGCACCCGCTCGGCCACCCTGGCCGAAGACCTCGCGTCGGAGACCTTCTTCCGCGCGCTGCGGAGCATGAACAACTTCCGGTGGCAGGGCAAGGACTTCGGCGCCTGGCTGATGACCATCGCGCGCAACCTCGCCACCGATCACTTCAAGGCCGGCCGCACCCGCCTCGAGATGACCACCGACGACATGGCGGCCCACGACGACTCGACCGAGGGCCCCGAGGACGAGGTGCTCGCCGAGCTCACCAACGAGATCCTGCTGGTCGCCCTCAAGGACCTGCCCGACGAGCAGCGCGACTGCCTGGTCATGCGGTTCCTCCAGGGACTCTCGATCGCCGAGACCGCCGCGATCCTCAAGCGCAGCGACGGCGCCATCAAGCAGCTCCAGCTGCGCGGCGTACGCAACCTCGCCAAGCGGCTGCCCGAGGGGGTGCGGTCATGATGCAGGAAATGGTCCAGATGTCTGCCCCCGCCGCCGTAACCTCTCTCGTCCGCGCATCGTTGGATCGGTCAAAGGCGCTTTCCGGTGATGGGGCCGGAAGCCAGACGGATCAGCAAGGACGGCGGCGATGACTCCAGTCTTCACTGCGCGTCGACAGGCTGCAGAGTTCGAGAGCGGGTTGTCGGGGGGCCTCGTCCTCTCGAGCCTGTCGCGGAGCGACGCCGCCGCCCTCGCTCCGTTGCTCGACCTGGTCAGCCAGCTGCAGGCGGTCGCCCCGCCCGCACCGCGTGCTGACTACCTCACCGACCTGCGCGCGCGGCTGATGGTCGAGGCCGACTCCGTGCTCGTGACCGTCGACACCGCCGCCGAGGCCCGTCTTCGCCTGACGCCCAGCGACCCGACAGCGCGCCGCCGCGAGCGCCGTCTCGCGACCGTGCTCGGCGGGGCTGCGCTCATCGGTGCCACCGCCTCGGTGGCGGTCGCTGCCCAGGGAGCACTGCCGGGCCAGACGCTCTATCCCGTCAAGCGGGCCATCGAGAACGTCCGCACCGACGTCTCCACCAGCGACGGCGCCAAGGCATCCATGCTTCTGGCCAACGCCTCCGGCCGGCTCGACGAGATCGACCAGCTGGCGCGCGAGGGCTCCGCCGCCGGCATCGCGGCGCTGCCCGGCACGCTCGACACCTTCTCCGACCAGGCTGGCCAGGCGGCCGAGCTACTGCTCGACGACTACCGGCGCACCGGCCGCGAGGGTTCGATCACCGAGCTGCGCGACTTCACCGGCGAGAGCATGACGATGCTCGCGCGACTCGAGGGCACCCTGCCCGACGGCGCCCGCGACGAGCTGTTGCACGCCGCGCGCACCGTGGCGGCGTACGACGCCCGGGCCAACGCCGCATGCCCGACCTGCGCCGGCGCGGGTGTCACCGAGATGCCCTCTGTGCTGGCCTCGGCCGGCATCTCGACGGCGGTGACGATTCCGGCGTCGCTGCCGGGCATCGAGCTGCCGACACCTACCAACCTGCCCGGGGACAGCACGAAGGGTCACGGCAAGGGCAACGACACGGGCGGCACCGATGACGTGATCGACACCGTGCCCGTGCCCGTCCCTGAGCCGCCGACGCTGCCGCCCACGAAGAAGCCCGACCCGGACATCGGCAAGGACACCACCAAGACCGCGACCGATGTCATCGACACGATCACCGGCACCCTGACCGGCGCCACCGCGACCGACCGTGGTGTCGTCGGGGGCGTGGTCGTCGGGGTCGAGGACGTCGTCAAGGACACCGCCGAGGTGGTCGATGGCACGATCGGCACCGTTGGTGGCCTCACGGGCGGCCTGACCAACCCCTGATCAGCAGCTGTCAGCGGAAGACCGACTGGCGGTCGAGCAGCAACGTGTAGAGCGTCTGCTGGATCGTCTCGCGCACCTGGTCGGTGACGTTGAAGACGAGCATCGGGTCCTCGGCCTCGGTCGCAGCGTAGGAGTCGGTGCGGATGGGCTCGCCGAACTCCATCAGCCACTTCGACGGCAGCGGCACCATCCCGATCGGGCCGAGCCACGGGAACAGCGGCGTGATCGGGAGGTAGGGCACGCCCAGCAGCCGCGCCAGCGACGGGATGTTGCCGACGAGCGGGTAGATCTCCTCGGCGCCGACGACCGAGAGCGGGACGATGGGTACGCCGGTGCGTAGGGCCGCCGAGACGAACCCGCCACGGCCGAACCGCTGGAGCTTGTAACGATCCGACCACGGCTTGCCGATGCCCTTGAACCCTTCGGGCCACACGCCGACGAGCTCGCCGTTGGTGAGCATCCGCTCGGCGTCCTCGTTGCAGGCGAGGGTTGCGCCGGCCTTGCGGGCCAGGCTGCTCACCAGCGGCATCTTGAAGACCAGGTCGGCGCCGAGCGGGCGCAGGAAGCGGCCGGTGCGGTCGTGGATGGTGGACATCGTCATCAGGCCGTCGACCGGGACGGTGCCGGAGTGGTTGGAGACCACCAGCGCGCCGCCCTCGGTGGGGATGTTCTCGATGCCGCGCACCTCGATGCGGAACCACTTCTCGGCGATCGGTCGCAGGGCTGCCAGGAAGAAGCGCTCGGTGACCTCCTGGTCGAAGCCGTACTCGTCGACGGCGTAGCCGCCTTCGAGCCGGCGGCGCAGGAACGCCATGAACTCGGCCAGCCGGCGCTCCCACTGGTCGTCGAAGAGCTCGACGGCTGCCTGCTGGAACGCGGAGAGCCAGTCGGTGACTGGGATGCCGGCCATCGGGTGGCGGTCGGTTGCGGTCGTCGCACTGGTGACGGGGGCGGCTGCCGCGGGCGGTGCTGACTTCGGGGCGGGCGCGGATTTCACGGCGGCCGGCTCGGGAGCTGGCTTGGCCGGCGCCTTCTTCTTCGTCGGGGCCAGGCTTCGGGCGGCCGACGACGGCTTGGACCTGCCGGTGCCGCGGCCGGGACGGCCAGAGGTGCCGATCGGGATGATCTGCGCGTCGGACTCAGGCACTGACGACCCCCCTCGCGGTGCGCCGGGACGCGCCCAGAGAGACGCCGAAGTCGGCGAAGGCCTCTTCGGTGGTGAAGCCCGGCGTGAAGCCGAGCTCCGAACGCATCCGGGTGGTGTCGACGCCCCGACCGAACGTCAGGAAGCCGATCTGCTCGGGTGAGAAGTCGGCCAGCCGCGCCGATCGCAGCACGCTGCCGGTGCGACCGACGGCGAAGGCGGGCAGCGGCACGCTCGGCTTCTCGAGGCGGCGCAGCGCCTGGGACAGCATGAGTACGCCGTCGCCCGCGACGTTGAAGGTGCCGCTGACGTCGCCGGTGGCCGCATGGCCGAGCACCGAGAGCAGGTCGTCCTCGTGCAGGAACTGGAGCCGCGGGTCGTAGCCGAGCACGGTCGGCACGAACGGCAGCCGGAAGTAGGAGGTGATCGGGCTGACGACGTGCGGGCCGATCACGTTGGCCGCGCGGAGCATCGTCACCGCGACATCGGGGCGGCGGCGGGCGAACCCGCGGACGTAGCCCTCGATCTCGTAGACGTCCTTGGCATAACCCGAGCGGGGCAGCTGCTTGGGTCCCATGTCCTCGGTGAACATCGCCGGATCGCGGCTGCTCGCGCCGTAGACGGTGGTCGTCGACTTCACCACGAGACGGCGTACGCCCGGCGCGGCCTGGCAGGCCGCCAGGAGCTGCATCGTCCCGATGACGTTGAGCTCCTTCATCGTGTTGCGGCCCCCGGCGGTGCCGGGGGTCGCGATCACGCTCATGTGGACGACGGTGTCGACGTCTTCCTTGGCGATGACCTTCGCGATGACGGGGTTGCGGATGTCGGCGCGCACGAAGGAGACGGCGCCGATGTCACCCCGCGGCGGGACGACGTCCACGCCGATGACGCGATCAATGGAGGGGTCGGCCGCGGCCGCACGCGCGAAGCGTCGACCGATGTCGCGGGAGACTCCCGTGACCAGAACGACCCGCCCCATGATCGGGCAGGCTTACTTGCCGAGCTTGCGACGCTGCACGCGCGTCTTCTTCAGGAGCTTGCGGTGCTTCTTCTTGGCCATGCGCTTGCGCCGCTTCTTGATAACAGAACCCACGGGTAAACCTTTCAGCAAAAGTGTGTGGCGGTCGGACAGGAGACCAGACCGACCAGCACAGCCTACTTGCCGTGGGTCAGGGCAGAGAATCCGGTCTCGGCGCTGCCGGACCGGAGGTCACGATCGAGGGGGTCAGCCGGCGTTGAAGAAGCTCTTGTGGAGGTACTCGTTGACGTCTTCCTCGGTGACCCGGAAGGAACGACCCACGCGCACGGCAGGGAGCTCGCCGTTGTGCACGAGACGGTAAACAGTCATCTTCGAGACCCTCATCATCGAAGCGACTTCGGCAATGGTCAGAAACTTGACGCCTGACATGTCCGCTGCAGCCATGGTGTGCACCGATCCTCGCTGGCGGCACGGCACCGGCTTCCCCACCGGTGTCACAAACGTGGCGCATTGGTGAGACTAGGGCCTGGAGTGACCCGGGGGAAGGGTGTGACTGAAGAAACTTGAGTTGCTCCGGCGTGTCGCATTGCAAATGGCCCGTATGGGCCACCAGTCCATGCCCCGAGCGGCGGCCCCGCGTCGCCGGCCAGCCTAGGGAAACGGGTCCAGCCCGTGCAAGGGGAAGACGGCAGTCCGGGTGGCGTGGATGGCCCGGTCCAGCCAGGTCTCGGGGTCGTAGCCCTCGCTCCAGTCGCGCCAGGCGGGAGTCCGGCCGTCGGTCAGCCGGTGCGGGGGCGTACGTCCGATCATGGTGTCGACGTACTCCCGCCACATGGGCGGTGTCAGCGTCTCGGGGTCCAGCGGCCGGCCACCGACGATCGCAAGCAGGTGGGTCCACGCGCGCGGCACGACCTCGACGATGGCGTAGCCACCGCCACCGGTGACGACCCACTTGCCGCCGCAGATCTCGTGGGCGAGCTCGTGCAGGGCGAGGTACGCCGCCCGCTGGCCGTCGACGGACAGCATCAGGTGGGCGAGCGGGTCCTCCATGTGCGAGTCGCAGCCGTGCTGGGTGACCAGGACCTGGGGGTCGAACTCGCGCAGCACCTGGGGTACGACGGCATGGAAGGCGCGCAGCCAGCCACCGTCTGCAGTGCCCGGCGGGAGGGCGACGTTGACCGCCGTGCCTTCCGCGTCCGGACCGCCGGTGTCGTTGGGGAACCCGGTGCCGGGGAACAGCATCTGGCCCGTCTCGTGCAGCGAGATCGTCAGCACCCGCGGGTCGTTGTAGAAGAGCACCTCGACCCCGTCGCCGTGGTGCACGTCGACGTCGACGTACGCGACCCGCTCGACGCCCTGGTCGAGCAGCCACTGGATGCCGACCGCGATGTCGTTGTAGATGCAGAAGCCACTGGCCTTGTCGGCCATCGCATGATGCAGGCCCCCGGCGATGTTGGCGCTGTGCAGGGACTCACCACTCCACACCTGCCGGAATGCCTCGACGGTGGCGCCGACGACGTGCGCGGCGGCCACGTGCATGCCCTCGAAGACCGGGTCGTCCTCGGTGCCGAGGCCATGGTCGAGGTCTTCGGCGCCCGGCGTCGTGCCGCACCGCGTGACGGCATCGATGAAGTCACGGCTGTGCACCGTGGCGATGAGGTCCTCGTCGGCCATCGGCGCGGGCACGACGTCGAGGTGCTCGAGCACCCCGAGCTCCTCGGCCAGCCGCATCGTCAGGTCGACCCGCAGCGGCGACATCGGGTGAGAGGGTCCGAAGTTGTATTCGGTCAGGGTCTTGTCGAAGACCACGCTTGCCGGTCCGGGACAGTCCACCATGGCCGCGAGGCTACTCCGCAGTCACCGCAAGGTGGTTCAATGGACTCGTGCCGAACACCTCGATCCAGCTGTGGTGGGCCGCCTGAGGCGGACCACCCTTCGAGCACACCCATCGAACAGGCCGCCCACGGGCGGCCTGTCGTCATTTCGGCAGCAGGTCTCCGCGGGCGCACACACCCACGGAGAACCTCATGACCACACTCTCGCTCATCAAGCCCACCGGCCACCTCACGCTCGGCAACCTGCTCGGCGCACTGCGCCCGATGGCCGAACGGCAGGACGACGCCTTCTACGGCATCGCCGACCTGCACGCCCTCACGGTGCGGCACTCCCCGGCCACCCTGCGCGCGCTGACCGACGAGATCGCGACGCTGATGCTCGCCGTCGGTCTCGACCGCTCGACGCTGTTCGTGCAGAGCAGGGTGGCGGCGCACACCGGGCTGGCTTATGTCCTCGAATGCACGGCGTACACGGGTGAGCTGAACCGGATGATCCAGTTCAAGGAGAAGGGTAGAGGCGTCGACTCGACGCGTGCGTCGCTCTACACCTATCCGGTGCTGATGGCGGCCGACATCCTGCTCTACCGACCCGAGCAGGTGCCGGTCGGCGACGACCAGCGCCAGCACGTCGAGCTCACGCGTGACCTGGCGATGCGCTTCAACGCGACGTACGGGCCGGTCTTCACGGTGCCGGAGATGACGGCGCCGCCGGCCGGGGCGCGGGTGATGTCGCTGTCTGACCCGACAACCAAGATGGGCAAGAGCCACGACGACGCGGCCGGTGTCGTCCACCTGCTCGACCCGCCCGACGTCGTACGCCGCAAGGTCTCGCGCGCGGTCACCGACTCCGACGTCGGCGCCGATGCCGTGCGGCCCGACCGGGAGGCCAAGCCGGGCGTCACCAACCTGCTCGAGATCCTCACCGCGTGCGGGGGCTCGGCGACCGGCATCACGACGTACGGCGCGCTGAAAGCCGCCGTCACCGACGCGGTCGTGGCGGCGCTCGACCCGATCCAGAAGGCGCACGCCGACCTGGCCAGCGACCCCGGGCATGTGCAGTCGGTCTTTGCAGCAGGTGAGCAGCGCTGTCGCGACGTCACCGCTCCGGTGCTCGCCGCTGCCCAGGCCGCGATCGGCCTCTAGCGTCGGTGGTCGCGCGCGAACTCGACGAGGCCCGCGCTGCGGCAGCGACCTGGACACGCACCATCCGCACACCCCCAGAAGTGGTCATGCGCTGGCCCCGGTACGCCGCTAGTTTCAGGCCACACTCGACCCGTTGGGAGGTCGGGCACCACAACTCGTTCGGGGGCGCCGATGTTCGAGTCGGTCCCCGTCCCCCACCAGCCGCGCAGCAAGACGTCGCCAGCGGAGTCCGGCAAGCACCGCGCCGACGCAGACGCAGACGCCCAGACCGCTGACGCGACCCAGGCAGTTCCCGGTCCTGTGGGGACTCCCGGAGGGACGGGCGAGCCACCCCCGCCGCCCTCGCCGCCGGCCGCTGCGCCCCTCGACGAAGCAGCCTCTGTGGTTGCGGCCGACGCGCAGCATGTCCGGCCGACCATCGCGTTCGTCATCGCCCTGGTCGCCCTCCTCTTCTTCGCACAAGCACAGACACCGCGCGTGGTGGTCCTGGCGGTGTTCGTCGTCTACGTCGCCATCGCCACGCTGTGGGTGCGCGAGCAGTACGCCGAATCGCTGGCAGGGCAGCTCACCGCCCCGACCTTCACGTTCGTGAAGTGGGCCCTCCTCGTCGTGGTCGTCGTCATCGGTGCCGGGCTCCTCTACGATCTCGTCCACCCCCCGGTGCCTGAGAGCTGGAAACTGCGGCCCAGCACCTTCTACCTCGCCGGCATCCTGGGCGTGTACTTCATCCTCGGGTACACCCTCGCCCGCAACCGTGCCCTCATCGACGACGAACCCGGCCCCGGGAAGGGGCTGCGCTGGCGCCTTCGGAAAGTCCGCGCCTCCTTCAAGGCGCTCACCGTCACCCTGCTCCTCGTCGGCGCCGTGTTCGCCGCCGGGCTACTGCTGCTGGGACGCGACCTGAACTGGGTCGCGGCCCCGCTTGTCGCGGTGGCCGTCTTCGCGTTCCCGTGGGTCGCCAGCCTGATGTCCGAGCACGCCATCCGGCACTTCACCGTCAACGGCGCGGACCGTCGCATCCTCGCCATGCTCATCGGCGGCGTCATTGCGATCGCCAGCCTCGTCACCGTGCGGCTCGTCACCGGGAACACCGTCGCAGTCCTGGGCATGGCCGGCCTGCTGCTCCTCATCTTCGCGCTGGCCTCCTTCACGCTCGCGGACATCGCCGTCGTCCTCGCCGTCGTCGCCCTCATGGGGCTCACCCCCCGCCAGGACAAGGAGCTCCCGGCACCACCAGCCGCCGAGGGCAACCAGGTGCTCGTCTCGCTCGGAGACTCCTACATGTCCGGTGAAGGCGCCGGCACGTTCATCGTCGGCACCGACGAAGGCGACGCGAACGAGTGCCGACGCGCCAGGACCGCCTGGGCTCCCCTGGCCGGATCCCAACCGCCGTTCGACGGGGTGGTCTTCCTGGCCTGCTCGGGCGCCGACACCTACAACATCCGGCGCACCATCGGGTTCCCGCAGAAGCCGGCCCCGGCGCCGGCTACCGGTGAAGAACTCACCCAGCTCGAGGCGTACGACCTCATCGCGCCGCACATCCCCGAACCGGCCCTGGTCGTGCTGTCCATCGGAGGGAACGACGCCGGGTTCGCCTCCATCGGCCTCACCTGCCTGGCACCCGGAGACTGCAACGACCCCGAGCCGGAACGACTGTGGAGCGACGGGAACCTCGACCGGGTCGAGAACCGGCTCCGGCAGACCTACGAAGAGGTCGCCTCTACATTCGCGGAGTCACCCGTTGCGGTCGTGCCCTACCCATCCCCGATCGACGCGGACAACGCACCGTGCCCTGAAGCAGACTTGTCGGAAGGCGACGTCCAGTTCATCGGCGACTTCCTCACCAAGCTCAACGACCGCATCAGGGCCGCCGCCCGCGACTACGGCTTCTACGTCGTGGAGAACACCACCACCGCCCTGACCGACAGCGACCTGCGGCTGTGCGACCCGGACAACAACGGCCGGCCCGGCCTGAACTTCATCGGCCTCCGTTCCGTCGGTGGCCTCGCCGGGCAACGGTTCAACCCGACCCAGTGGCACCACAACAGCCTCCACCCGAACGAGCGTGGCCACGCCGCCCTCCACGTCGCGTTCCAACGCTGGCTCGAAACAGCCGGCGGCCTGGACAAGCTCGTGAAGGTCAAGGACCGCATCAACCCCGACCGCCTTCCCCCGGTGTCGGAGAAGGACACGAACGTGGCCGGGAAGTGCTGGACCTTCGACATTGAAGGTGACGACGGGTGCAAGGCGCAAAGCGAGAACTGGGCCGCTCGCTCCGCCGCGGCAGCCGTCCTGCTGTGGGGCATCCCGGTCGCCCTGGTGCTCCTCATCGCGTGGGTCGGCTCTGTCGCGTTCTTCGGGTGGCGCCGAAGCGAAGCCGCCCGACGCCGCGACGAGGAGCTCTCCGCGGGCGACGTCGAAGCCTGAGCGGCTCGGAAGGAACGCCAGTCGAGCCGGGGCGTTGTGGCTCGAGACTGCCTGGTCAAGCCCGTCTATTCGTCGCGCGCTGACAGTCGGTTCGAACAGCCCCTTGCTCCGCCTCCCGCGCGTGGCATGGGGAGGGTCCAGCCTGAGTGCGAATGAGTCAGAGTCGATGGTGTGCGATGAGCGCCCGTGCCTGCCAACTGCTCTGCGTGGTCGCGGCGATGCCAACGCCGGCGGCCCACCTGCCTGAACGGCACCCGTCCAACGGCTGCTTGTTTTCCTCAACCCGTCGGAGACAGCCCACGAACCAGAGCCGCCGGGTGAATTGAACATGTTCAAAAGATGGCCTACAGTTTGGACCACAAGAAATTGAACACGTTCAACAATGAGAAACGGAGCTCAACCATGGACTGGACCGTCGGCGCCTACCTCGCCTACCTCGCCGTGACCATCCCGCTCGTCGTGTGGGTCGCGCGCACCCTGTCGCGGCACGGCAAGGTCTTCCTCGCCGACGTCTTCGCGGGCAACGACACCCTCGCCGAGGCCGTGAACACGCTGCTGGTGGTCGGCTTCTACCTGCTGAACCTCGGCTTCGTCAGCCTCTACCTGCGGATCGACGCACCCGTCCCCGACCTCGGCGGGCTGGTGGAGACGCTCAGCGTCAAGGTCGGCGTCGTGACGCTGACCCTCGGCGCACTCCACTTCGTCAACGTCTACGTCTACGTCTTCAACGCGATCCGTCGCCGCAGCCGGATGGAGTCGCTGCGCAGCGCCCCGGTCGCGCCGCAGGGCTACCTGCCCCCGGCGCAGCAGTACGGCGCCGCCTACCCCGCGCCGGGCCGTGCCTGAGCGCCGCGTCGAGGGGCTGACCGTCCTGTACGACGCCGACTGCCCGCTCTGCACGCGCTTCCGTGGCTGGCTGATGACGCAGGCACTGATCGTGCCCCTCGACCTGGTCGCGGCCGGCTCGGACGAGGCCAGGCGGCGGTTCCCGTCGCTCGACCACGCGCGCACGCTCGAGGAGATCACGGTGGTCGGCGGCGACGGCTCGGTGTGGACGCACGAGCACGCCTGGGTGATGTGTCTCTGGGCGACCCGGGCGCACCGCGGGCTGGCCGAGCGGCTGTCCACCCCGCGCTGGCTGCCGCTGGCCCGCGGCGCGGCGTACTCCGCTGCCGGACTGCGGTCGCTGCTCGGCAGTAGCCCGGCTGTGGGAGGTGACTACCCTGAACGCTGTGCCGGAACCTGCCGCCCGATCGCCCAAGGCTGAGCAGACCCGCGGCGCGATCGTCGACTCGGCGCTGCGGCTCTTCCGCAGCCAGGGCTACGACAAGACCACGATGCGCTCGATCGCCAGCGACGCCGGCGTCTCCTTGGGCAACGCCTACTACTACTTCGGCTCGAAGGAACACCTGATCCAGGCGTTCTACGACCAGATGCAGGTCGCGCACGCGGCCGCCGCGGCCGACGTACTGGCTCGCGAGTCTGCCTTCGCGCCCCGGCTCGCCGGCGTGCTGACCAGCTGGCTCGAGGTGGCCGAGCCCAACCACGAGTTCGCCGGGCAGTTCTTCCGCAACGCCGCCGACCCCGCGAGCCCGCTCTCGCCGTTCAGCCCCGAGTCGGCTTCGGCCCGCGACGCGAGCATCGAACTCTTCCGCACGCTCGTCGACGGCTCCGACGTCAAGCTCGCGCCGGCCCTGCGCGCCGAGCTGCCCGAGCTGCTGTGGCTCGCGCAGATGGGCATCGTGCTGTTCTGGGTGTACGACGCGAGCGAGCGCCAGCGACGCACCCGGCTGCTCGTCGAACGGATCGTCCCGATGCTCGACCGGCTGGTCCGGCTCTCGCGACTGCCCGTCGTACGCGGTGTGGTGGACGACCTCATCGGGCTGCTGGCGACGCTGCGGAAGGTCTGACCCCTCGCATGCGAGCCGTGATCTTCGACCTCGACGACACCCTTGTCGACCAGAGCTCGGCCGCCCGGACGGCCGCCATCGCATGGGGTCGAGACCGCGGCGCCGCCGGCGAGGACGACGACCTGGCGCGTCGCTGGTCCGAGATCTCCAATCCCCACTACGCGCGCTACCAGCAGCGTCTGGCCACGTTCGAGGAGCAGCGTCGGGCCCGAGTGCGCGAGTTCCTGCCGCACCTCGACCTGCGCGACGACGCCGTGGCCGACCGTGAGTTCGACGCCTACCTCGACCTCTACGTACCCGCGTGGGCCTGTTTCCCCGACTCGGTCCGGACCCTGCGTCGCGTGCGCGCGGCGGGGCTGCTTGCCACGGTCCTGACCAACGGCGACCACGAGCACCAGACGCTCAAGCTCGAGCTGGTCGGGCTCAGCAATGAGGTCGACGCGTTGTTCACCTCCGACCAGTTCCCGCTCGGCAAGCCCGACCCGCGCCCGTTCCTCGGCAGCTGCGCCCGGCTGGGGGTCGCGCCCTCCGAGGCGGTGATGGTCGGCGACTCGGTCACCGACGACGTCGAGGGTGCGATCGCGGCCGGCCTGGCCGGCGTACTCCTCGATCGGCGGGATCGACACCCCGACACAGAGCACACCAGGATCAGGTCGCTCGACGACCTCGATGTGTGTGCCGGTGCCAGACTGGAGACATGAGCACCCCACAGGTCAACCCGTCGGCGCTGCGGCTGGAGTTCCCGCAGTCGCTCGCCGTCTACGCGACGTACGCCGAGGCGCAGAAGGCGGTCGACCACCTCTCCGACAAGGAGTTCCCGGTCGAGAACTGCATGATCGTAGGCACCGAGCTCAAGCAGATCGAGCGCATCACGGGCCGGCTCACCTACAGCCGGGTGGCAACGCTCGGCGCACTGTCCGGGCTCTGGCTCGGCGCATTCGTCGGACTGCTCTTCGCGGTCTTCGTCGACGGCAACGTGCTGGCGATGCTGATCTCGACGGCGCTCGCGGGCCTGCTCTTCGGCGCGATCTGGGCGATCCTCGGCTACGCCGCGACCCGCGGGCAGCGCGACTTCTCCTCGGTCAAGGCTGTGGTGGCCACGCGCTACGAGGTGCTGGTCGAGCACAAGCACCGCGAGCAGGCGCGCGAGATCCTGGCTGCCGAGCCCGGGCTGCTGCCCGACCCATACGCGAGCTAGCGGCAGCTACTTCTTCTGGCGCCGGCTGCCGGCGTGCCAGTCCTCCTGCACCCCGGTCTCTCCCGGCGAGACGCCGAAGGACGGCAGCTGCGGCTGTTCGCGCAGACTGCGCTTGAGCTCGGCGAAGCCCGGGAACGTCGCCAGGCCGACGACGTGGTCCCACAGCTCGCCTGCCTGCTCGGGCGTGGGGAGCCGGCTGATGACCGGGCCGAAGAACGCCGCACCCTCGGGCGGCGCGATGTGGAGGATGGGCGTGCCGACGTCCTTGCCCGTCAGCGCGAACGCCTCGTCGGTCTCGGCCTGGATCTGGTCGTCGCGGCTCTGGTCGTCGAGGTGTTGCACCAGGTCTGCCGGCAGGCCCACCTCGGCGAGGGCGTCGGTGAGGATGGCAGCGGCATCCGCGGCGTCCCGCCCCGGTGCTCCCTCAGTCTCGAAAATGCGAGTGCCCAGCGCCTCGTAGAGCCGGGCCACTGCCTCCGGACCGTGCTCGTCGCGCACATGGGCGCAGGCCCGCAGCAGGCGGAGGCCGAAGGTGTGCCCGGCTTCGTACTCCGGCGGGAAGTGCGCGTCGTAGTCGACGTCCTTGTTGATCAGCCGCAGTGAGATGAACCGCCACTCGACGTCGTACGCGCGTTGCTCCTGCACCAGCCGGACCCACTTGCTGGTCATCCACGCGAACGGACAGGTCGGGTCGAACCAGAAGCGAACGTCGGGCCGGGTCGCGGTCGTCATCTAGCCAGCATGGCACTGGACTGGTTCCCGAGCCGTACGAGTCCGGGCTAGATGCCCTCGGCCAACGCCCGTGAGCGATCGCGCGCGGCCTCCATCGCAGCGAGGAACGCCGCCCGCACCCGATGGCTCTCCAGCTCGCGCAGCGCTGCGGCGGTGGTGCCCGCTGGCGACGTGACCTGCTCACGCAGCACCGTCGGGTGGGTGCCGGTCTCGCGGAGCATGACGGCCGAGCCGACCAGGGTCTGTACGACGAGCTCGGTCGAGGTCGCACGGGGCAGGCCGAGGTGCACGCCGGCCTCGATCATGGACTCGACGACGTAGAAGATGTAGGCCGGGCCGGAGCCGGAGATCGCGGTGACCGCGTCCATCTGCTTCTCGGGGACGCGCAGCACCTTGCCGCACGACGCCATCAGCGACTCCGCCTCGACCAGGTGCGCGTCGTCGCAGTGCGAGCCGGGCGAGATGGCGGCCATGCCCTCGTCGACGAGCGCCGGAGTGTTGGGCATGACGCGTACGACGGCCACGCCGTCGGGCACGCGCGCCTCGATGAACGCCGTGGTGATGCCGGCCGCGAGCGAGACGATGAGCTGGCCGGGGCGCAGCTCGGGCGCGATCTCGGCGAGCAGGTCGCCCATGTCCTGCGGCTTCACGACGAGAGCGAGGGTCTCGGCCTTGCTGGCGGCTTCGCGGTTGCTGACGACGGCGACGCCGTAGCGCTCCTCGAGCTCGCGGGCCCGGTCGGGTCGCTTCTCGCCGACGAGCAGGTTGTCGACGCGACGGCCGGCCCGGACGAGACCGGAAAGCAGGGTCTCGCCCATCACTCCGGCGCCGAGGATCGCGGTCTGGGTCATCGGACTACTTCTTCGAGACCAGGGAGCGGACGAACATGGCGAGATTCTGCGGCTTCTCGGCCAGGCGACGCATGAGGTAGCCGTACCACTCGGTGCCGTAGGGGATGTAGACGCGCACGGTCTCGCCGCTCTCGGCCAGCCGCTTCTGCTCCTCGGGACGGATCCCGTAGAGCATCTGGAACTCGTAGGTGCCCTGGGCACGGCCGTAGCGGCTGGCGAGGCTGGACCCGATCTGCACCATCCGCGGGTCGTGGGTGGCGATCATCGGGTAGCCGTCGCCGGCCAGCAGGACCTTGAGGCAGCGCACGTAGGACTTGTCGATCTCGACGCGCGACTGGAACGCGACCTCCTCGGGCTCGAGGTAGGCGCCCTTGCACAGCCGCACCCGCGAGCCCTCGTAGGCCAGCGCCTTGCAGTCGGCCTCGGTGCGGAAGAGCGAGGCCTGCAGCACGGCACCGGTCTCGGGGAAGTCCTTGCGCAGCTCGCGGAGGATCTGCAGCGTCGAGTCGGTGGTCTTGTGGTCCTCCATGTCGAGGGTGACCGTGGTGCCGGCGTTGCGGGCCGCCCGGCAGATGGCGCGGGCGTTCTCGAGGGCGATCTTGTGGCCGCTGTCGGGCAGGAACTGACCCACCGCCGACAGCTTCACGCTGACCTCGGCCTTGCGCGACAGACCGCGCGCGGCGAGCTGCTCGAGAAGGTCCTTGTACGCCGCCACGGTCGCGTCGGCCTGCCCGGCGTCGAGCACGTCCTCGCCGAGGAAGTCGAGCGTCGCGGTGAGGCCGTCCTCGACGAGCCCCGCTGTCGCGTCGGCCGCCGACCCGGTGCTCTCACCGGGGACGTAGCTGGCCACGATGCCGGACGAGACGGGCATCGTGGAGATGAGCTTCTTGACCTGTTCCGACCGGGCGAGCAGCAGGATCGGCTGACGGAGCAACGACATGCACAGGAGATTACGCCGTACGTCTCCGCAAGGTGACAGCACCAAGGCCAAGGCCGGCGACCGCGAAGCACGCGACGATCGCGACGTCCTGCCACACCTCGCCGGAGCTCGCACTCGACACCAGGTGCTGCATCGCGTCGACGGCATACGAAAGGGGCAGGACGTCGCTGATCGTCTCGAGTACGTCGGGCAGCTGGGGCCGCGGGACGAACAGCCCGCACAGCAGGATCTGCGGCACCACGACCGCCGGCATGAACTGCACCGCCTGGAACTCCGTCTGCGCGAACGCGCTGACGAACAGACCCAGCGCCGTGCCGAGCACCGCGTCTGCGACGGCCACGGTGGTGAGCAGCCAGACCGGGCCGGTGATGTCGAGCCCGAGCAGCCCGACGCTGACGCCGACCGCGAGGGCCGACTGGACCGCGGCGACCAGCCCGAATGCCACGGCAAAGCCGAGGAGGAAGTCGAGGCGCCCCATCGGCATCGCGAGGAGGCGTTCGAGGGTGCCGCTGGAACGTTCGCGCAGGGTCGTGACGCTGGTGACGAGGAACATCACGATGAAGGGGAAGAGGGCGAGCAGGCCCGGACCCACCCGGCTGAACGTGCCGCCCGGGGTGTCGTTGAACATCCACCACAACAGGGTCATCAGCAGCGTCGGGAGCACGACGAGCATCGCGAGGGTGCGGTGGTCGCGCCGGATCTGGGTGAGTACCCGGCCGGCTACGGCGAGAGTGATCCGGGGGTTCATGCCGCCTCCACAATTTTCAGGAACGCGGCCTCGATGTCGTCGGAGCCGGACCGTTGCTTGATCTCCGCAGGTGTGCCGTCGGCGATGATCTGGCCGTCGCGCATCAGCAGCAGCCGGTCGCAGCGGTCGGCCTCGTCCATGACGTGGCTCGACACGAGCACCGCGGTGCCGGCGTCGGCGAGGCGGTGGAAGAGCGCCCACAGGTCGCGGCGAAGCACCGGGTCGAGGCCGACGGTTGGTTCGTCGAGGACGAGCACGTCGGGCTTGCCGAGCAGCGCGACCGCGAGGCTGGCCCTCGACCGCTGGCCTCCGCTGAGCGTGCCGACGGTCTGGTCGCGGTGGCCGGCCAGGTCGACGGCGCCGATCGCATCGTCGATCCCGGCCGTGCCGATGCCCAGCACCCGGGCGAAGAAGCGGAGGTTCTCGGCGATCGAGAGGTCGTCGTACACGCTGGCGGCCTGGGTGACGTAGCCGACGCGGTCGCGCAGCGTGCTGTCCCCGGCGGGCGTGCCGAGGATGGTGACGGTCCCGCTGCGGACCTGCTGCACGCCGACGATCGAGCGCATCAGCGTCGACTTGCCGCAGCCGCTCGGGCCGAGCAGGCCGGTCACACCGGGGGTGACGTCGAGGGAGATGCCGGGGAGTACGTCACGGCCGCTGCGGACGACGAGCAGGTCGTGTACTTCGATGACGTTATTCATCATGTGTTGAATTATGCGCTGCGTGCCAGGGTCTGGCAAGGGGGCGCGGTCCGGAGCATGCTGGGATCTCCACCACACTCCGGGAGGGCGCGATGCCGATCGTCACTCAGGTGAAGGTCCACCAGCCTGTCAAGAACCAGCTCGTCGGCCGCGGGTTCGTGGTCGCGGGCGTCGGTGCGGGCTTCGAGGGCACGATCGGGTTGCGCGTCCTCGACTCCCGCGGCCTCGAGCTCGCCACCGGCTCGGCCCAGTCGGCCGGTGGGATGACCGGGATCGGCGAGTTCAGCGCAACGCTGGAGATGGCGTCCCCACCCCGCAACGGCACGACCGTCACCCTCCAGGCGTTCGGCGACAACCCCGGGCTCCCCGACGAGGGACCGGCACCGGGATTCGACCTCGTCGAGGTGCCGGTCATCGTGTTCCCGGGCCTGCGTGGCTGGTTGCTCTACCGCGTGGTCCGCGGCGACACGCTCTCGTCGATCCGCCGCCAGCTCCGTCCGTTCACGAAGGCGACCGTTGCCCACATCGTCGCCGCAAATCCGCGGATCGACGACCCAGACGTCATCAGGGTGGGGTGGAAGCTGCGGGTGCCGCAGCTCGACTGAGGATCGTCAGGGCAGGGGGCCCGTGAGGTAGCGCTGGATCGTCGGGGCGTACGTCGCCACCACCTGCTCTCCGCTCATCGATGCGAGCGGCTCGACCTGCAGCACGTAGCGCATCAGGATCAGCCCGATCACCTGGCTGGCCACCAGCGACATCCGGTGCTCAGGCCGGTCGATGCCGAGCGCCACCCCGATGGGTTCGATGACGACTGGCAAGAAGCCGTCACTCAGCAACCGGTGCCCCGCGGGATCCATCACCGCTCTCGCCACCGCCAGCAATGAGGGCCGCACCTCCGGGTCGTCCCACACCGAGAGGAACGCGGTGAGGAACCGCTCGGCCGCGCCGTCGGGTCCGCCGGCAACGACAGGTGCCACGACGACCCGGGGGTCGATGGGTATCTCGAGCGCGGCCAGGAACAGGTCGTCCTTGGTGCCGAAGTAGTGGTGCACCAGCGCCGGATCGACGCCGGCGCCCGTGGCGACGCCGCGGATCGTCGTACCCCGGAAACCCTTCTCGGCGAACGACGCCTGCGCCGCTTTCAGCACCGCGGCGCGGGTGTCGGGGGCGCCCGGGCGACGGCCCCTCGACGCGGGTCGAGCGCGAGCTGGCATGGCGACGAGAGTACGCCGACGTGCTCGAGGCCAGGCCGACGCTCGGCACTGAACCGTCCACGTCACTGAACGGACCAATAGGCGCTCCGGAGCGCTGGGCCAGGCGTGAAGGCAGCCGGCGCCCAGCCCCATTGGTCCGTTGGTTGACGAAAACTGCCGCTACCGGGCGGGGACCGCGAAGTGCGCGCGGGCGAACTCGAGGGACTCGCGCAGGTCAGCCTCGCGTTCGGCTCGGGTGGTGCAGCGGCGGGTGTTGATCTCGACCACGATCTGGCCGTCGAAACGGGCCGCGGCCAGGTGGGCGAGGAAGTCGGCGGCGCCGGTGGTGCCGCGGCCGGGCACGAGGTGCTCGTCCTTCGCCGTGCCGACGCCGTCGGTGAGGTGCACGTGCTTCAGCCGCTTGCCCATCCGGTCGGCCATCGCGATCACGTCGGAGCCGGCGATGGAGGCGTGGGAGAGGTCGAGGGTCATGTGGGCGTAGGACTCCTCGGAGGGGTCCCAGCCGGGGACGTACATCTCCATCGCCTTCGAGACGCGCGGTCGCGAGGAGGCACGCCACGGGTACATGTTCTCGACTGCGAAGGCGATGCCCGTCGACACCTCCAGGGCAGCGATGCCGTCGACGAAGCCGGCGGCGTACTCCTTCTGCCAGCGAAACGGCGGGTGTACGACGACCGTCGAGGCGCCGAGCTCGGCCGCCATCTCGGCGGAGCGTTCCAGCTTGCCCCAGGGTTCGGTGCCCCAGACCCGTTGGGTGAACAGCAGGCAGGGTGCGTGCACCGCGACGACGGGCAGGCCGTGGTGCTCGGAGAGCTGGCCGACCGCGGTCTTCTGCTGCGAGAGCGAGTCGATGCCGACCATCACCTCGATCGCGTCATAGCCGAGGGAGGCGGCGTACCCGAAGGCGTGCGCCGTCGACTCGGGGTAGACCGAGGCGGTCGAGAGGCTGATGGAGACGGTCACGGGACCCTGATCTGGTCGAGGCGTTCGAGGATCACGCCCTCGCGCAGCGCCCAGGGGCAGATCTCCAGCTCGCCGAGGTCGAAGATGTCCATGACGGCCTCCGCGACGAGTGCGCCGGGCACGATCTGATGGGCGCGGCTAGGCGAGACGCCAGGCAGGTCAGCAAGCTCGGCGGGCGGCATCGCCCTCAGCTTCGGGATCCACTCGGCCAGCGCGGCAGCAGGCAGACTGCGCGCGACCAACGGGCCTTCGCCTGAAGACGCGGCCCCGCAGATGCGTGCCAGGGAGCGGAAGGTCTTCGACGTCGCGGCCGCTCGATCGGGCCGGCCGGCACGCAGCAAGTGCCCGGCGTCGCGGGCGATGTCGGCGCGGATCTGCCTCCGCAGCCGGCGGATGGCGTCATCGTCGGGCGTCGCACTCCCGAACCACTGGCGGGCCAGCCGTGCTGCACCCAGCGGCAGCGACCAGGCGACGTCGGGGTTCTCGTTGGTGCCGCCGGCGATCTCGAGCGACCCGCCACCGATGTCGAAGACGGCCAGCCGGCCGGCCGACCACCCGAACCAGCGGCGTACGGCGAGGAAGGTCAGCCGCGCTTCGTCCTCGCCGGACAGCACCTCGATGACGGTGCCGGTGCGGTCGGCGACATGGGCGAGCACTTCGTCGGAGTTGACGGCATCGCGCACCGCGGAAGTGGCGAAGGCGAGCATCTCCTCGCAGCCCTTGTCCTCGGCGACCGACATCGCCTCGGCCGTGAAGCCGGTCAGCGCGTCGATGCCCTCGGTCGTGACGGCACCGGCGGCGTCGAGGTGCTCGGCCAGCCGCAGCGGCTGCTTGTGGGAGTACGCCGGGAGCGGGGCTGCGCCGCGGTGGGCATCGACCACGAGCAGATGCCCCGTGTTGGAGCCGATGTCGAGGACGCCCAGGCGCATGGGTCCAACCTAATGGACGCTAGGTTGACGTAGTGCCTGAAGTGGATCCAGTCTTCCCGCGCGCCTTCGTCGAGTTCGCCGATCCGGCTGACGATTCCCAGACGTTCCGGTGCGACCTGACGTGGCTGACGTCGAGCTACATGTGCATCTTCGGGCAGGGCTGCCAGGGCATCTACGAGGGTTCGCCCGACACCGGCTGCTGCACGCTCGGCGCGCACTTCTCCGACAAGGCCGACGAGAAGCGGGTCGCCGGGTACGTCGCCCAGCTGACGCCCGAGCAGTGGCAGTTCCACCCCGGCCGGAAGGTCAAGAAGTCCGACTGGGTCGAGGTCGACGACGACGGCGACCGCAAGACCCTGGCCATCGAGGTCGACGGGCAGAACGGCTGCGTCTTCCACAACCGCAGCGACTTCGCGACCGGCGCCGGCTGCGCGCTGCACGGGCTGGCGCTGGAGCAGGGTCGCAACCCGCTCGAGACCAAGCCCGATGTGTGCTGGCAGCTGCCGATCCGGCGGACGTTCCGCACGGTCGAGCGGCCCGACGAGACGTCGTACACGGAGGTCAGCATCGGTGAGTACGACCGGCGTGGCTGGGGGCCGGGCGGGCACGACCTGGACTGGTACTGCACGGCCAACACCGAGGCGCACGTCGCGCCCGAGCCGCTGTACATCACCAACGAGCCCGAGCTGACCGAGCTGATGGGTCCGGCTGGGTACGCCGAGCTGGCGAGGCACTGCGAGGCGCACCTGCGGTCCCGGTCACTGCTGGCGATCCACCCCGCCGACCCTCGCTGAGGACGAAGCAACCGGAGGTTTGACGTCGTTCCTCACGGTTTGAGTGCGTTGCGCAACTACGGCAGAGCGAAGGGATCCCCAGCTGACCGGGTATCACGACAGAAAACCCGCCGAGACTTCTCGACATCAAGACACCCGACCCCAGTGTCAAGGCGACCGACCACGCGGAACAGAATGCAGTCATGCGCCTGGACCACCTCTCGTTCGCCGCCGGACCCGACGGCCTCGCCAGCACCGCCCAGCGCCTGGGGGAACTTCTCGGCAGGGACTTCACCGATGGTGGAGTCCACCCGCGCTTCGGCACTCGCAACATGACCCTGCCGCTCTCCGAGGGCACCTACCTCGAGATCGTCGAGGTCCTCGACCACCCCGCCTCCGACAAGGCCCCGTTCGGGCAGGCCGTGCGTGCGCGCTCACTGCTCGGTGGCGGCTGGCTCGGCTGGTGTGTGTCGGTCGACGACATCCACGAGATGGAGCAACGCCTCGGCCGTGAAGCCGTCAAGGGCAATCGGCACCGCCCCGACGGCACCGAGCTGCTGTGGAAGCAGATCGGCGTCAACGGCCTGATCAGCGACCCGCAGCTGCCGTTCTTCATCCACTGGGAGGTGCCCGCCGAGCTGCACCCCGGCCACGGCGCCGACGGTGAGTACTCCCTCGCCTGCCTCGAGATCGCCGGTGACTCCCAGCGGGTCAGCGAGTGGCTCGGCCAGTCGGTGGAGCAGCCGCTCGAGGACGTCAAGGTCGACTGGGTCGCCCCGAACGGCGCCCCCGGCATCATCGCCGCGCAGATCCAGACCCCCTCGGGTCTCGTCCGCATCTGATGCTCGACGGGGCCATCCCGAGCCCCAACATCTGGCACCACACGGCGACGTACGAGCTCGAGAACCGCGCCGCAGACCCGCACGGCCTCATCCTCGACGCGATGCATTCGGTGACGGACTGGGCCGGGCGTGACTTGCTCGACCTCGGCTGCGGCACCGGGTTCCACCTGCCCCTCTGGGCTGGTACGGCGCAGCGCGTCGTCGGCATCGAGCCGCACCCCGACCTCGTGGGGCTGGCCCGCCGTCGTACACGCAGGCTGGAGAACGTCACTGTCATGTCCGGCCTGGCCGAGGCCATTCCGCTGCCCGACGCCAGCGTCGACGTCGCGCAGGCGCGCTGGGCCTACTTCTTCGGCCCCGGCTGCGAGCCCGGGCTGGCCGAGCTCGACCGGGTCGTACGTCGCGGCGGCACCGCCTTCGTGATCGACAACGACGCGCGGCGCTCGACCTTCGGGGGCTGGTTCCGGCGCGGCTACCCGATGATCGACCCCGACGAGGTCGAGCGGTTCTGGTCGACGCACGGCTGGACCCGCCTCGCCGTCGACATGGGCTGGCGGTTCGAGACCCGGGCCGACCTCGAGAGCGTCGTACGCATCGAGTTCACGCCCGCGCTGGCCGACGAGCTCCTGGCCGCTCACGAGGGCACCGACGTCGACTACGCGGTCAACGTCTGGTGGCGCCGCTTCTGAGCTGAGTCAGTAGTTCCCGAAGCTGATGACGGGGGCGGGGCCGAACATCGGATCCGCGTCCGGGGCCAGGGTCAGCTGGACCTTGGTGCCCGCCTTCTCGCAGGCACCAGTACTGACCGTGCACCGCACGACCTGGATGGTCTGCTTCCCGGCGGTCTCTCCGTCGTTCAGGGGAATGAGGAGCGCGTCGTCGCTCTCCCAGCCAGCGGCGCCCAGCCACTCGAAGTGGTCATCGGCCAGCACGTCGCCCGGAGCGTCGAACGACGTCCACTCGCCGTTCTGGACGTCCCAGAGCTCCGGAAGGTCGTCGGTCAACAGCCAGCGACCGTCGGGCGAGAGGTCCAGCGACTCGCCCAGGTAGCGCCCCAGGCAACCGGTCGCACCCTTCAACCACTTCGCGTCGCGCAACGCGTACGACGTGGTGCACGTGTTCTGCTTCTCGCCATAGTCGTAGGTCATCGCGAGACCTGCCGTGCCGCCGGCACTAGAGCGCACATCGCTGCCGGGAGCCCCGAGCCGGACCGTGGAGCCGTCAGGGCGCAGCAGCCACTCGGTGCCCATCCCCTCACTCGTGGGAACCCCTGAGTAGACGAGACCCTCGTCGCTCCAGCCGGCGATGACCAGCGAGTTCGCATACTTCAGACTCGGGCGTTCGAGCAGCAAGGGGTCGTGCGGGATATCGGTGAGGTCGTCGGTCACGACGTCGACGACGCGATTGCCGTAGGCCACTTCCCGCCCGTCTGGCGAGACGAAGGCGACGCCAGTGCCGCCGTTCACCTCGTCCGGGTACGGCGCGAGCGGGCGTAGCGCTCCGTCCGCGGACAGAACCGCAGGCGCCAGCTCGGGGGCATCGGTGCGCAGCATGACCAGCCAGCCACCCACCACCCGCTGTGCGGGGCGGGCCGTGTCGACCCGGCCGTCCACGACGACCCGGGTCTCGCCGTCCCTGAGTCCGTCGTCGGTCCACATCGGCAGGGCAGGCATCGGCCCTTGCGGCAGGGAACGTGCCCACTCCAGCTGTGCGGACGGCACCTTCGACGCCGGGTCGCTGGCAATCCGTCGTCCACCTTCGGAGCCGAGCGCCGGCACGAGCATCGCACCAGTGAACGCCGCGACCGCGCCGCAGGCGATCAACGTCCCGGTACGACGCCGGCGCCGTTGGCGCCCCAACCGCAATGCCTCGTGGGCGAACCCGACAGGTGCCTCGACCGCGCGGGTCACGTTGAAGAGGTCGCGCTTCATGCGTTCCTCGAGCTGGGTGTCCATCGTGTCTCCTCCTTCACGTCCTCGTCGGCCTGAATGGCCGTGCGCAGCGCCGCGATGCCCCGCGACGCATGGGCCTTGACCGAGCCCTGGCTGCAACCGAGCGTCCGGGCGATCTCGGCCTCGGAGAGGTCCTCGTAGTAGCGCAGCACCAAGACCGTCCGCTGCCGTGGTGACAGCGAGGCGAGCAGCTGCCACACGGCTTGGCGATCCCCAACGACATCTGCCGCGCCGGCTGGGCGATGCGTCGTCTCGGGCACCTCGTCGACGAGCACCTCGGGCCGGCGGGCCCGACCACGGGTGCGGTCGATCGCGGCCCGCGTCATCGTCGTGCGGACGTAGGCCTCCTGCGCTCCTTGCCTGCGGATCCGCCACCACGCGACGTACGCCTTGGCGAGGGCCCCCTGCACGAGATCTTCTGCCGCATGCCGGTCACCGGCCGTCAGCAGGGTCGCGGTCCGCAGCAGGGCCGACGAGCGCGCCTGCACGAACTCGACGAAGTCTGCGTCCTTGTCCACCGAGATCCTTTCCTTGGTCCTCAGTGGAAGAGACGACGGCGGGGTCGGCGCGGTTGACACCGCACGGTCAGCTCGAGCCGCGCACCGTCAGCGTCGGCGTGAGCAGCACTCCCGGCTGGGCGACCGGCGGAGTGGCAAGCAGTCCTTGCAGGGCCTGCACGATCTCGACAGCGACGTCCTCGAGCGGCTGCCGCACCGAGGTGAGCCCCGGTGGCACGACCTGGGCGACCTGCGAGTCGTCGAAGCCGACCACGGCAACGTCGCGCCCGGCGACCAGGCCGCGGTCGGTGAGGGTGTGCAGCACGCCCATCGCGAGGGTGTCGGAGGCGCACACGAACGCCGACGGCTGGGCCTCGTCGAGGAGTACGGCGCTGGCGCCACGCCCGCTGCCGATGGTGTCCTCGACCCGGCTCGCGAGCCCCGTCGTACTCAGGCCGCGGGAGTGCATGGCGTGCAGCCAGCCGGCGCGCCGGTCCTCACCGATGAAGGAGTCCTTCTTCCAGCCCATCCAGGCGATGCGTGTGTGGCCCTTGTCGAGCAGGTGGTCGGTGGCCATCGCGGCGCCGGCCGCGCCGTCGACGTCGACCCAGGCGTGGGTGGCGTCCGGATCCTCCCAGGGGCGGCCGAAGGCGACGAACGGCGCCCGCTGCCCCGTGAGCCACGCGGCTTGGGGCGCGCCCAGGTAGGTGTCGGTGACGATGAAGGCGTCGACCGCGGTCGAGCGCAGCAGGTGGTCGTAGGCCGACAGCGGCTCGGTGTCGTCGTCGGCGAAGAGCAGCACGTGGTAGCCACGCTCGGCCGTCGCCTCGACCAACGAGTGCACGAACCGGTCCATCAGCGCGTTGGCGGTGCCCTCCTGAGCAGGCGTGAAGCGGAGCCCGATCAGGTGGGAGGAGCGAGTGCGCAGGCTGCGGGCCGCGCGGTTGGGTGAGTAGCCCAGCTCGTCGATCGCCGCACGCACCCGCGCGAGGGTGTCGGGGCGTAGGAGGTCGGGGTTGTTCACCGCGTTGGAGACCGTCTGCCGCGAGACGCCGGCGCGCTCGGCCACGTCAGCAAGTGTCGTCGGGGCGACCGGTTGGTTGCCGATGGCTCGGCTCGCCCTCAGCTCCGGATGCGACATCCCCGACTCCTTGATCGTTCCAAAAGCGTCGTCAGCATAACCCTGCGCGTCCTCATCGGGAGTGTCGGTGGCCTCGCCTACCGTGCGGTTCATGAGCAAACAGCCACGGGTCCGGGCCGCCTACCGCTGCTCTGAGTGCGGGTGGGAGACCGGCAAGTGGGTGGGCCGCTGCGGCGAGTGCCAGGCGTGGGGCTCGGTCGCCGAGGCCGCCGCCCCGACCATGCGGGCCGCCGCCACGCCCGTCACGACCCCGGCCGTGCCGATCGGCCAGGTGTCGGTCAGCGAGTCCGCCTTCCGCACCAGCGGGGTGCCCGAGCTCGACCGGGTCCTCGGCGGCGGGCTGGTGCCCGGCGCCGCGATCCTGCTGGCCGGTGAGCCCGGCGTCGGCAAGAGCACGCTGCTGCTCGAGGTGGCCGCCCAGACCGCGCGCGCCAAGGAGCGTGTCCTCTATGTCACCGGTGAGGAGTCCGCCTCCCAGGTCCGGCTGCGGGCCGACCGCACCGGTGGCGTGCACGACGAGCTCTACCTCGCGGCCGAGACCGACCTCGGCGCCGTGCTCTCCCACATCGAGCAGGTCCGGCCGACACTGTTGGTCGTCGACTCGATCCAGACCATCGGCGCCTCCGGGCTCGACGGCGCGCCGGGCGGCGTGACCCAGGTCAAGGAGGTCGCCGCGGCGCTGATCCGGGTGGCCAAGACCCGCAACATCACCACGGTCCTGGTCGGCCACGTCACCAAGGACGGCACCATCGCGGGCCCGCGTGTCCTCGAGCATGTCGTCGACGTGGTGCTGCACTTCGAGGGCGACCGCAACTCCCGTTTCCGCATGGTCCGCGCGATGAAGAACCGGTTCGGCCCCGTCGACGAGGTCGGCTGCTTCGACCTCTCCCCCGAGGGCATCCGCCCGGTCAGCGACCCGACCGGCCTGTTCGTCGAGCACCACCACCAGCAGGTGCCCGGCACCTGCGTGGCGGTGACGATGGAGGGTCGCCGGCCGATGCTGGCCGAGGTGCAGGGTTTGGTCACCCCGAGTGCGGCCGAGCGCCCGCGTCGTACGACGTCCGGCGTCGACTCCTCACGCGTCGCGATGGTGCTCGCGGTGCTGCAACAGCACGGCGGCATCCGCCTGCATGCCCACGACGTCTTCGTGTCCACCGTCGGCGGCGCCAAGCTGCACGACCCCTCCAGCGACCTCGCCGTCGCGGTGGCGCTGGCGAGCGCGACGTTCGGTGTGCCCGCGCCGACCGGCGTGGTGGCGATGGGTGAGATCGGGCTTGCCGGCGAGCTGCGGCGAGTGCGCGACCTGCCCCAGCGCGTCGCCGAGGCAGCGAGGCTCGGCTTCAAGGTCGCGGTGGTGCCCAGCGAGCGCAAGAGCGCAGCCGGGCCCCGCTCGCCCGAGAGCTGGACCGTCGACGGCATGCGGGTTCTCGACGTCCCCGACGTCGTCTCGGCGTTGCGACTGCTGCAGGTGACGAAGCCGGAGAAGGCCCACCTGCGTCCCCTAGACTGACGCCGCGACGCGCCCGGTCCGGGCAACACCAAGCGCCGCATCGACGTGGGACGGGGAGCACCGTGGTCGGCACCGAACGCTCGGAGGAGACGCTGCGCCTGCGCGCGACACTGGCGTCTATCGCGCCGGGCACCCCGCTGCGGGACGGCCTGGAGCGCATCCTGCGCGGCCGCACCGGCGCGCTGATCGTGATCGGCCAGGACAAGCTGGTCGAGTCGATCGCCACCGGCGGCTTCGTGCTCGACGTGCCCTTCACCGCCACCGGCCTGCGAGAGCTGGCCAAGATGGACGGCGCGATCATCCTCGACCGCGACATCACCCGCATCCAGCGTGCGGCGGTGCACCTGATGCCCGACCACACGATCCCCTCCGAGGAGACCGGCACCCGGCACCGCACCGCCGAGCGGGTGGCCAAGCAGACCGGGTACCCGGTCATCTCGGTCAGCCAGTCGATGCAGATCATCGCGGCGTACGTCGGCGACACCCGGCACGTCCTCGAGGAGGCCGGCCAGATCCTCTCCCGCGCCAACCAGGCTCTGGCGACGCTCGAGCGCTACAAGCTGCGCCTGGACGAGGTGTCTTCGACGCTGTCGGCACTGGAGATCGAGGACCTCGTCACCGTCCGCGACGTGGCCGTGGTCGCCCAGCGGCTCGAGATGGTCACCCGCATCGCGCGCGAGATCGAGGACTACGTGCTCGAGCTCGGCACCGACGGCCGGCTGCTCTCGCTCCAGCTCGAGGAGCTGGTGACCGGCGTCGACGCCGAGCGCGAGCTGGTGATCCGGGACTACCTGCCCGGCGGGCGACGAGGTCGCTCACCCCAGGAGCTGCTGGCCCAGCTCGAGGCGCTCTCCCCCACCGACCTGGTCGACCCCGGCTCGGTGGCCCGGGCGCTCACGCTCGGCAGCGGCGAGCACCTCGACGGTGCCGCCGCCCCGCGCGGCTACCGGCTGCTGGCCAAGGTGCCGCGGCTCCCCAGCACCGTCGTCGACCGGCTGGTCGAGCACTTCGGCGGACTCCAACAGCTGCTCTCCGCCGGCATCGACGACCTCCAGGCAGTCGAGGGCGTGGGCGAGCTCCGGGCCCGCAGCGTGCGCGAGGGACTCTCCCGGCTGGCCGAGTCGAGCATCCTCGAGCGCTACGTCTGACGTCGTACTCGGGCGGTAGTCCGGGGCAAAATGTACGTCCCCAGGCTCAACAGCGCACGGTTTGCCCCGGACTATCCCGACTTCCGATATCGGTCACTCGCCGTTCGGCTCGACCGCGCCCGAGGGCTCGCCGGAGGCGCCGCCCTTCTTGGCCTTCGCGTCGGGCATCGGCTGGACGGTCTTGGTGACCGTCACCGGCGACGGCACGCCGAGCTCGAACTGCACGTCGACCGGTTCACCGGCGTACGTCGCGGCGAGCACGTGGTACCACCCGGCATCGACCCAGTCGGCCTTCGAGCAGTCCTCGTCGGAACGCCGTCCGCTCCAGGTCGCCGGGATCGAGGTGTCGTAGTCGCGGTAGAGCGTGACGTCCTGGGTTGGGATCGACTTGGGGCACTCGCGGCTGGCCCAGATGTCGTCGTCGCCCGAGGTGATCTTCAAGGTGACGGTGTCGGCCGAGACCTGCCAGGTGCAGGCGGGCGTCACCTTGGTGCGGAAGTTCAGCACGAACTGCACCTGGCCACCGCCTTGCGCACCGGCGACGGTCGGCGTGACGACGACGTCCTCGTTGGTGCAGACACCGGTCGCGGTCGGCAGCACCGGCGCCTCGGGCGTCTTTTCGACCGGCTTCGCATTCTTGCCGTTCTTCTTGCCGGCGGGCTCGGACGGCGTCTCGTTGGTGGACTCGGTCTGTGACGGTGCCGGAGCGCTGTCCTGCAACTCGGCCGCAGCCTGCTCTGCCTTCGGAGTCTCGGACTTCGCGTCGGAGCCGCCGCCCAGCACCCGCGCGATGCCGAACACGAGGAGGAACACGACGCCGAGGAGCAGCAGTCGCCGCGTCCAGTAGACCCGAGGGGGCAACGGACCCTTCGGCGAGGTCAACGCGGTCATGCCGTCACGCTAGCCAGCGGGGCGCTCGCGATCGGGTTGCCACTCCGGGGGCCGTACCATCGGCCGCGATGAGCGACCTGCACGCGCCGATCCTGCGGTGGTACGGCGACCACCAGCGCGACCTCCCGTGGCGGGGGCCCGAGGCGAGTGCCTGGTCGGTGCTCGTCTCCGAGTTCATGCTCCAGCAGACCCCCGTCGTCCGCGTCCTCCCCGTGTACGACGCGTGGCTGGTGCGGTGGCCCGAGCCCGCCGACCTGGCCGCCGAGCCGGCAGGCGTTGCCGTGCGCGCGTGGGGCCGCCTCGGCTACCCACGCCGCGCCCTGCGCCTGCACGCAGCAGCCCAGGCGATCGTCGAGCGACACGGCGGCGCCGTGCCTGCGGCGTACGACGATCTGCTGGCGCTGCCGGGTGTCGGTGACTACACCGCCGCCGCGGTGGCCAGTTTCGCGTTCGGGCAGCGACACGTAGTGCTCGACACCAACGTCCGCCGGGTCTTCGCCCGCTCGGTAAGTGGCCTCGAGTTCCCGCCGGCGTCGGTGACCCGGGCCGAGCGCGACCTTGCGACCACCCTCCTGCCCGACGATGAGTCCACCGCGGCGACCTGGGCGGTGGCGGTCATGGAGCTCGGCGCCATCGTCTGCACAGCCGCCAGTCCACGATGCGGCGACTGCCCGATCGCCGACCAGTGCACGTGGCGCGCGGCCGGCTTCCCGGCGTACGACGGCCCGCCGCGTCGCGGGCAGGCCTGGGCCGGCACGGACCGTCAGTGCCGCGGCCGAATCATGGCCGTGCTGCGCGAGACCGAGGGCTCGGTGCACCGCTCGCGACTCGACGTCGTGTGGGCCGACGATGACCAGCGGGTCCGCTGCCTCGCGTCCCTGATCACCGACGGGCTCGTGGTCGAGGCGGCGGCCGAAAGCTACGCCCTGCCCTGAAATGACGAACGGCCCATCCCGCTGCGGGGATGGGCCGTCCTTCAGCTTGCGATCACTCGGCCTTCGGCACGTCGATGGGTCCGGCGCTGTCGTCGGGCCCTTCGAGCGGCGGCAGCTCAGCGTCCGAGACGTCGGCCGAGACGTCAGCCGTCTCGAACGGCGGCATGTCGGGCAGCGCGTTGACCTTCTGGCCGTGGAACGTGAACGTCGCGGTCGGGCCTTCGCCCTCCACGTCTACCAGCACGATCTGACCGGGACCGATCTCTCCGAAGAGCATCTTCTCGGCCATGATGTCCTCGATCTCGCGCTGGATCGTGCGGCGCAACGGCCGCGCACCCAGCACCGGGTCGAAGCCCCGCTCGGCCAGGAGATTCTTGGCCGACTGGGTCAGCTCGAGCTGCATGTCACGGTCCTTCAGTCGCAGCTCGACCGCAGTGATCATGTTGTCCACCATCGAGACGATCTGCTCGCGTGACAGCGGCGGGAACACGATGATCTCGTCGACACGGTTGAGGAACTCCGGGCGGAAGTGCTGCTTGAGCTCGTCCGACACCTTCGCCTTCATCCGGTCGTAGGAACCCGCGGCGTCACCCGACTGCTGGAAGCCCAGGCTGACGGACTTGTTGATGTCACGCGTGCCGAGGTTGGTCGTCATGATGATGACGGTGTTCTTGAAGTCGATGACCCGGCCCTGCGAGTCGGTCAGGCGACCTTCCTCGAGGATCTGCAGCAGGCTGTTGAAGATGTCGGGGTGGGCCTTCTCGACCTCGTCGAACAGCACAACCGAGAACGGCTTGCGCCGCACCTTCTCGGTGAGCTGGCCGCCCTCTTCGTAGCCGACGTAGCCGGGAGGCGAGCCGAACAGCCGCGACACGGTGTGCTTCTCGCTGAACTCGCTCATGTCGAGCTGGATCAGCGAGTCCTCGTCGCCGAATAGGAACTCTGCGAGCGTCTTGGACAGCCACGTCTTACCGACACCGGACGGGCCGGCGAAGATGAACGAACCACCGGGACGCTTGGGGTCCTTCAGGCCCGCACGAGTACGACGGATGGCCCGGCTGAGCGCCCTGACGGCCTCTTCCTGGCCGATGACGCGCTTGTGCAGCTCGTCCTCCATCTTGAGCAGCCGGGTCGACTCCTCCTCGGACAGCTTGACGATCGGGATGCCGGTCGCAACCGCCAGCACCTCGGCGATCAGCTCCTCGTCGACCTCCGCGACCTCGTCCATGTCGCCCGCGCGCCACTGCTTCTCACGCTCGGACTTCTTGAGGATCAGCTGCTTCTCCTCGTCGCGCAGGCGCGCGGCGGCTTCGAAGTCCTGGCCGTCGATCGCGCCTTCCTTGCGCCGACGGACCTCGTCGATCTTGTCGTCGTACTCACGCAGGTCGGCAGGCGCGGTCATCCGGCGGATGCGAAGGCGGGAGCCGGCCTCGTCGATGAGGTCGATGGCCTTGTCCGGCAGGAACCGGTCGGAGATGTAGCGGTCGGCCAGCGTCGCCGCCGAGACCAGGGCCTCGTCGGTGATGGTGACGCGGTGGTGGGCCTCGTAGCGGTCACGCAGGCCCTTGAGCATCTCGATCGTGTGGGCGATCGACGGCTCGGCCACCTGGATCGGCTGGAAGCGGCGCTCGAGGGCGGCGTCCTTCTCGAGGTACTTGCGGTACTCGTCGAGGGTGGTGGCACCGATCGTCTGGAGCTCGCCGCGCGCCAGCATCGGCTTGAGGATCGAGGCCGCGTCGATGGCGCCCTCGGCCGCGCCGGCGCCGACGAGGGTGTGGATCTCGTCGATGAACAGCACGATGTCGCCGCGGGTGCGGATCTCCTTGAGCACCTTCTTGAGGCGCTCCTCGAAGTCACCGCGGTAGCGGCTGCCCGCCACGAGCGCACCCAGGTCGAGCGTGTAGATCTGCTTGTCCTTGAGCGTCTCGGGCACGTTGCCCTTGACGATGTCCTGTGCCAGGCCCTCGACGATCGTCGTCTTGCCGACACCGGGCTCACCGATCAGCACCGGGTTGTTCTTCGTACGCCGGGAGAGGATCTGCATGACCCGCTCGATCTCCTGCTCGCGACCGATCACCGGGTCGAGCTTGCCCTCGCGGGCAGCCTGGGTGAGGTTGCGGCCGAACTGGTCGAGGACCAGCGAGGACGACGGCGCCTCGGCGCCTGCCGCGCCGGAGCTGGCACCGGCAGCCGTGGACTCCTTGCCCTGGAAGCCGGAGAGCAGCTGGATGACCTGCTGGCGGACCCGGTTGAGGTCGGCGCCGAGCTTCTGCAGCACCTGGGCGGCAACTCCCTCGCCCTCGCGGATCAGCCCGAGCAGGATGTGCTCGGTGCCGATGTAGGAGTGGCCGAGCTGCAGCGCCTCGCGCAGGGACAGCTCGAGCACCTTCTTGGCGCGCGGCGTGAAGGGGATGTGGCCGCTGGGGGCCTGCTGGCCCTGGCCGATGATCTCCTCGACCTGGGCGCGCACTGCCTCCAGGGAGATGTCGAGCGACTCCAGCGCCTTGGCAGCGACGCCTTCGCCCTCGTGGATGAGGCCGAGCAGGATGTGCTCGGTCCCGATGTAGTTGTGGGAGAGCATGCGGGCCTCTTCTTGGGCCAGCACGACCACCCGACGGGCTCGGTCTGTGAACCGCTCGAACATGTGCGCTCCTCGCCTCCGTGAGGCAGTGGGAAAAACCTTCGTCGAACCCGCGACTTCGTCAGTTGTGGGTCACTGAGTCCAACTCGCGGTCCAGCCTACGTGTTCCCGCCTCGCAAAGCAGAGTGGTCCGCTGAGAGCGAACGCCCGACGGTCAGCGGACAGCGAACTCCGTGATCACTGCCGCGTGGTCCGAGGTCCACTCGTTCAGCGCGTGGTCGGGCTCGGGGCTCGGAGTGCCGGCAACCACGGCGTCCGAGTCGGTAACGCGCCACTCGCCCTTGGCGTACACGAAGTCGATCCGGTCCTGCGGCTCTGGCTGCCCCACGAACTCGTCGTAGCCGTAGCCCCCGGTGAACGTCTTGTACACCGGGGACCAGGTGATGCCCGGCTCGGCCACCGGGTCGCGGTGGATCCTGCGATAGGTATCGACCAGTCCGGCGTCCGTGGGGATGACCGACGCGGGCCACAGCACCCCGGCGGCGTAGCCGCAACGTTGGGTACGCGGGCTCCAGTCCAGGTGCGAGGCTGCGTTGAAGTCACCGGTGAGGAGCACCGGCGTCGCGTCGGATCGGCGCAGGTCTCGACCCATCTCGGCAACGATGTCGGTGATCTGCCCGGTCCGGCCGGACTGCCCTTCCTTGGCGAAGAGCTGGTCGATGGGCAGGTGGCCGAAGCAGGCGTCGTACGGACCGTACGGCGTGTAGCCGAGGTGGGTGATCCAGACAGTCACGTCCGTCCGGCGACGGGCATCGAGGCGGACCGTTGCGCTGATGGCCGGCATGCCCGACTCCGAGGGCAACGGGCTGCGCTTCACGATGGGGTAACGGCTCAGGATGCCCAGGTCGTAGCCGGCCTGGTAGTAGTCCCAGCCGAGCGCCTCGCCCAGCTCCTTGGCAGACGTCCCGAAGCTTTCCTGGACGCCGATGACGTCGACGTCGCGGTCGAGCAGGAACCGCAGCTGCTTCTCCCGGTAGTCACTTACGTTGGTGCCGCCGTACCACATGTTCCACGTCATCACCTTGACGTCGGGCACGAGCTCGGCATTCGGGCCCCGCACGTCCACCGTGATCGTGGCGCGGGTCGACTCACCCGCGGAGTTCGACGCTTCGACCGTCGCGACGGCAGGGCGTCCGGCGCCCGGTCACCGGGGCACGCCGGGAAGGTTCGTTGAGACTGGGTCCTGAGCGTCGATCGAGGCCTGGACCGCTGCCTGGTGGGTCCCTCCCACCACGGCTGCGGGTACCTAGTGGTCCGCGTGGGAAATAGTCATCGGGTTGATGAAGTGAAATCATGGGCGCATGGCGAATCGACCTGCTCCGGCCCTGGTGCTGCGTGATGGTGACCGGGACAAGCTCGAGCGACTGACTCGCTCCTCGACGGTCTCGGCTGGTGCGGCTCAACGGGCTCGGATCGTGTTGCTGGCAGCCGACGGGGTGCCGAACGACCAGATCTGCGAGCTCGTCGGGTGCGGCCGTCAGAAGGTGCTGCAGTGGCGGGGCCGCTACCAGGGCAAGGGCATGGCCGGGCTCCTCGACCGGCAGCGTCCGGGCCGTCCGCGCACGATCGACCATCGCAAAATCGTGGCCGAGACACTGAAGCCCCCGCCGAAGAAGCTCGGCGTGACGCACTGGTCCACGCGGCTGTTGGCGGCTCGGTTGAAGGTCAGCGCCTACACCGTCGCGGAGGCTTGGCGTTCCTACGGGGTCAAGCCGTGGCGCTCGGAGTCGTTCCGGTTCTCCACCGATCCCGAACTCGAGGCCAAGGTCATCGACATCGTCGGGCTGTACCTGAACCCGCCAGAGAACGCGATCGTGCTGTGCGTGGACGAGAAGTCCCAGATCCAGGCACTGGACCGCACCATGCCGGTCCTTCCGATGCAACCCGGGCTCGTCGAACGCCGCTCTCACGACTACGTCCGCCACGGCACCACCACCTTGTTCGCCGCGCTGGAGATCGCCACCGGGAAGGTCACCGCCGCTCTCAAGCCGCGGCACCGCAACCAAGAGTTCCTCGCGTTCCTCAAGCAGGTCGAACGCGCCTACCGCGACGTCGTCGACGAGACCGGCCAGCCCGTCGATCTGCACCTGGTGATGGACAACTACGCCGCCCACAAACACACCAACGTGAAGAACTGGCTCATCGAGAACCCGCGCTTCAAGATCCACTTCACCCCGACCCACGCCTCCTGGATGAACCTCGTCGAGGTCTGGTTCTCCCTCATCGAACGCCAAGCCATCCGCCGCGGCGTGTTCACCTCGGTCAAGGACCTCAACACCAAGATCCGCACCTACATCGACTGCTGGAACGAACGCTCCCACCCCTTCGTCTGGACCAAGACCGCCGACGAGATCCTCACCAAAGCCAACCGGATGAAGACTTCAAATCCGGACCACTAGAGCCGAGCTTTCCAGCAGGTGCCGAACCTGCAGATGTCCGCCACTCGCGCAGCCGATTCACGGCAGTGCGTCGGTTGGCACCGGGGTGAATGCAGCGGATCGGGGCACCTCCGTGCTGATGGTCAAGTCGAACGCGTCTGGGGACCCGACTGTTGCGACGGTAGCGGGCATAGCAATGGATCTGAAGTAGTTGCCCTCGACGAGGACAATGTCCGGTTGCTGGAGGTGAGGCGACCTGTGCACCGGCTTCTGATCATCCAATTCACGCCCGCCCAGCTTCACCAAGCACTCGTGGATGGTCCACAGCTTCACGGCCTCTCTGTCGTCGCCGTTGTTCTCACCGATGGGAAGAAGTCGGACCATGGCGTCGCGGTGGTGCGGCTGCGGAGGGAAGTCTGCACAGTCGACGGCGATGGGCCCGCATCGACTGGCTGCCACCGCCACGGCGTCGGTTGCGTAGGCAAACGAGACGTGGACGGGCAGGTCGACGACGTGGGGACGACCGTGTGGGCCACCGCAGGTGGAGCACGTCTGGACGAGGGTCACCTGGGCGAGTTCGAGGGCCAACTGCTCGGCCACGACAATGCGGGCCAGCGCGTGGCCAACGGTGAAGTTTCGTCGCGCCTTGCCCGAGACTAGGTTGTCGCAGCGGATCAGCTCGGGCCCGCTGAGGAAGCTGCGAGCAGTGCCGAGAGCAAGCTGGCTCAAGGCCGAAGGCTTGATGATGCGCAGCTGAGCCGTGGACTCTTTGTCGACTCTCTGAAAAGACATCGCTTCAAGCCATCCGTCATGCACCCCGGGAGAGACCGGCTCGGGTCTCCCCAGTCATCTCAGTGATGATCATGTGCGGGCGCCCAGCCGTGTTCCCTCAAGGTCGAAGAGGGCGACCATCATGTCGCCATGGCTCGCGGAAGCGTGGGGTAGTCGGTGTATCCCTGGGCGCCACCGGAGTAGAAGGTTGCCTCGTCGGGCTCGTTGTACGGGCCGCCGCTGTGGATCCGTTCGATCAGGTCCGGGTTGGCCAAGAATGCCGAACCGACGCACACTGCTTGCGCCAGACCCGTGTCGAGCAGTTCCGCCACCTCGGGGTCCCACTGTCCGGCAGGAACCTGGCGACTGGGGTTGACGATCATCGGACCTGCCCATAGCGACCGCACCATCCGCGTGTACGCGGGGTCAACGGTCTCCAGTACGTGCAGGAATGCAATGGGCGGAAGAGCCTCCAGCAGAGCCGCATAGGTCTGCTGCACGTCGCCTTCGTCGATGTCGTTGTACGGGTTTCCCGGAGAGATCCTCAGGCCCACCCGGTCCGGCCCGATGGCGTCGGCCACGGCGTGCACGACCTGTTCGGTGAGCTTTGCGCGGCGCTTCGGGTCGCCGCCGTGCTCATCGTCTCTGTGGTTCGTGTTGGCGGACAGGAACTGGTGCAGCAGGAACCCGTTGCCGCCGTGGATCTCGACGGCGTCGAACCCGGCATCCATGGCCAGGCGTGCCGCGCGGACGAAGTCGTTGACCTCCTCGTTGATCTCCTCCGGCGTGAGCGCGCGCGGCTCGGGGTAGTCCATGAGCCCGTCCGGTGTGAAGCAGGAACCGGCCGCCGGGATGGATGAGGGGGCGACGGACTGGTGAGCGCTGGGGTACAGGGACGGGTGTCCGATGCGGCCGGCGTGCATGAGCTGGACTGCGATGAGTCCGCCGCGCGCATGGACTGCATCCGTCACTTCGCGCCAAGCCGCGGCTTGGGCTTGGTTGTGGAGGCCGGGGGTATTCATGAAGCCCTGCCCGACCTGCGTGGGCTGGGTGCCCTCGGTGATGATCAGACCGGCGTCGGCCCGCTGCGCGTAATAGGTAGCCATCAACTCTGTTGGTGTGCCGTCGGCGTTGGCCCGGTTGCGCGACATAGGTGCCATGACGAGCCGGTTTGCCGGGCGTAGCGCACCGAATGTGGTGGGTTCGAACAGATCAGGCATGGGAGATCTCCTTGTCACGGTCTTGCATGGATGCAGATTCGGCGAGGTGTGTTGCGTGCGCCGCCGCGAGGTGGCCGGCGACTTCGGCGGTGCTGACCAGGACGGCCATGTTGGCTTTCGATGAGCGTCCGTCGGTGGCGCGGTCGACGGACCGCATGAGGAACTTGGTGACGTCCTTGCCGGTGATACCGATGGTGCTGGCCTCACGCAATGCGTCCTCGACTGCGCATTGGGCTTCGTCGAAGTCGATGGCATCCTCTTCCCGCGGCGGGGTCGTGACCAGGACGGCTGTCGCGTTGCCCATCGACCAGTGCTGCTGTGCCGTCTTTGCCAGCAGCACTGGGTCGTCAACGCGTTGGGGGCTGCGCGAGCCGCTGGACCGGCAGTAGAACGCCGGAAAGTCGTCCGATCGATAAGAGACGACCGGGACGCAGTGGGTCTCCAGGAACTCCAACGTCAGCGGCAGGTTGAGGATGTTCTTTGCTCCCGCACAGACGACCATCACCGGAGTTCGGGTGAACTGGATCAGGTCTGAGGAGATGTCCATGGTGTCTTGCACGCCGTGGTGAACTCCGCCGATTCCGGCTGAGCAGAAGTGTTTGATGCCGGCGGCGTGCGCGGCCACAACCGATGACGCAACCGTGGTCGCGCCCATGCCACCGGCAGCCAGCGCGTGGCCCATGTCTCTGCTGCTGATCTTGGGGATCTTCTGGCTGGTGGCGAACCGCTCGATCTGTTCGGCGTCCAGGCCGATGAGAACGCGGCCGGCGTCGATGCCGATCGTGGCCGGGACCGCACCGCCAAGACGCACCGCTGCCTGCACCTTGATCGCGGCCTCGGCATTGTGGGGGTATTCAAGACCGTGGGTGATCACGTTGGACTCGAGCGCAACCACCGGAGTGCCGTCGTGTAACGCCGCAGCAACCTCAGGACTGAGGGCGATGGGTGGGCTGGTACTCACGTTCGCTCCTTGGTGGCCCCGGATGGGGGGCGGGTCGTGGCACCGAGCGTGCTTCGCAGACCGCGGAAGTTCGTGCCGCAGCCAGGTGCCGCAGCTCATCGGTGCTGAGCGCTTCGCCCAGTGGCTCAACGAGCTGTGCGCGGACCGCCTCGGCGAGCTCGTCGATGTCTTCTCCCAGCAGGGAGTAGTGATCTCCTTCGAGAGTCAGCACGGTCGGTGCTGCCGCGGAGTACTCCGGGGTGGCGTCGAGGAAGGAGTAGTCGTCCCCAGTGGCCTTCAGAACGCTGACCCGCGCGTTGAGCTGGCGCCCCGAGAGCTCCTCGAAGGTGTACTCGAATTGGAAGGTTCGCTCGACGATCCGCACGATTCGCCGGATCACGTCGCCTTCGAGCCCAGGCATGGTCGCGGCCATGAAGACCACGAAGGTTTCCTCGTCATGGACCTCACGCAGGCATTGCTCAACCTGGTGGCCGCGGACCGTGCTGGCGAACACCGAGAATAGGATGCGCACGTACTTGGCGTCGTCGTAGCTGGCGCTGCGGCCCTCGCTGGGCCCGTCGCCTTCCACCTGAGGGTTGCCGGGGCAGATCAGCAGCAGGTTGTCCACGACGTGGCCTGCCTTCTCCAGCTGCCACGCCGCCTCGAACGCCACTCGGGCTCCGAAGGAATATCCCATCAGCGTGTATGGGCCTTGCGGCTGCACGCGCTGAATTTGGTCGATGTCGGCCCGCGCCATCGAGCCGATGCTGGCGATAGGCTCCTCGCCGGCATTGATACCCCAAGCCTGAACTCCGAAGACCGGCCTGGCGGACATGGACTTGCCGAGCCCGGTCAGATTCATGGGTGAGCCACCCAGGCCGGGCCAGCAGAAGGCCGCGCGGCCAGTGGTGCATCTGTTCAGCACAATCAGGCGGGAGTCGTCATGCCCGGTCGCGTCCACCTGCGCGGCCAGGTCCCGCAGTCGCGGGTACCTAAACAGGGTTTGGACCTTCAGGCCGGCATCGCGGTCATGGTTGATGCGGTTGACCAGGCTCACCGCGGTCAGCGAGTCTCCGCCCATGGCGAAGAAGTCGTCCTCGGCGGACACATCTTCATACCCGAGGAATCGTGACCACAGGCCAGCGAGCCGCCGCTCGGTGTCGTTGTGGGGCTCGACGATTTGCCTGCCCGATGTTGCTTGTTTGAGTTGGACGGTGTCAGCCAGGGAGCGGAGATCGATCTTGCCGTTCGGGCTCAGTGGCAGCCGGTCAAGGACCAGGGTCGTGGCGGGGACCATGTAGTACGGCAGGGCCCGCCTCAGGTCGTCCTTGATCATCTCGGCGGGTCCGCGCATGTGGACCTCGTCCTCGTCCATGCCATCGCTGCCGATCTGGCTTTGGGAGACCTTGCCTCCGACTGCGAAGTAGGACGCCCCGGGAGTCTCGCCTGCATCCCGGAGAAGTGCGTCCAGGCGCAGCGAGGCTGGAAGGGGGTGGCCGGTCTTTGAGCTGTATCCCGACGCCATCAGACCGAGGCCGTGCTTGTTGCTTTGCACACGCTGAAGTGCACGCCCAAGGGCCACATACTCGAGCCACTGACCTGGGCTGCGGGTGACGATGGAGATTCCGAATCGCGACCGGTTGTACGCCTCCTGGTTGATGGCGATGACGTGGCGCGGCTCGATAAGGTCCGGCCCGAGCCTGGTCAGGTCGCCGTCCTCAAGCCGGTACAGGCCGGACGGCAGTTCTGCGACGCCTTCTGCGTGGGCCTGCACGTAGTAGGTGACAATGTCGGGGAAATGGCCCTCGCCTTGGGGCACAGCCTCGAAAGAGCCCAGATACGTGTCCGAGACCCCTGGTTGAAGGCTCGCCGCCGTGGACTGCTCGAAACCCAACGGACGCAGTGACAGACCTTGATCGATAAGCGCTTCCTCAAGCGTGCCGAGCATGTGACCTACCTCGATCTCAAGCACCTCGCGGACGTTGTTCTTGTAGACCGTCTCGATGGCCTCCTGCCGGCCCAGGAAGTGGAACGTCAGCCCTGGCGGATCTCCGGAGTCGGCATGACCGGGGTCGACCCCCTCCACCAGGTGGAGCTGGTGGTTGATCGGGTGGTAGTAGTACGTACCCGCCGCTACGTCAGCGGTGTTGCGGACGGTGACGAAGAGCTGGGTGGCGTACAGGGCTCCGGGCGAGGCGTATGCGAGCTTGGGCAGGAGGCGCTCTTGGCTGTGGAACTGACCGAACCAGCGCAACAGCTCGCTGAGTCCTTCGTAGGTCAGGTCTGAGAGCTCGCGACGGTAGTGGGGGCGCTGGGGCTCGACGAGAGCACCGAGGATGTTGTCGCGGGTTACGGCGCCACCGTTGTAGTTGCGGTAGGTCTTGCGGGAGAAGGCCGTGCGACGCTGATGCTGTGTGCCTGCCTGGTGAAGCAGCGGCAAGACAGGTAGGTCCCTCAGCTCATCGTCCGTGCGGACGCCCGGGTTGGACAACTGGGCACGGACCTGCACCCGGCTTGCCTTGGATTGGTGGTGCGACCCGTGGTTTCCCTGGTCCATCAGGGCGGCCTGCTTGGGGTCCATTTCGATGCAGGCGACCAAGACGTCGCGCCCCGTGCGGGCGTCTTCGGTCACCAGCGTGGCGGCCTTGCGCACCCAAGGGTGTTCTTCGATCCGGTGGCTGACCTCGTCGAGCTCGATCCGGTGCCCGTGCAGCTTGACCTGGCTGTCGCGGCGGCCGACGAAGTACATGACGCCTTCGCTGTCCCGCCTGACGATGTCACCAGTGCGGTAGTAGCGCTTGCCGCCCGCAGCGGGCACCGGAACGAACTTCTCCTGAGTCAGGTCGGGGCGGTGAAGGTAATCGCGCGCCAGCTGGGGACCCGCGATCAACAACTCGCCCTCTTGGTCAACCGGCAGCGGCTCCAGGTGCGGACCTACCACCAGCACCTCGCAGCCGTCCACTGGCACGCCGATGGGCACTGTGGGTCCACTCAGTGGAATGTCGCTCGGGGTGAGTGTGTGGCTGGTCGCGTTGATCGTGCACTCGCTGGGCCCGTACAGATTGGTCAGCGCAATGCCCGGCAGCGCGGCCAGCAGGTCGCGAGCCAGGACCGCGCTGAGCGCCTCCCCACCGCTGTAAACCCGCCTCAGGCTCGGCACGGTATCGAGGCGTTCAGTCTCGACCAGGGCGCGGAGAAGAGTTGGCACTGCCTGCAAAGTTGTGACGTCATTGTCGCGCATGGCGTCGATCAACGCGCCGGGGTCACGGTAGAGCCCCGACTTGCCGAGCACGATCCGAGCGCCGGTGGCGTTGGCCAGCAACTCCCACTGCGCGGCGTCAAAGCTGATGGGTGTCTTGTGGAGGATGGTTGTCCGCGCGCCCAGGTGGTCTTGGGCCTGCAGCCAGCGAATCTGGTGCGTGATGGCCTCGTGCGAGATTGCCACCCCCTTGGGACGGCCAGTGCTGCCGGAGGTGTAGATGACGTACGCCAAGTCTTGGGGCCGGGGCTCTGGCAGATCCCGGGCATGTTCAGGCAGGTCAGCCGCACCCGCAAGGCCCCGAATCTGGATGTTGTGTGGCAGGGCGTCACGCAGGTTGTCCGAGAGGCCGGGACTGGTGAGCACGACAGATGCACCGGAGTCCGCGACCATGTAGGCCAGCCGGTCTTCGGGGTATTCAGGCTCGAGCGGCAGATAGGCGGCCCCCGAGCGCAGCACCCCCCAGACAGCTACAACCAAGTCAATGGAGTGTTCAAGGAGCACTCCGATGATGCGGTCGTCAATGGTGGACGAGGAAGGGCGCTGCATCAGCTCAAGCGCCAAGGCGGTGCTGCGGACCTTGAGCTCATGGAAGGTCAACTGTTGATCGCCATGCGTTACGGCTACCGCGTCCGGACAATGACGCGCGTGTTCATCCAGCATGTCCATCAAAGTGGCGACGCCATGTTTGTTGGTAGACATATCTTCCCCGATTTCGGTTGATTCTCCGATGATTGAACGAAAAAGAACCGGCTAGCTGACCGCGCCCGAGACCGGCACAGCCGGTTCTGGCGGGCCAGGCTGCGGGCCCGACAAGGAAGGTGTGCGCTGAGTGACCACGATGGAGGCAACGATGAGCGCGGCGCCGGCGACCTGGACCAAGGTCAGGGACTGGCTGAGAAAGACGAAGCCGAGGATGGCCGCGGTCAGCGGACTGAAGAAGCCCAGGAACGACACCACCAGCGCCGGCAGCCGTTCAATCCCGCGGAACCACACCGTGTACGCGATGAGAGCGCCGATCACGGCAAGATACGAAAAGCCCGCGACGTTGGTTCCGGTGATCTTCGGTGGCAGGCCCTCAAGGAACACCATGGCAGGCAGCAGCAGGGCGCCGCCCAACGCAAGCTGAACGCCGGTGAAGCCCAAGAGACCCGTGCCGGGCGGGCGTCCCCACCGCTTGGTGAGCACAATTCCCGCGGCCATGCTCAATGCGCCGCCCAGGCCAGCAAGGACACCGACAGTCGTGAGTGTGGCTTCGGAGCGAAGAACGAGAAGACCCACACCCAGGGCACCCATGGCGCATGCAATGACATGCCCCGTTCGTATCCTCGCCCCGAGAAGGACAGCACCAAGCAGCAGCACGAACAACGGCTGCACCGACATGACAAGCGCGGCGACCCCGCCGGGCAACTCGTACGCGGCAACGAACAACAGGAAGAAGAACAAGCCGATGTTCAGCGCGCCCAGCACCGCGGTCTTCAACCACCAGATCCCGTGTGGCAGCGTGCGTGTCACCAGCATCAGCAACAGGCCGGCTGGCAGGGCTCGGACCGTCGCGGCGAGCAGGGGACGGTCCTCAGGGAGGAACTGCGTGGTGACCAGGTAGGTCGAGCCCCATACGATTGGCGCGAAGGCGGTGAGCGACAGGTCACTGGGTGAGAGTTTGCTCATGGCCTGGCGACGTCCGTCCCGAAGTACCGGTCACCGAAGTCGCCGATCCCAGGCACCATGAAGGCGTTTTCGTCCAGGTCGCGTTCCACCGATGAGGTGACGATGGTCAGATCGGGGTGCTCGTCCAGGACTCGTTCCAGGCCCGGAGGGGAAGACATCACGTTCACCGCGATGACGCTTGAACTCGGGGTGCCCGCCTCGGCGAGGACATCGAGAGCGGCTAGGAGCGAACCACCGGTGGCGAGCATAGGCTCGAGCAGCAAGACGTGCTGATGCTCCATGTCCGGAGGGAGGTGGAAGTAGTAGAGGCGGGGTTGCTTGGTCGACTTGTCGCGCTGGATCAAGATCTTGCCCAACCGCATGCCTGGGACAACCGCCCACAGCTCAGACTCAAGACTCTCACCGGCACGGACGACCGAGACGGCACAAGCCTTCTCGGTGACGACCAAGCCCTCGAACACGTGTCCAGCCGGGGTCAGGACAGCGTTCCGCTCGCTGGGCAGCAGCCCCACCGCCGCCTCGAGCAGCATCCTGAAGACGCGGCGCGAATGCGTGGTGAACACCTCGCGGCTGGCCTCCCGGTCCCGGATGAGAGTGTGGGCTGCCAGGAGAGCAGGGGTTGCCGGCAACACGTGCACTCGCGGGTGGCCGACAAACTCGCTGACCTCGCTCAGTGCCGCGCCGCCAGCGCTCTCAGAGCGTAGCGAAGGCATTCCGAGCCTCCTGGACGAAGCGGACTACCTTGTCGCGGTCCTTACGACCGTCGGCGCCCTCGAGGAGGGTGTGCGCGTCGACCGCTGCGGGACGTACGACGCGGACCGCTTCGGCCACGTTCTCGGGCGTCAGTCCACCGGCCAGCATCAACGGCTTGTCCGACCTGGCTGCGAGCTCGGCACTGACCGACCAATCGTGGGTCTTGCCCGTGGCACCCTTGGCCGCGGTGGCAGGGTCGAACGTGTCGGTGATGAACATGTCGACAAATTCCTGGCTCTCGTCGACCTGGGCCAGCAGTTCCGCGAGGTTGTTCTCGCGGACCACCAGCGACTTCAGCACCTGCAGGTTCGGGCGCAGCTGCTTCAGCGTAGCGAGCTCGGCTGGGGTCACGTCACCGTGCAGCTGCACGATCGAGCAGCCCAGCTCATCGCAGAACTCCGCCACCTCGGTCGCGACGGTGAGGTAGCTGATCAGCACGCCGGCTCGGTCGGTCGGCAGGTTGCGGATGATGGCCCGCGCGTCGTCCTCGCTGATGTCGTTCTTGCCGGACGGCAGGCGCAACGGGAAGCCGAGCCAGTCGACACCGCACTCGACCAAGAGGTCGGCCTCGCCTTTGTCGATGATTCCGGCTACCTGGATCTGGTTCTTCATGGATTCCCCTAGTTCTCGATGTGCTTGGAGACGCCGAACCGGCGCCCGTACGTGCTGTCGAAAATGTGCTGGTGGCTCAGGCGGCCCGGGTGCGCAGGCAGCTGGTCGGCGTAGCCGACAGCCATCACCAGGGCGATTACGAGGTCATCCCTGTCGTCGATGCCGATGGCCTTCTTGACCTGCTCCTCGTCCCAGCCGTTCATGGGCGCGGTGGCCAACCCCTCGGCCTGGGCGACGAGCATCGCGAACGACGCCACGATCATCGCGTCCTTAACGGCGTACTCGCGAAGGAGGCCGCGGTCCTTGAGGTCCTGCTGGAACCGCACCGCGGCCCTGGCCGAGCCGCGGGAGTAGTCGGGTGTCCACGCCCCCCGCGAGATGGCCGCGTCGTGCACAGCCGAGCGGTCCAACTTCGGGTCGTCAAACTCGCCCACGAAGACAAACAAAGCTGGCGCCGCGGCTGCAACCCTCTGACCTCCAGTTGCCTGGATGAGGTCTTCACGAACAGTCGGGTCGGTGACGATCACCATCGAGCGCGACTGGTGGTTCCAGCTTGAGGGTGCCTCCATAGCCAGCGTGGCCACTCGGTGAAAGAGCTCAGCGGGCACAGGTCGTGCCGACAGGTCCCGGACGGATCGACGCGCGGCGACCGCTTCGGCGACACTCATGATGACCACTGTTTCACCTCGTAGTGTTCGCTAACGAACTGTTCGATAGTGAATAGTGTACATGCTGTAATGTTACGGGTCAACGAAGGAATGGCAAATGAAACGCGACGTAGTCGACAACATCTTGGAGCAGTGGAACAGAGAGCGCCCCGACCTAGACGTCAGCGCAATGGGCGTGATGGGTCGACTCAACCGGGCCAGCGGAATGGCGCATGCTGACCTCCGACAGTTCATGAACCAGTTCGGGCTCGAGCCCTGGGAGTTCGACGTGATCGCCACGCTGCGTCGCGCACGCGCCGATGGTCCGCTGACCTCGGGTCAGCTGGCGGGCATGACGATGGTCGGATCGGCGGCGATGACGCACCGGATCGACCGTCTCGTGGAACGCGGGCTGGTACATCGGGAGACCAACCCGGCAAACCGCCGTCAGCTGCTCCTTTCGCTGACATCGCGGGGCGCGACCCTGGTCGATGACGTGGTCGGGCACCACGTCGACAACCAGCACAAGATGCTTGCTGCGCTGGACGCGACCGAGATCCAGACATTCGCAAACCTGCTCCGCAAGTTCCTGCTCTCACAGGGCGACGAATTCGACTGACTGCGGCTCTGATTGGACACGACCTGGCCGTCAGTTCAGCGCGACGCGAGTAGCTGGCGCGCCACCGGTGACCGCGGGACAGGGCTTCCAGATCATCGGCGCTGTCACCAACGACGAAGCAGGCACCTCGGTGGCGGGTGCCGGCGACATCAACGGCGACGGCAAGGACGACCTCTTGGTCGGTGCGCCCTGGTCCGACTACGGAGGGCGCACCGACGCGGGCAGCGTCTACGTCGTCTGGGGAAAAGCCACCGGCACCGCCGTCGACCTCGCCAACCTCGACAACCAATCGGGCGGAGGCTACCGGATCGGCTGGGCGACCTCCGAGACGTAGGGCAACACCGCGGTCACGGCGCCCCGTCGCGCTGCGTGCCGCCACGGCCGCACGGTGTATGGGGCCAGGATCGGCGGATAGAGGGCGGGCACCTGCGACCACAGGTTGGCGCCGCCCAGGACCAGCAGGTCTCCGGTCGGCCCTGCAGCCACCGCTTTGAGCTCCGTCGGCTCGAGCAGCTCCTGGAGATCGAGGTCAGGCAACCTCACCACCACATGCAGGCCTAGGCGTCCGGCCTCCTCAAGCACCGTCACCAGACCTGCCGTCAAGACGTCAGCCAGCCGGCACCCGGCGTCCATGCCTGCGTCCTCGCCGTCACGGCCGTGCAAGAACAGCTCCTGGAGCAACGGAGCGACGAGCCTCTGGGCGGGCGTCCCGACCACGAGGTGCTCGAGGCGGATGCTGCCGACACCGACGCACCTCGATGGTGCGACGAGGCGAGCTCGTCCACGCTGGGAGCAGTGCAGTAGAGGTCGAGGCCGCGCACCATGCAGGCACTGCTCGCGACCTGCATGGACCGTGGACGCGCGACCGGGATGGTGCCACGCGGAGTCGCGAGCCCCTCGGGTCCCAGGCTGACCTGCTCGCCGTGCTGCAGCGTGTGGGTCCCGATCGTGAGCCATCCGTCGGCCAGCGCGCCACCGGGCACCGCGGCGCAGAACATCCCTCGAGCACGGGAGACCACGGCCAGGTGCGACGTCGCGCCGACCGACCGGCATATGTGACCGACTGGGAGCTCGTCACGCCCGAGCCAGGTCAGCCCCGCCCGGTCCTGGACCACGAGCACCGGACCGAGGTCAGCGGGCGGGTCGCCGCCCTCGGAGGCGAACCACACGGTGGCGTTCTCGAACGCTCCCGTAGCCAACGGGGTGAGCACGCTAGCGTGCCTCGGCCGAACCGGCAGCGACGTCGCTCGCCACCTCTTCGGAGTGTTCAGCGTGCCGCCAGACATTGAGGGCCATGAACAGGTTGATGACGACGAACGACCCGGCGCCGCCGAGGAGCACCGGACGGAAGCCGATCGCCTCGGCGAGCAGCGGCGCCGCGATCGAGGCGACGAACGCGGGCAGCAGCCAGGCGGCCAGCAGCAGCGACTGCACCCGGCTGATGAGCTCCTCCGGGATCCGCCGGTAGAGCTCCTGGTTGAGGATGATCCGTGCCAGGGTGCTCTGGACTCCCGTGATCACCGCCAGGGGATAGATGAGCATGTTGGTCGGCGCGAGGGCCAGCAGGATGTAGATCGGCACGTCGAACAGCCCGAGGAGGACCACGAACGTCAGTCGGTCTGGCGTTCCGATGCGCCCGCTCAGCACCCCTCCGAGGATGCCGCCGATGCCGATGGCGCCTCCCAGGAAGCCCCAGATCAGCGAGCCCCCGTCGGGAGAGGCCACGAGCAGCGCGGCGGGCGCCAGGACCAGGAACGGCTGCACGATCATCAGCCACGCCACGGCGTAGTTGCTGAGTGCCCAGGCGAACTGCGGTCGGTCGGCCACGGCCTTGAAGCCGTCGCCGAGCTGGGTCAGGAAGGACTCCTGCGCCTTGGCGCCGGCGGCCGCGACGGGCAACCGGCTCGGTGTCGACCTCAGCACCGAGACAGCGAGCACGGCGAACGAGACGCCGTTGATGGCGAAGCACCAGGCGGGTGAACCGAGGAACACCAGGAGACCACTCGCCCCCTGGGCCGTGATGTGGCAAACCGCGCGGGACGTCCCGAGGAACGCCGTGGCCGAGTGGAGCTCGTCGGCGTCCGAGTAGATCTCGCGGAGCAGTCGTCCGACCAGCTCGCCCAGAGCACCACCGTCCGGGCCCGCAAACGGTCCCCGAGCACACCCCCGACCAACGTCACCACGATCTGCGGAAGCCGCGAGGCCGCGAGGGCCAGACCGAACGCTGCGACCGACCCGGTGTACTCCAGGACGGCGAACGCCAGCGCGAGAGGGATCAGGGAGTCGCCGAAGCCCGAGGCGACGTTGCCGACCAGGAACCAGCTTCCGGGCGTCTTGCGCAGGAGGACCGTGTAGCGGACGCCATCACGATCGCCGTCGCTCACGCGAGGCCAGCTTCATAGGCGTGGCGTCGACACTCCTTCACGATGCGCACCTTCGTGTAGTCGATGCTCGACGTGTCGGTGATCTTCGCCTGGCCACCCTTCTCCGACGGAGGGACACGGTGGACGTTGCTGAGAATCTTCGGCAGGTCTGCCGGTGGCGTTCCGATGTCCTTGCGCTCCTGCCCGAGGTACTCGATGTCGTTGATGATGCAGTAGTAACGGTTGAGGCACTGGGGCAGGTTGCGTGCCCAGACGTATCAGCTCGAGGTCTGCTCGACATCGGTTCCCTGCGGGCTCGGCGACAGCAGGTTGTAGTTGGAGACGAGGTTCTTGGTCTGCGGGAGCGAGGCCGTCACCATGGGGACGAAGTTGAGGTCGCCGGTGGTGGCGGACTCGAGGGTCAGCGGACAGCGAACTCCGTGATCACTGCCGCGTGGTCCGAGGTCCACTCGTTCAGCGCGTGGTCGGGCTCGGGGCTCGGAGTGCCGGCAACCACGGCGTCCGAGTCGGTAACGCGCCACTCGCCCTTGGCGTACACGAAGTCGATCCGGTCCTGCGGCTCTGGCTGCCCCACGAACTCGTCGTAGCCGTAGCCCCCGGTGAACGTCTTGTACACCGGGGACCAGGTGATGCCCGGCTCGGCCACCGGGTCGCGGTGGATCCTGCGATAGGTATCGACCAGTCCGGCGTCCGTGGGGATGACCGACGCGGGCCACAGCACCCCGGCGGCGTAGCCGCAACGTTGGGTACGCGGGCTCCAGTCCAGGTGCGAGGCTGCGTTGAAGTCACCGGTGAGGAGCACCGGCGTCGCGTCGGATCGGCGCAGGTCTCGACCCATCTCGGCAACGATGTCGGTGATCTGCCCGGTCCGGCCGGACTGCCCTTCCTTGGCGAAGAGCTGGTCGATGGGCAGGTGGCCGAAGCAGGCGTCGTACGGACCGTACGGCGTGTAGCCGAGGTGGGTGATCCAGACAGTCACGTCCGTCCGGCGACGGGCATCGAGGCGGACCGTTGCGCTGATGGCCGGCATGCCCGACTCCGAGGGCAACGGGCTGCGCTTCACGATGGGGTAACGGCTCAGGATGCCCAGGTCGTAGCCGGCCTGGTAGTAGTCCCAGCCGAGCGCCTCGCCCAGCTCCTTGGCAGACGTCCCGAAGCTTTCCTGGACGCCGATGACGTCGACGTCGCGGTCGAGCAGGAACCGCAGCTGCTTCTCCCGGTAGTCACTTACGTTGGTGCCGCCGTACCACATGTTCCACGTCATCACCTTGACGTCGGGCACGAGCTCGGCATTCGGGCCCCGCACGTCCACCGTGATCGTGGCGCGGGTCGACTCACCCGCGGAGTTCGTCGCTTCGACCGTCGCGACGGCAGGGCGTCCGGCGGATCCGGCGAGCGGGGTGCCGCGCACGGCACCAGCGGCATGCACGCGCAACCACTCGGCGCCCGACACCTTGCGGAAGGTCAGCCCCTCCTGATCGCCCTGGACGATGCCGTCGATTTCGGCGCGGTAGCCGGTGTAGGCCCACGCGTTGCGCAGCGGGACGACCGACGTCGCGAAGTGCAGAGGCTCGTCATCGACCACGGTGAATCTGACCGGTTGTGCCAACCAGGCGTAGCCGTCGTCCTCGAGTGCGTAGGCGACGTAGTTGCCGGGCGCGAAACCGGTGGTGGGGAAGCTCACGGACCCGCTGGCATCCGGGATGTAGCGGTAGGTGAGCGACGGCGCGACGTACTCCTCCTGGACGGGGCCGTTGCCCGGGTCGCGGTACAGACCCACCCAGTTCTTGGGACCGGCCGGACTGACGTCGTACTGGAAGCTCACCGGTTCACCGACGGTGACTCGCGCCGAGTCGACGGTCAGCGTGCCGGTCGTCACGACCGCAGCCGAGGCTGCGGCTGCGGCTGCGGCGCCTGAGGCCAATGTGAGACCTAGGGACACGAGGAGGAACAGATGCTTCAGTGGCGCGCGCATGCGTGGCCTTTCCAGAGATTGATGCATGCAACGTGTCAAACGCGCGAGAACAGCGCTCGAGCCAGCTGTGTCGCACGGGTGACGGCGAGGTGACAACTCGCTCTGGTGCGGTGTCAGTGCGCGGCGTCGTACGCCTCACGCACGTCGGCCGGGATGCGGCCGCGGTCGGGCACGCTGCGCTTGTTGGCACGCGCCCAAGCACGCACCTCCTTGGCGTTGACGCCCGAGGTGCTGGCCGCACCGGCACGACGGGTACGGCGACCGGACCCGACCTTGCGGGCATGGCCGACATAACCGCTGAGCGCGTCGCGCAATGCGCTGGCGTTGCTTTCACTCAGGTCGATCTCGTACGACGCGCCGTCGAGGCCGAACTGCACGGTTTCGCTCGCATCCCCACCATCGATGTCATCGACCAGGATGATGCTGACCTTTTGCGACATGGCACTCCCTCAAATTTGGTGCGCTCTATTCGAGCGAGCACGGATAATTTTCCCCGTGCGCATATCCTGCCGTCAATTCGAGGAATTGCAAGTTGCCGCGTCAGTTCAAGCCGCAGTCTTGACATTTCCGGACCGATCGGCGATATCCGCCGGACGGACGAGGTCTCCCACCTCCGTGCGATAGCCGAAGGTCTGCGACTCCGCATCCGTCGAACCGATGAATCCGCTCTGCTCCAGGTCAGCGATCGCCGCGCGCACGGACGGATCGGCGCTGCCGTCGACCGTGCCGGCCAGATCGGCATACAGATCCAGCCCGTGGTTGCCCGCACCGGCATCGAAGTTGCCGGTGCGCACGTCGGCACGCACAGTGGTGTGACGGGCACTGGCGCGGTTGTCCTCGCCATCGAGAGAAGGCACCAGGTCGGCGGAGTTCTCGAGCGAGAGCACCGAGACATTGTCGGGAATGCCGAACGTGCCCACCGGGGCGCCCGCGGTCACCACGTGGGTCACGTGATATCGAAAGTCGGGATCGGCGCTCAACGCGGCGGCCTGCATTCCGCCCTGGGAGTGGCCCACCATCAGCACCGGATCGTCGGATTGCACACCGGCCTGCTTCATTGCCAGGGAAATGGCCTGCCCGTAAGCCGTGTCGTCGCCCGCGATGAGGTTGAGGTTGGAACCCAGGTTGCGAATGGCGTGCTGGTCGACGAAGTCGTCGGTGCCCGGCAGGTGCACGATCCATCGGGTCTCACCATCAGGACCCGTCAGCCGCTGGATGGTGATCTCACCGTCACCTTCACCGGCCGTCGCCGCCAGGTCGCGGATCAGGTCTTCGACACTCGCGGGCACGTCGTACGGCTCGTCGACCGTCGTGGGCACCGCCGTGCCGGCGTAGTCGCCGAACAGCAGCTCGCCGAGGTCGTCGGCAGCCGACCCGGTGGTCAGGTGCAGGCCGTCGAGCCCGAGCGCTCCCATGAGCGGACCGCTCACCGGGTTGAGCGCGAGGCCGTCGAGCAGCCCACCGCCACCGTTGACGACGGCCTGCACCAGCTCGGGGTTGGCCTCCGCCCAGGCCACGACGTCCAGGTCGGTCACGAGCGTCCGGCTGACCCGTCTCGCGACGAGGTAGGCCAGCCCGCCGGTGACCGCGATCGGCACGAGCTCCGCGCCGATCGTGACGCCCAGGCCGTAGGACATCGCTTCGTACGCCGCGTGCTGGAGTGCGTCGGCGGCGCGGTACAGCTCGACAACCGCCGCGAACGCGAAACTGTGCGCCTCGACGAGCGCCGCCCGGGAGACGAGCCCGTGCGGACCGTAGGTCGCTGCCAGGATCGCCGACTCCGCGGCCGCGAAGGTCTGTGGCGCGAGCACCGACGACAGCACCAGGTCACCGTCAGCGGCCTCGAGCTTGTCGTGCCACGCAGCTCCGGCCAGCTCGGCCCCCAGGGCGCGGTAGAGCAGGCCGAGGCTCAGGAGGTCGTCGTACGACGCGGCGACCCCGCCCGCTCCCCCGGTGACCGTGATGGGCACATGCCCGCTCATCGGGCGACTCCCGCCGCGCGGGCCACCGACGGGGCCAGCCAGAGCGCCAGGTCGCGAGGCGCGCGGCGCCGCAGCTGCGCGGTCGCCCCCGGACCCGGCCGCAGCTCTCGCCAGCCGTCGTCGAGCAGCAGCCAAGTGGTGATCGCCGGCTTATGATCGACGTCGCGGCGACGCATCAGCACGCGCAGCCGGCCGCGACACGTGGTCTCGAGAGCCGTGAGCACTTCGGCGACGCCTGCTGTGCCGTGGTCGGCCGCCAGCGAGTCAAGCACGTCGGTGCGGCCCTCGCGCACGGCCGCGCACCCCGCCACCAGCAGCTCGCTCGGCAGCGACACGGATGCCGGCGCCACGGACTGACCGGTCGCGACACCGGGCAGGCAGGCAGCGCGGACGAACTGCGAGACCCAGACCGCGGGAGCGAACCACGCCAGCTCGTAGTCACGGCCACCCGACGTCGAGAGCTGGGCGACCACACCGTGACCCGCGGCGAACCACGACCGGAGTGGCACGACACCTCCTCTCCGAACGGCCGACAGGTCGAGCTGGATGAGCAGCGCACCGCCGGCCAGCACCCGCAACGCCAACGCGGCCTCGGAGTCCAGCCTTCCGTCATCGAGCAGACCCAGGGCCGCGAGACCGGCGGGACCTTCGTCGTCGGCGCGCGTGACTGCTCGTCGTACGTCGTCATAGGCAGCCACCCCACCCAGCCTCTCGTCGAGCTGGGCCGGGGCGGCGTCCAGTCGAAGTGGCAGGGGTACGTCGCCGGCCAGCCGGGCAGCGGCGATCAGCTCGGCAAGCGGGAGCAGCACCCGCCGCGGCAGCCCGGGCGCCCGCAGCCCGGCGCTCACGTGCGGATCCCGGGCAGGAGGTCGGGCATGTCGAGCCAGTCGCGATGACCGGGTGGCGGTGTCGGGGTCTTCGCGATGGCCCGGTCTGCCTCGTCACCCGACGACAGCGCGGCCTTGATGCCGCCGACCACCGCGTCGACAGCGGCGTTGGCCCGCTCGAGAGCCCCCGCGATGATCGCGTGCACCTGCTTCTCTATGTCGGCGATGAGATCGAGCAGGTGTTGCACCCGGTCGGCGTGTGCCCGCACCCGCTGGGCGGCCTCGTCGTACGCATCGGCGACGGCGTGCAGCTCATCGCGCCGGTCGCAGGCTCGCTGCCGCATCCGGTCGGCCGCGACCGACACCCACGCGACGGTCTCGCTGCGCGCATGCAGCTCGCGCGCCTGCGCTCTCAGCTCCTCGGCCCGCGCCGCCAGGCGCTCGGCCACTTCCCTGATCTTCCTCGGCTCTCCGTACACGACGCCCCCGCAGTCGTTGTGGTTGATCTGACGTCAACCATGCTGCCCGGGATCGCCAGTTGGTGACGGGCGTTGTCCACAGGGCTCGGTCAGGAGTTGCGTTCGTACACAAGCCGCAGGCCCTGGAGGGTCAACCACGGGGAGTACTCCGTGAAGCAGCTGCACTCGGCTTGCACGAGCGGCGCTAGGTGACCGGTGGCGATGATGGACACGGCTTCGGCGGCGACGCCGAGCTCTGCGATCATCCGCGACACGATGCCCTCGACCTGCGACGCGACGCCGAAGAGCATCCCCGACTGCAGCGCCTCGACGGTGTTCTTGGCTATCACCGAGCGCGGTCGCACGAGCTCGACCTTGCGCAGCTGCGCGCCCCGTCTGCCCAGTGCCTCGAGCGAGATCTCGATGCCCGGGGCGATGGCGCCGCCGACGTACTGTCCGGCAGCACTCACCACGTCGAACGTCGTCGCGGTGCCGAAGTCGACGACGATCGCCGGGCCGCCGTAGAGGCGCAGCGCGGCGAGGGCGTTCATGATGCGGTCAGCCCCGACCTCGCGGGGGTTGTCCATCAGGACGGGCACTCCGGTGCGCACGCCCGGCTCGACCACGACGGCGGGCACGTCAGCGAAGTGGCGGCCGAGCATCTCGCGCCACTCGTGCAGCACCGACGGCACCGTCGCGCAGACGGCGATGCCGCTGACGGCATCCAGCTTGTCGGAGTCGGCCAGCAAGCTGCGCACGAGGACTGCCCACTCGTCGGAGGTACGACGCTCGTCGGTCGCCACCCGCCAGTGGCACGCGACCTCGTCACCGTCGAGGAGGCCCAAGACGGTGTAGCTGTTGCCGATGTCGGCCGCCAGCAGGCTCATGTGTCCGACAGGTCCATGCCGAGGTCGAACACGATGACCGAGTGCGTCAGTGCGCCGACGGAGATGAAGTCGACCCCGGTCTCGGCGACCTCGCGGGCCCGCTCGAGCGTCAGGCCGCCAGATGCCTCGAGGCTGGCGCGATCGGCGGTGATGCGCACCGCCTCGACCATGGTGGCGCTGTCCATGTTGTCGAGCAGGATCCGGTCGCAGCCGGCATCGAGCAGCTCGCGGAGCTGGTCGAGGTCGGTGACCTCGACCTCGACGGGGAGCCCGGGGAACGCGGCTCGCACGGCCTCGAGCGCGGGCACGACTCCCCCGGCGGCGATGACGTGGTTGTCCTTCACCATCGCCATGTCGGCCAGGCCGAAGCGGTGGTTGACGCCGCCGCCGCAGCGGACGGCGTACTTCTGGAGGGCGCGCCAGTTGGGCAGCGTCTTGCGGGTGTCGAGCACCTTGGCGCGCGTGCCGTCGAGGGCTGCGACCCAGTGGGAGGTGGCGGTGGCGACGCCGGAGAGGTGGCTGGCGTAGTTGAGCGCGGTGCGCTCGGCCGTCAGCAGGCCGCGGGTCGGCCCGGACACCCTCATCACACGCGCGCCGGGCGTGACATGCGTGCCGTCGGCAACCCGGTCGGTGATCGTCACGGTGTCGCCCATGACGACGTGGAAGACGAGCGCCGCGACGCCGAGGCCGGCGACCACGCCCTCCTCGCGGGCGTTGAAGTCGGCTTGCCCCGTCGCGTCGGCAGAGATCGTGGCGACGCTGGTGGTGTCGACGGCCTCGGCGGGCAGGTCTTCGTGGAGAGCCGTGACGATGTCGAAGTAGATGCGATCGGGGTCGAGTGCTGCGGCGCGCAGCTCGTCGAGCAGCGACGCCGGCAGGGCGGCGTACGGCGTGAGGTTCATGCGATCACTTCCGCTGGTGTCTCGGATGGGTCGGTCGACGGCGACGGGATCCACCGGGAGCGGATCAGCCCACCCTCGAGCCAGCTGTCGATGTGGCCGGCGCGCTCGTCGCGGTCGGGGAAGTCCTCGCGCCAGTGCGAGCCCCTCGTCTCCGTGCGGATGAACGCGGCCTGGGCAAGCGCGGTGCTGATGGCCAGCAGGTTCGTGGTCTCCCAGGCGTCGGTGCCGGGTACGGCGTCACCGGCCTCCAGCTCGTGAAGGTAGGTCATCGCCCGCTGCAGCCCGGCGTCGTTGCGGAGTACGCCGACCTGGCGCGTCATGACGTCCTGCAGGTCGCGGCGGTGCGAGCCGGCGACCAGCCAGGCCAAGCGATCGTCGCTGGCGGCGGACACCCGCTCGCGCAGCTCACCCGGAAGCACCTCGGCGATCCGCCGCGAGAAGACGAGCCCCTCGAGCAATGAGTTGGAGGCCAGCCGGTTGGCGCCGTGGACTCCGGAGCAGGCGACCTCACCGGTGGCGTAGAGCCCCGCAATGCTGGAACGCCCGTAGAGATCGGTCGCCACCCCGCCGGACGCGTAGTGCTGGGCGGGTGCCACCGGGATCAGCTCGGTGACGGGGTCGACTCCGTGCTCGCGGCACACCGCCAGGATGGTCGGGAAGCGCTTCTCCCAGAACTCGGGGCCGAGATGCGTCGCGTCGAGCCACATGTGCTGATGGCCGGTCTCGATCATCCGCCGGGTGATGGCCTTGGCCACCACGTCGCGGGGAGCGAGGTCGGCGAGCTCGTGCTGCCCCTGCATGAAACGAGCGCCTTCGAAGTCCACCAGGAACGCGCCCTCGCCTCGCACCGCCTCCGAGATGAGCGGCTGCTGGCCCTGGGAGTCGGGGCCGAGGTACATCACGGTCGGGTGGAACTGCACGAACTCGAGATCGCGGAGTACGGCGCCGGCGCGAAGCGCGATCGCCATGCCGTCGCCCGTCGAGACAGTGGGGTTGGTCGACTGGGAGAACACCTGGCCGAGGCCGCCGCTCGCGAGGACGACCGCACGACAGTGCACCGCACCCACGCCGTCGCGCTGGCCCTCGCCGAGCACGTGCAGCGTCACCCCGGCAACGCCGCCGTCAGCAGCCAACAAGAGGTCGACGGCCAGGGCGTGCTGGATGACCTCGATCTCGGGGGCGCGCTCGACCGCGGCGATCAGTGCCCGCTGGATCTCGGCACCCGTGGCGTCACCACCGGCGTGCGCGATGCGGTCGCGGTGGTGGCCGCCCTCGCGGGTGAGCGACAGCTCGCCGTCGGGGTGGTGGTCGAAGTTGGTGCCCAGTGCGATCAGCTCGCGCACGGCGTCGGGACCCTCGGTCACCAGTGCCCGCACGGCTTCGATGTCGCAGGCGCCCGCTCCCGCGACCAGGGTGTCGCGCTCGTGTTGGTCGGGGGTGTCGCCCGGGCCGAGGGCTGCTGCGATGCCGCCCTGCGCCCACTGCGTCGACCCGGCGTTGAGCACGTCCTTGGTGACGACCAGAAGCTTGAGCCCGCCGTCCTCCGCGTGGATCCCCAGAGCCGCGGTCAACCCGGCAATGCCGGAGCCGATGACGACCACGTCGGCCTGCGTGGTCCAGCCCGGGTCGGGCGCGGTGAGGCGCTCGGGGACCAGCTCGGGCGCGGGTCGTCGTACGCCGGTGGTGTCGGTCACCTGCGTCAACGATCGAGCAGGTCGCCGCGGACCAGGCCCGCTCCACCGAACGTCTCGGCGGGATCGAAGCCGGTGCCCATGATCATGTTGTCGTTGTCGACGAAGACCACGTGCGGCTGGAACTCCTTGGCCTCCGCGTCCTCCAGCTGGCCGTAGGCGATGAGGATGACCACGTCGCCGGGGTGGACGAGCCGGGCCGCGGCGCCGTTGATGCCGATCACGCCCGAGCCGCGCTCGCCGGCGATCGTGTAGGTCTCGAGCCGGGCGCCGTTGGTCACGTCGACGATGTGGACCAGCTCACCGGAGAGCAGGTCGGCGGCGTCCAGCAGGTCCTCGTCGACGGTGACAGACCCGACGTAGTGCAGGTCCGCCTGGGTCACGGTGGCCCGGTGGATCTTGCTCTTCATCATGGTGCGCAGCATGCGCTGACTCCTTGTCGTGTGGAAGCGCTGGTGGCCCCCAGGGTGATGGGCATGTTGTCGATGAGGCGCGTGCTCCCCACGCGTGCGGCGACGAGGATCCGTGCCTCGGTGGCGTCGGGTACGGCGCAGGGCAGCTCGCCCAGATCGGCCGCCCGGATGACGAGGTAGTCGAGATCGACGCCGTGGGCCTGGCGCATCTCGGCGCGGGCCGACTCCAGCGCGACGTCGGCTCCCCACAGCGACGCGTCGCGGGCCTCGACGAGTGCCTGGCTGAGAGCCCCCGCCCGGCGCCGTTGCTCCGTGTCGAGGTAGCGGTTGCGGCTGCTCATCGCCAGGCCGTCGGGCTCTCGCAGCGTCTCGGCGCCGACGACGTCGACGCCCATGCAGAGGTCGGCAACCATCCGGCGGATCAGGGTGAGCTGCTGGTAGTCCTTCTGCCCGAACACCGCCACGTCGGGCCGCACCAGGCCGAACAGCTTCGCGACGACGGTGAGTACGCCGCGGAAGTGGGTGGGCCTGGTCGCCCCCTCGAGGATCGTGGCAAGCGGCCCGGGCTGGATCGTGACATCGGGCTCACCACCCGGGTAGACCTCGTCGACGGCCGGCGCGAACACGAGGTCGACACCCTGCGCCGCACAGAGCTCCAGGTCGGCCTCGAGAGTGCGCGGGTAGCGGTCGAGATCCTCGCCCGGCGCGAACTGCATCGGGTTGACGAAGATGCTGACCACCACCGGACCATCGCCCACCTGGGCACGCGCCTCGCGCATCAGGCTGGCATGGCCGTCGTGCAGGGCGCCCATGGTCGGCACCAGGCCGACCTTGCGCCCCGACGTACGTGCGTCGGACAGCAGGCGGGCGAGCTCCTCGCGGGTCTCCGCGAGGGTGGGCGCGGCACTCATCGCCGGAGCTCGTCCTCGGTGACCGCCAGCCCGGCGTCGGCGCTCGTGGCAACGAGCAACGCCCGGATCCGGTTCGCCCGGATCGGCAGCAGCCGCCCGTCGGTGACGACCCGGTCGAGGGTGTCGCGGGCCATCGCGACGTACGACGGCAGCGTGTGCGGCGCATTGGCGGCGATCTCGTCGAGGTGGGCGGCGATGGTGTTGAGGTCGCCGCGGACGATCGGCCCGGTGAGGGCGGAGTCGCCCTGCTCGAGTGCGTTGTCGAGGGCCGCGGTGAGCAACGGCCGCAGGGTGTCGGCGGGGTGGTCGCCACCTGCCACGGTCAGCATCTCCATCGCCTGCGTGACCAGCGTGACGAGGTGGTTCGCGCCGTGCGCGAGGGCCGCGTGGTAGAGCGTGCGCTTGTCCTCGGGCACCCACATCGCCCGGCCGCCGAGGTCGTCGACGAGCATCTCGGTGACGTCACGCTCGGCGTCGCCGGCGGTCACGCCGAAGACGCAACCGGCGAGGCGGGGCAGGTCGATGGCCGTGCCGGTGAAGGTCATCGCGGGGTGTAGCGCGACCGGCCGGGCGCCCACGGCCACGGCGTCATCGAGGACGGCGAGGCCGTGCGCACCGGAGGTGTGTACGACGTACTGGCCGGCGTGGATCGCCCCGCTCGCGCTCAGCATCGAGACGACGTTGGGCAGCATGTCGTCGGGCACGGTCAGCAGCAGGAGGTCGCAGGCACGGGCGACGGTGCTGGGCTTGTCGGTGGTGACGCCGGGCAGCAGGGCCTCGATACGGTCACGCGATGCGTCGGACTCACCCGCAGCCGCGACGATGTCGTGGCCGGCGGCGCGCAGGGCGGCGGCGAGGACGGCACCGACGCGACCTGCGCCGACGACGCCCACCCGAAGGCGGTCATCCATGGACGAACCTCTCGTTTCAGTCCCGCCGACCACCCCCGCCGTACGTCGTACGGATGGGGCCGGTGTGGGTACCAGACGATGTGCTCGAAACTTTTCAACCACGACACTACGCCGACGCATTCCCGCCTGGGAACCGTCTGTCCAAGTGACGCATCCCACTCCACACCGTTGGTTTAGGAAGGACGAAGTCCTGTCTCGAAACCAGCGGTTACGTCAGGCGCGCATGTGCAGCTTGGCGTGCTCGGGGTCGTCGACGGTGAAGGGGCGCGGGGCGCGGGGCAGCCAGTCGTGGGTCACGTAGTCGACGATGTGCACGCCCTCGGGGGCGGTCAGCTCGACGACGCCGTCGAGCACGATGCCTTCCTTGAGGCTGTTGAACACGTGCCACTCGCGCCGCTTGCGGCGGTTGCGGATGCTGGTGGCGAACGACTCCGGGTCGGTCCAGTGCGCGAACTCGTCGCCGTCGAGGTACTTCAGCTCCACGCACAGGCCCTGCGGCAGCGCGAACATCTCGATCCGGTCGGGCGTCGTACGGATCTCCCACTCCGGCGCCTTGGTGTAGATGAAGTCCGGGCTCATCGGGAAGCCCCACTCCTCGATGTTGCGCAGGCCGAGGTCGAGCCAGGCGTGCCGGTCGTTCTCGAGGTAGAGCCCGTGCCGCGGCACCCGGATCACGGCGTCCTGCATGCCGACCTGCCACGAGAGGTCGGCCATCGACACCTCGCCCTCGGTCGAGAGCACCATGTCACCGTCCCACTTCCACGTGTAGCGGGTGGTGACGTGCGAGAAGCACCAGTTGTAGAAGTAGGCCAGCGAGTGCACCGACCGCTCGTGCTGGGCCAGGTGCTCGGCGCCCGCACGGGCCACGTCGAACGGGTAGTCCTCGAGCGTGAACTTGTGCGCCAGCCCGGCCCTGGCCGCGGTCTCGACGGCCACCTCGCGGGTGCCGTCGGTCGAACCGTTGTCGACCACGAGCACGGCGTCACACGCCCGCAGCAGCGGCGGCAGCACGAACGGCAGCGACGGCGCCTCGTTCTTCACCCGGAGTACGGCGGTCGCTCCGCGCCGCAGCCCCCCGGGCTTGTGCCAGGGCCAGACGATGTCGAAGTCGGTGTGCCCCTCGATGTTCTCGAGGCCCCGGCCGGACCCGAGCGGGATCACTCCCGCTCCCGGCCCATCGCGCGACGTAGGCCGCGGCGTACGGACGGCGGGATCTTGGCCCGCAACTCGTGCGGCACCCTGTCGGCGAGCGACGGCTTGTCGGCCTCGGCCGACTCGCGGGCCTGCTCCACCCGGGCTGCCACGACCGAGGACTTCGAGATCGCCTCGGCCTCGTCGTACAGCTCGACGTAGGCGTCGCGCAGCTGGTCGAGCGTGGTGTGCACCTCGGGGGTGTCGCCACCGTCGTCGGCGAGCTGGTTGAGCGCCGACCAGGTCTCCTCGGTCAGCTCGTGCAGGCGCGGCGGCAGCTCGAGGTCGGAGAGGCTGAGGTTGACCCGGCGCAGGCTGGGGTCGATGAAGCGGTGCACCTCGCGGATCTGGTCGCTGCGGGTGTGGATCACCGACTGCACGTCGAGCTTCTGGCCCAGCGCCATCGTGGTCTTGACCCAGTCGTCGAGCAGGTCGGAGTAGCGCACGAACGCGCGACCGCCGCCCTCGACCGAGCCGAGGATGTTGTCGCGGGTGGCGCGCTCGGTGTGCAGCAGCATGTTGAGCCAGCTGGCGGTGAGGTGGGCCGAGCCGAGCTTGTTGGAGTAGTACTTCTGCTTGCTGCCCACGACCTCGGCCGGCGGACGCAGCATCGTCGCGAACACCGGCGTCGCGCCGGTGCGGATCGCCGCCACCCGCCACAGGCCGAGGAACCAGCTCAGCCGCGGGTCCTTGACGACCAGCTCGGGGTGCTCGGCGAAGTGGCCCTCGAGCCAGTCGGCGACCCGGATGCGGGCGGGCTCCCGGGTGGCGATGCGACCGGTCTCGAACCACGCGCTCGGGCGGCTGTCGCTGACCTGGACACCCGCCTCACGCAGCAGCCGGTCGTGCAGCTCGACGGCCCACTGGGGCTCGCCGAAGCCCTTGGGGTTGGAGGAGTCGGCCATCACCTCCGGCTTGGGCACGTGCATGCCCAGCAGGCTGAGGATCCCCGAGAGGGTGCTGGTGCCGCTGCGTCCGGCGCCGGCGACGAAGAGCACCTTGCGCGGTACGCCTTCGGGGTTCAGCTCGTCGATGGCTCTCACGGGTGGGGAGCCTACAAGAGCAGAGACACCCCTGCCGCTGGGTACGCTCCCCCGCATGAAGTGGGCTGCCAGGCGCAGGCATCGGCGGGAGCCGACGCTGGGTGTCGTGGTGCCCGCCTACGGCGTCGAGCACTGGCTGCCCGAGTCGCTCGACAGCCTGCTCTCCTCGAGCCATCACGAGCTCGACGTGGTGGTGGTCGACGATGGCTCGCCCGACGCGTCCGGTGAGATCGCGGAGGAGTACGCCGCCCGCGATGCCCGCGTGCGCGTCGTACACACCGACAACGGTGGTCTCGGCGCTGCCCGCAACGTCGGTACGGCGCACGTGCGTGGCGACTACCTGACGTTCCTCGACTCCGACGACGTGGTGCCGGCTTCGGCGTACGCAACACTCGTCGGTGAGCTGGAGAACACCGGCTCGGACTTCGCGACCGGCTCCATCTTCCGCTGGGAGGCACCGCCGCCCGCCGGCGCCGGCCTGCACGAGCCGCCGTGGATGCACCGGCTGCACAACCCCGCGCGGCGGGGCATCACCGCCCGCGAGCATCCCGAGATCCTGGGCGACGTGTTCGCGTGGAACAAGGTGTTCCGGCGGTCCTTCTGGGACGAGGCCGGGCTGGCGTGGCCCGAGGGCGTGCGCTACGAGGATCAGCCGACCACGACCCGCGCCTACCTCTCCGGCCGCTTCGACGTGCTGCCCAACGTCGTCTACCACTGGCGGATCCGCACCGACGGGACCTCGATCACCCAGCAGCGCAGCTCACTGCAGGACCTCACCGACCGGTGGGAGACCAAGCGGATGTCACTCGCCGCCGTCCGGGAGTACGACGACCCGTCGGTGTCGGCGGTGTTCTTGGACCGGGTCCTCGCGGGCGACCTGCACCGTTACTTCACCGCCATCCCCGGCTGTGATGACGCCTGGTGGGAGCTGCTCGTGTCGGGGGCGAGAGAGCTCTGGGGTGACCGCTCGCTCGTGCTCAGCGGCCTGCCGCCCGTGCACCGGCTCACCGGGTGGCTGGTCGAGCAGGACAGACGCGCAGACGCCGCCGCGGTGATGGACTGGATCGCCCGGGTTGGTGCCCCGGCGCCCCAGACCGACCGCGACGGCGTGCGGTGTCTCGACGTACCTGCAGAGGTGCTCGACCCGACCGGCGTGGACCCGGCCGCCTTGGCGATCCGGGCCCACGAACGGGCGTAGGTCAGAGCAGGCCGGCCTCCGTGAGGAAGTCAGAGGCAACGTCCTCGGGCTTCTCGCGGTCGACGGCGATGCGACCGTTGAGCTCCGTCAGCTTCTCCGTGGTCAGGGCCGCCATCAGCGGGTTGAGGATGTCGGCGATGTCGGCGTGCTCGGCCACGAAGTCGGCGCCGACGGCCGGGACGAGGTTCTGGGCGGGCTGGATCTGCTTGTCGTCCTCGAGGACCACCAGGCCCTGCGACTCGAGCGTGCCGTCGGTGGTGCTGGTCTCGCCGAGCTCGGACTCGCCGTCGAGCACCGACTGGTAGGTCTGGTCGCTGGCGTAGCCCAGGGGCAGCACCTCGGTGACGTCGATGCCGTACTCGTCGGAGAGCCCGCCCTCGCAGTCCAGGCGACCCTCGCAGTCGGGAGCGGCAGCCAGGGTGACGGACTTGCCCTCGAGGTCGGAGAGCGACGTGACGCCCTCGGACTCGCTGTACTCCTTCGTCACGAAGAAGGCGTTGGTGTCGGTCGCCGGAGAGATGTCGAGCAGCTCGATGCCCGCGGCATCGAGCAGCTCGGCGCCGTCGGAGGCGAGCTGCTCGCCGTCACCGGCCTCGAACGGCTTGGCGTCACCGCCGGCCTCCTGGGTGTTGAGGAAGTTGACGATGCCACCGACGTATTCGGGGACGATGTCGACGCTGTCGGGGAAGGTCGGCATGTAGGCGTCTCGCGAGTCGACCAGCTTGGTCTCGACGGTGTAACCGCCCTTCTCGAGGAGCTGCTGGTACATCGAGGCGACGAGCGTTGCCTCGGGGAAGTTCTGGCCGGCGATGGTCACCGAGCCCTTGTCGGCCGCGGCCGACGACTCGGCGGGGCCGGACGCGTCGTCGGAGGCGACGTCGTCACCGGCACAGCCTGCGGCGAGGAAGAGGGCGCCGGCGGACAAGACCGCGGCGAGAGTGCGTCGTACGAGCATGGGATTCCTTATGTGTCCCGCGGCGGTAGCCACGCGTGTCCGGATGCAGCAGTCAGCCGACGGCGTCGGCTGGTTGGTCAACCGTAGGGGTACCTACAGACATTCCCACCTCACGATTCGGTGACGAACCACCCCTGCGGGTGGGATCGACGAGGCGCTGGACCCCGGCGGCGAGCAGCTCGAGCACGAGGGCGACCAGCGCGACCACGATCGCGCCGGCGATGCCCTTGCCGTAGTTGGAGCGGAAGAAGCCGTCGGTGATGACGCGACCGAGGCCCGGACCGGCCACGAGGGCGGCGATGGTGGCCGTGGCCCAGACCTGGACGAGCGCCAGCCGCACGCCCGACATCACCAGCGGCATCGCCAACGGCAGCTCGACGCGGAAGAACTGCTGAGGCCCGGTCATGCCCATGCCGCGGGCCGACTCGCGCACGTCCGGCGGCACCTCGCGGACGGCGACGTACGCGTTGGTGATGATCGGCGGCAGGGCGAAGAGCGTGAGGGCGATCAGGGTGGCCAGCCCGGCACGGCCGTAGGGGCCGAACGACTGGGTGCCCGGCCACTCGGCGACGACGAGCAGCGCCAGCAGGGCGAACGTCGGCACGGCACGGCCGACGTTGGAGACGTTGATGGCGAGGAAGCCGCCCCGGCCCAGGTGCCCGAGCCACAGCGCGATCGGCAGGCCGATGGCGAGCGCCATCGCGAGTGCGGTGATGGTCAGCAGGAGCTGCTGGTTGAGCAGGTTGGCCATGCCACCCGCCCCGGTCCAGTTGTCGCCCTCACGCAGGTAGCGCCAGGCCTCGGACAGGACGTTCATGCACGCACTCTTCTCGTCCAGGGCGTCATGACGCGCTGCGCGCCCACGAGTGCGACGTCGAGAAGGACCGCGAGCAGCACGCAGATGACAGATGCGGTGAGCAGCTCGGCGCGGAAGTTGGTGCTGACGCCGTCCTTGATCAGGTTGCCGAGGCCGCCGTACGCCACCAGGGAGCCGACCGTTGTCAGCGCGACCGTCGAGACGGTGGCGACGCGCAGGCCGGCCATCACGACGGGCAGGGCGAGCGGCAGCTCGATGCGGAACAGCAGCTTCTTGCGGCTGTAGCCCAGCCCGGTGGCCGACTCCACCACCTCGTCCGGCACCGAACGGAAGCCCTCGAGCAGGCTGCGCACGAGGATCGTGAGGGCATAGAGCGCGAGGCCCAGCACCACCGTCGTCGAGGTCAGGCCGGTGAACGGCACCATCAGCGGGAACAGCGCCAGCGACGGGATCGTGTAGATGCCGGTGGTGATGCCGAGGATGAGCGACTCGAGCCGCGGCAGTCGTCGCGCGAGCAGCGCGAGCGGGAACGCGATCACCAGGCCGACCAGCACCGAGACGACGGTGATCCAGATGTGCTGGACCGTGGCGTCGATGATCTCCTGCTTGCGATCGGTGAGGTACTGCCCGCAGATCCACTCGTTGGTGAGCCGGCTGTAACACGAAGGTCCGGCAGCGCTCGTGAGCACTTGAGTGCCGGCCTCCGCGAGTAGGGTCACCGCATGGACGCTACGCCATCGGTAGGGGCATCAGAGACTGCAAGAGCCTCGTCCCAGCCCATGATCCGGCTCGAGGGCGTGGGCAAGACCTACGACGACGGCACGGTCGCGGTGCACGAGCTCGACCTCGAAGTCGCCCGTGGCGAGATCGCCTGCCTGGTCGGTCCGTCCGGCTGCGGCAAGTCGACGACGCTGAAGATGATCAACCGGCTGATCGAGCCCACCACGGGCCGCATCATGCTCGACGGCGCCGACGTCACCGGGTCCGACCCGGTGAAGCTGCGGCGCGGCATCGGCTACGTCATCCAGCAGGTCGGGCTGTTCCCGCACCAGACGATCCTCACCAACGTGATGACCGTGCCCCTGCTGTACGGCGAGAGCAGGAGCACCGCGAAGGCGCGAGCCCTCGAGCTCATGGAGACGGTCGGGCTGGAGACGTCGTACGCCGATCGCTACCCGCACCAGCTCTCCGGCGGCCAGCGTCAGCGCGTCGGTGTGGCCCGCGCGCTCGCGGCCAACCCGCCGGTGCTGTTGATGGACGAGCCCTTCGGCGCGGTCGACCCGGTGGTGCGCGCGCGGCTGCAGGACGAGTTCCTCCGGCTCCAGCGCGAGCTCGACAAGACCGTGGTGCTGGTGACCCACGACATCGACGAAGCGGTGCGGATGGGCGACCGGGTCGCGGTGTTCGAGACGGGCGGCCGGCTCGCGCAGTACGCCACCCCCGCCGAGCTCCTCGGCCGGCCGGCCGACGACTTCGTGGCCGACTTCGTGGGCTCCACCAAGGGCCTGCGCCGACTGACGGTGACCCAGCTCGACGAGGCGCACCTCGAGCCGATGGACGGCGTCACCGCCGGTCAGCTCGGCGCGGCGATCGACATCGACTCGACGCTCGAGGAGGCGCTCGCCGTGCTGCTGCGCGACGACAAGCCGATGGTCGGGGTCAAGCGCGGGGCGGCCTTCGTCGGCGTACTCACGCCCAACGGGATCCACCGCGCCCTGCGTGCCTCACTGGCCGAGACCGTCGCCACCGCCGGGGACCGGGACGTCGCGATGCCATGACTGAGTGACGTACGACGTCCGCCAGCCCATGGAGACGTAGATGCCGTCGGCGCCGGTCGGTGAGTCGGCGTCGACCTCGAGCCCCACGCGGTCGCGGCCACGGGACGCGGCGTCGGCGATGATCGTGTGCAGCAGCCCCTTGGCCACCCCACGACCACGAGCGGACTCCAGGACCCCGATGTAGTCGACGTACGAACCCGGCACTCCATCCGGTGCCGCCGACAGCTCGGTGCCAACCAGCGCACCACACGGCTCGGGAGCATCGGCATCGGTCAGCTCGGCCAGCCACCAGTGGTCCCAGCGGTGGCCCGGGTCCTCGCGCAGCCGGTGGCAGAACTCCTCGAAGGTCTCCTCGTTGGAGTTGAAGTGGTCGGTGAACGCACCTTCGAGCACGTCGTGGATGGCCCGCAGGTCGGCCTCGTCGGGCATGCCGTCAGCGCTCGGGCCCACCTGCCGGAGCGACACCGCACCGTTGCTCCACTGCTCCGGATCGGGCACCAGCTCGACCTCGTCGGGCTGCACCGGCCGAGTCATCTGCCACCACGTGCGCACCTGCTCGAACCCGGCGCTGCGCAGCCAGCCCTGCTGGCGCTTGTCGTCGGCGAACGCGCCACTGTCGATCTGTTGTACGGCGAGCCCGCGGGCCGCGCCGACGCGCCTGGCCTGGGCGTCGGCCCACGCGAACAGGGCCGCCGCGCACTGGTCGGCCTCGTCGTCGGCGATCGAGCGCTCGACGACGTGCACGAACAGCATCCGGCCCTCGGCACGGTCGTGCACACTGCCCCACGCCACGATCAGGCCGTCGGCATCGCGCACGACGACGTTCTCGCGCATCGCGGTGCCGGACTCCGCGATCTCGGTGCGCAGGTCGTCCTCGCTGGCCCCGGCCCAGCCACGGCCGGCGTCCTCATGGGTGCGCTTCAGCTGGGTGAGCCGGGACACGGCGGACTCGTCGACCCCCGCCAGCGACCAGCCGGTCGGCAGGGGAAGTGGCGAGGGGAACAAGCGGTCCGGATCACTCTCGAACCGGTTGTCGTCAGGGATCACCGGCCCATTGTGTCGCGTCGCGAGCGACGCGGTGAAACGCCGTCTCAGCCGTGCTTGCGGGCTTCGCCCTGGAGCTGCCAGGCGACGAGCTCGGCACGCAGTGCGTCGATCTCGCCCTCGAGCTCGGCCACGCGCACGATTGCCTCGGCCGCGCGGGACTCCGACGCCTCGAGCGACGAAGAAAGCTCGGTGCCGCGGTTCTCGGCCAGCTCGGCACGCCGGGCCTCGGCGTTGAACTTCCGCGTCACCTCGGCGGAGTGCTTCTGGGCCGTATCGAGCGCGCCCTCGAGGTCGGAGATGGTGCCCTCACGCTCGGTGATGCGGGCCGACATGTCGGCCGCGAACGCGGCGTTCTCGGCCACGCGCTGCTCGGTGATCGCACGGTAGGCCTGGGCCTGCTCGGCGCGGTCACGGGCGGCGTCACGACGGGTCTGCATGAGCTCGGAGTGGGTGATGCGAGTGGCGGCGGCGCCCAGCACGATCGCACCAATCGCGGAGAACAGCTGGACGCCGGCCACGGTGCTGAGGGGGCCGACAAAGGCGGCCACCACGAGGACGGCAGCGACGACGAGCAGGACAACGGCCACGGTCAGGCGGGTGCTGCGCTGACGGCGCCGGGCGTTGGGGGAAGCCATGCCAGCAGGTTAGGGCGACTTGTCCTCTGAACGGACGCGACACGCACGCTCCAGCAGTACCGCGGCCGAGGCGGTCGCCACACCCCCGAGCGCGGCCACGGCCGATCGCCACACCCGCTCCGCGGCCAGCTCGGCGTCGTTCCCGAGCCAGCTGAGCGCATATCCGGCGTACCCGCCGGCGACCAGCGCGCCCACCAGCGCGCAGGCCCGCGCCAGCACCAGCCGGTTGACGGCCTGCTGCGGCTCGAGCCGCTCGCGTCGTACGTGCACGGCACGCCAGGTGATCCAGGCGGTGCCACCGAGGATGGCCGCGACGAAGAACAGCACCAGCCCCTGCAGCAGCGAGACCGTCGGCGCGGTGCCGTTGAACCGCTCAGCGACCGGGTGCCAGAGCCGGCCGAGCACGAGCCCGGCCGCCGCCCAGCCCGCGAGGGTCGACCAGCGGTGGGCGCGAGCCGGTCGTCGCGGTCCGGCCGCTCGGGGTCCGCGCCGAGTGGTGGTGCGCCCGTCATCGGGTCACTGGACCTCGAGCGTCAGGTCTTCGCGCTTGGTGATGGTCGAGGTGTCGGCCTTGGCCAGCAGCTCCTCGATGGGTCCGGCGTCGGGGATCTCGGCGTCGGGCTCGAGGTCGTGCCACGGCTGGAGCACGAACGCACGCTCGTGGGCGCGCGGGTGCGGCAGGCGCAGGAAGTCGTCGTCGGCGCGGCGGTCGCCCACCACGATCAGGTCGACGTCGAGGGTGCGCGGCGCGTTGCGGATCTCGCTGCGCTCGCGGTCGAAGGCGTCCTCGACGGCCAGCGCACGCTCCATCAGCCGGGCGGCCGGCAGCGTGGTGTCCATCAGGAGTACGGCGTTCAGGTAGGGCTTGGAGCCGTCTGGCGCGTCGACCGGCTCGGTCTCGTAGACCGAGGAGACACCGGTGATCCACACGTCAGGAGTGTCGGCCAGCGCATCCACCGCGCCCTGGAGGGCGGCCAGCCGTTCACCGAGGTTGGAGCCCAGGGCGATGACGACCCGACGGATCGGGTGCATCTCTCCGGTGAGGGCTTCCGCCTCGGCGATGTACGGGTTGGGGGTCTCAGTCACTGCTCGGACCTCGCGTTTCTGGTGATCGTCAGCGCCACATCCCGAAACGTGGCGTCAATCGGGGCGTCCGGCTTGTGAACCGTGACCCGGGTCCATTGAACACGAGCATCCAAGAGGCAGATGTCCGCGATCCGCTGGGCCAGGGTCTCGATCAGGTCGACCGGGTCGTGCTCGACGGCGTCCTTGACCGCGCTGACGAGACTTCCGTAGTCCACGGTGTCGTGCAACTCGTCCGATCGGGCAGCAGGCGCGGTGTCGACGCCCAGTGTCAGATCAATCACGAAGGGCTGACCCTCGCGTTTCTCGAAGTCGAAGACCCCGTGGTGTCCCCGGCACTCGATTCCGTAAATGCTGAGCTCGTCGGTCATGTGGTCTCTCCTTCCATTGCCTGCCACACGGCCAGGGCGTCACGGGTGGCTCGCACATCGTGCACCCGCAGGCCCCAGACGCCACGCTGGGCCAGGAGTACGCCGAGGGCGGTGTTCGCTGCCTCGCGACCGTCGACCGGGCGGGCGGCGCCGTCGGGGCCGGCGAGCAGGGTGCCGAGGAACGACTTGCGGCTGGCTCCCACGAGCAGTGGGAAGCCGAGGTCGGTCAGTGCGTGGAGGCCCTTCAGGAGGCGCCAGTTCTGGGCGCCCTGCTTGGCGAAGCCGAGACCGGGGTCGAGCACGACCTGACCCGGTTCGATGCCCGCTGCGCTCATCGCGGCGACCCGCTGGGCCAGCTCGTCGCGGACCCCGGTGACCACACCGTCGTCGTACGTCGTGAAGTCCCGCATCTCGTCGGCGTGGGCACGCCAGTGCATCGCGACGTACGTCGTGCCGCGGGCGGCGACGAGATCGAGCATGGCCGGGTCGGCGAGCCCTCCGGAGACGTCGTTGACGATGGTGGCGCCGGCCTCGAGCGCGGCGGTGGCGACCGCGGCGCGCATCGTGTCGACGCTGACGACCGCACCGGCGCCGGCGAGTGCGGTGATGACCGGGATGACCCGCGCCAGCTCCTCCTCGACCAGCGGGCGGGTCGCGCCGGGGCGGGTGGACTCACCGCCGATGTCGAGGATGTCGGCACCGTCGGCGTGCAGCGCAAGACCGTGGGCGATCGCGGCGTCGGTCTCGTGGAACCGTCCGCCGTCGGAGAACGAGTCGGGCGTGACGTTGACGACGCCCATCACCCGGGGCCGCCCGAGCGGCGCGACCACCGGGTCGGTCACCTGGACCCGGACCGGATCAGCATCATCGCCTCCGACCGGGTGGCGGCGTTGTGCATGATGCCGCGGACCGCGGACGTGATGGTGCGGGCGCCGGCCTTCTTGACCCCGCGCATGGTCATGCAGAGGTGCTCGGCCTCGACCACCACGATGACGCCGCGCGCGTCGAGGAGATCCATCATCGCGTCGGCGATCTGCGTGGTCAGCCGCTCCTGCACCTGCGGGCGCTTGGCGTAGACGTCGACGAGCCGGGCCAGCTTGGACAGTCCGGTGATCTTGCCGCTCTCGGCGGGGATGTAGCCGACGTGGGCGACGCCGGTGAACGGCACCAGGTGGTGCTCGCACATCGACCAGAGCTCGATGTCCTTGACCAGCACCATCTCGTCGTGGCCGAGGTCGAACGTCGTGGTCAGCACGTCCTCGGGGGTCAGCCGCAGCCCCGCCGTCAGCTCGGCGTACGCCTTGGCCACGCGGGCGGGCGTCTCGCGCAGCCCCTCCCGCTCGGGGTCCTCGCCGATGGCCGCCAGCAGCTCACGGACAGCCGCCTCGGCGCGCTCGTGGTCGAACTCGGGGACGTCGTGCGGATCCCGATCGGGGCAGGTGACCGGGTCGGTCATCAGGCAGGGCCCTGCCCGGGAGTCAGGTCCGTGGACGTGCCCGAGAGGTCCCCGTGTACGTCGCCACCGGCGCCCGGCGGGGTGAGGATCACGCCGCCTTCGGGCTCGTCGGTGGCCACGCCGTTGGCGACCCGGTCCCGGATCTCCTGCGGGATCTCGATCGGCGGGATGTCGGACGGGTTCCGGTCGGGCGAACCGGTCCAGGCCGGGCGCAGCGAACGACGGCGCAGCGGCTCGAAGACCCGGGCGATCTGCTCCTTGTCGAGCGTCTCCTTGTCGAGCAGCTCGAGCACCAGGTCGTCGAGGACGTCGCGGTTGGTCTCGAGGATGTCGAAGGCCTCCTGGTGCGCGACGGCCACGAACTTCTTGACCTCGTCGTCGACGATCGCGGCGACGTCCTCGGAGTAGTTGCGCTGGTGGCCCATGTCGCGACCCATGAAGGGCTCGGAGGCACCGTCGCCGAACTTGACGGCGCCGAGGCGCTCGGTCATGCCGTACTGGGTGACCATCGCCCGGGCCAGGTTGGTGGCCTTCTCGATATCGTCGCCGGCGCCGGTGGTGGGGTCGTGGAAGACCATCTCCTCCGCGGCGCGGCCGCCCATCATGTAGGCGAGCTTGTCGAGCAGCTCGGAGCGGGTCTGGGAGTACTTGTCGGTGTCGGGCAGCACCATCGTGTAGCCCAGCGCCCGGCCGCGCGGCAGGATCGTGACCTTGTGCACCGGGTCGCTGCCGGGCAGCGCTGCGGCGACGAGGGCGTGGCCGCCCTCGTGGTAGGCCGTGACGAGTTTCTCCTTCTCGCTCATCAGGCGCGTGCGCCGCTGCGGGCCGGCGATGACGCGGTCGATCGCCTCGTCGAGGGCGTCGTTGTCGATCAGTTTGCCGCTGTTGCGGGCGGTCAGCAGCGCGGCCTCGTTGAGCACGTTGGCCAGGTCGGCGCCGGTGAAGCCCGGAGTGCGGCGAGCGAAGTTGAGCAGGTCGACGCCCGGGGCCATCGGCTTCCCGCGGGAGTGCACCTGGAGGATCATGTGCCGGCCGTTGAGGTCGGGTGCGTCGACGGCGATCTGGCGGTCGAAGCGGCCAGGGCGCAGCAGTGCCGGGTCGAGTACGTCGGGGCGGTTGGTCGCGGCGATCAGGATGACGCCGCCGCGGACATCGAAGCCGTCCATCTCGACGAGCAGCTGGTTGAGGGTCTGCTCGCGCTCGTCGTGGCCGCCGCCCATGCCGGCGCCGCGGTGGCGACCGACGGCGTCGATCTCGTCGATGAAGACGATGGCCGGGGCGTTCTCCTTGGCCTGCTCGAACAGGTCGCGCACGCGGGAGGCACCGACACCGACGAACATCTCGACGAAGTCGGAGCCGGAGATGGAGTAGAACGGCACACCAGCCTCACCGGCGACTGCGCGGGCCAGCAGCGTCTTGCCGGTGCCGGGCGGGCCGTACAGCAGCACGCCCTTGGGGATCTTGGCGCCGACGGCCTGGAACTTCGCCGGCTCCTGGAGGAACTCCTTGATCTCGCCGAGCTCCTCGATGGCCTCTTCGCAGCCGGCGACGTCGGTGAAGGTCGTCTTCGGCATGTCCTTGCTGATCAGCTTGGCCTTGGACTTGGCGAACTGCATGACACCGCGTCCACCGCCGCCCTGCACCTGGTTCATCAGGAAGACGAAGAGCAGGATGATCAGCGCGAACGGGAGCAGGGTCGCGAGGATCGAGCCGAGCAGGCTCGGCTTGGGAACCTCGGTCGTGTACTTCTCGATGGCGCCGGCAGCGACCTGCGCCTGCACGGCCGTCTCGATCTCGTCCTGGGTCTCGCTGAGCCAGAACGTCGACACCTTGTCGGAGCCGGTGCGCACGCCCGAGTCGAGGGTGGCCTTGATCTCCTGGTCACCGTCGACGAACGTGATGTCCTCGACCTCGCCCGCGGCGATGTAGGCATTCATCCGCGACGTGGTGATCTCGTCGTACCCGCCGTTGGGCGCGAGGAACTGGATGGCCAACAGGACGCCGACGGCGGCCAGCACCATCCACAGCCAGGGACCCTTGAATATGCGCTTCACAGGCTTCTTTCGAGCAGACGAGTCGGGGAGAAGTGATGACCGTACCTGTCAGCACCCAACCCCATTCTCTCAGGAGGGTGGCTGGGAGCGGGAGTCCCGGACCGAGTCAGGAGTAGATGTGCGGTGCCAGCGTGCCGATGTCGCGCAGGTTGCGGTACTTCTCGCGGTAGTCGAGGCCGTAACCGACGACGAACTCGTTGGGGATGTCCCAGCCGATGTACTTCGGCTCGACCGGCATCGTCAGCGCCTCCGGCTTGCGCAGCAGTGTGGCGATCTCGACGCTCGCCGGGTTGCGGCTGACCAGGCTGTTGACCAGCCACGACAAGGTGAGCCCGGTGTCGATGATCTCGTCGACGATCAGCACGTGCCTGTCGGTGATGTCGGTGTCGAGGTCCTTGAGCAGGCGCACGACGCCGCTCGACTTGGTGCCGGACCCGTAGGAGGAGATGGCGATCCAGTCCATCTCGACGTGCCGCGGCAGCGCCCGCGCCAGGTCGGCCATCACCATGACGGCGCCGCGCAGGATCCCGACCATCAGCAGGTCGTGACCCTCGTAGTCGGCCGCGATGGCGGTGGCCATCTCGCCGAGCCGTTCCTGGATCTGGGCCTCGGTGAAGAGGACGTTGACCAGTTCGTTCTCCGCTTGGGACGCGTCCATGCGGCGCAGCCTATGTGACCCGGCTGGGGCTGCGGGCAGCGCTACCGGACAGTCCGCAGGAAATCGCGGCCGATTTCCTGCGTACGGTTCGGTAACCCCCGCCGCCGGACCCGAGGAAGCCGATCAGCCGGGGAGCTGAGCCGGCTCGAAGACCACGACTCCGTCCCGACGTACGGCGCGCAGCGGGCCGGGCAGGTCGATCCACTTCTGGCCCCGCCAGTGCGTGAGCAGCGAGTCCACGGCGAGCACGTGCTCGTGGGTCAGGTCGGCGGCGGGAGCCCCGGCAGCGAGGGCCGCGCGGTGCAGGACCCGGCGCCGGATCGCGACCGGGAGGTCGATCAGGGTCTCGACGGACAGGTCCGAGGCATGACGGTCTGCGACGGTGTCGAGGTACTCCATGTCGACGCGGAGCTGGTCGGCCGTGCGGGCCAGCGCGGCGCCGACGCCGGGGCCGAGCTCCTGCTCCAGCATGGGCAGCACCGTCGTACGCACGCGAGAACGGGTGAACCGCGGGTCGTCGTTGAAGGGGTCCTGCCAGGGTGCGATGCCCTCGGCCGCGCAGGCTGCCTCGGTCTGGGCACGCGTGACGTCGAGCAGCGGCCGCCGGAAGCGGTCGAACCCCCGCCGCATGCCGGCGATCGAGCGGCCGCCCGAGCCGCGCGCGAGGCCCATCAGCACGGTCTCAGCCTGGTCGTCGCGGGTGTGCCCGAGCAGCACGAGCGGAGTGTCGAAGTGGTCGGCCATCTGCCCGAGCACGGCGTAACGCGCCTCGCGGGCGGCGGCCTCGACGCCCAGCCCGGCGGCCTCCACGCTCACCCGCGAGGAGACCGTCTCATCAGCTCCCAGTGCCACCATCTGCCCGACGACCCGCTGGGCGAGGTCGGCCGAGCCGTCCTGGAGGCCGTGGTCGACGGTGGCCCCGAGCACGCGCAGGCCACGGGCGTGGCCCTCGAAGACGGTGGCGGCCAGCAACGACAACGAGTCGGCGCCGCCGGAGCACGCGACAAGCACGCCGGCACCGGGGTCGAGCGGCTCGAGCACGGCGCGTACGCCGCGTCGTACTGCGGCGACGGCGGGGTCGAGGCTCATCCGAGGACGCGGGCGACCCAGGCGTCGGGGTCGCTGATCTCCGACTTGTCGGGAAGATTCGCAGGCTCCGCCCAGACGGCGTTGAACTCCTCCATGCCGACCTTGTCGACGACGCCGCGGACGAAGATCGCGCCGTCGCGGTACTGAGCCATCTTGGCGTCGAGACCGAGCAGGCGGCGCAGGATCCGGTCGAGCGTGCCGACACCCTGGCGACGCTTGGTGAACTTGGCGCGGATCTGGTCGACGGTCGGGATGATGGTCGGGCCGACGCCGTCCATGACCACGTCGGCATGGCCTTCAAGCAGCGACATGACGCCCGTGACCCGGTCCATGATCGCCCGCTGCTCGGGGGTGCTCATCATCTCGACGACGTTGCCGTTGCCGCTGATGCCGCCGCGGATCGCCTCGGAGGCCCGGCGCAGGCCGTCACCGAGCATGTCACCGGGCTCGAACGACTCGAGCAGCGCGTTCATCTCGGAGAAGAGGTGGTCGCGCATCCACGGCACCGCCGTGAACTGCACCCGGTGGGTCTCCTCGTGGAGGCAGACCCAGAGCCGGAAGTCGTGGGGGTCGACGCCGAGCTCGCGCTCGACGTGCACGATGTTCGGCGCGACCAGCAGCAGCCGTCCGGTCGGGTCGAAGAACGGGTCGAACTGGCCCAGCACCTTGGTGCCGAGGAAGCCGAGCAGCAGCCCGACCTCGGCGCCGGTGACGCGCGAGCCGATGGCGAGCGAGAGGCCGGACGGCGGCCCCTTCTTGCTTGCCAGCTTCTCGGCGAGCGGGCCGATGATCGTCGCGAAGCCGTCGGCATTGGCCTGTACCCAGCCGCGTCGGTCGACCACCAGCACGGGCGCCGTGCGTTCGTCGGCGACCAGGCCGGTGAACTCGCGCACGAGCGGGCTCGACCTCTCGGCGCCCTCACGCAGCTCGGCGACGGCCGCGGCCGCTGCGTCGGGCGCGATGTCGGGACCGTCGCCCGCAACCTTCGCGCCGAGGTTCACGGCGAAGTCCCAGTCGACCATGCTGCTCATGCAGGCGAGGCTAGCCGGTGCCTCCCACTGGAGCTCCCGGCGAGCAGTGGCAGGCTGCGAGCTCGGCAGCCACCTCGTCGAGGGCGACCCGCGCCGCCAGGCTCTTGTTGGGCTTCACCTTGTCCGCCGCGACGACGAAGGTCATCGCGTTGCCGTCGAGATCCGTGACCACCCCCGCGAGCGAGTGGACGCCCGCGGCCGCCAGGGTGCCGGTCTTGGCACGCACCCGGCCGCGACCCTCGGGCGCACCCCGGTCGAAGCGGTAGGTGAGGCTGCCGGTGAAGCCCGCAACCGGCAGACCCTCGATCACCGCACGCAGTCCGGGCTGGGCCGACGACGACGCGACCTGGAGGACCTGGGTGAACGTCGACGCCGTGACGAGGTTGGCCCGCGACAGCCCGCTGCCGTCGAAGACCTGGTCACCAGTGACGTCGATGCCGAGCCCGGTGAGGGTCTGGAGTACGCCGGCCGTGCCCGCCTCGAACGAACCGACTCCCGAGACGGACAGCCCGACATGGTGGGCGAGCACCTCGGCCGCCTCGTTGTCGCTGACGTCGAGCACCCGCTGCACGATCGCCGACAGCGGCGCCGAGGTGACGGTGCCGAGGACGGCAGCTTCCTGGGCGGCGACCACGGGCTTCGGCGTACCGACGACCTGCACGCCTTCAGCGGCCAGGGCCTTGGCGAAGACGTCGGCTGCTGTGCGAGCCGGGTCGGCGACGCGACCGTAGCCACTGGGGTCGCGGCCCTCGTCGACCCACAGCGCCGAGATCGGCGACACGATGCCCTCGGGCACGTAGCTCGGCTCCCACGCAGGGTTGACGGCCGGGCCGCTGAAGAGCGAGCTGTCGTAGGTCACCCGGACCTTCTTCGTCGTCAGCCCTGCCGCGACCTGGCGGGCGAGGGTGACCACGTCGGCGCGTGGCGGGTAGGTCTTGGATGAGGTCGGCCTGCTCGCGAGGAAGGGGTCGCCACCGCCCACGAGCACGATGTCGCGCGGACTCGCGCCGGCCACGACGCGCGTCGAGAACGTCGCGCTCGGACCGTAGGCGGTCAGCGCGGCGGTGGCGGTGAGCAGCTTGGTGATCGAGGCAGGTGTGACCGGGCCGGCGCCCGACGTGAACACCGGCTCGCCGCCAGACAGGTCGGAGACCATTGCGACCACGTGCTTGCCGAGGTCCTTGTCGCCCAGCCGTCCCGTCAGGGCTGCCGTGACCTCGGTCGGGTCGATGGTGCTGCTGACCACGGGTTCGGCGACCGGCTCGGACGCCGGCAGCTCCGGGAGGGTCAGCCCGGCGGGCGGTGCGACGGCGGCCGGATCGGTGCCGGGATCGGCGCCCCAGCCGAGGTAGCGGTCACCCCAGTCGAGGCGGTACGCCGCCACGGCGGTGCCCACGAGGACCAGCACGAGGAGGGTCGCCAGCCAGTGCGAGCGCGCCCCGGGGCCGGCGTACGCCTGACCGTTGGGATGGTGTCCGTCACGTCGCGCCACGAATGGGCCCCCTCTCGACTACGTGTGTGGCGCCATTGTGCGCGACACTGTGGTCAGCAGCGGGCGCGACCCCGCCGGGCGTTGCCCGCGGCGCCCCGCTGCCTCTCATCGACATATCAGTGGAGGAAGACGTGCTCGAGTTCGACGTACTGGTGGAGATCCCCAAGGGCGAGCGCAACAAGTACGAAGTCGACCACGAGAGTGGCCGCCTCCGCCTCGACCGCATGCTCTTCACCTCGACCGCCTACCCGGCCGACTACGGCTTCATCGAGAACACCCTCGGCCAAGACGGTGATCCCCTCGACGCGCTGGTGATCCTGCAGCAGCCGACGTTCCCGGGCTGCCTCATCGCCTGCCGCGCGATCGGCATGTTCCGGATGACCGACGAGGCGGGTGGCGACGACAAGGTGCTGTGCGTCCCGTCGCACGACCCGCGCCTGGAGCACCTGCGCGACATCAACCACGTCTCCAAGTACGACCGCCTCGAGATCCAGCACTTCTTCGAGGTCTACAAGGACCTCGAGCCGGGCAAGTCCGTCGACGGCGCCGACTGGGTCGGCCGGACCGAGGCCGAGGCCGAGGTGCACGCCTCGTTCGAGCGCTTCAAGCAGATCGGCAACGGCAACGACGTCGAGAACCTCGCCGACGACAGCCTCGGCAAGTTGGTCTGACCCTGCTCGGGGCTACTCGACCGCCGAGCCAGAGCCCCAGCTCATCAGCTCGGGCGAGCGCAGCATCTCCTCGGGCACACCGAACGCATCGACGAGGTCGACGGCGAGCGGGCGGACCTTCCGGCAGAGTCGGTTGATCTCACGGCTGATCGCCTTCGACCGCTGGGTCGTGAGCCGGCCGTGCTCCATGAACCACGCTCGGTCGGCCTCGATCGTGGTCAGTGCGAACAGGTCGCACAGCAGGTTGAGCGCGACCTTGTTGTCATTGTCATCGAGGGTGCCGACCTTTGCGACGAACGCCTCCAGCACTAGCCGTTCGACGTGGGCGCGGGCTGCGGCTATGACGTGGTCCTGCACGAGTGAGAAGACCTCGCCCGGGTTCATGTTGTTGTCGATGCCGCGCTTGAGGCGACGGGCGACGCCGCCGAGCATGTGCTCCTCGCGGAAGCGCAGCATCGCCAGCTGGTAGTCGGGGTCGAACAGGCCGGCCTCCTGGTCCCAGGTGTCGCCACCGGGCAGCACGTCCTTGATGCGCTCCACCAGCTTGTGCACGGCCGTCTTCTCCAGCACCGTCCCTACCGCGAGGCCGGCGACGAAGCGCACCATGCCGAACTGGTCGAGGTCGGAGAAGTCGCTGCTGTAGTCGGTGAGCAAGCCCTTCGCCACCAGCTGCAGCAGCACGTGGTTGTCGCCCTCGAACGTCGTGAAGACGTCGGTGTCGGCCTTGAGCGCGGCGAACCGGTTGATCGAGAGGTAGCCCGCACCGCCGCAGGCCTCGCGGCACTCCTGGATCGTGCGGGTGGCGTGCCAGGTGCCGAGGGCCTTGGTGCCTGCCGCGCGCGACTCGAGCTCGCGCCTCGCGTGCTCCTCCGTGGTGGTGCCGGAGAGCACGTCGTGCAGCTGGGACGCGACGACCTCCTGCGCGAAGTGCAGGGCATACGTGCGGGCCAGCAGGGGGAACAGCCGGCGCTGGTGCATGCCGTAGTCGAGGAGGAGGTCCTCCATGGGCGGGTCGGTCGCCTCGAACTGCCGGCGCCGGACGGCATACTTGATGGCGATCGCCAGCGCTACCTTTGAGGCGTTGATGCCCGCGCCGCCGACACACACCCGGCCCTGCACGAGGGTGCCGAGCATCGTGAAGAAGCGGCGGTTGGGGTTGTCGATCGACGACTCGTAGCGACCTTCGGGCGTGACGTCCGCGAAGCGGTTGAGCAGGCTGCCGCGCGGGACGCGCACCCCGTCGAACCAGAGCCGGCCGTTGTCGACTCCGCCGAGGCCCAACTTGATGCCACAGTCCTCGATGCGTACGCCGGGAGCGGGTTCGCCGTCGACGCGGATCGGTACGACGAACGCGTGCACGCCGCGGCCCTCACCCTCGATGTCGAGCTGCGCGAAGACGACGGCCGAAGCGGCGTGCCGGGCGGCGTTGCCGATGTAGTCCTTGCGGGCCGAGTCGTCGGAGGTCGTGATGACGAACTCCTGTGTCGCCGCGTCGTACGTCGCGACGGTGCCGAGGGCCTGCACGTTGGAGCCGTGGCCGGTCTCGGTCATCGCGAAGCAGCCCATCAGGCGGCCGGTGATCAGGTCCTCGAGATAGGCGTCGTGGTGCGGCTTCGTGCCGAGCTGGAGGATCGCGCCGCCGAAGAGGCCGAACTGCACGCCCACCTTGACCAGCACCGAGAGGTCTCCCATCGCCAGGGTCTCGAAGGCGGCCACGGACGCGCCGATGTCGGCGCCGCCGCCGTACTCCGCGGGGAAGCCCATGCCGGTCTGGCCGGTGCCGGCCATCTCGACGACGACGTCGCGCACCCGGTCACGGAAGTCCTCGCGGGTCATCGTCTCGGCGTCCTCGAGGATCGCCGCGTGGGCAACGAGGTTGTCGCGCACGAGCGCCCGCACCTCGGCGTACTTCCCGTCGAGCACACCGGTCAGCGCGACCACGTCGATCTCGGGCTGGCGGTAGCCCTTCTCGGTGGGGGTCGTCTCGTCGCTGGTCTCGGCCGGCTGGTCGTCGGCGGGTGACGGTGAGAGCTCGGTGGGGAGGTCCTTCGCGTCGACGTGGGATGACATGGCGGTCACGGTACTCTCGGCGCGACTCCGCGGAACGGGACCGGAGAGACCGATCGAGAAGTGGGTGAACGGGAGCTGTGAACGACGCGTCGTACGGCCGCCTCGGCTACAACTTCTCCATCGTCGGCTGCCAGAAGTCGGGCACCTCCACCCTCTCCGGAACCATCAGCCAGCACCGCCTGGTGTGCCGGCCGCCGCGCAAGGAAGCGCACTTCTTCAACGACGAGGGCTACGACTGGTCCGCCCCCGACTACGAGGCCGACTACACCGCGCCGAAGCGCTCGGCAGTGCACTCGATGGTCGGCGACTCGACGCCGGTCTACATCATGTGGCCGGGCGCGCTCGAGCGGATGCGCGCCTACAAGCCGGACATGCCGCTGATCGCGGTGTTCCGCGACCCGATCGAGCGGCTCTTCTCGCACTGGACGATGCTCCGCACCCGGCACCCCGACTGGCCCGACTGGTCGGGCTTCATCACCGAGTTCCGGCCCACCACGCTGCCTTCCTCGATCCCGGACGATGTGTCGGCGATGCGGTACAAGCACCTCTCGGGCGTCGCGCGCGGCTTCTACGGCGCGCAGCTCGAGCGCGGGTTCAGCATCTTCCCGCGAGAGCAGTGGCTACTGCTGGAGTTCCGCACCCTGCTGCGCGAGTACGACGACACCGTCGACAGCGTCACCGACTTCCTCGACCTGCCGCGCTTCGACCAGCGGCCGCCGCTGCGCAACCGCTACGCCGGCGCCGAGCTGGTCAGCGGCACCGCCCCCACCGCTGACGAGATCAGCGGACTCGCGTCGTTGTACGCCGAGGACCTGGTGCTTTTCGGCAAGCTGTCGGGCATCGACACGTCGGCCTGGCCGACGAGCCGGATCCTCGCCGGCGACCTGGAGCCCGGCGTACTCGCCGAGCGGTTCGCGACCAAGGTCGCGCCCCCCACTCCCGCTTCCTCGTCGGTCGAGTAGCGCCAGCGATCAGGTCTCGATACGCCGCTCGTTCCTCGCGGCTACTCGACCAACGAAGAAGGCGGCCGTCAGGGACGGGCGAAGAAGTTCGGCGCCCGCCAGGAGTACATCGACTCCTGGACCACCGGGCGGCCGGTGCGCGGTGCGTGGATCATCTGGCCGCCACCGACGTAGAGGGCGACGTGGTAGATCGACGACGGGCTGCTCGAAGAGCCCCAGAACACCAGGTCTCCCGCCTGCAGACCGGTTGAGGCGACCGGCGAGGAGGCGGAGTACTGCGCGACGCTGTAGTGCGGCAACGAGATGCCGCCGGCCTGCCACGCACCCATCGTGAGACCCGAGCAGTCCCAGGCGTTCGGCCCGGTCGCACCCCACTTGTAGGGGTCACCGATCTGGGCGGCCGCGAAGGCGATGGCGGCACCGGCGTTGCCGGTGGCTGCCGGAGGCGGGGGCGTCGGAGTCGGAGTCGGCGTGGGAGTGGGGGTCGGCGTCGGAGTCGGCGTAGGCGTCGGCGTCGGCGTCGGCGTAGGCGTCGGCGTCGGCGTCGGCTTGGGGGTCGGCGTCGGCGTCGGCTTGGGGGTCTTCTTGGCAGCGTCCTCCGCCGCCTTCTTGGCAGCGTCCTCCGCGGCCTTCTTCGCGGCCTCGTCGGCCGCCTTCTTCGCTGCGTCGGCGGCCTGCTTGTCCGCGGCCTTCTTGGCGGACTCGGCAGCAGCCTTCGCGGCCGCTTCCTCGGCTGCGGCCTTCGCGGCCGCTTCCTCCGCCGCCTTTGCTGCGGCAGCAGCCGCGGCTTCAGCGGCGGCCTCCTCGAGAGCGGTCTGCCGCTTCTGGGCCAGGTCGACGCTGATGCCCTGCAGGTCGGCGAGCTCGGAGATGAGCTGGGTCTTCTCAACGGCGATCGACTGCGACTGCGCGAGCGCGGCGTCGGCAGCCGACTGGGCGGCGTCGCGGGCCGCGCGGGCTTCGCGTTCGAGGTCGGCCGCTTCGGCACGGGCCTCGGTGGCCTGGTCCCTGGCGACGTCGGCGAGCGTGGCTGCCGCACGGAACTGGTCGTAGCGCCCGTCGAGCGCGTCCTCGGCGTTGGCCATCGTGGCCCCGCGCTCGATGACGCCCTGGATGCCGTCGGCCCCGACCATCGCCGAGAGGCCGGTCACGCCGGGGGCGAGCTCGTAGGAGCGGACCAGCGCGGCGCCGTACACCTCACGCTGACGTTGTACGTCGGCGCTCGCGGCGTCGGCGTGCCGGTCGGCGGCCCTGGCTGCCTCACGGGCCTGGTCGAGACGCCAGAGGGCACCGTTGTAGGACTCGGCGGCCATCGCGGCCTCGATCGCGGAGTCGTCGAGGCGCTGGTTGGCGAGCACGAGGTCGGAGCGCACGGACGAGACGTCGCGAGCCTTGTCGCTCGCCGCCGCCTGCGCGTCGGCGATGTCCTGTTCGGTGGGCACGGTGTCACCCGCGCTGTCACCCGATGTGTCGCCGGACGTGGAGTCGTCGGCCGCGGAGGCCGAGGTGACGCCGCCGACGAGCACCAGGCTCAGTGTGGCGGCGACGCCCCACGATCGGACACTGACGTGTCGCATGTTCTTCCCCTTGTTCGAGTCATCACCGTGCCCCGGCGGACTTCCCAATCCCCCAGGGCACTTCGAGCACGCTAGTGCTCACCAGTCACAAAAGAAACAACTTTCCCAATTTTCCCACCTGTGCACGGCGTGTCGACTTGACGAACTACAGCGTTGTAATTCGCTGGTTCGCCGAGCTTCGGGGTCGTTTCTCACGCCTCGAGTGCGTTGCAACGACGCCAAACCGACGTGACACCCGGTCAGCCGGGTATCACTGCGAGCGACCAGTACGGCGCGTCAGTCGACGTCGACGGGCACGGCAGAGGTGGTCGACGTCGGATGCGACGCGAGCCCGTGCCGGTCGAACTTCTGGCCGGAGGCGATGCCGCCGACGTAGAACGCGATCAGGGCGATGACTAGGCCCGCGATGTCGTCGGCGACGTAGTGCCAGCCGAAGTAGAGGGTGGCGACAACCGTGAAGCCGAAGTTCACCCAGAAGATCCACTTCAGCACCTTGCTGCGCAGCGTGTAGTGGACCATCAGCGCGACGAGCAGAGTGATCGCCGTGTGCAGGCTGGCGAAGCCGGCCACCGACTGGACGGCGCGCTCGAGGTCGCCGTGGATCACGCCATTTCGCCCGTAGAACAGACCCTCCATCAACGTCGACGACCCGGTCTCGGGAAGGTCGCCGTAGAGCCACGGGTAGCGGAAGCCCGGGCCGAGGGTCGGCAGTGCGTAGTAGGACGCCGTGCCGAGGGCCCAGGCGATGCACTGCGACGTCGCGAACCAGTAGCCGAACGTGATGTTGCGCGACCAGATCAGCCAGGCCGTGAGCGCCAGCGGCACCAGCGGCAGGAACCACAGGTAGACGGTCGAGAGGATGTGCGCGGAGAAGCCCTCGCCGAACATCGCGTGCAGCACAGCGGCCGGCTCGTGCCCGAAGAACAGCGCACGGTCGACGAGGTGGAGCTCGCGGTCGTACTTCTTCTCGCCCATCACGAACGGCAGGTACGACTTGAGGTTGCGGTAGCTGACGTAGGTGACGTAGAAGCACGAGACGCCCAGGACCATCAGCGTCAGCCGCTCACGGGTCCAGTGGAACCTCACCCGCTCACGGACCAGGCCCGGGATCGCGGTCGGGTTCATCCGCGAGAGCCACACGGTGCGCGGCAGCACGTCGAGCAGGAACGCGCCGAGCAGCAGCATCGGCAGCCTCAGGAAGGCCGGGCCCAGGAAGCCTTCCGGGTCGAGCAGCGGCCGGTCGATCGAGACGGCGGTGATGACCGCGAGCGCGCCCATGGTCGCGGCAATGCCGATGAGGAGTACATAGGCACGGCGATACACGGGCGCCAGTCTAGGGGGCCGCGGAAGCGCGAGTGCGGGGCACCGGTGCGGTCCGCGACCGGTCGATGCGCAGGTGCACCGCGTCGCCGGGAGCGACGTGACTGCCGAGGGACGCGACCCCGTGCAGGGGGCCGAGATCGGGGACCTCCACGACGAGCCGCAGCTGCTCGGGCGTCGCGTGCGCGGACAGTACGACGCCGTCGACCGGCCCGGCCTCGTCGAACACCAGGGCCGACCGGCGCAGCGCGACGTCCTGCCCCGGCGGCAGCCCGGCCGCCACCGCCATCCGGTCGGCCGGCTCGCCGGCCAGCACGGTCGCGTAGCCGAGGAAGTAGGCGGTGTCGGTGTCGGTCGGGTGCTGCCACACGTCGCTGATCGGGCCATCCTGGATGAGCCGGCCCGCGCGCATGACGGCGATCCGGTCGGCCACGGCGAACGCCTCGTCGTGGTCGTGGGTGACCATCAGGGCGGTCGTGCCGGCCTTGCGCAGGATCTCGCGGAGGTCGGCCGCGAGCCGTTCGCGAAGCGTCGCGTCGAGCGCCGACAGCGGCTCGTCGAGCAGGATCAGCCGCGGGTCGACCGCCAGCGCCCGGGCCAGCGCCACGCGTTGCCGCTCACCGCCCGAGAGGGTGGCCGGCAACCGCTCGGCGTACCCGGCCAGGCCCACGAGCTCGAGCAGCTCGTCGACCCGGGCGGCCAGCTCGAGACGAGGAGTACGGCGCAGCCGCAGTGCGTAGCCGACGTTGCGGGCCACGCTGAGGTGGCCGAAGAGCTGGCCGTCCTGGAACATCAGCGCGAACCCCCGGCGATGAGTCGGTACGCCGGCCAGGTCGGCGCCGTCGTACGCGATCGAGCCGCCTGCCACCGGCTCGAGGCCGGCCACCGCGCGCAGCAGCGTCGACTTGCCGCAACCCGACGGGCCGAGCACCGCCAGCACCTCGCCGGCCGGGAGGTCGAGGCTCACGTCGCTGACGGCGACGAGGTCGTCGTACCGCACGGTGACGCTCCGCAGCTGCAGACCGGGCAGGGGATGGCCACTCATGTCAGAAGGCTCCCATCGACGGCACCCGCAGCCGTTCGACGGCCAGCATCAAGACCGCGGTGGTCGTCGCGAGGACCACCGAGGCGGCCAGCGCCATGCCGTAGTTCATCTCGCCCGGCCGGCCGATCAGCTTGAAGATCACCACGGGCAACGTCGGATGGTCGTCGCGGGCAAGGAACGCGGTGGCGCCGAACTCCCCCAGCGACGCCGCGAACGCGAAACCACTCGCGGCCAGCAGCGGCTTCCAGATCACGGGCACGTCGACGGTCCAGAGCGCACGCAGCGGCCCGGCACCCAGCGACGCGGCCGCCTGGCGCTGCCGGTCGTCGATGCCGGCGAGCACCGGCACGAGAGTGCGCACCACCAGCGGCAACGCCACCAGCGCTTGCGCGATCGGCACCAGGAACGGCGAGTCGCGTAGGTCGAGCGGCGGCCGGTCGAGGGTGATCAGGAAGCCGAAGCCGAGCGTCACCGCCGACACCCCGAGCGGCAGCATGAAGACACCGTCGAGCAGCGACCGGACCCGTCGTTCTCCGCGCGACCGGGATCGCCGGGTCACCACGAGGGCCACGCTGAGGCCGAGCAGCAGGGCGATCCAGGTGGCGTCGACGGCGGTGCGCAAGGAGATGAGCAGTGCCTCGCCGACCGAGACCAGCACCGTCGGATCCTCGCCGGTGGTGCTCAGCGCCCGGTAGTTGTCGACGCTCCACGCGCCGTCGACGCGCAGCGAGCCGGCGAGCAGGGTGGCGAGTGGCGCGGCCACCAGCGCAAGCAGCACGGCCGTCGCGACCAGGGCGGGTGCGTCGCGGCGCGAGACCCGCCCCGGCCGCGGGGCCTGTCGCGACACGGTCGGGTCGGGTACGGCGCGCAGCCGGCCGGTCACGATCAGCAACCCCGTGACGACGACCAGCTGCAGCACCGACAACGCAGCCGCCGACTGGAGGTCGAAGAGAGTCGTGGTCAGCAGGTAGATCTCGGTCTCCACCGTGCTGTAGCGCACCCCGCCGAGGGTCAGCACGATGCCGAAGGCCGTGGCGCAGAACAGGAAGACGACGCTCGCCGACGAGACGATCGCCGGTCGCAGCGCCGGCAGCGTGACCGTGCGCAGCACCTGGAACGGCGTCGCCCCCAGCGCCGCCGCGGCCTCCCCGGGACGGGCGTCGAGCGACTCCCAGGCCGCGCCGACGGCGCGGATCACGACGGCTGCGTTGAAGAACACCAGCCCCGCGATGATGGCCGCGGGCGTGCCGTCGAGGCCGAGGAACGCGAGCGGTCCGCCCTCCCCCAGCAGCTGCCGGAAGGCGACACCGACGACCACGGTCGGCAGCACGAACGGCACCAGCAACGCGGCTCGCACGGTGCGTCGTCCGGGCAGGTCCAGACGGTGCAGGACGTACGCCGCGGGCAACCCGACCGCCACCGACAAGACCGTGCCGAGGGTCGCCGACCAGAGCGTGAACCCCAGCACCCGGTGAACCCGCGGCCGCCCCAGCACCTCGACGAGTCCTTGCGGGTCGAAGTTGCCGTCGGGCCAGAGCCCCCGCGCCACCATGCCGCCCACCGGCAGCGCGAAGAACACGCCGAGCACGGCCAGCGGCAGGGCCGCCAGCCCGGCGAGGGTGAGCAGCCGACGGGTCACGTCAGCGAGTGGTGACGTCGGTCCACTCGGTCAGCCACGACTCGCGGTTGGCTGCGATCTCGGCCGGGTCGACGTCGTACGGCGCGGTGGGCTGCTCGGCGAAGGCGGCCCAGTCCTTGGGCAGCTCGACGGTCGAGGAGACCGGGAAGACGTACATGCTCTCGGGCAGCGCCGCCTGCACCTCGTCGGTGAGCAGGAAGTCGATCAGCGCCTCGGCGCCGTCGGGGTTCTCGGCACCGGCCAGCACGCCGGCGTACTCGACGGAGCGGAAGCACGTGTCGAGCAGCGCGGCGGTCGTCGAGCTCTTCTTGTCCTTGGAGATCGTGAAGGCCGGCGAGGAGTCGTAGGACAGCACGATCGGGCGGGTGCCGCCCTCGCCGCCCTGCGTGAAGTCGGTGTAGTAGGCGTCCGACCAGCCGTCGACGATCTCGGTGCCGTTGGCGAGCAGTCGCTCCCAGTAGGCCGGCCAGTCGTCGCCGTACTCTGCGACGGTGCTGAGCAGGAACGCCATTCCCGGCGAGGAGGTCGAGGCGCCGGGGGTGACGAAGAGGTCCTTGTACGCAGGCTTGGTGAGGTCCTCGAGAGTGGCCGGCGGTGTCAGCTTCTTCTCGGCGAACCAGGTCTTGTCGACGTTGACGCAGACATGGCCGACGTCGACCGGCGTCAGCTTGTCGGCACTCTCGGGAAGCGCGTACGCGTCGGCGCCCTCGGGCAGGGTCGGCGCGTAGGTGTCGAACACCCCCTCGTCGAGGGTGCGCGACGCGAAGGTGTTGTCGATACCGAAGGCGACGTCGCCGGTGGGGTTGCCCTGGGTCAGCGACAGCTTGGCCGACAGCGTGCCGGCATCACCTGCGGCGCGGGTGACGAGCTTGAAGCCCGACTCCTTCTCGAACCCGGCGACCAGCTCGTCGGGCAGCGCGAACGACTCGTGCGTGACGAGCACGACCTCGTCGGGCACCGGCCCGTCGGTCTCGGTGTCGTCGGACTCGCTGTTGCCGACCGTGCTGCAGGCCGAGGTGGCGAGCAGCGCAAGGGTTGCGAGCATGGTGGAGACGCTGCGCTGGACATGGTGGGTCATCAGATGACTCCCTTCGCCGGTGTTAACCGGAGCAGGTTCGGAGGGTCTGCGGCTTCGTCCGCACTCTCAGCACTCGGGTGCTCCCCTGTCTTGTGCGACCAGCCTACGTCGCACGCGCCTGTCGCTCTGACGGGGTCTCGATACGCTCGCTGCGCCGGTTACTCGACCAACGAGCTGAACTCGGTGGTCGAGTGCCTCGCGAGGAACGAGCGAGGTGTGTCGAGACCGTGGCCCTCTAGGGTTCGGGGCATGCCGAGTCGCCGCCACGAGCTCCTTGCCTACCTCGTCCCGCGCCTCAAGAAGAGTGGCGAGCTGGTCACCCCGGAGCACGAGCGCGCGCGGATCATCGCCTGGCACAACGGGCTCGACCGGTCGTTGCCGACGAAGGCGGTGCCGCGGTTCGGCCGCCGGTTCTCGGTGGTGCGCGACGACAGCGCCGGCTTCCCGACGTACGTCATCACGCCTCGGCACGTCCGGCCGACCCGGACGCTGTTCTACGTGCACGGCGGTGCCTACAACGCGCCGATCGACGCTTTCCACGTGCGCTACGCGACCCTGCTGGCCAGGGCCGTCGGCGCGCGGGTGGTGATGCCCGACTACCCGCTGGCCCCGGAGCACACCTGGCGTGACTCGTTCGACGCGATGACCACGTCGGCGGCCCGCTGGGCCGAGGAGCCGATGGTGCTGACCGGCGACTCGGCCGGTGGCGGCTACGCCCTGGCGCTCGCCCTCGCCCTGCGCGACCGGGGTGGGCCGCAGCCGACGCACCTGGTGCTGCACGCGCCGTGGGTCGACCTGACCACCAGCACACCCGAGACGGAGACGGTCACGCTCACCGACCCGTGGCTGTTCATCGGCAAGGTCCGGGCGTACGCCGAGTGGTGGGCGGGCTCGCCCGAGGACCTCGGCCGCCCGGAGGTCTCGCCGGTGTTCGGATCGCTGGCCGGCCTGCCGCCCGCGCTGCTGATGTACGGCACCCGCGACACGATCGCGCCCGGCTGTCGGCTGCTCACCGCGCGCTCGGTCGAGGACGGCTGGGATCTCTCGGTGATCGAGGAGCCGGGTTTCATCCACGTCTACAGCCTGCTGCCGTTCGTACCCGAGGCACGCCGGGCGTTCAGGCAGACGATCGCCTTCCTGGGCTGAGGATCAGCGACGAAGCCAGTTGCGGTAGCCGCTCACCCGGTCGGTGATCAGGTCACCGACGTCGAGCCTCTTCAGCTGCTTCCACCTGGTGGTGTTGTTGGCCTTCTTGGCGATGACCCTCTTGCCGACCCCGTGGATGGCGGTGACGCGCTCGGCGGTCATCTCACCGGTCGCGAGGGTCACCCCGTCGGCATAGGTCAGGGCAGCGTCGACCTGGGCCCAACGTCGTACGAGCAGGGTGGTGTCGATGCCCGGGTTGATGGCCTCGGTCCGGCGCAGCGGCACCGGATGGAACGACATCGCCGTCACGCGGGCCTGCATGCCTACCCCGACGATGACCTCGTTCACGCGTGCGACGTCGGCCTTCGGCCAGTGGTCGCCCTTGAACTCCATGAGCAGGTTGACGTGGTGCTTGTCGGCCAGGCGGAGTACGGCGCCCAGCGTCGGCACCATCTCTGCGCCGCGGTTGCCGCGGCAGCGCTTGCGCAGATAGTGCATCGACCTGTCGGAGACCCGCCCGCTGCAGTCGGTCGTGCGGTCGAGCGTGGGGTCGTGCATCAGGACGACCTGGCCGTCCTTGGTCATCCGGATGTCGGTCTCGAGCGCGGAGGCCTTGAGCCGGACCGCCCGCCGCATCGACCTGATCGTGTTCTCGGTGATGTCGCGGGTGGGCGCGCCGCGGTGGGCGGTGATGCGGAAGTCGCCGGCCTTCGCGGCGTGCGCAGGCGCCGTCACTGTCGCGGCCAACGTCCCCGCGAGGACGACGACAGCGGTCAGAAGTCCCCCGAAGCGCATGAGGCCGCATTCTGCCTCACGACTGTGGGTGCTCGATGACAGACTCCGAAGATGCCCTACGAGTGGAGCGACCTCGCCGGTCTGGCGCTGGCTCGCCAGTTCCCCGAGACCGACGGCAGCCCTGACGTCGCGGCCATGCTCCAGCGGATCGGCCCGATCCAGTCCCAGACCGCGCGGTCGCCGTACGTCGCGCTGGCGGCCCGCTTCCCCGACACCACCCTCGCCGACATCAGTGCGGCGTACGACGAGCTGCGGATCGTGCGCGGCAGCACCCTTCGAGGCACCGTGCACACCTCGACTCCGGACGACCACGTGCTGCTGGAGTCGGCGACGCGGGTGGGCCAGCGCACCCTGTGGCAGCGCACGATCCGGCCCGCCGACGTCACGCTCGAGCAGGTGTGGGCCGGCATCGAGGAGTTCGCGTCAGCCGACTGGCGCACCCCGGTCGAGCTCGACGAGCACCTGCATGCCTGGCTGGCCGAGCACGATCCGAGCGGGCAGCCGCGCATCCAGACGCACTACTTCGCCTTCGGCCACGGCGGCCTGGTGCGGCGGCCGTTGAGCGGTGGCTGGGAAGGACAGGGCAAGCCCGGCTACCGCTCTGCTGCCGCCGCGCTGCTGGGCGACCGGAGCGACATACTCGGTGATCCCGACAGCGCGATGGACGCGTTGGTTCGCCGCCACCTGGCCTGCCACGGACCCGCCAGCCGTCGCGACCTCGCCTGGTGGGCCGGCGTCGGCCTGCGTGTCGTCGACGCGTCGCTGGCCCGGCTCGACCTGCTGAGTGAACCCGGGCCTGATCGGCTCGACTACTTCGACCTGCCGTCGCCACCCGCGCCCGTTTCGCTGCCGGGGGTGCGGCTGCTGCCGGAGTTCGACGCGTTGCTGTGTGCCTACGACCCGCCGGCCCGTGCGCGCTTCGTGTCGCCCGGGCACTACCAGCGGCTGTGGTCGCAGGACAACGGTCTGCTGCTGGCGCCGCTCCTGGTCGACGGTCGGCTGACCGGCTACTGGCGCCTCCCCGGCTCTGGTGCCAGGCGAGCCTGCGCGGTGGCGTGGTTCGGCGGCACCCGCCGGCCCACCAAGGCCGAGCTCGAGTCGCCGATCGCGGCCGTCGAGGCGGCGTACGGCGTGACGGTCACGTCGCTGTCGGTGACGCGGGACTAGTGCGCGAGCTTCAACCCCACGACGCAGCCCACGAGACCGAGGATCAGCAGGATCCGCATGGTTGACACGGGTTCGGCCCCGCTGGCCATCGCGTAGAGGACCGTCAACGCAGCGCCGACGCCAACCATACGGCGTACGCCGTGCCGATCGGGAGGTCCTTCATCGCGACCGCGAGGCCAGCCATGCTGCCGACGAGCGCGACGCCGAAGACGATGCTCGGCGTGAGGCGGGTGAAGCCGTCCGAGCGGCCCAGCGCGGTCGCCCAGACCGCTTCGAGCACACCGGAGGCAAGGAGGATGAGCCACGACATCGGAAGAACCTTCCGGGCCGTCTTGTCGCTGACCGGGTACGGCACCCCTCGTCCGGGAGTCAGAGCTGACTCTGGACTCAGGCTCGCACGCCCCCGGCGATCGGCAAATTCGCCATGTAACGCGCCGATACTCACAGTTCCGCGCCCATCAGTGGGTGGAAGTGTGAGTAACGGCGCGTTACAAGTGGGAGGGCTGCGTCAGCGCAGGCGGAGGACCAGCCGAGCACAGGCCCGGACCGCGGTCCGCGCGTCCGGAAGCAGGTCGTCGGCCACCAGGTTCCACAGGTCGCGTGGGGGATGGAGCGCAGTCGGAACCGAGCCGACGAACTTGGCAAGGCTTGTCGGGGGCGCGTCAGACGTCGCTCAGGGCGCCGATGCGGTTGAGCTCGGTAGCGATCTCAACGGCGGCCGCGCGCAGCACCGGGGCGGCGCGCAGGACGGTGTCGTCGCCGACCCTCGGCAGCGGGCCAGACATCGACAGTGCCATCGGCTGTGGGGCGTCGGGGACTACGACAGCGACGCAGCGCACACCGACCTCCTGCTCCCCTTCGTCGAGGGCGAAGCCACGCTCGCGGGTCAGGGCCAGAGAGGCGAGAAACTCCGCTGGCTCGATCAGGGTGTGATCGGTGTGCCGGGGCATCCCGGTGCGCTTGAGCATCGCGAGCACCTCGGCGTCGGGGCGGTCGGCGAGGATCGCCTTGCCGACCGCGGTGGCGTGCGGGAAGGTGCGCCGACCGACCTCGGTGAACATCCGCATGAAATTGGCCGACGGCTGCACCTGGGCGACGTAGACGATCTCGTCTCCCTCGAGCACGGCGAGGTTGACCGACTCCCCGAGCCTGGCCACCGCCTCAATCATCGCCGGGTTGGCCCAGGTGGCGATCCGCTTGGAGCTGGCATCGGCGAGCCGCATCAGGCGCGGGCCGAGGGAGTACTGGCGGGACTGCTCTTGGCGGACGTAGCCCAGGTCGACCAGCGTGCGCACGAGTCGGTGGATGGTGGCCAGCGGGAGGTCGGCGTCTTGGGCGAGCTGTGAGAGCCCGATGATCCCACCGGCGTCGGCCATCGTCTCCAGGATCCCGAAGGCCCGGTCGAGGGACTGGACACCTCCAGCGCTGCGCGAACCGCCGTTCTTCTTCACCTCGCTGACCATGGTTCCTCCATGTCCTACCGAGTCGACGAGGTCGACGGCGTTGAAAAAGCGCTTCCGTATGCCGGAAGTCTAGCGGGAAGACCCTATCGGGTGACCGGCAACGTAGACGCGGGCGACGTCGGCCGTGGTGCCCATCGCGAACGCCTTGCCCAGGGCCTCTCCGGGTCCGTCCGCGTGCCGGACGCCGATGTCCAGCGGCGTGCCGGCTCCGGGCCGAAGCCACAACGCGTCGAACTGCTTGCCCTCGGAGAAGTCGCCCACCTCGTCTGCCAACCCCAGCACCCGAGCCCCGGCGGCGGTCGCAAGGTGGAGCAGATGGGCTGGGCTGAGGCTGAGGCCACGCTCTCCCAGCAGCTGTTGCATGAAGTAGGCCTGGAGCCCCTCCTTGAACAGGGAGAAGCCGGTGCCGGCACCGACGTCGGATCCCAGGGCCACCTGCACGCCGTGTTCGACATGCTCGCGCAGGGGAAACAGCCCACTGCCCAGGGCGGAGTTGCTCGTCGGGCAGTGCGCCACGCCCGCGCCCTGCTGGGCCAGGATCTCGAGCTCACCGGGCGTCGCGTGCACGTTGTGGGCGAAGACGCTGTGGCTGCGGACCAGGCCGTGCCGGTGATAGGAGGCGAGGTAGTTGTCGCACTGGTCGAACAGATCGCAGACCGTGGCGACCTCGGCGAGGTTCTCGTTGATGTGCGAGGTGAACCACGAACCCTCGACCGCGTCGAGCAAAGCAGCGCACGAGTCGAGCAGATCTTCGGTGCACGACAGCGAGAAGCGCGGGATCACGGCGTATCGGTTGCGGCCCACGCCGTGCCAGCGCTTGGCGAGGGCAAGCCCGTCGTCGTACGCCGTCTGGGGGGCGGTGAGCAGGTCGGGTCGCAGGATCCGGTCGCTGACCACCAGGCCGCTGGTCATCCGCAGACCGATCTCGGCGGCGCGGGTGAAGAGCAGGTCGACCGCGGCGGGGAAGTGTGCCCCGAAGACCAGCGCCGTCGTGGTGCCGGCCGATGTCAGGCCGCTCAGGAACTCGTCGGCGACCTCGCCCGCGTAGTCGGTGTCGGCGAGCCTGGCCTCCTCGGGCAGGGCGCTGTGCTCGAGCCAGTCGAGCAGCGGCATGCCGAGGGCACCGATCATTCGCACCTGGGGGAAGTGGACGTGAGTGTCGACGAACCCGGGCAGCACCAGGCCTCCGGAGAGGTCGACGATCTCCTCGTCGGGATGTGCCGAGCGCAGGGCCTGGGCCGTGCCGCGCCTGACGATGGTGCCCTCGCGCACCAGCAGGGCGCCGTTCTCGACGCTCCGCAGGGATCCGCCTGCGAACGGGTCTTCAGGGGTGTCCAGGAACGTCCCCAGGAACAAGGTCATCGGTGGTGGACCTCCGAGTAGTCGTTGACGACGTCGCGCTGGAAGCGCTGCAGCAGGGCTGCCGCAACCGCGACGGCGATGATGGCTGGCTGCTTCCCGGTGAGCTCGGGGGCCCCGATCGGGGTCGTGATCTTGGCCAGGGCCTGGTCGTCGTGACCCTCGGCCAGGAGCTTCTTCCGGAATCTTGCCCATTTGGCGCTCGACCCGATCAGCCCGATCGAGGCCAGGTCGGCCGTGCGGAGCGCGGCGTCGATCAACGCGGCGTCCTCGGCGTGGTCGTGGGTCATCACAAGCACATGGGTGCCCGCCGGGAGCTCGCCCAGCACCAGTTCGGGCAGCACCGGGACGTGGTGGGTGTGAACTCGGGCCTGGGCGTCGTCGAGCACCGAGAGCACCTCGGGGGTGAGCTGTGCTGGCCGCGAGTCGACGAGGTGCAGGTCCAGGTCGTGACGGGCCAGGATCCGGGCCAGCTCGAGACCCACATGGCCCATGCCGAAGATCGCCACCACGGGCAGCACGGCCAACGGCTCCAGGAGCACGGTCACCTCCCCACCGCAGCACTGGACGCCGTACTCGAGCGGAGCCTTGTCGGTCAGGTCGGCGATGAACATCTCCGGAGCAGCTGCCGGGTCCGTCAGCAGGGCGCGGGCGCGCTCGACCGCGCGCGCCTCGAGATTGCCGCCCCCCACCGATCCCCAGGTCCCCGTGGCGGAGACGACCATCTTGGCCCCCGCCTCCCGGGGAGAGTGCCCGCGTACGGCGGCGACGGTCACCAGCACACCCGGCTCCCGGCGGGAGCGCAGGTGCTCAACGGCACTCAGCCAGTGCATGGCGTCCTCCTCATCATTCCCGTTCCTCGTGCTCGTCCTAGGCCTGGGTGAGGTGCGGCACCGCGGTCTGCCCGAACTCCGACTCCGGCATCCGCACCGGCGCGTCGGGGTCGGTGGGCTCCGGCTGGTGACCGGGCTTGCCCTGCACCAGATGACCCTCGTCGTGACCGCGACGGGCCTCGTCGAGCGCCCACCAGACCGCCTCCGGGGTCGCTGGCGAGGCCAGGTCGACGCTGGTGCCGGCCGGGCCGAAGGCCGCGGCCGCCTCGCGAAGTGCCTCGCGGACCGAGAAGGCCAGCATCAGCGGCGGCTCGCCCACGGCCTTGGAGCCGTACACCGCGCCGTCCTCGTGGGCCCGGTCGAGCAGCGCGACCCGGAAGTCCTGAGGCATCTCGGAGAAGCTGGGCAGCTTGTAGGTGCTGGCCGCCTGGGTGGCCAGCCGACCGCGGTGCGGACCGTCGCTCTCATCCCAGCGCAGGTCCTCCAGGGTGAGCCAACCGGCTCCCTGGACGAAGCCACCCTCGATCTGGCCGATGTCGATCAGCGGCGAGAGGCTGTCGCCGACGTCGTGGACGATGTCGACGCGCCGGGTGGCGTAGGCGCCGGTGAAGCCGTCGACCTCCACCTCGGTCGCGGCGGCGCCGTAGGCGAAGTACTTGAACGGCGAGCCGTGCATGATCGAGGAGTCCCAGTGCAGCCCCTCGGTGCGGTAGTAGCCGGCCGCTGAGAGCTGCACCCGTTGGAAGTAGGCGGTGCGGACGACCTCCGCCCAGGAGATGCCCACGCCGGTGCGTCCGATCGCGGTCACCTCGCCGTCGACGAACCGGACGTCGGCTGCGGAAACCCCGAGGGCGGCCGCAGCCACCTGCGCGAGCCGAGTCTGGATCTGCTCACAGGCGTTCTTGACCGCACCGCCATTGAGGTCGGCACCGGAGGATGCCGCTGTCGCCGAGGTGTTGGGCACCTTGTCGGTGCGGGTCGGCGCGAGCCGCACCGTGCCGAGGGGTACGCCCAGGGTGGTCGCGGCCACCTGGAGCATCTTGGTGTGCAGCCCCTGGCCCATCTCGGTGCCGCCGTGGTTGATCAGCACCGAGCCGTCCTTGTAGACGTGCACGAGCGCACCGGCCTGGTTGAAGGCAGTGAGGTTGAAGGAGATGCCGAACTTGACCGGGGTCACCGCCAGCGCCCGCTTGGTGTGCGGGTGCTCGGCGTTGAAGCGCGCGATCTCCTCGCGACGCCGTGCCAGCTCACCGGTCTCGTGCACCTGCTCCCACACGGCGTTGATCCGCTCGGCGTGACGCACCGGTTGGCCGTACGGCGTGGTCTGGTCGGCGCCGTAGAAGTTGCGACGGCGCAGCTCGCTCGAGTCCAGTCCCAACAACGGGGCGCACCGGCCGAGGATGTCCTCGATCACGAGCATGCCCTGTGGTCCGCCGAAGCCGCGGAAGGCGGTCTGCGAGGTCTTGTTGGTGCGCGCGACCCGCCCATTGACCACGATGTTGGGGATCCAGTAGGCGTTGTCGATGTGGCACAGGGCCCGCGCCAGCACCGGCTCGGAGAGGTCCAAGCTCCAGCCACCGTCAGCGGTCAGGCTCGCCTCGAGCGCCTGGATCGTGCCGTCGTCGGCGAATCCCGCCCGCCACTCGGCGTGGAACCCGTGTCGCTTGCCCGACATGGTGAGGTCCTGGGTGCGGTTGAGCCGCAGCCGGACCGGGCGGCCGGTGAGGATGCTGCCCAGGGCCGCGATCGCGGCGAACCCGTGCGGCTGCATCTCCTTGCCGCCGAACGCCCCGCCCATCCGCAGGCACTGCACGGTGATCTCGGAGCTGGGCAGGCCGAGCACGTGGGCCACGATCTCCTGGGTCTCCGAAGGGTGCTGGGAGCTGCTCTGGATGAAGATCTGGCCACCCTCGTCGACCTGCGCGAGCGCGCAGTGGGTCTCGAGGTAGAAGTGCTCCTGGCCGGCGAACTCGAACTCACCGCTGAACACGTGCGCCGAGGCGTCGATGCCGGCGTCCAGGTCGCCACGACTCACCGTCGGCTGGGCTCCCTGGAACTCGTCGGCTGCGATGGCCTCCTTGACGTTGACGAGGGCGGGCAGCGGCTCGAGCTCGAGCACCACCGCGGCAGCGCCGAGCCGGGCCGCCTCCTGGGTCTCGCCGAGCACCCAGCACACGGCATGGCCGTAGAAGCGCACCTCGTCGGGGAAGAGCGGCTCGTCGTGCTTGACCCCGGCGTCGTTGACGCCGGGCACGTCGGCCGCGGTCAGCACCCGGACGACCCCCGGCACGGCGTACGCCGGGTCGACGTCGAGACGGGTGATCCGGGCCTTGGCCTGCGTCGCTTGGACCGGCCATGCGTGCAGGCAGTCCTTGGTACGGACCACGAGGTCGTCGGTGTAGAGAGCCTGTCCGGTCACGTGCAGAGCGGCGGACTCGTGCGGGATGGCCCGGCCGATCTCGAGCACGCCGCCCGGGACGTCGGGGCGCTGGGAGAGGTGGCTCATGCGGGAGCTCCTTCCGAGAGCACATGCTGGGCGTGCAGCTTGAGCAGGGACTGGCCGAGCATCGCCGAACGGTAGGAAGCACTTGCTCGGTGGTCGTCAAGGGGTGTGCCCTCGGCGGCCATCACCTCCGCCGCGGCACGCACGGTCTCCTCCGTCCATGGCCGGCCGACCAGGGCAGCCTCGGTGTCGCGCGCTCGGATCGGAGTGGCGGCCACACCGCCCAGCCCGATCGCGGCGCGCCGGACGACGCCGTCGGTGACGTCGAGGGCGAAGGCCACCGCAACGCTGGAGATGTCGTCGAAGCGTCGCTTGGCGATCTTGTGGAAGGCCGTCAGCTCCGCGAGGGGCCGCGGGACCACGATCTCCTTGATGAGCTCGCCGGGTCGGCGCACGGTCTGCCGGTAGCCGGTGAAGTAGTCGGTCAGCGGCACGGTCCGTTCACCATCCGTCGAGGCGAGCACGAGGTGAACGTCGAGGGCGAGGAGCGCGGGTGGCGCGTCGCCGATCGGCGAGCCGGTGCCGAGGTTGCCGCCGAGAGTGGCGCCGTTGCGGATCAACCGTGATGCGAACTGCGGGAAGACTTCGCCCAGGAGCGGCACCAGACCGTCGAGGCGGCGCTCGATCTCGGTAAGCGTCAGCGCGGCGCCCAGCCGGATGCGGTCGGCGTCGACGGCCACATCGCGCAGCTCGGGGAGCCGGTCGATGGCGACGACCAGAGGCACCCGCACGCCGCGGATGTTGACCTCGACACCCCAGTCGGTGGAGCCGGCGACCAGGACGGCATCGGGCCGCTCGGCGAGCAGGCGCAAGGTTTCGGAAAGATCGGCTGGCCGCACGAACTCCGCGCCACCCGCGCTGATCCGGGTCGGGCGCGGGGCCGGCGGGGCAAGGTCTCGACGCGCGGCGAACGCGTCGTCGGCGGAGGGCTCACCGAGGGCGAATGCCGCGTCCCGGATCGGGCGGTAGCCGGTGCAGCGGCACAGGTTGCCGCTGAGCGCGTGCAGGTCGAAGCCGTTGGGGCCGTGCTCGCGGTCGGCCTCGGCTTCGGGCGCATTGGGGTCAGTGGCTGCCCTGCTCACCTCCGGCGTGCCTGACACCGCGTGCGGCTGGCAGCGGCCGGCGCGATAGAACTCGGCGGCCATGCTGCACACGAAGCCCGGGGTGCAGTAGCCGCACTGGGAGCCACCGCGCACCGCCATCTCGTGCTGGACCGGGTGCAGGTCTGTGGGGGAGCCAAGGCCCTCGGCCGTCAGCACCTCCTGGCCGTCGAGCGAGGCGGCCGGGATCAGGCAGGCGTTGATCGAGACCCATTCGGTGCTCTGGTCGCCGGTCGTCGAGGGCCGCGCGACCATGATCGCGCAGGCACCACATTCCCCCTCAGCGCAGCCTTCCTTGGAGCCGGTCAGTCCGCTGTCGCGCAACCAGTCCAGGGCAGTGGTGTGCGGCGTCACGCCGGCGAACCACGCGGTCCGACCGTTGACCGTCGCCTCGGGGGTGCTCGTGCCTGCCGTCATCACTGTGCCGCCTCCTCTTCGCTGTGACGTGCGTCACGCGAGCTTTGTCGTCGCTCGATCCTACGCAGACAGTGACCATCCGCGGAAGGGGTTTCGGAAAACTATTTCCACGATCCGGGAGAAAGGTGACCGCGTTACCTGTCTAGGAGACCGGGTTGACGAGCTTCATCTGCCGGTGCATGTCCTTGTAGATCAGGTAGCGGAACTTGCCCGGTCCGCCCGCGTAGCAGGCCTGGGGGCAGAAGGCGCGCAGCCATAGGAAGTCGCCGGCCTGAACCTCGACCCAGTCCTCATTGAGGAGGTAGACCGCCTTGCCCTCGAGCACGTAGATGCCGTGCTCCATGACGTGGGTCTCGGGGAAGGTGATCGCGCCGCCGGGCTCGAAGCTCACGATGTTGACGTGCATGTCATGGCGTACGTCGTCGGGGTCGACGAAGCGGGTCGTGCACCAGGTGTTGTCGGTGCCCGGCATCCCCAGCGGCTCGACGTCGCGCTCGTTGACGACGAACGCCTCGGGCACGTCGATGCCCTCGACCCGCTCATAAGCCTTGCGGAGCCAGTGGAACTTCGCCGGCTCCGAGCCCGGATTGCGCGCCGTCCACACGCAGCCGGGGGGCAAGAACGCGTAGCCACCCGGCTCCAGCGGGTGCTCTGCACCGTCCACGGTGAGGCGCAGGCTGCCTTCGAGCAGGAACAGCACGGCCTCCGCGTCCGGGTTGCTCTCGGGTCGGTCGCTGCCACCCTGCGGCCCGACCTCCATCAGGTACTGGCTGAAGGTCTCGGCGAAGCCGGAGAGCGGCCGTGCGAGCACCCAGAGCCTGGTGTCGTCCCAGAAGGGCAGCCGGCTCGTCACGATGTCGCTCATCGACCCGCGCGGGATCACGACGTACGCCTCGTTGAAGACGGCCCGGTCCGTGGTCAGGCGGCTGCCTGGCGGCAGGCCACCTTCGGGGGCGTAGTAGGTGCTCATCGTCGTCCTCTCTGCAGGAAGCGGCCGTGCGGCGCGCTTTCGGTGGTGACGGGGATCCCGCGCAGCCAGGTGCGGCGGACCACTCCGGAGAGCCGCCGCCCGGCGTAGGCGGAGACGGGATTCTTGTGCGCGAGCCGGGCCACGTCCACGTCGAACTCCTCGTCGGGCGCCAGCACGACCAGATCGGCGTCGGCGCCGACGGCCAGGCGGCCCTTGTGCGTGAGACCGACCCGGTCGGCGGGCGCCTGGGCCATCCACCGCACGACGTCGGTGAGGGAGTGCCCGTGCACCCGGGCAGCAGTCCAGACGGCCGGGAGGGAGATCTGAAGGGAGGCGATGCCACCCCAGGCCTGCGCGAAGTCGCCACTAGCCGGCCCGCCGGGCGCCCACTTGAGCTCGGGCGTGCTCGGCGAGTGGTCGGAGACGACCATGTCGATGTCGCCGTCGGCGAGTCCGGCCCAGAGCTGCTCGCGGTTGCCGGCGTCGCGGATCGGAGGGCAGCACTTGAACTCGGTGGCTCCGTCAGGGACCTCACTGGCGTCGAGGACCAGGTAGTGAGGGCAGGTCTCGACCGTGAGGTCGGCTGCCCCCGCGCGGGCGCGGCGCAGCGCGGGCAGCGCCGCTGCGCTGCTGAGGTGGAGCAGGTGGGTGCGGGCGCCGGTGCGCTCGGCCTCGGCGATGACCTCGGCGATGGCGGACTGCTCGGCCGCGGGTGGTCGCGAGGCCAGGAAGCCGGCGTACGACGCTCCGGCCGCCCGGCTGTCGTCGATCTGGCCGGAGTGCTCGGCGTGCACCAGCATCAGGGCCCCGAGCCGGGACACCTCGTCCATGGCTTTGGCGAACCCGTCGGCGTCCAGGTGCGCGAACTCGTCGACGCCGGAGTGGATGAGGAAGCACTTGAACCCGAACACCCCGGCCTCGTGCAGCAGGCTCAGGTCGGCGAGGTTGCCAGGGACGGCCCCGCCCCAGAAGCCGACGTCGACGACGATCTGGTCGCGGGCGACGTCCTGCTTGGTGCGCAGGGCCGTGAGGGTGGTGGTGGGCGGCACGGAGTTGAGCGGCATGTCGATGATCGTGGTGACGCCACCGGCAGCGGCCGCCCGCGTGGCGGAGGCGAAGCCCTCCCACTCGGTGCGGCCGGGCTCGTTGACGTGGACATGGGTGTCCACCAGCCCCGGCAGGAGTACCTCGTCGTCGCCCAGCACGACGTGTGCGACGGCGTCGACCTCGGCGTCGTAGGCCTCCAGGGCCACGATCTGGCCGTCGCTGACCACGACGCTGCAGGAGATCTCGGCGCCGTCCACGATGGCGCGTTGGGCTCGGATGACGAGATCAGGGAGGTCGGGCTGCGCACTCACGCCTCTGATCATGTCGTGCGTGGCAATCTTCGCGCCGACTCGCTCCAGCAAAGGCCCGGGCGCGACAAAGGACTCGTCGGGGTAGGAAGCGAAGTCGGTGAGGGCATAGACGGTGCCGATCCCTGCTGCGCGCAGGGTCGCGGCGTCCAGCACGCACCGTCCGGCCACCGCGACGACGGGGAGGCCGGCGCGGCGGGCGGCCGCGGCCACCCCTGCCGGCGCCTTGCCGTGCAAAGTCTGCTTGTCGAGCGCCCCTTCGCCCGTCACTACCAGGTCGACACCCGCCATCGCCGCCTCGAGTCCCGTCAGATCCTGCACCACGTCGGCGCCAGGTCGCAGCCTGGCTCCGAGCACGGCGATCGCGCCGAACCCGACTCCACCCGCGGCGCCTGCCCCCGGGTCGTCGCGGAGGTCACGACCGGTATCGGTCGCGACCACATCTGCGAACCTGGACAGGGCACCGTCGAGCTCGTGGATCTGGTCAGGGGTGGCGCCCTTCTGCGGACCGTAGACCGCGGCCGCTCCCTCCGACCCGGTCAGCGGGTTGTCGACGTCGCAGGCCACGGTGATCCGGGCTGCCCGCAGCTCGGGATGCAGGGCGGTGAGGTCCACGGCGGCGACCGCCGCCAGCGCTCCACCGCCTTCGTCGATCTCATCGCCCTGCCCGTCGAGCAGCCGAGCGCCGAGCGCGCGCAGCATGCCGGCGCCGCCGTCCGTGGAGGCGCTACCGCCGATGCCGAGCATGATCTGCTCGCAGCCGGCGTCGAGCGCGGCGGCGATGACCTCGCCCACCCCGCGGCTCGTGGCGGTCATGGGCGCCGGGATTCCCTCGGGAAGCCGGACCAGTCCACAGATCTCGGCCATCTCGATCACCGCCTCGTCCCCTCGGCGGACGTACGACGTGTCGACGGGCGACCCGGTCGGCCCGCTGGCTCGCACCGGCACGGCCTCGAACCCAGCGCGGGTGGCCGCATCCAGGAGCCCGTCGCCGCCGTCGGAGACCGGCACGACGACGATGTCGACGTCGGGCCGGACCGACCGGATGCCGGCGCCGAGGTGCGCGGCCACCTCCGCAGACGTGAGCGTGCCCTTGAACTTGTCGGGCGCCAACAGGACACGGGGCATCGGCTTGGTCAGTCCAAGTTGGCGTACAACGCGGTCGGGGCGTGCTCGCCGGTATCGGCGAGCTCCTCGAACTCGGTGACCGCGTCGATGTTCAGCCCCATCGAGACGTTGGTGACCCGCTCGAGGATGACTTCCACCACGACCGGGACGCCGTGCTCGACCAGCATCTTCTTGGCCTGCTCCAGCGCGGGCAGGATCTCCTCGGGCTCGAAGACCCTGATCGCCTTGCAGCCCAGCCCCTCGGCGACCTTGACGTGGTCGACGCCGTACCCGTTGAGCTCGGGGGCGTTGATGTTGTCGAAGGACAACTGCACGCAGTAGTCCATCTCGAAGCCGCGCTGAGCCTGGCGGATCAGCCCGAGGTAGGCGTTGTTCACCAGCACGTGGATGTAGGGAATGTTGAACTGCGCGCCGACTGCGAGCTCCTCGATCATGAACTGGAAGTCGTAGTCACCCGACAGCGCGACCACCGTGGACTCGGGGTCGGCGGTCGCGACGCCCAAGGCGGCGGGGATCGTCCAGCCGAGCGGGCCGGCCTGGCCGGCGTTGATCCAGTGCCGGGGCTCGAAGACGTGCAGCAGCTGAGCCGCCTGGATCTGCGAGAGCCCGATGGTCGAGACGTAGCGGACGTCCTTGCCGAAGGCGCGGTTCATCTCCTGGTAGACCCGCTGCGGCTTGACCGGGACGTCGTCGAAGTTGGTCTTGCGCCACATCGAGCGCTTGCGCTGCTGGCACTCCTCGGCCCAACTGGACCGGTCGGGCAGGGTGCCGGCCGCCTGCCGCTCACGGGCGACCTCGACGAACAGCTCCAGGGCCGCCTTGGCGTCGGAGACGATGCCGAAGTCGGGAGCGAAGACGCGCCCGATCTGGGTCGGTTCGATGTCGACGTGCACGAACGTCCGTCCGGCGGTGTAGGTCTCCACGCCGCCGGTGTGGCGGTTGGCCCACCGGTTGCCGATGCCGAGCACGAAGTCGGCGGCAAGCATGGTGGCGTTGCCGTAGCGGTGAGACGTCTGCAGCCCGACCATGCCGGCGTTGAGCGCGTGGTCGTCGGGGATCGTGCCCCAGCCCATCAGGGTCGGGACGACAGGCACGCCGGTCAGCTCGGCGAACTCGATGAGCAGGTCGGCAGCGTCGGAGTTGACGACGCCGCCACCGGAGACCAGCAACGGGCGCTCCGAGGCGAGCAGCATGTCGACGGCCTTCTCGATCTGGGGACGCGTCGCACTCGGCTTGTAGACCGGCAGCGAGGCGTAGGTCTCGACGTCGAACTCGATCTCGGTCATCTGGACGTCGATGGGCAGGTCGATCAACACCGGGCCCGGACGGCCCGACCGCATCAGGTGGAAGGCCTGGGCGAACACTCCCGGCACTTGGGCGGCCTCCAGCACGGTGACTGCCATCTTGGTCAGCGGCTTGGCGATCGAGGCGATGTCGACGGCCTGGAAGTCCTCTTTGTGCAGCTTTGCCACCGGCGCTTGCCCGGTGAGGCAGAGGATCGGGATGGAGTCGGCCGTGGCGGAGTAGAGACCGGTGATCATGTCGGTGCCGGCCGGCCCGCTGGTGCCGACACAGACCCCGATGTTGCCGGCCTTGGCCCGGGTGTAGCCCTCGGCCATGTGGGAGGCGCCCTCGACGTGGCGCGCCAGGGTGTGGTGCAGTCCGCCGTTGGTCTGCATCGCCTTGTAGAAGGGGTTGATGGCTGCCCCGGGCAGCCCGAAGACGTGGGTGACGCCTTCCTTCTTGAGGATCTCCACTGCGGCCTGGGCCGCTGTCATCCGTGCCATGAGTGTTCCTGCTCTCGGTCTCGTGGGGGTCAGTCAGTCGGTGATGCGGCCGGAGAGCCGCTCGACGCCGCGCAGCAGCGCGGAGTGGTCCAGGCCGCCGTCGCCGTTGGCGCGGGCGGAGGCCATCAGCTGGGCGGCGATCGCTCCCAGCGGCAGCACTACGCCGGCCTCGCGGGCCGCGGAGGTGACGATGCCCATGTCCTTGTGGTGCAAGTCGATGCGGAAGCCGGGGTCGAAGGTGCGGCCGAGCATGTTGGCCTTCTTCTGCTCCAGCACCTTGGAGCCGGCCAGCCCGCCGCCGAGCACCTCCATCGCGGCCTCGGTGTCGACGCCGTACGCCTCGAGGAAGACCAGCGCCTCTGCGACGACCTGGATGTTGACCGCGACGATCAGCTGGTTGGCCGCCTTGACGGTCTGGCCGGCCCCAGTCGGACCGACGTGCACGATGGTCTTGCCGACGGCCTCGAGGATGGGTTTGGCCTCGGCGAAGTCCTCCGCGCTGCCGCCCACCATGATCGACAGCACGGCGTTGACCGCGCCCGCCTCACCTCCGGAGACCGGAGCGTCGATGAGCCGAAAGCCTCGGTCGGTGGCTTGCTGGGCCAGTGCCGAAGTGACGTCGGGGCGGATGCTGGAGAAGTCGATGATCAGGGTGCCGGGATCGGCGTGCTCGAAGACACCGTCCTCGCCGGCGAGGACGCCCTCCACGTCAGGAGAGTCCGGCACCATCACGGCGACGACATCGGCACCCTTGACCGCTTCGGCGATCGAGGTGGCGGCGCGGCCACCCGCGTCGACGAGCGGCTTGGTGCGCTCGGGCACGAGGTTGACGCCGCACACGTCGTGGCCGGCGCCTTGCAGGTGGAGCGACATCGGCTGACCCATGATGCCGAGGCCGATGAAAGCGATGGTGCTCATGCGTGGGAACTCCTTCGAGGGGTGGGCAGCCAGGCCAGGCTGGCTTCGGTGTCGGTGGTCGGCTTGTACTCCAGGCCGACCCACCCGTCGTAGCCGCGGGCGAGCAGGTCGCCCAACAGCTTGTCGAGGTCGAGGTCGCCCGTCCCGGGCTCGCCGCGGCCGGGGCAGTCGGCGATCTGGACATGGGCGATCAGGTCGGCGTACGCCGCGATGGCCGCGCTGACGTCGTCGCCGTTGTTGGCCAGGTGGAACAGGTCGCACAGGAAGCCGATGTTGTCGTGACCGGCCGTGCGGACGTCGGCCACGACCGCCGCGCTGTCGGCGGCGGTGCGCAGCGGGTAGGGCTTGGGCCCGCTGACCGATTCGACCAGCACGGTGGCGCCGATCCGGCCCGCGGCGGTCGCGGCGAGTCCGAGCTGCTCACGCCCGAGCTCGTCCTGCTCCTCGGGCGAGGCCTCGTCGACGCGGTTGCCGAAGAGCGCGTTGAAGCCGGAGACTCCCAGCTGTGCACCGATGCCAACCGTGACGTCGACGTTGTCGCGGAACTCGGTGGCCCGCGCGGGGATGGACAGCACCCCGCAGTCAGGTCCGGCCAGGTCGCCGGCGAAGAAGTTCAGTCCGACGAGCTGGACGTCGGCCTCCCGCACAGCGCTCACGAAGGAGTCGACCTCGCCATCGCCGGGGACGGGCTGGTCCGGCCAGGGCCACCAGAACTCGATGGCGTCGAAGCCGGCGTCCTTGGCTGCTTGGGGGCGCTCCAGCAAGGGCCGCTCGGTGAAGAGCATCGAGCAGTTCGCCAGGTATCTGATGCCGTGGTCAGTCATGGGCACCTTTCCGCTTTGTGGAATTCTTTTTCCGTTGACACGAAGACTACGCCGTCCCCGCCGCAGGGGTCAAGGCCACGGAGTGTTCATCGACCGGAGATCCGGGCCCTGCTCATCAGGCGACGGTGCTGCTGCAGGGCACGGGCCCGCAGCTCGTCCTCGTCGGCGCGGACCAGCCGGTTCTGCTCGACGACGGGCCGGCCGGCGACCAGTAGCAGGTCCAGGGGCGGCGACGCGCCCAGCACCAGCGCGGCTACCGGGTCGACGATGTCGGCGTGCGGCAGCGTGTCCAGCCGCCAGACGGCGAGATCGGCCTGTTTGCCCACCTCGAGCGACCCGATCTGGTCATCCCAGCCGAGGGTGCGGGCACCGCCGATGGTCGCGGCGTGCAAGGCGTCGCGAACTGTCAAGGCCTCGGGGCCTCCCGTGGCCCGGGCGAAGAGCAGCGCGTGTCGGGCCTCCTCGATCAGCGAGCTCGCCTCATTGCTGGCGGCGCCGTCGACACCCAGCCCCACGGGTACGCCGGCTGCCCGGAGGTCGCGGAGCCGGCAGATCCCGGCGCCCAGCCGGGCGTTGGACGACGGGCAATGTGCGACCCCGGTGCCGCTGCGGGCCAGCGTGGCGATCTGGGCGTCGTCGAAGTGGATGCCGTGGGCGAACCACACGTCGGGACCCAGCCAGCCCAACGAGCCCAGGTAGTCGACCGGCGACATCGCGAAGCGTTCGGCACAGAAGTCGGACTCGTCCTGGGTCTCGGCCAGGTGGGTGTGCAGGCGCACTCCACGGTCGCGCGCCAGCTGCGCCGACTCGGCGAGCAGCTCGGCCGTGACCGAGAACGGTGAGCAGGGAGCGACCCCGATGCGCAGCATCGAGTCTGGTCCGGGGTCGTGATGGGCGTCCACTGCCGCGGCGGTGGCGGTCAGGATGGTGTCGATGTCCTCGACGACGTGGTCGGGCGGCAGCCCGCCCTGCGAGCGGCCGAGGTCCATCGACCCACGCGTGGGCATGAAGCGGAGCCCGATCTCGCGGGCAGCCTCGATCTCCGCCCCGAGCAGGTCTCCCGCGTCGGACGGGAACACGTAGTGGTGATCCATCGACGTCGTGCAGCCGGTACGGGCCAACCAGCCGAGCCCGGCAGCCGCCGCCGCCCCGGTGACGTCCTCGTCGATCTGACCCCAGACCGGGTAGAGGGTGGTCAGCCATCCGAACAGGCCGTCGTCGACTGCGAGCCCCCGCGTCACCCACTGGTAGAGGTGATGGTGGGTGTTGACCAACCCCGGGGTGACCAGGCACCCGGTCGTGTCGACACGGCGTACGCCGTCAGCCGGCGCGGGCTCCGGGGCCGGACCGGGGCCGACCGCCGTGATCCGCCCGTCCCGGACCACCACGTGCCCCGAGGCGTGCTCCTCGCCGTGAGCGCCGAGACCGGTACCGGCGCCGTCCATCGTCGCCACGGTGCCGCCTTCGAGGATGACCACCTGGCCGCCCGGGCCGCTCATGTCGCTCAACTGCCCCGGTAGGTGGAGTAGGCGAACGGACTGAGAAGGAGCGGCACGTGGTAGTGCTCGGCAGGATCGGCGACCTCGAAGACCAGCTCGACTCCGGGATAGAAGGTCGGGGTCTGGGTGCGGGCGAACCACGCCCCGGTCTCGAACCGCATCCGGTAGGTGCCGGCCTCGAGGACCAGGCCCTCGGTCAGCTCAGGGCAGCGCCCGTCGGCGTTGGTGGTCCCGCTACCCACGACCGTGCCGTCCTGGCGCTCGAGGCGAAGTGCCATGCCTTCCGCTGGAGTGCCCTGGGCGGCGTCGAGGACGTGGGTGGAGATGCTCATCGCTGCCTCGGTGCGGGCTGGACCAGAGCGGTCAGGCGGAGGCGGGTGATGAGCGCGAGCTCGCCGCGCACGACGCCGAGCTCGGCGTCGGGGTCGTTGTCGAGACGGTCATCCAGGTAGCCGAGCAGGTCCTCGGCACTGCGTCCAGCGGCGGCGACGAGATAGATCCGGCCGAACCGTTCTTCGTAGTCGATGTTGCCCCGCGCCATCGCCTGCTGCAGCGAGGCGTCGGCCTGCGACATCCCCGACTGCTCGCGCGCGGAGCGAGCCGCTGACTCCTCGTCCAGGCCGATCGCCTTCTCCCCGATCCGGGGATGGCCGGACAGCGCGGCGTCGACCTGCTCCTCCGACAACGCGAGCACCAGGTCATCGGAGGCGGCCAGCAACATCGCGAGGTCATCGTGGGGGCGACGCGCCAAGAGCTCATCCGCCCACTCCGGTGCCGACGTCAGGGCCAGCAGCCGCGGCCGGAGGTCCTTGGCGGCCATCGTGTTGAAGTCGTGCATGGTGAAGTCTTCCGGGTCGGACACGATTCTTCCCCTACGTGAGTGGGCTTTGGGTCGTAGTTGTCGATGACTGGCTTCTCAGCGTCCCGAGGGGAGGCCGGCCGCGAGCGTCCGGCCTCCACCGCTCGTCAGTGCAGCCTGACCAATGTGGCTGCCCGGGTCGACCCCATCGGAGTAGTGTCCTCGACCACGTCCTCCAATCGATGGTTGGCGATCTTGGCGATCTCCAACAGCGCGGCTGCGTGTTCCTGGGTGGCCGAGTTGTCCAAGCGCTCCCAGGCCTGCTCGAGCACCTGCTCGGAAGTGAGCTCGCGGGCTGCCACGATCAACGGGAATCCGAACTTCTCCTGATAGGCCGCATTGACCTCGGTGAAGGCTGCCTGCTCGTCCTCCCCGAGGAACGTCAGCCCGGCGGTGGCCTGGTCGACGAAGGACCGATCGGCATGGTCGAGCTCCTGCAGGTCGGCACCGGCCAAGCTCGGGTAGGACCGCATCAGCGCCAGCTGTTGGTCCCGATCGAGGGAGAACAACTTGTCTTGCAGCGCCGCCCGCAGCGCGTTGGCGTCCTCGAGGGGTCGCCGGTCGGCAACGGCCTGCGTGATGCCGACATCACCCTGGTACGTCGGCGCGACCAGGGCAACGAACTCCTCGCGCGACATCGCGTTGATGGCCTCTATGTTCGAGCGCGGACCCTGGTCCTCCGTCTGGTCGGGGCGACCACCGAAGTGGTTCAACCCCAAGTTGAGCAGGATCGCCGCGATCGACCCGGTCGTGATCCCGGAATTGAGGAAGGCGCGCACGTTCTCAGGCATCGCGACCAGGAAGGCAGAGGTGCCGTCGACCTGCGGAAGACCGACGGGGATCATCGCGATCCCGATGCTGACGGCCACCACGATGACGTTGCGGTGGCTGTTGAAGTCGACCCTGCCCAGGGTCTGGATGCCGACCGCGGCGACGGTGCCGAACATGACCAACGCCGCACCACCGAGAACCGAGGACGGAATGCTGGCCACGATCGCGCCTGCCTTGGGCAGCAGCCCGAGCAGGATCATGATGGCGCCCGCGGTGGCCACCACCCATCTGCTCTTGACCCGGGTCAGCCGCACCAGACCCACGTTCTCCGCGAAGCAGGTGTATGGAAAGGAGTTCATCACCCCGCCGAGGAAGGTAGCCAGGCCATCAGCTCGCAGCGCCGCCGCGATGTCACGCTTGGCGATGGGCTTCTCCACGATCTGGCCGGTGGCGTAGACGTCCCCGGTGGTCTCGACCGCCGTGATCAGCATGACGACGATCATCAGCAGGATGGGCACGACGGCGAACTTCGGGGCACCGAAGTGGAAGGGACCGGTGAAGCCGATCCAGTCCGCGCCCCCGACAGCGCCGAACTGCGCGACCCTGCCGCCCGAGCCGTCGCTGACCAGCGCGGCCACGGCCGTGCCGATGACCAGGCCCGCCAGGACCGCGACGGTCTGGAGGAAGCCGCGGGCGAACCGGGTAAGCGCGAGGATCACCAGGATCGTGAAGGTGGCCAGGGCCAGGTTGGTGTAGCTGCCGAACTTCAGGTTCGCGGGCACCAGGTCGGGGTTGAAGAAGGCGAACTGTCCGCCACCGGCGTCGAAGGCTGCCACCGGGATCAGGGTGATTCCGATGATGGTGATGACGGTGCCGGTGACCACCGGCGGGAAGAACCGCACCAGCTGGGAGAAGAACGGCGCGATCAGCAGGGTGAACAGCCCGGCGACGATAACCGCGCCGTAGATGTAGACGAGGCTCTCCACGCCGCCGCCGTTGTCGAGGCCGATGATGATCATCGGCGTGACCGCGGTGAACGTGACGCCCTGGAGAAGGGGCAGTCGGACGCCGATCTTCCAGACGCCGACGGACTGCAGGATCGAAGCGATGCCGCAGGTGAACAGGTCAGCGTTGATCAGGTGAATCAGCTGTTCCTCATTCAGGCCGATCGCTCCGGCCAGCAGGATCGGGACGATCACGGCGCCGGCGTAGAAGGCCATCACGTGCTGGAGACCGTAGACCGCAAGCTGCTGCACAGGCAGCACCTCGTCGACGGGGTGGACGGCGCGCTTCGTCGCCGGGGTTGTAACTCTGCTCATCTCACACCTTCACTTGAGTCGGATCGGCTGCTCAGACAAAGCCCGGGACGCTCAGCCAGGCCAGGCCGGGCTCCGAGGCGTCGTCGCGGGTCAGGGCTGCCTCGATGAGGCCGTAGGGGCGGTCTGCGGCAATGAAGACTTCGCCGTTGTTTTCCAGGTCGAAGGGCGAAAGATCTACCAGGAAGTGGTGCTTGTTGGGGGCGGAGAACTTCACCTCGGCCACCTCGGGGTGGGCCTGGAGGACGTCCCTGCCCATTACGTAGAGCGTCTCTTGCAACGCTCGGCTGTAGGTGGTGGCGAACGCGGCCATCATGATCTTCTTGATGTCCTCGTACGTCGCGTCCCAGTCGGCGTCTCGGCTGGCCGAAGTGCCCTCGTAGCGCCAGCGGGCTGACAGCGAGGTGGCCATGATGCGGTCGTCGGTCTCCTGCAAGGTCGTGTACTTGTCCTTGAGGAAGCCCTTGAACTCCGAGCCGGTGGACTTCAGCACCACTAGGTCGCTGAAGCCGGAGACAACCCAGACCTGCTGGCCCTCGCCACGGCCCTCCACGGTGACCACACAGGTGCGGGTCTCCGTGCCGCGGCGCACGAACGCGTGGTCGTGTCCGGCGCCGTCGACAGCGATCCGGTCCCAGGCGTACTCCTCGACCCCGATCCGCGCACCAGACGCCGGCGGCGCCGCTTCGAGGAAGTGGGTGCCGAGAGCGATCGCGTAGTCCTCGGGCGAGGTGACGCCGTGCTCCTTGGCGTAGGCGAAACTGGTGTTCTTCTGGGTGTCGGTCGGCAGCACCTTGATCTGGTCGCCGGTGATGTGGGCGTCCTCGAAGTCGCCGCGCAGCGAAGTCGAGACGTTGAGGTCCCGGATCTCGTGGCGGCCCCCACCACCGGGGTCGCGGTAGATGCGGACGACGCGATTCTCGGCTTTCCCGTACTGGTTTGCTCCGAGGACGATGCTCATTTCAGGCTCATCTCAGCGTTTGCTCCCGGGTTGCAGTCCCGGAAGACTTTTCCGCTTTGCGGAAATCAATTACCGTTCTCCGGAATAGTAGAACTCCTCATCGCCGTCGTCAACGGTATGAGGTGAATTGGCTCACATCCGCCGCGGCCGGGCCAGCCCGGTCAGGGTGACTGCATCGACGCCGGCGGCGGCCTCGACCTCGGCGGGCGACACCGCCCCACAGTCCATCGCGCGCACCACGAAGTCGGCGAGTGCCCGGGCGGTTGCCGGCTCGTCCAACACGCTGGACCCGGTCTGCTGCAGGTAGTTGCGCAGCCGAAGCGCGGCCGCGTCGAAGCCCTCGCGGTAGAACGCGTAGGTCGCTGCGAACCGAGTCGGCAACTGGGCCGGGTGCAGATCCCAGCCCTGGTAGTAGCCCCGCTCGAGCGAGCGCCGGACCAGCCGCGCGTGCAGCTCCCAGCCACGGCGTACGGCGGCCTCGTCCCCTACGGGCAAGATGTTCGTGGACCCGTCGGAGAGCCGGACTCCGGTGCCGGCGGCGGCGGCCTGCATGACCAGCTTGGCGTGGTCGGCGACCGGGTGCTCCATGGACTGGTGGGCCGCCGGGATGCCACAGAAGGCCGAGTAGTCATAGGTGCCGTAGTGCAGCGCCGTCACCCGACCCGCCCCGGCGTGGATCATCGGCGCGACCAGCGCGCTGCCGTCCGGGCCGATGATCGACTGCGGGGTCTCGATCTGCAGCTCGAAGCGCAGAGCGTGCGCGTCCAGGCCCAGGGAGTCCTCCAACCGCTCGGTCAGCTCGACCATCGCCTCGACCTGGGCGAGGCTGGTGATCTTGGGCAGCGTCACCACGAAGTCCGTCAGCGGTGCGCCCTCGTCGAGCAGCCGAGAGACGAACAACGTCAGCGTCCGCACCCCGCGGCGCCGGGTCGGCGCCTCCAGGCTCTTGAACCGGATCCCGCGGTACGGCGCTACCGTGCCCGCCTCGATTGCCGCGGCGAGCGCCGTCGCGGCGGCGGCGGCGTCGGCGTCCTCGACCTCGTCACCCCGGTCGCCGTAGCCGTCCTCGAAGTCAAGGCGCAGGTCCTCGATCGGCTCGGCCTCGAGCTTGGCCCGTACCAGGGAGACCAGCTCGTCGCTCCCCACGATCTCGGCGAAGAGGGCCGGGTGCTCGTCGATGGCCGCGAGGGCCGCCTGACCCCAGGCCGGCACCAAGTCGGGGTGGTAGCGGTCGGCGGCGACGTAGACGGTGTGCACCGGCTGCCGGTCCGGGGTGTCCCCTGGGTAGCCATCGGCCAGCGCTTCGTCGGCGGTGGTCAGCAGTGTGTCGACGCGCTCGACCAGGCTCTCGGCCAGCTCGGCGGCCCGCTCCGAGCCGCGGGAGGGGCCGGAGTTCGCGAGGGTGGTGTCGTCCGTCATGGCGTGCCCTTCGTAGGTTATTCGCATCACGGATATTATCTTCCGCATGACGGAAGTCAACCCTCGTAGCGTGTCGGCGCTGGCCACATCGCCGCCGGCAGAGCGGTGCTGAGGTTGCCCGGACCTTGAGTGAACGGGCCATCGCGTTGGACCGACAGCCCCAGGGCGGTGGTCGCCTCCGTGACGCGATGCCGGACCTCGTCACTGGCTGCGAGCCCGTTGAGCGCCCGCAACACCGACGCGACCGTGACACCAGCGCGCTCGGCGACGCCGCTGACGGTCGGTCGGTGCGCGTTCACAGAGCCTCGCTGTGATCGATGACGCAACGTCGGCGGTCACGGATTGCGCTCGCCCTGATATGCCGACATATTGAACTACACCCGAGCGACCACTCGGCCCGAGTTTCAGGAGTGCCGTGACCGACCCCTTGCCCGACCATTCACTGCCCACACCCTCCGCGCGCGCAGTCGAGCTGCACGAGCGCATGGTGCGTTTCATGACCGAGCACGTGCTGCCGGCCGAGGAGTCGTACGCCGCGCACCGGCGGGCCGCAGGGCCTGACGGGCACGACGTACCCCCTGTCCTGGAGGAGCTCAAGGTCGCCGCGCGCGAGCAGGAGCTGTGGAACCTGTTCCTGCCCTCGGAGTCCGGGCTGACGCAGCTGGAGTACGCGCCCATCGCGGAGCTGTCGGGGTGGAGCCTCGAGCTCGCCCCCGAGGCGTTGAACTGCGCGGCCCCCGACACCGGCAACATGGAGCTGCTGCACCTGCTCGGCGCCGAGCAGCAGCAGAAGACCTGGCTGGAGCCGCTGCTGAACGGCGAGATCCGGTCGGCGTTCGCGATGACCGAGCCCGAGGTCGCGAGCAGCGACGCCACCAACATCGCGACGCGGATCGAGCGCGACGGCGACGAGTACGTCATCAACGGTCGCAAGTGGTGGACCAGCGGCGCGATGGACCCGCGCTGCGCCGTACTCATCGTGATGGGCCAGACCGATCCCGAGGCCGCCTCCCACCGGCAGCAGTCGATGGTGATCGTGCCGCGCGACACCGCGGGCGTGACCGTCGTACGCGACCTGCCGGTCTTCGGGCACCACGACCAGCACGGTCACGCCGAGGTGCGCTTCGACGACGTGCGGGTGCCGATCAGCAACGTGATCGGCGAGGAGGGTGGCGGCTTCGCGGCGGCCCAGGCCCGCCTCGGACCGGGCCGCATCCACCACTGCCTGCGCGCCCTCGGCGCGGCCGAGCGCGCGCTGGCCCTCATGGTGGCGCGCGCCCGGGACCGGGTCGCGTTCGGCGCTCCTCTCTCCGACCAGGGAGTGGTGCGACAGCAGATCGCAGAGTCGCGGCTCGAGATCGAGCAGGCCCGGCTGCTGTGCCACCGCGCCTGCCACGTCATCGACACCGCCGGCAACAAGGCCGCCAAAGACCTCGTCGCCATGGCCAAGGTGGCTGCGCCGCGGGCTGCGACAGCCGTCATCGACCGGGCCATCCAGGTGCACGGCGGGGCCGGCGTCACCGACGTCACCCCACTGGCCGCGATGTATGCCTGGCACCGCGCGATGCGGCTCTTCGACGGACCCGACGAGGTACACATCCGATCCATCGCCAAGTCCGAGCTGGGTCGCACCCCGGCGCTGCCCGTGGCGGCGGTGCGGGTATGACGACCTTGGCGGGCCGCACGATCCTGATGTCCGGCGGAAGTCGCGGCATCGGGCTGGCGATCGCGCTCCGGGCCGCGGCCGACGGAGCCAACGTCGTACTGCTGGCCAAGACCGCGGAGCCGCACCCCAAGCTCGAAGGCACCGTGCACACAGCGGTCCGCGAGATCGAGGCAGCGGGCGGACAGGCGCTGGCCGTGGTCGGCGACGTACGCAGGGACGAGGACGTCGAGCGAGCCGTGGCTTGTGCCGTGGAGCAGTTCGGTGGGATCGACATCGTGCTCAACAACGCGAGCGCGCTCGACATCAGCTCGACGCGGGACATCGCGATGAAGAAGTACGACCTGATGCAGGCCATCAACGCGCGCGGCACGTTCCTGCTGTCGAAGACCGCGATCCCGCACCTCGAGCGCAGCGACCACGCGCACATCCTCACCTTGTCGCCGCCGCTCGACCTGCACCCGAAGTGGGCCGGCGGCTACCTCGCCTACACAATGGCGAAGTACGGCATGAGCCTCGTGACGCTCGGTCTCGCGGAGGAGCTGCGCGAAGCAGGCATCGCTGCCAACTCCCTGTGGCCACGCACCACCATCGCGACCGCTGCCATCGCCAACCTGATGGGCGGCGAGGAAGCGGTGGCGAACTCGCGCACCCCGGCGATCATGGCCGACGCCGCGCACGCCGTGCTCGTGCGCGACCCACGTGTGTGCAGCGGCAACTTCTTCATCGACGACGAGGTGCTGGCGCAGGAGGGAGTCACCGACTTGGAGCAGTACCGCGTCGCGCCCGGCAGCGGGCCGCTTCAGGACGATCTGTTCCTGGACTCCTCCGAAGCAGACGCGTGAGCGGCAATGGCCTCCACGCGTGACCGGGAGACGACGCAACGACCAGACGTGGGTCAGGCCGTCAGGCGGCTCCGGCGCGGGCGCGGCCTGACCCTGCGCGACCTCGCCGGCCGGCTCGGCGTCAGCGCCGCCACGATGAGCGGCATCGAGAACGGCAAGACCGGTCTCTCCAGCGAGCGTGTCTCCCACATCGCCGCCGCGCTCGACGTCTCGGTCGAGCGGTTGTTCGAGACGTCGTACGACGACCCGGGCGACCGGGCGGAGACCTCACCATCGGCGCCGGTCGTCGGCGAGCAGGTGCTCCCCGACGGGCACTGGCGCGACTTCCCGCCCCTCGAGCTGAACGCCGCACTCACCGGCGCGCTGTCCTCGTTCCTGGAGTTCGGCTACCACGGCGCCAACATGCGCACCATCGCCGAGCGGGCCGGACTCTCGGTGCCGGGGCTCTACCACCACTACGCCAGCAAGCAGGAGATGCTCGTCGCGCTGCTCGACATCGCGATGACCGACCTGCGGACGCACACCGAGGCTGCGCGCGGCGAGGGCTCGGACGCCGTCGAGCGGTTCAGCAACATCGTCGAGTGCTTGGCCCTCTTCCACACGCACCGACGCGAGCTGGCGTTCGTAGGCGCCTCCGAGATGCGCAGCCTGGTGCCCGAGGAACGCAAGCGCGTGGCCGCCCTGCGCATGGAGGAGCAGCGCATCGTCGACGTCGAGGTCGAGGACGGCGCGCGGTCGGGAGCGTTCCGCACCACCCGCCCCCACGAGGCGGCCAGGGCCGTCGTCACCATGTGCACCGCGCTCGCCCAGTGGTTCCGCCACGAGGGCACGGCGTCCGCCGAGCGGGTGGCGGAGCAGTACGTCGGCTTCGCGCTGGACCTGGTGAAGTGCGAGGTGCGAGGCGTCCCGCCGACTGTCGGTGACGGCGCCTAGGGTCGGTCAGGTGATGCGACGATGAGCAAGATGGATGCGCTGCGGGCAATGCGCGAGGCCCGTCACGCCGAGACGATCAAGCGAGCCACCAGGGCAAAGCCGACACTGCGGCTGGTCAGCCCGTCGGCAACCCCGAAGGACGCGTCGGCCGACGCGGGACCCGCCGGCAGCCCCGCTGTCGAACCCGTCCCGGAGCTGCCTGCCCCGGCGCTGTGCGGCCACCGCGCCATCAGCGGCAAGACCTGCACCCGCGAGCTCGGCCACACGGCCAAGAGCCACCGCTACTCCTGAGACAGAGGGCCCGCTCGCATCAGCGCGAGCGGGCCCTCTGTCCAGGATCCAGCGATCAGGCGACGTCGTACCTGTCGAGGTTCATGACCTTGACCCACGCGTCCACGAAGTGGCCCACGAACTTCTCGGCAGCGTCGTCGCTCGCGTAGGCCTCCGCGAGGGCGCGCAGCTCGGAGTTCGAGCCGAAGACGAGGTCGGCGCGGCTGCCGCTCCACGTCACCTCACCCGCGGCGTTGCGCGCCTCGAACGTCTCCTGAGAGTCGTCGGTGGCCTGCCACGTCGTGTCCAGGTCGAGCAGGTTCACGAAGAAGTCGTTCGTGAGCGACCCGACGTTGTGGGTGAGGACGCCCAGTGAGGACTGGCCGGCGTTCGCGCCCAGGACCCGGAGACCACCCACGAGCACGGTCATCTCGGGAGCGCTCAGGGTGAGCAGGTTGGCCCGGTCGAGCAGGAGGTACTCCGCGGGTAGGCGCTGGCCCTTGCCGAGGTAGTTGCGGAACCCGTCGACGGTCGGCTCGAGCGCGGCGAAGGCCTCGACATCGGTCTGCTCCTGCGACGCGTCCGCGCGGCCCGGGGTGAACGGGACGGTGATCTCGTGCCCGGCGTTGCGAGCGGCCTGCTCGACTCCGGCACAGCCGGCCAGCACGATCAGGTCGGCGAGAGAGATCTGCGTGCCGCCGGCGGTGAACGACGCCTGCACGCCCTGGAGGGTGCGCAGCACCGTCGCGAGCTCGTCGGGGTCGTTGACCTGCCAGCCGCTCTGCGGCTCGAGGCGGATGCGGGCTCCGTTGGCGCCGCCGCGCTTGTCACTGCCGCGGAACGTCGATGCCGACGCCCAGGCGACCGAGACCAGCTGCGAGACCGTCAACCCGGTGTCGAGCACCTGCCGCTTGAGGGTGGCGACGTCGCCGGCCGAGACCAGCTCGTGCGTGACCTCGGGGATCGGGTCCTGCCACAGCAGGGTCTCCTGCGGGACCTCGGGGCCGAGGTAGCGCACGATCGGGCCCATGTCGCGGTGCGTCAGCTTGAACCAGGCGCGCGCGAAGGCATCGGCGAACTGGTCAGGGTTCTCGTGGAAGCGCCGCGAGATCGGCTCGTAGATCGGGTCGAACCGCAGCGACAGGTCGGTGGTCAGCATCGTCGGAGGGCGGTTGGCCGAGCCCGCGTCGGGGCCGGGCACTGTGCCGGTACCGGCGCCGTCCTTCGGCTGCCACTGGCTGGCGCCGGCCGGGCTCTTGGTGAGCTCCCACTCGAAGCCGAACAGGTGGTCGAAGAAGTCGTTGCTCCACCGAGTCGGAGTGGTGGTCCAGGTGACCTCGAGGCCACTGGTGATCGCGTCGGCACCCTTGCCCGTGCCAAAGGAGTTCTTCCAGCCCAGGCCCATCTCCGCAAGTCCGGCGCCTTCGGGCTCGGCGTCGACGTACTCGTCGGGATCGGCCGCGCCGTGGGTCTTGCCGAACGTGTGGCCGCCGGCGATCAGGGCCACGGTCTCCTCGTCGTTCATCGCCATCCGCTGGAACGTCTCGCGGATGTCGCGGGCCGCCGCGATCGGGTCCGGGTTGCCGTTGGGGCCCTCGGGGTTGACGTAGATCAGGCCCATCTGGACCGCGGCGAGCGGGTTCTCGAGCTCACGGTCGCCGGTGTAGCGCTCGTCGCCGAGCCACTCGGTCTCGGGACCCCAGTAGACGTCGTCGTCGGGCTCCCAGACGTCCGGGCGTCCGCCGGCGAAGCCGAAGGTCTGGAAGCCCATGTCCTCCAATGCGACGTTGCCGGTGAGGACGATCAGGTCGGCCCAGGACAGGCTCTGGCCGTACTTCTTCTTGACCGGCCACAGCAGGCGACGGGCCTTGTCCAGGTTGCCGTTGTCGGGCCAGCTGTTGAGCGGGGCGAAGCGCTGCTGACCGGCGCCGGCGCCGCCTCGGCCGTCGCTGATCCGGTAGGTGCCCGCGCTGTGCCAGGCCATCCGGATCATGAACGGGCCGTAGTGGCCGAAGTCGGCCGGCCACCAGTCCTGCGAGGTGGTCAGCACCTCCGAGATGTCCTGCTTCACGGCGGCGAGGTCGAGGGACTCGAACGCCGCGGCGTAGTCGAACTCGTCGCCGAGGGGATTCGCCACGGCGGGGTTCTTGGCGAGGATCTTGAGGTTGAGCCGGTCGGGCCACCAGCCCCGGCTGCCGCCACCCTGCGTCGGGTGCGGTGCGCGGCCGTGGATCACCGGGCACTGGCTGGCGCTGGGCTCGCCGGCCTCCTCGTTCATCTCGCCGACTACGGCATCGTGGTGCTCAGGCATGGCTTTCCTCCGGGTGCTGGGACGTGCAAGTCAGGAACTCTGGTTGGTGGAGCAGTCGGGGCACAGGCCCCAGAACGTCACTTCGGCCTCGTCGATGGTGAAGCCGTGGTCGTCGGACGCGTTCAGGCAGGGCGCGTGCCCCACGGCGCAGTCGACGTCGCGGATGATCCCGCACGAGCGGCACACGACGTGGTGATGGTTGTCGTCGAGCCGCGACTCGTAGCGAGCCACGGACCCCGACGGCTGGATGCGCCGGACCAGACCGGCGGTCGTCAGCGCGCGCAGGACGTCGTACACGGCCTGGTGGGAGACCTCGCCGACATCCGCGCGTACGGCGCCGATGATGGTGTCGGTGTCCGCGTGCGGAAGATCGCGCAGCGCGGCCAGCACCGCCAGACGCGGACGCGTCACCCGCAGGCCGGCGCCGCGAAGCGAGAGCTGGAAGTCTGACGTCGTCCGCACGGTCGAAGTCTCGTGCACTTTCTGTAATCAGTCAAGATTGCGGAGCCGGCGGGGTCCCAGCCATCCGCCCGGCAGCGCGCCCTCGCCGCGTTCGTGCAACTGTTTCCCCTCACCGATGATCGAGGAGAACATGACCGAGGAATCTCAGCCGGCAGAGCACGAGGCAAGCGAGATCACCTACTCCGAGCAGTTCTATCCCGCCCGGCCACGAGCGCTCCGGCCGCGCGCGCGACTGCGGCCACAGGGCAGTCCGACCAAGGGCGAGGACCGCACCGGAGAGGCGTCAGGTACCAACCCGTTCTACGTCGCCTGGCTGCAGCGCTCCTCCATGCTGCACGACGCCAACCAGATCGCGAACCAGTTCTCGGGCCGCGGCAGCATGTGGCAGAACCCCTTCGCCAACCCCGATCCCGAGTCTGCCGTCAACACCGCCGGCGTGTGGTTCACGGCGTACCCGCTCTCCCTGATGACCAAGCCCGGGCACTCGTTCCTGGGCACACTCGGGGACCCCGACCTCTGGCAGAGCTTCGAGACGATCGGCATCCAGGCGCTGCACACCGGTCCGGTGAAGCGCGCCGGAGGGCTGAACGGCTGGCAGCCCACGCCCAGCGTGGACGGGCACTTCGACCGCATCAGCACCGAGATCGACAGCGCCTTCGGCACCGAGGACGAGTTCCGGGCCATGTGCGAGATCGCCACGGAGCACGGCGGCACGATCCTCGACGACATCGTGCCGGGACACACGGGCAAGGGCGCCGACTTCCGGCTCGCCGAGATGAACGTCGGCGACTACCCCGGGATCTACCACATGGTGGAGATCGAGCCCGACGACTGGGGTGGCCTGCCCGACGTGCCGCCGGGTCGCGACTCGGTCAATCTCGACGTCGTCACCGAGAAGCGGCTGGCCGACGCCGGCTACATCATCGGCGAGCTGCAGCGGGTGATCTTCCACGACCCCGGCGTGAAGGACACCAACTGGAGCATCACGGCGCCGGTGCTCGGCCCCGACGGCGTCACCCGCCGGTGGGTGTACCTGCACTACTTCAAGGAGGGGCAGCCGTCGATCAACTGGCTGGACCCGTCCTTCGCCGGCATGCGCATGGTGATCGGTGACGCGCTGCACTCCCTGGGCGACCTCGGCACCGGGGCGCTGCGCCTGGACGCCAACGGCTTCCTGGGCGTTGAGAAGAGTGCGGACGGGCTCCCGGCGTGGTCGGAGGGACACCCGCTGTCCGAGGCGGCCAACCACCTGATCGCCAGCATGGTGCGCAAGGTGGGCGGGTTCACGTTCCAAGAGCTCAACCTCACCATCGACGACATCCGGGAGACATCGCAGACGGGGGCCGATCTCAGCTACGACTTCATCAACCGGCCGGCGTACCAGCATGCGCTCGCGGTGCAGGACTCCGAGTTCCTTCGGCTCACGCTCAACGCCTCGATGGACTTCGGGGTGGCGCCGCTCAGCCTCGTGCATGCGCTCCAGAACCACGACGAGCTGACCTACGAGCTGGTGCACTTCGCCACCCGCCACAAGGACGACGAGTACACCTATCGCGGCGAGTCGCTGCCCGGCAGTGAGCTGGCGGTCACGATCCGCTCGGAGATGATCGACTCCCTGACCGGCCCGGCAGCGCCGTACAACGCGATCTTCACGACCAACGGCATCGCCTCGACCACGGCGAGCATCATCGCGGCATCGCTCGGCATCTCCGACCTGGAGGAGATCCGCGGTCCGGTCGTCGAGCAGGTCAAGCACGCGCACCTGCTGCTGGCCAAGTTCAACGCGTGGCAGCCGGGCGTCTTCGCGCTCTCGGGCTGGGACCTGTGCGGCATGCTGCCCCTCCCCCGCGAAGGCATCGAGCACCTGCTGGCGGGCGGCGACACCCGCTGGATCCATCGGGCGTCGTACGACCTGATGGGGTACGACGAGAACCCGGCGTTCACCGGGATGCCGACCGGGCGGAGCCTCTACGGCAACCTGCCCGAACAACTGGCCGACCCGGACTCCTTCGTCTCCGGGCTGCGTGCGGTGCTCGAGATCCGCGATCGTGCCGGAGTGGCGACGGCGAGACAGGTCGACGTACCTCCCGTCTCGCACAGGGGAATGCTGGTCATGGTGCACGCGCTGGGAGATGCCGGCGAGCACCAGGTCACCGTGCTGAACTTCACGCAGGAGGAGATCACCGGCACCGTGCGCTCGGAGCACCTCGTGCCCGGGTCGACGGTGCACGACATGGTCACCGACTCCGAGCTCGGCGAGGTCGACGAGCTGACCAGCTTCACCGTGACCCTCGGTCCGCACGACGGGCTCTCGCTGCTGGTGTCGCCCCCTACGCCTGAGCCCATCGAGGACGACGACGACCTGGACGACGAGTAGCCCCGCAGGCAAAGGGCCCCTGATCTGCGTGGCAGGTCAGGGGCCGATTTGCTGGTGGAGCCGCCTGTCAGAATCGAACTGACGACCTAGTCATTACGAGTCAGCGTGATTGGGGGCCATGAACGGCGCCGCCTCGAGCCTGAGTCTTGCCCGGAGTGGTCAGGCACTGGTTGGTGAGGGCGGATCGTGGGTCCTCGGGGGCACCATGGGGGCACGTCACATCCCCGGGCGGGTACGTTAGTGCGCAGGCCAGGCGGCACACGCAATCGCGCCCAACGCCTCCGTCCGGTCATTGATCTCTTGGGCCCCCCAGGACTCGCGAGTCGCGAGTTCCTGAGTCAAGACAAACTCTGAGGCCGCGTACGCGTCACGCTTCTCCTCGAACGGCTTCGCATCGAGTTCGCGGTTGCCTTTGCGCTGGAGTAGCGCCAGGTTGCCTACGTTGTTGATGGCCAACGCCGTGTCGTCATCCTTGTTAGCCTTCGCGAGCACGTGCTCGATGGTGACGGCTGGACTGCTCCAATTATGTGAGATAGGCGAGGTGCCGTCTGCCGTCTGCTTTGCCCGTTCCAGCATTGCCAGGACGTACTTCGCCCTGGCATTTGAGACGGTTCCGTACTCAGTGAACGCCTTGCGGAACTCCGCGTCTGTGGGTATCAGGTCGGCGAGGGCGGTGCGCAGCTGAGGTTGCGTGGAGATCTCGCCGGCGCTCAACTTCTGAGCTGCCTCTCCAAATGTCGTCTCTGCGAGCTGCGCACCCAAGCGCCCGGCGTACTGGGCTCGCACAGACCAGTTGATTACCTTCACGAGCATCTTCGCTGCGTTCGTCTTCGCGAGGGAATTGAAGGCGGCGAGGAGGACCGGCATGCTGCTCTCAAACCCGAGGCGGCGGTATGCGAGAAGCGCATCTGCCACCGGCACATTCACGTCATTCCAAAACGGATTCTCGGGATCTCGAATAGCTAAGAAAACCTTGTGGGCGTCTCTCAGACCGCGAGCATAGGCCTTGGCGGAGTTGGAGCTGCCCCCAATATCGCTCTGTATTGCCCGATACAGATTTCGCGTCAGCGTCGGCCCGTTCCTTGATATGAACTCGTAACGCAGGAACTTGACCAAATCATCTGGCTTCTCGAATGCATGCTCGAGTTCGACCCACACAGTGCGAACGTAGCTGATGTGCGTCTTGCTGGAACTAAAGAGGAAGTTCTTCAGAAGATCCGCCGTTGTGAGGTCTGCGCCTCGATCATTCAGGGTCTCGAAGATTACATAGGCCTCGCTGAGGCTGGACGCGACGGCCGTCAGCACCTGCACCTTGTGCTCAAGCTGGGTGGAGATTTCCACCAGACTCTTGAACTTCGCCTCGCTTGGAGCAACCCCTTCCAGGTGGTGGAGGCAGGTCTCATATGCGACCCGAATGGGATGGTCAGCCTCGATGTCGGACACACGTGCCTCGATGAGGGCGTCGTATGCATCCTGGTCCTTGGGGCTCAACTTCAACCGCTCAACTTCTTCGTCTGCGGTAATCACGTAGCCGAACAGGAAGCGCTTATGAATATTCTCCGCTTGGCGATCCTTGCCGTAGCCACGGAGTAGGTCTCGAATGGCGATCAGCAGAATTGCGGTTGTCGCCAGGCGCTGCTGTCCATCCACGATCAGTCCGCGCCCGTCCCCCTCTGGGGCGGCAACGAAAACAACAGTGCCGATGAAATACGACCCGTCACCTTGGCGGGCCTTCGCAAGGTCAGCTAAATATTCGTTCACATTGCGCCGATCCCACGAGTACTTGCGCTGGAACTCGGGGACTTCCAGAAGATGATCGATCAGGATGTGCCCGATCTGATCGTGGTTGAATTTCGTTGCGTCAGCCATCGAGCCGAACTCCCGTCATCGTCGTGCGGACAGCATCGTGTCATGGGCCTTGGCTCATGAAGCGGCGACAGACCGAAACGTTGATGACGTGCCGCTGGACGCCGAGGTGCGCGTAGGGATCGGCCGCCAGTCTGCATTCCCAGGGCCGCGCACCTCCCGCGGTCTGACCACCCGGACGGCTGCTTAGTCTTCTCATAGTAAGTAGTGTCACGACCGCCTTCTCGGTCCGCGTGACGGGCGGGGTGCGTGGAGTGAGCGAAGCGAATGGAGCGCGGGGCCCCCGAACTTCACGCGGTGCCGGATGCGCGGCGGAGCCGCGCCTTGACTTCTAAGAGCCAAATTCGGCAACGACTGGCTGACCGTCCATCGGTAGCATCACAGGCGTAACACGTGGCCCACCGTCTGCTCAGGGGCGATCGCCGAGCGTATCCGTGACTCGGGAGACAGATTCAATGTGCTGCCGCAGCGGGGCTGCGACCCGAGATGCGGTGTCTAGGAGCAGCTGGTGATCGCCGTGCAAGTTGCGAGCGTGGAGAGGTTCGTGATGGGCGATCCGGTTGCGCAGCCGCCGCAGCTCGTCGAGTGACTCATGGAGCTTCTGGCGGCGCACGGGGCCATCGAACGCGTTCTTGAGGCAGGGCGCCCATAAGGTGCGGTTGTAGCGGTCGGCCAGAAGTGACCACCAGAAGCCGAAGCTCAGCTCAGCGATGACCTTGCCGTGAACCTCACGCACCTGGCCGTCGTCGGTCGCCCGTTGCTGGGCATCCCTCGCTGCCCGTCGACTCCGAGGATTCAACGGGATCTGTCGCGACGAGTACCAAGGATCGGAGCAGCCGAGCTGACTCGCCCACGCTTCGAGCTCAAGGTCCATGGCGTTGCGGAGACCGACTTCGAGATAGTGCAGGTCCTCGAAGAAGGCCGCGCCAACGTGGACGTTCCAGTCGTACAGGTGCAGGGCGTCTTCCCACGAACCGCTCGGCACGGCGGACAGGTACGGACTCATGCGAGACGGCGATAGAAGCTCGTGGAGCTGCCACGTGACGCCTGACCGACCGCCGCTCATCCCTCAACCTTCCGCCGGAGTGAGGGCTCACGGTTGTCCGTCACGCCTCTCGCCGTGTACCGTAGTAGACATCAGAGAGCCCCGAGATTAATGGTGTACCGGCTTTGGCCAGGGAAACCCCTCGGGGCCTTGATCATTTCGGCCGGAAACGCTCGCCAGCACGGCTACAACGTAGCCATCGCCCCTCGGTGAGCGCCGAGCCACAGGGTCACGTAGTGAGGACCACCTGAAGGCGGCGTCCACGGGATCCACATGCCATATCCCACCACGGTCTCATCGACCGCGACTCCAAGTGCAGATCCGGAGCTTGGGCGCAGCACTGGCTTGATTGGGACACCTTCGCCTGACCTCACCGGACCCCGAGTTGCTGGGTCGGACTCCCTGACGGCCAGATAGAGCGAGCCGTCACGTTGGCGCACGTGTTCCACGCGACCTACGACTGCTCGCGGATGGTCGACCTCCACCCGCGTCGTTGAGAGCATGCGGTGGAGCCGTTTGAGGTCGTGCGCCGCGTCGAAGCAGAAGTTCTCCCACGCGATCACTCGACGGCCGTACCTCGCTCGGAATCGTGCTTTGGCCGCGGGATCGTGCTCGAATTTCCTGAGCAGCTTCGCAATCTCAGATGCTGCGCGAAGTGTCGGGTGCAGCGGTGGGATACCCACGCGGCTGAATGCCAACCGGTTTCGGGGCCCGCTCTTGGCATCCTTCGATGCTGCCTGTTCACCTTCCAGCTCCATGTTCAGGACAAGAACGTAGAGATCACCGTCCTTTTCCACCACACCGACGTTCCGCTGATGCAACTGCCCGACCTGTGCGTCGAAGTCGTACACGCACCCGTTCTCGTGGCTCACGCCCCTGCCCAGCCTGTAAAGCGGGTCGACAGTCGTGCCCTTGCGAGTCATGTAGCCCGTCACCGGCTCGACACGGGCGTGACAACCGCCGCACGAAAGTGGTCGGGCGAATGGTTGCGGCTCCAGCTCGATGACCCAGCGATCGAACGATCGCTTCTCGACGTCGACTGCGCGTGGTATCCCGATGGACATGATCACCTCCCGAGTCGAACTCTTGCCCGCAGTTTCTACCGCATCGCATTGGCGTGCGCGGCGGGAGGGGGCCCAGTCAAAGCCGGGGCGCGTCCACCTTGCGAGGCCCGCGCTTCTTGCAAGATCAGTGGGTTTAGGTCGGGGTCAAGCTCTGCTTGCCGGGGCTCGTGAAAAGGGGGGTCTTCGACCGCCACCGAGCCCCCAGCCACGCGGTCCTCCTGGACGCGGCTCACGGGGCGGCGGTTCCCGCAAGGTCGGCTACGACGACCTCAAGACCGCCCTCGCGGTCCTCCTGGGTGAGAGCGACTAACTCCACGAGCTGAACCATGCCCCCCTGCAGGGAGGCGTCCTGGGATACGACGCTCGACCACCCGCAGGGTGCCAGCTGTAATCGCGTAGCCAATGGCAGCACCTGCGACTGCAAGTATCACATCGTCGATCGACGTTACTCGGCCTACCCCGAAAAGCCATTGGCACGACTCGACGGCGACACTTAAACCAAGCCCGCTCCAGATCGATATCGTCAGGCCCGTCCACCGCCGCGAGTGGGTCGTTGATAGCAAGAGTGCAATCCCGGTTCCAAGGGGGGCAAACAAAATCAAGTTTCCAAGCACCTGCTCGATACCGACGTGCCAAGATACTGAATTCGTTAGAGCTTCGCGAATCTCCACCAAAGGTGTCAGGGACAGCGAACGGGTCCGCAGAATGTTATTCTCGTCCAGATATCCGGGCTGGGGGCGGAGGGTGACTAACAGCAAACCCAGCGCCCATACCGAAAGAAAGGCTAGGGCAGCGTGGCGGCGCCTTGTTGTGCTCAAGCGCCGCCACGCCAGAATAATGGCGCATACTATGGCAAAGCCAACGGCTGCTAGCGGAAGAAGCTGTTGGAATGAGCGCCAAAATCCGAACATGATCATAGCGTAGCCCAGGCTAGTTCGAGGGATAGACGACGGTCCCCGAGCCAGAGACCTGGATTCCGTCGGTCGCCTTCGAAATCGTGAAGTGGTAATTGCCGCTTGTGAGGTTCGTCCAAGTGTACTGCTGGGTCGTAGACCCACACTTGAAGTTCACGGCGCCCTTGCTGTCGTCGCCAAACGTGCGGTTCTTGAAAAGTTCGATACGGTACGTTGAAATTGAGGGATTCCAGCAGGCGAGCTTGGAGTTGATGACGGTACTTCCGGAGGTTTGGGTCCAGTTTCGCGAGTCGACCTGGTGCGTCATTGTCACGTTCCAGGGGAAGGACCCGGTGGCGGCAAAAGCCGGCACAGCCAAGGCCGGGATGGCTACTGCGGCCAGAACGGAAGCAGCAGTCATTCGCTTAATCATAAAGTTATTCTCCATATGTGCGTCGGTGTGCATGTCACGCCGAAGTTAATCGGACTTTTTGTGGAAGCGCATCAGTCCAGCTCGAATTACACTGGTGTAATTCTCAAGGGCGTACTAGCGCTGATCGTTCGTTAAAGGCAATATTAGCGAGAATAATTGATCACAACGGACTATGGAGCCCCACCCATGTGGACTAGGGAGCGCGCCTTGGGGCGTTCTTAGATCCCGCGATAGCTCGCCTGATCGGTGACGGCCTTGGTGAGGTCTCCGCGTTCCAGGTCGACACGGTGGATCAGCTCCGCCAGGTCTGCGAGTTCTCGGGCGCGCGACCTGCCGCCGACTTTGATCGCTGCGATGGTGTTGGTCTCGGCCACCAGACGACGCAGCGGTGCTCGGATGGCCTTGGCTGCCCCGGCGTCGATGACGACCAGAGGTGCCTTGAAACCTCCCAGTTCGGCGACGCCCTCCTCAAGCTCACTGAGGGACATACCGGCGTCCCGAGGTCCGCGGCCGCCGGCGTACCAGCGCCCGCCAGGCCAGGGCCTCTTCGCGGTCCAGGTCTGGCGGGTGTAGCCGGCTACAGCGAGGATCGCGACGTCGACAGCGCCGATCCGCCGTTGGCGGGAGCGTCGCCCCGCTCCCCGAACGTGGACGTATCCCTTCCGTTGACGGATACTATTTGCATGGATGTGACGGTGTCTGAAGCCGCAGAGGAACTCGGCGTTGACGAACGAACCGTCCGCGCTCACGTCCTGTCGGGACGGCTTCAGGTAACGCGCGTAGTCGGTCGGACTCAGTTGCTTGAGCATGCTGGCGTCAAAGCACTCAAGCGGGGCTCTGGTCGCGGTCGTCACTGGAGTGCTCGTACGGCGTGGGCATCTCTAGAGCTGCTTGACACTGACGCGACGTCACGGCTGGCCGGCAGCGAGAGAACCCGACTCCGGGCACGGCTCCGTGATGTAGACGTCAACCAGCTTGCGCACTTGACCTCTGCTCGTGGCCGACTCAGACGGTTTGCCCACATCCGGGGTGAGGCCGGGCAGTTGCGTGAACGTCTGCACCTTTCCGGGATGACAGCCTTGGAAGATGACGACACGGCTGCTGTCTTCAATCTTGTCGCTTCGCCGTCGCGCGTAACCGTGGGTTATGTAGTCGACATGGACCGGTTCGCCGTACGCAATGGCTTGGTTGAAAGCGCCGAAGGCGATGTCTTTCTGCGAGGCATGGGCACCGACGATGATCTTTACCTCGGTTTGGCTACGTACGCACTTGACCTGTTCGAGTTGGGTAATGCCCGGGAGTCAACTGCAGGTGCGCGCTACTTGGAAGGGCGGGTCCGAGCACAGTCACCCCTGGATCCACGAGGAGACCGCTGATGCCACAGGACATGGAATGGGGTCTGCTCTTTGGACGCGATCTCGCCGAGTCCCTGGTCGGCGGGCTGGGCAGGCGCTGGGACCATGTGCAGGCGGTAGGCCAGGCAGCGGAGTCCCTCGTGGTCATGGAACTTGCCCACGAGGTCGTGGCGGTAGCCGCATGGCTACATGACATCGGGTACGCGGCAAGGCTGCATCAAACTGGCATGCATGCCCTCGATGGCGCGCGGCACCTCAAGGAGTGCGGAGCACCACGAGAACTGGTCGCCCTCGTAGGGCACCACACCGGCGCCAGTTTTGAAGCGAAACAACTGGGGCTTCTCGACGCCTGGCAGGAGTTGCCGCGACCCGACCCCCACAACCTGGACGTGCTGACATTGTGCGACATGGTCGTGGGTTCGGACGGCAGTCACGTCGACCCCGGTGAGCGAATTCAGGAGATTCTGTCGCGGTATCCGAGGGACCACCCGGTTCACCAGGCCGTTTCAACCTCAGGGCATGACCTGCTCGCGACTGCAAAGCGAGCCCGCCGGAGGCTCGGACTAGCCGATACTTGGCCGGCCTCGGTTGCTCAAGGCGTGCTCTAGGCGCGCGCGCATCGATGGATGGAGGTCCAGTTCGTCGATCTCATTGCGGTTCAGCCAACGGACCTCGCGAGTCTCTGAGCTGGTTCGTGCCGAACCTCCGATCAACCGGGCTCGGAAGGCCAGTGAGAACTGCTGACGAACCTCACCGTCGTCGTACTTCATCCGATGGTTCGGATTGGTGTACGTACCAGTGAGCGTCTCGACCTCGACGTCGTAGCCCGTCTCCTCCTTGACCTCCCGAACAACGGTGTCCGCGATGAACTCCCCAGGTTCGTGACCACCACCGGGGAGAGCCCAAAGGTTGTTGTCCGTCTTGTGGATCATGAGAACGCGGCCCTCGCGATCAGTAACCACCGCCACCACAGAGGGAACCACGCTGTTGATGGCGGGCGCGTTGGGATCATCGATGTAGTCGACTCTGCTCACAACAAGAGCCTAATGGCGTCGGTGGCGACTTCTCATGGCTGGATCCAATGAGAGCTGGCGGGAGACACCCCGTCCACGAACGCCTGCATGACCTCCTGCTCACGGGAGTGGTCCCGGTAGGACGTGCTCGGGTCGACGTACAGCGTGCTCACGTCGCGGTCTAGGTCGTTGTCCCAGTCCATGACGTGTACGGCCTTGCGCACGTCCCATCCGCCCACCCAGTGGCCCATTCGCCCTGCCCTGCCGAAGATGAACGCCGGTTCGAGAGCCGGGAAGAACATCCATCGTGAAGGCGCATCGCCCATCAGCTGGACAGCGAACCCTTCGACCGCCCGCCCGTTCTCGGAGGGCTTGGGCGGAGTGTTCGTGGTCTCAATCAGTCGCTCGACGCCGTTCAAGGGGTCAGGTCGATGAAACGGAGACTCGCCAGGGCGTCGCATATGACTCAGGGTGGCACATGCCGGCACAGCTTCGCTCTCTACGCATTACTGAACCGTCACGCCTGAATTCCAGACGGCATCGAAGGACGTCAGGTAGTGGTCGACAACGCGCCCGCCGGGGATGCGGTTGAGGTGCAGGACGGGTGATTGTCCAGCTGGGGCCGCGTAGGCATGCGGGTTGACCAACAACGCATCATCGAACCGGAAGAGCGAGGCGTACAACGTGCATCCGTGCTGCCGCGCCTGAACTCCTGGCGACGTCAACGCGCCGGCGAAGTACCGCCACGTGATCCCGCATCGCGCTGCGAGTAGCTCACCGATGCCCTCTTCGTCCCCACGTCGCTGGACTGCGTCCGCCTGAGGATCACCGAACAACAGTCTTACTCGGACGCCTGCCCGGGCCTTGGTGACCAGCTCATCGGCGAAACCGGGTACGGCGTCGTGGAGAAACGTCGCGGCATATGCGAGGAGGTCGACGCTCTCCGTGGCCGAGGACAGCAGGGCAAGCCAAGTGTCCACTGGGACGCTTCCGCGGTTGGGGTACATATGGATCAGCTCGGCCTCGCTCGCCGACTTGGCCCGAGGGTCGCTGGACGTCCCCTCCCACAAGTAGTGATCCGGCTTTCCGAGGAGCGCACCCGCGTTCAGACGGTGGCGACGATGCGGCAGCCGGCCCTGTGTAATCCACCGCTCGACGGTCTTGGGATCCACCTCCAACTGCTCGCTGAAGCTTTGGACCGTGAGTCCAGCGCTGGCCAGCGCTCCTCGTAGGCGTTCGTTCGACGACATTGCATCTCCTGACGTTAGGGACGTTTCTATCATGTCAGGACGTCCCTCAACGTCCCCGAGTGCGGTGTGTTCGTCCCCGCCCGTCGCGGTCTTCTGAGTCGTGGGCAGAGCGCCCGCCGCAACCAGAGGAGTCGTCATGGCAATGCCACGCAAGATCAAGGTCGAGTTCGGCGAGGTTTTCCCGTTCGGCGTCTACGCCGTCTCGGAAGTCGCCCCGGTCCGGGACTTCGACAGGTCGACCAAAGACAAGCCCGTGCATGCGGTCGACGAAGAGACCGGCCTCTTGGTCTGGGCCGTCGACGTGATGGACGCCGACCCCGAGACCCGCAAGACGCAGCGCCAGGTCACGGTCAAGCTGCTCGCCAAGGTGCAGCCCGTGCTGCCGGACAACAAGACCGGGCTGCCCTTCACGCCGGTCGAGTTCGAAGGGCTGACAGCAACGCCCTACATCGCGGAGAACGGCAACCGGAGCAACCTGGCATGGTCGTTCCGCGCTTCTGGTGTCCACGCGCCCAAGGGCCGCGCTGAGCGGGCTGCCTGATGAGTCGGCTCGTCCCACTTCTGCGCGGCATCGGGTTCGCATTCGGGTGGCTCGGTCGACACCGTCGCTATTGCTGGGTGTGGATGGGGTCCTCCCTCGTTGCCCTCGTGCTCGGGCGCGGCCAGTGGCCCATCGTCATGCTCGGCGCGATCCTGCCCACCATCGCCGCTACTTGGGCGACGTACTCCCCCACGTCCTACGAGAAGTGGGTTGCTGCACCGGGACGGCGCCGGGCTTGGCGACGATGGATCACCCGGAACTGGGACCAGCTCGCGCGGCAATGCGGGCTGTCCCGGCAGGTGCCCGTGATTGCGAAGATCCGCGGGCCGCGTGGCTGGGAACGGGTTGAGCGGATGGTCTGGCAGGCGCCCGAGCTCGTGTCGGCTGAGGCGAGCGAGAACACGCTCACCGTCCGCATCGCGGCCGCTCCAGGCCAGATGCTCTCCGAATTGGAGGCTGGGTCCGAAAGGTTGGCGACCACGGCCGGCGCTCAGACCTTCCACACGCGCGGGGTTGGACCCCGCGAGGTCGAACTCTCGCTCACGATGCTCGACCAGCTCGTCTGGCCTGTTGAGGCGGTCGCCCCGGTACGTCTCGCGGATCCCGCCCGCGTGGCACTGGGCCGCACCTCGACTGGCGCCGAGTGGCGGCTTCAGCTAGCAGGACGACACACACTCGTGGTCGGGTGCTCCGGCTCCGGCAAGGGATCGGCCCTGTGGGGTGTGTGCGGCGGACTCGCCCCGGCCGTGGCGGACGATCTCGTGCGGCTGTGGGGCGTCGACCTCAAGCGAGGCATCGAGCTGGGGATGGGTCAGGACCTGTTCTCGGCTGTCGCCTTCACACCGGACGACGGACTCAAGGTGCTCCGCGCACTCCTGGCAGTGATCGACGTCCGCGGGGCTGCGATGGTCGGCAAGTCCCGTCTTCACGCCCCTTCGCCCGGTGATCCGACTCACGTCCTGGTCATCGATGAGCTGGCGGCACTGACCGCGTACGGCGATGCTGCCGCGACTCGTGAGGCCAACCGACTGCTCGGCGAGATCCTCACGCAAGGTCGCGCCCTAGGAGTGGTCGTGCTCGCGTGTGTCCAGGACCCGCGCAAGGAGGTCGTCGGGCTCCGTGGACTCTTCACGCAGACGGTTGCGATGCGGCTCCGGTCTGCCATCGAGGTATCCATGGTGCTCGGCGACGGAATGTCCGACCTGGCTCCGGCGCATCGGATCAGCCCTTCCCACCCGGGCACGGCATGGGTGGTCGAAGAAGACGGGACGTGCACCAAGGTCCGCGCCGACTACTGGCCGGACGGTCTTGTGCAGCGAGTCGCGAGCAACTTCCCCTCGCCGGTGAAGATCGCCGTCGCGACACGGGAAACGAACGAGGAGAGCGGGCAGCAGAGCCACGAGGAGACTCGCCAGCGCACTCCACGCAAGCCTCGCACCCGGCGGCCGCGCAGCACTAAAACGGAGCCGGGTGAAGCGGCATGACCTGGATGCATCGCGCGGCTTGCGCCGATCGTCCGTCACTGGCGTGGCTGGACGACTCGACGCAAGTCCCCGCCGTCGTCGTCGATGAGATGCGGCTCGTTTGCGCCTCCTGCCCAGTGCATGTCCAGTGCTCACGGTTCGTCGACGAGCAAGACATCACCGGCGGCTTCTGGGCTGGGCTGGATCGGTCCAAGGACAGCGCAATCGAGCTAGGAGGCGCGGCATGAACCTCGGCATGCGAGCAGATCTCACGCCCGAGATGCTGCACGAGCTCGCCGTCGAGGCGGGGGCATGTGTCCGTCCCCTGCTCACTCGTGTCACCGACACTGAGACCGGCAAGCAAGCACAGGTTGCCCTGCCGTGCGGCTCAACTCGCGAGAGCAAGTGCCCCTCGTGCGCCACCAAGGCGCGCAAGCTCCGGATGCAGCAGTGTCGGGAAGGTTGGCACCTGGACGAGGAACCTGACTCGGCTGCCGATCCCGACGACAAGATTGAGGACAACGCCACCGACGAAGGGACCGACTCGGACACCCGCCGGGTGCGCTCCACCCGTCGTCGCCAGGACTCGCCGAACCTGCCGCGTGTCCCCATGGAAGCCAGCACCGTAGGCCGCACGTTCACCACACCGGCGGGCAAGACCTATCGGCCGTCGTTGTTTGTCACGGTCACCCTGCCGTCGTACGGCCCTGTGACCGCCGAGGGTGTGCCCCGGAGCCCGAAGACGTACGACTACCGGCGGGCAGCGCTGGACGCGATCCACTTCCCCAAGGTGGTCGACCGCTGGTGGCAGAACCTTCGTCGGTGCGCGGGCTACCGGGTGCAGTACTTCGCGACGGTCGAAGCGCAGAAGCGCCTCGCGCCTCACCTCCACGCGGGCATTCGCGGCGCCATCCCTCGGGAGTTGCTGCGCCAGGTCACCGCGGCGACGTACCACCAGGTCTGGTGGCCGGAACATGACGAGATCGTCTACGACAGTCAGCACCTGCCCTTCTGGGACGAGGTCGCAGAGTCGTACGTCGACCTAGCCGGGATGGTCCTGCCGACCTGGGAGGAAGCGCTTGACGAACTCGACGCCGACCCGGAGGCTCGGCCGGCTCACGTCGTACGGCTCGGCAAGCAGCTCGACATCCAGGGCATCATCGCCGAATCCGGCGACGCCGATCGAACTGTTGCCTACCTCTGCAAGTACCTGACGAAGTCGGTCGCAGAGACGTACGGCGACCAAGAGACGCGCGCCCAACGGCGCCACCTGGAGCGGCTGCACGAGGAAGTGCGGTGGCTCCCCTGCTCGCCCGATTGCACCAACTGGCTGCGCTACGGCGTGCAGCCCCGCAACGCCCATGCCGGGATGACTCCCGGCGGGTGCCCAAAGAAGGGACACGCCCGCGAGAACCTCGGCCTCGGCGGCCGACGGGTGCTCGTCTCCCGGAACTGGACCGGCAAGACGCTGGCTCACCATCGGGCCGACCGCACCGCCGTCGTTCGTGAGGTGCTCACCGCAGCCGGTGTGGAAGTTCCTGAGGTCGAACGTTGCTCGGCAAGGGCGACCCGAGCGGATGGCTTACCTCGGTTCCAGTGGGAACGCATCGACGCGAGCTCCCAGGACTTCGTGACCCGCCGACAAGCCCTTCTGGCCTCCATCGAGGAACGGCTTCGGTGGCGTGGCCAATACGAGCGCGCCAAACAAATCCGAGAACCCGTGTCACAAATCGGGTTCTCTCCGCACCTTCCACCAGTAGAGGGCAGAAGCCCAGATCCGACAACGGAAAGAGAACAACCATGTTGAAGAAGGCAATCACATACGCCAGTGGCCACCCCGTGAAGGCGCTCGCCACAACGGTCTCGGTCGGCGGGGTCCTGCTCATGCTGCTCGTGAGCACGATCGCGCTCTGGAGCACCTACACCACCCACCAAGCCATCTGGGCTGAGGACACCGTCCAGCACATCGCAGCAGACGTGTCTCAAAGCACCAAGGTGGCTGACCTCTCGCACGGGCAGCTCAGGAGCTGCGGCGGGCGCAAGGCATTGGCACCCCTGGGGACGGGCACGTACATCTGCGTTCCCGTCCGCGATGCGATCCGCATGCAGGGATTCAGGCGAGGGTTCCGCGTTGCGTTCAAGGGCCTCGAAAACGGGGAGCTGATTCTTCCTCCGGGAGCGAAGGGCTGTAGCGATGATGGCAACTGAATCGCGATCCGATGCGCTGATGACAATTGACGAAGTGGCTGACTACCTCCGGGTGCCGGTTCTGACGCTGCGCTGGCTGCGCCAAGAGGGCAGGTTCTGTCCAGCGATCAAGGTAGGCCGGCGCCTCGTCTGGCAGCGTTCGGCAATTGTCGAGTGGGCGCTGTCACAGCGAGAGATCGCATCGTGAGTGTGCAGCGATACACGACAGGTCCAGGGATCGTTCGATATCGGGCTCGGGTGAAGCACCACGGCCGTGAGGTCGCGACACGGGTCTTCGACCGCAAACGCGACGCCGAGAGTTGGGAGGAGGATCAGAAGCGCAAGCTCCGGCTTGGCGAGTGGTTCGACCCCAGACGCGGCCGCGTGGCCCTCTGGGTTGTTGCAGAGGAGTGGTTCGCGTCCCGGGCGTCGATGAAGCGCAATACCCGCATCGCTGACCGGGTCGCGTGGAAGCAGCACATCGAGCCGAAGTTCGGGAAGCTGCCCGTCGCCTCGATCACGACGGCTGATGTTTCGAGCTGGGTCGGTCGCCTGATCACCAATGGCTGTAGCCCGTCGACGGCCAGTCGCTATCTCGCTGCCTTCCGGAGCCTGCTCGCCTTCGCCGTCCAGGACGGCCGAGTGACGGTCAACACAGCGGCGACAGTGAAGGCTCCAACGGCAGGTCGAGTACGACGCGAAGGAGAATTCCTGACCGTCGATCAGATCGAGAAGTTGGTGAATGCTTGCCTAGGCACCTACGCCCCGCTCGTCCGGGTACTCGCGCTCGGCGGGCTGCGCTGGAGCGAACTGGCAGGACTACAGGTCGGCGATCGAGTCCACGTCCCGGGTCCGGGCTTGCGGCTTCAACGCGCTGTGATGGCGAGCAGCAACAAGGGCGACCTGTTCATCGACACCTTGAAGAGCAAGCGAAGTCGGACTGTGCCGCTCGTCGACGTGCTGGTTCCGATGGTGGACGAGTGGTCGATGGGCAAGGAGCCGTCTGCCTGGCTCTTCCAAGCGCCTCGTGGAGGGCCGCTCAGCGAGTCGAACTGGAAGCGGTCTGTGGGCTGGGCCGACGCGATCAAGGCGATCGGGAAGCCTCGCCTGCGCGTCCACGACCTACGGCACACGTGCGCGTCTGTGTGGCTCGGCGCTGGGGCTGATCCCAAGGTGGTGCAGCGCATCCTCGGTCACGCCTCGGCCGCGATGACGATGGATCTTTACGGCCATCTCATCGATCAGAACCTGTGGGACGCCGCGAAACGCGTGAACCGGCTGGCCATCGCAAGCGACTCCGAGGAGGAAGCTCGATGAACACGCCGACCAGATCCGAGATGCATGCAGCTCTTGCAGCACATTCGGCCGCTGAGCAAGCTTGGCGCGAGTTCATCCAGTCGATGCGCGACGGAGATACGTTCGAGCCCGGCGCCAGCGTCATCCTCGACACGGACTGTCGCGCGGCGTGGCAGGAACTCACGGAGATCGCTGACCGGCTCCCCGACGACAGAGAGCGGGAGCAGCCACGATGATCGCTGTGCAGTTGTACGAGGCCCCGGAAGGACGCGGCGACTACTACCCCGTCGCATCCCTGATCGTCCTCAATGACGGGACGTATCGAGTGGACGATCCCGAGGGCAAGCTCCTGACAGAGCTGCACGTCCTGATCCCCCTGGGCGGCGGTCAGTCGGGATTCCGAAGGGTGTCCCTGGCCGAGGACCCGGCGACGTGGGCTCGCCATCTCGGCTCGATCTATCGCACGGGCTACTGGGTTCCCGTGACGATCCGCGATGACGGCGGTATAGCACCAGAGAGCCGGTATAGCACCGTATAGCAACGGAGTTGAATGCCCGGTTGCCGATGACGAAGGAGAACGACACCATGAAGCCACGCGGCTCCATCGAGGTGGGGTTGGAAGTGAGCCCGAGGAGATCCCGCCGGACGACGGGGCCTCGGGCTCGCGTGTGAGGGAGGTCGGGCCATGAAGGTGACTGCTTACGTCACCCAAACCGATGGATGGTGGGCCATCGAGGTCCCCGCGGTCGGCGTCTTCACCCAGGCAAAAGCACTGGACCAAGTCCCCGGCATGGTGGCGGACGCCATACACATCATGTTGGAAGAGGTGGCGGCGTCCGATGTCGAGGTCGCAGTCGTTCAGGTGCCTCCGGAAAGAACCACCGTGCGATACACGGCGACCGCCATCCGTTGGCAAGAGGGCTGGGAGGTGCACGTCGACGGCATCGGCGTGACTCAAGTAGCCACGCTGGACGCCGCTGCCCAGCAGGCCGCCAACCTGGTCAGCACCTATGTCGATGCGCACGTGACGGCCGACGCAATCGAGCTAATCGAAGAGCGACACGACATCGTCGGGGGCACCTCGGGGGCACCGGACACCCAGACCCCGAAAATACAAGGACCGCAGGCCGGGGAATCAAGCCCCTGACCTGCGGTTCCTTGTCGAGCCGCCTGTCAGAATCGAACTGACGACCTAGTCATTACGAGTGACTCGCTCTACCGACTGAGCTAAGGCGGCGGGTTGCCCGGACGTCGGCGAGGAAGTCCGGGCAACGCGGAGGAGTATACGGACCTTCGGGGCGCGCAGTGAAACCGGCGAGCGGTCAGCAGGACAGTCCGGCCCCGGGGACCACGTCGTCGACCAGATAGCCCTCGACCGCGTCGTCCACGCAGGTGTTGCCGACGTTGTAGCCGGTGTGGCCGTCGCCGTCGCGGCTGACCAGGATGCCGGACTCGAGCTGGGCGGCGAGCGCCTCGGCCCACTTGTACGGCGTGGCGGGGTCGCGGGTGGTGCCGACCACGACGATCGGCGCGGCACCGGCGGCGCGGATGTCGCGCGTCGGCTCGGTGCTGGTGACCTCGATGTCGGCACAGGTGACGAGGCCCCAGGCGAAGACCCGTCCGAACGTCGGGGAGGCGGCCTCGAACGCGGCGTACTGCCCGGGCACCTCGGAGGCGGGGATGGCGTAGGGGTCGTCGAGGCAGTTGATGGCGTAGATCGCCTCGGAGCTGTTGTCGGCGTAGTCGTCGGAGCCGCGTGAGGAGTAGAGGTCTGCGAGCTCCATCAGCGCGGCTCCGTCGCCGCCCTGGGCGGCCCGGAGCGCGGCCGACAGGAGGAACCAGTAGTCGCGGTTGTAGAGCGGCGCGACGATGCCGTAGAACGCGTTGCCCACCGTGAGCTCGCGGTCGCCGGCGGGCAGCGGCTCGGCGTCGATCTGGGCGACCAGGTCGCTGATCGCGGTCACTCCCTCGTCGACGGTGTCGCCGAGGAAGCAGGAGTCGGTCGAGTCGATGCAGTTCTGCACGTAGGAGCGCAGGGCCTGCTCGAACCCGGCCGCCTGGTCGAGGCTGAGCTGCCGGCTGTCGATCGACAGGTCGACCGCGCCGTCGAGGACGAAGTGGCCGACGCGATCGGGGAAGAGATCGGCGTACGTCGCGCCCAGCTTGGTGCCGTAGGACGCCCCGAGGTAGTCGACCTGCCCGTCACCGAGGACGGCGCGCAACACGTCCATGTCGCGGGCGGCCTCGATCGTGGTGACGTGGCCGACCACACTGCCGGAGCGTTCCACGCACCCGGCGAAGAACCGGTCGAGCCAGCTCAGCAGCGCGGTCTTCTCGGTCGGGTTGTCGGGGTCGGGGTCGGCGGCCAGGAGGCCGTCGAGGTCGCCGTCGCTGAGGCAGTCGACCGGGTTGCTCTGGCCGGTGCCGCGAGGGTCGAACCCGACAATGTCGAAGTTGTCGGTGAGCCGCTGCCCGAAGACGCGGTCGGCTGCGGCGGCGTACGACGTGCCGGGGGCGCCCGGGCCGCCCGGGTTGACCACCAGCGACCCCACGCGCTGCTCGGGCTTCTCGGCCGGCACCTTCAGCACGGAGATGTCGACGCTGTCGCCGGCCGGGTCGGAGTAGTCGAGCGGCACGCGCAGGTCGGCGCACTCGAAGTCGTCCTGGCACGACGACCACACCAGCTCCTGGCCATAGAAGGGAGCAAGCGCCTCGTCGGGCGGGGTCTTCGCGTCGGCGGCCGGCTCGGCCCTGGCGGGCCGCGCTGAACGCTTCGGCGGCTCGGGCGCCGCATCGCCGTCGTCGCTGCCGGCGAAGATCACCAGGCTGGCAACCACCGCACCGAGCACGAGGGCAAGCACGAGCAGTAGCGCGACGAGACGCTTCATCGGGACGGGCCTCCAGCCAGTCTCAGGGCCACCATCATCGACTCCAGGGCGATGGCCGGGGGCACGTTGAACTCCAGCATCTGCTCGCGTGCGGTGAAGATCGCCTCGATGCGCACCAGGTGCTGCTCGGCCGACGAACGCCGGACCAGCTGCGTGATGTCGCCGCGGATCTCCTCGTTGATGAGGTCCCCCCGCGCGCCCGCGGAGAGGGCGATCGCGTCGCGGTAGACCGACGCGAGGTCCATCAGGCTGCGGTCGACGACGTCGAGCACCCGCCGCTTGGCCCGGGTCTTCTGGTCCTTCTCCATGGCCGCCAGCGCCGGGGCGTACTCGCGCGGGCGACGGCCACGCTCGGCGACGCCGTACGCCGTGTTGAGGTCCTGCTTCTCTCGGGCGTCGAGGTCGGACGTGATCGACCCGGCCTCCTGCTTGGTCACCTCGACCAGGTTGGACGCGGCGGTCATGCAGGCACCCAGCGTGGTGAGCCCGGCCGGGATGCGCACGACCTCGGCGCGGCGGTTGCGGGTGTCCTCGTCGCGGGCCAGCGCCTTCGCCCGGCCGATGTGCCCCTGGCTGGCGCGCGCGGCGTGGGCGGCGAGAGCGGGCGGCACGCCGGCCGTGCGTTCGAGGAACGCCGCCACGTCGGCGGCGACCGGAGTGCTGAGCGTGACGAGCCGGCACCGCGAGCGGATGGTGGGCAGGACATCCTCGACGGTCGGCGCGCACAGCAGCCAGACCGTGCGCTGGTTGGGCTCCTCGATCGCCTTGAGCAACGCGTTGGCGGCGTGGTCGGTGAGCCGGTCGGAGTCCTCGACGACGATCACCTGCCAGCGCCGGCCGTTGGGCGACAGGGCCGAGCGCTTGACGATAGCGCGCACTTCCTTGACGCCGATCGAGAGCTGCTCGGTGCGGACGATGGTGATGTCGGCGTGCGACCCCGTCATCGCGGTGTGGCACGAGTGGCACTCGCCGCACCCGGCGCGCTCGCACTGCAGGGCGGCCGCGAACGCCACCGCGGCGTTGGAGCGGCCAGACCCGGGAGGCCCGGTGAACAGCCAGGCGTGGGTCATGCCGTCGCCGCCGGCGGCCCGCGACAGGACGTCGATCACCGCCCGCTGACCGACCAGGTCGTCCCACACTGTCATCGGGTCGCCCCCGTCATCAATGCGAACCTGTCCCGGATCACGTCCGCGAGGACAACCTCTGGATAGCTGGCGTCGAGCACCAGGTAGTGGTCGGGATCGGCGCCCGCGAGGTCGAGGAAGCCCTGCCGCGCCCGCTGGTGGAACTCCAGCGACTCACCCTCGATGCGGTCGCGTTCCTCGAACCGGCCGAGCCCGAGCTCCGGCTCCAGATCGAGTACGACGGTCAGGTCGGGCCGCAGGTCGCCGGTCGCCCAGCGCAGCACGTGCTCGAGCTCGGCGGCGTCGATGCCGCGCCCGGTGCCCTGGTAGGCCAGCGACGTGTCGACGTAGCGGTCGGTGATCACGACGACGCCCGTCGCCAGCGCGGGCCGCACCACCTTCTCGACGTGCTCGGCCTTGTCGGCGGCGTACAAGAGAGCCTCGGTGCGGTCGGCGAGGTGACCGGTGGCGGGGTCGAGGACGATCCGGCGGATGTCCTTGCCGACCGGGGTGTCGCCCGGCTCGAAGGTGAGCAGTACGTCGTGGCCCTGCTCGCGCAGCCACTCGGCGAGCAGCCGGGCCTGGGTGGACTTGCCCGCGCCCTCGCCTCCCTCGAAGCAGACGAACGCCCCGGAATCGGTGTGCAGGCCGGGGTAACTGGTCACGCGCACACCCTACGGTCGGGTGCCGACGGTCTCGAGGCGTGGCACCCGCGAGAGTGTCACGCGGAACAGGCACGGATGCCGGTTCGGCCCGATTTCGGCGCTGAAACGCCATCCGTGCCTGTTCTCGTGAACGTTCAGACGGCCAGGGCACGCACGATCGCCAGCAGCCTCGCGTGCGAGTCGGGGTCGGCAGCCGCGATCAGGCCACCCGCCCCGGTGTGCAGCGGCTGGCCCTCGATGCCGGTGACGACGCACCCCGCCGCCTCGCACAGCGCGATCCCTGCCGCGAAGTGGACGGAGTCGCGCAGGTCGCCCTCGGTGACGTAGCCCGTACGCCGCCCGGCAGCGACCCAGGCGACGGCCAGCGTCGTGGACAGGACCCGCGGGCCGAAGTGCGTCCGGAAGTCCGGGTCGCCCAGCAGCGCGACCATTGCGGAGCTGGCGCCGTCGAGGTTGACGTCCACAAGACGGGTCACGCCGGAGGGCAGGAGAGGCTCGTCGGCCCCGTCGCGGCGCACCCAGGCGCCGCGTCCGTCGGTCCAGAAGACCTCGCCCGCGAACGGATCGGCCGATGCAGCGACCGGGGTGTCGGGGCCTTCACGAAGAGCGACGTTGACCGCGACCAGCGGTGTGCGGGCGGCGTAGTTGAGGGTGCCGCAGAGCGGGTCGACCAGCCAGGTCCGGTCGGACGAGGGTCCGCTGGTGCCGGACTCCTCACCGACGAACCCGTCGTCGGGTCGGGCGTCGCGCAGCAGCTCGCGGATCGCCTGCTCCGCCTCGAGGTCGGCGTCGGTGGCAAAGTCGGACGCCGACTTCTCCAGGCGGGTGTGCGCCTCGCCGTACTTCCGTCGTACGACGGCAGCACCCGCCTCGGCCGCAGCAACGGCGACCTCGGGATCGCCGAGAGATGTCACGGGAGCGGTCAACCCTTCTTGGCGGCAGCCTTCTTCGTCGTCTTCGCAGCCGTCGTCTTCGCAGCCGTCTTCTTCACGGTGGACTTCTTGGCCGCCTTCTTGGCCGTCGTCTTCTTGGCGCCGCGCTTGGCGGTCTTCTTGGCCGGGCCCTTCTCACGACGCTCTGCCAGCAGCTCGGCGGCCCGCTCGATGGTGATCGACTCGACCGTGTCCTCCTTGCGGAGGGTGGCGTTGTACTCGCCGTCGGTGACGTACTCGCCGAAGCGGCCGGCCTTCACGACCACGGGCTGGCCGGAGACCGGGTCGTTACCGAGCTCCTTGAGCGGCGGGACGGCGGCACCGCGGCCACGCGCCTTGGGCTGGGCATAGATCTCCAACGCCTCCTCGAGGGTGATGGAGAACAGCTGCTCCTCCGACCCGATGGTGCGGGAGTCGGTGCCCTTCTTGAGGTACGGCCCGTAGCGACCGTTCTGGGCGGTGATCTCCTCGCCACCGGGGTCGACGCCGACCACACGCGGCAACGACAGCAGCTTGATGGCCTCGTCGAGCGTGACCGTGTCGAGGGTCATCGACTTGAACAGCGAGCCGGTGCGGGGCCTGGCCGACTTGGGTGCGTCCTCGGGCAGGAGCTCGGTGACGTAGGGACCGAAGCGGCCGTTCTTGGCGACGACCTGGAGCCCGGTCTCGGGGTGCTCCCCGAGCGGTGTCTCCTCGCCGGCGGGGTTCTCCAGCAGCTCGCGCGCCTTGGTGATCGTCAGCTCGTCGGGCGGCAGGTCGTCGGGCACGTTGGCCCGCTTGCCGGCGGGCGCACCGTCGTCGTCGGGGCCTTCGAGGTACGGCCCGTAGCGACCCACGCGCAGCGAGATGCCGTCGTCCGGCTCACCGATCGGGAACGTCGCGAGCTCGCGGGCGTCGATGTCGCCGAGGCCGGTGACCAGCGGGTGCAGGCCCGTCACGGTGTCGGAGCCGTAGTAGAACTCCCCGAGCTCGGTCGCCCGGTCGCGACGACCCTGGGCGATGTCGTCGAGGACGTCTTCCATGTCGGCGGTGAACTCGTAGGAGATGTGCCGCGGGAAGTGCTCCTCGAGCAACCGGATCACCGAGAACGCGATCCAGGCCGGCACCAGGGCGGTGCCCTTCTTGTAGACGTAGCCGCGGTCGATGATCGTCTTGATGATCGAGGCGTACGTCGAGGGCCGGCCGATCTCGCGGTCCTCGAGCTCCTTGATCAGCGTGGCCTCGGTGTATCTCGCCTGCGGCTTGGTCTCGTGGCCGCTGGCGGAGACGGAGGCCGCAGACACGGCAGCACCCTCGACCAGGTTGGGCAGCCGGGTCTCGGTGTCGTCGCTCTCCTTCGCGTCGTCGCGGCCCTCGACGTACGCCTTGAGGAAGCCGTGGAAGGTGATGACGCGGCCGCTCGCGGAGAACACCACGTCCTCGCCGGTCGAGGCGGTGCCGCCGATGCGCACGGACACGCTCTGGCCGACGGCGTCCTTCATCTGCGAGGCGACGGTGCGCATCCAGATCAGCTCGTAGAGACGGAACTGCTCACCCGTCAGCCCGGTCTGGGCGGGCGTGCGGAACGTGTCACCGGCAGGCCGGATCGCCTCGTGGGCCTCCTGCGCGTTCTTGACCTTGGAGGTGTGCACGCGGGGGCTGTCGGGCACGTACTCCGCGCCGTACAACTCTCGCACCTGGTCACGCGCCGCACCGATCGCCGCCGAGGAGAGCGTCGTGGAGTCGGTACGCATGTAGGTGATGAAGCCGTTCTCGTACAGGCGCTGCGCGACCGACATCGCCACCGACGCGGTCATGCCGAGCTTGCGGCCGGCCTCCTGCTGGAGGGTGGTGGTGCGAAACGGTGCGTACGGCGAGCGTTTGTAGGGCTTCGACTCGACCGAGCGCACGTCGTACGACGTGTCGGTGAGCGCCGCGACCAGGGCCTCGGCCCGTGGGCGGTCGAGGTGCACGACCTCCTTCTTCGTCGAGAGCGTGCCGTCCTGGGCGAAGTCGGCGCCGCGGGCGACCCGGAGGCCCTCGATCGAGTGCAGCTTGGCCGGGAACATCCGCTGGTCGTGGCCGGAGCCGGCGTCGAACGTGCCGTCGAGGTCCCAGTAGGAGGCGAGCTTGAACTTCATCCGGACCCGCTCGCGGTCGACCACGAGCCGGGTGGCCACCGACTGCACGCGGCCCGCGGAGAGGCCGGACATGACCTTCTTCCACAGCACCGGCGAGACCTCGTAGCCGTAGAGGCGGTCGAGGATGCGGCGCGCCTCCTGCGCCTCGACGAGGTCGTCGTTGATCTGGCGCGGGTTGGCGACCGCGGCGAGGATCGCGGGCTTGGTGATCTCGTGGAAGACCATCCGGTGCACGGGGATGTTCTTCGGCTTCAGCTCGTCGAGGAGGTGCCAGGCGATCGCCTCGCCCTCCCGGTCCTCATCGGTGGCGAGGTAGAGCTCGTCGGCGTCCTTGAGGAGCGACTTCAGCTTGGAGATGTGCGCCTTCTTGTCGCGCGGCACGACGTAGTAGGGCTCGAAGCCGTTCTCGACGTCGACGGCCAGCCGACCCCAGGGCTTGTCCTTGATGGACGCCGGGGTGTCGGCTGCGCTCTGCGGGAGGTCACGTATGTGACCGATCGACGACTCGACGACGTAGTCGGGGCCGAGGTAGCCGCCGATGGTCCTGGCCTTCGCCGGGGACTCGACGATCACCAACTTGTGTGCCACGTGTGTTCCTTGCTGCTCGCGTTCTTGCCCGGCGGTGGGGGATGTTGCACCGCCTCGGCCGAACACGGTAGCGCCTTCCTCCATTCCGCCACCGGGACGGGCTGCTGTCGGCCGCCACGAGCGCCGGGAACCCCTTCCGCGGCATCAGGGCAGCAGCAGGGCGGAGTCGCCGAACTCGTGCCACCTGTAGTGGCCGGCAACCGCGGCGTCGTACGCCGTCTGGGTGAGTGATGGCCCGGCGATCGACTCCACGAGCAGCAGGTGGGACGCCTGCGGGTCGTGCCAGCCGGTGACGAGCCCGTCGACGACGCGGGGCGGGTCGGCGGGGGTGACGACACGCTCGGTCCAGCCGCGCGCCGGACCGACCCGGTCGTGCGCGTCGACCGCTGACTCGAGCGCGCGGGTGACGGTCGTGCCGATCGCGACCACGCGGCCCCCGGACGCGCGGGTGGACTCGACGAGCCGCGCGGTGGCGCCGGGTACGTCGAACCACTCGGGCTGCGGGCCCTCGCCGGCCTCCTGCGACGAGACGCCCGTGTGCAGGGTGATCGGCGCGACGCCGATGCCGCGAGCGATCAGCCGGGTGAGCAGGGCGTGCGTGAACGGCCGACCTGCCGACGCCATCTCCGCGCTGCCCGGCACGGACGCGAACACCGACTGGTAGGCCGAGAGCGGGTAGCGGCGGTCGAGGTAGCCGTAGGCGATCGGCCGGCCGGCGCGGTCGAGGTGCCTCCTGAGGTCGCCGTGGGCGAACGCCCGCCACAGCCGGCTGCCGGTGCCGGTGGGTGACGAGCCCTCGTGCGGGTACGCCGCGAGCAGCTCCACCTTCACCGGTCCCACGGCGACCCGGTCACCGGGCCGGGCATCGAGGATCGCGCGGTCCGCGTCGGGCGCCGTACGCAGCTCGACGACCCAGGTGCCGTCGTCGAGCCGGGATGCGGCGTGGAGCACGACCGCGCGGCCGTCCAGCGAGGCGTCGACCTCGGCGGCGACGGTGGCAGAGTTGTTGACGACGACCAGGTCGCCGGGCTCGAGGTAGCGCGGCAGGTCACGGAAGCGGGCGTGTACGACGCCGTACGGGCGGGCGACGAGCAGCCGCACCTCGTCGCGGGCCAGCCCGCGCGCCTCGGGCGGCGCCGGTGCGGTGGCCCCGTCTGGCGCGGGGAACCGCGTCACCGGTTGTTCGGTGAGGACGGTCATCTCAGCCCACCTCCGCCGGCACGGCCACGTCGGCAGCGCGGTAGCGGCCGGACCCGGGTCGGGAGTCGACGAGGGCCAGCAGGTGGGGCACGACGGTCTCGGGCCACGGCCGGTCGGAGATGTCCTCGCCCGGGAACGCGTCCTGGTGCATCGGCGTACGCATGTCGCCGGGGTCGAGGGCGTACGTCGCCACGCCGGTCTCGGCTCCGAGAGTGAGCACCAGGTGGTCGAGCGCGGCCTTCGAGGCGCCGTACCCACCCCACGTCGGGTAGTGCTCGACCGCGGCGTCGGAGGAGAGCGTCACCACCGTGCCGCCGCGGGCCTCTAAAGCCGGCAGCAGCGAGATCGCAAGCTCCAGAGGGGCGAGGGCGTTGGTCTCGAAGACTGCCGCGAGCGAGGGCGGCGAGAGGTCGGTGAGCGCGTGCATCGGCAGTGGGCCGAGCGTGCTGGCGTTGAGCACCAGCAGGTCGAGGCCTCCCTGGCCGTCGACCCAGGCGGCCAGGTCGGCGCGGTGCGCGGGATCGACGATGTCGCCGGGCAGCGTGTGCGCGCCCGTCTCGGCGACGGCATCGACGAGCGTGCTGGCGTGACGGGCATCGGTGAGGACGGTCCAGCCGCGGTCGGTCAGCGCGTGCACGAGAGCGCGGCCAAGACCAGACGATCCACCCGTGACGAGTGCGGTCCTGGATTCATTGGTTGTGGTCATGCTCTTCATTGTTATAGTTCAAGTGAACTTGAGTTCAAGGGAAGGATCGAAATGGATTCTCACGACCTGATGTCGATGGGCGACGTGGCCAGACGAAGTGGCTTCGCGGCGTCGGCGCTGCGCTACTACGAGGCCGAGGGACTCATCCCTGCCACGCGTACGCCGGGCGGCCGCCGTCAGTTCGAACGCAGCGTGCTGCGGCGGCTGGCGTTCATCCGCGCCGCCGCCAATGTCGGGCTCACGCTCGACGAGATCCGTACCGAGCTCGACCAGCTGCCCGGGGGCCGGGTGCCGACGAAGGCCGACTGGCAACGGATCTCGCGGCACTGGCGCGCCCGGCTCGACGACCAGATCGGCGCCCTCGAACGGCTGCGCGACGGCCTGGACTCCTGCATCGGCTGCGGCTGCTTCTCCCTCCAGCGCTGCCGCATCTCCAATCCCGGCGACTACCTCGCCGCGACCGACGAGGCACCCGGCGCCGCCCTGCTGCCCGCCCAGTTGCGCCGCCCGCACCCCACCGCCTGACCCGGGGTAGTCCGGGGCAAAATGCACCTCCAGTCGACCAAGAGGGTACGAATTGCCCCGGACTACCCCGCCGATAGGGCGGCCCGAGTAGCGGCATCGGCGGGCAGGAACGTCTCGATCGCCAGCTCCGAGACCGTGACCTCGCGGGGTGTGCCGAACACCGTGGTCGTCGAGATCAGCGACAGCTCGCCGTCGCTCGTGCGCAGCCGTAGGGGTACGACGAGTCCCGGCGCAGACTCCGACTGCTCCGCTCGCAGCGGCCCGTACTCGTCGAGCAGTGTCCGCAGCCGCGCGTCGGCGCTGACGGCGTACTCACGGGCGAGTCGCTCGACGAGGTGGTCACGCCACTGCTCCAGGTTGGCGATGCGGGGCGCCAGCCCGGCCGGGTCCAGGGCGAGCCGGATGACGTTCACCGGCGGCTCGAGCAGCTCGGCCCCGACCCCGTCGAGCAACGCGTAGACCGCATCGTTGGCCGAGACCAGGTCCCAGCCCCGATCGACGACGAGGGCCGGGTAGGGCAGGTGCGCGGCCAGGATCAGCTCGATCGCGTGGGAGATCGTTGCCATCGGCGGGGCGCTCAGATCGTGCTCGGGATGGGCCGGCGCGAAGCCGGCAGCTAGGAGCAACCGGTTCTGCTCGCGCAACGGCACCTCGAGGTGGCGGCACAGCCGGAGGATCATCTGGCTCGTCGGGCGCGAACGGCCGGTCTCGATGAAGCTCAGGTGGCGCGGCGAGACCCCGGCACCGTGGGCGAGGGCGAGCTGGGAGACCCGCCGGTTCTCGCGCCAGGTGCGCAGCAGGTGCCCGGCTGTCGGCGTACTCATGGATGGACGGTAGCGACGACGAGGTACGGCCGGCGATGACCTCGGAGGTAATCGACCTCGGCGGCCGGCGGGCCGAGGCTGGTCACCTCAGCCATCCACGGAGAGGAACCGTCATGACCACCACCACCAAGGCCTACGCCGTCGCCTACCTGCGCGAGGTCGACTTCGGCGAGGCGATCATCGAGTACCTGCGCAGGATCGACCTCACCCTCGCGCCGTACGGCGGGCGGTTCCTGGTCCACGGCGGCGACATCGACGCCGTCGAGGGAGAGTGGGACGGCGACGTCGTCGTGCTCGAGTTCCCCGACCGCATCTCAGCGCGCGAGTGGTACGACTCCCCCGGGTACCAGGAGATCCTGCCTCTGCGGACCGAACACTCGCAGTCGATCGTGGCGATCGTCGATGGCGTGGAGCCCGGTCACAGCGCGGTCGGGAAGCTCTCGTCGCTGCTCGCCGCCGAGTCCTGACCGGGGTAGTCCGGGGCAAAATGCACCTCCGGCCGACCGAGAGGGTACGAATTGCCCCGGACTACCCCGCCGTCAGGAAGCCTTCACGCACGAGTTCGGCAACCACCGGGAGGTACGTCGCCCGCAGCTCGGCCTCGTCGCGCTCGAGGATCTGCGCCACGGCCGCCAGGATCTGGCCGATCGTCAGGTCGCCATCGCATGCGCCCAGCAACGCTGCCTCGACCGTGTCGACCTGGCGGGCGCGGCGCAGTCCGCGCTGCTGTCTCACGACGATCGTCTCCGGGTCGTCGCCGCCGGGCGCTCCGGCTGACTCCTGGCGCACGTCGGACCGGGTCAGGAGCCGGGCTGCCGAGATGTCCGGCGCGGCCGCCAGCAGGTCTCGCGCCGTCGCCCACTCGCCGATCGCGGGGGCGATGGGCTGCTCCACGTCGTAGGGCCACTCGAGGAAGTCACTCGGCCCGGTGGCCGACTTGCGCAGGTTGATCCACCCGAAGCCGACGCCCTCGATGCCCTGCTCGTCGAACCAGCTCAGCCAGGTGTCGTAGCGCTCGCCGTAGCCGGCCGCCCCGTGCAGCCCGGCGTCCTTGAGCCACAGCTCGACGTACGCCGCGGGGTCGAGCACCTCACGTTGCACGACGAACGCCTCGCACGACTCGTCGACCCACGCGCCGAGCCTCTCCTCCCACGGCAGGTCACGGGCAATCACCCAATTGGCGAGCACCTGGCACCATCCGCCGGGCGCGAGCAGGTCGGGCGACGCGCGCACGATGTGCTCGACGACGCGGTCGCCGGGCATCCCGCTGTCGCGGTAGACCAGCCGCTCCCCGGTGGCCGGCGAGATGACGAACGGCGGGTTGGTCGCGATCAGGTCGAACGTCTCCCCCGCGACCGGCTCGAAGAACGACCCCTCGCGCACGTCGACGTTGTCGATCTCGTTGAGCGCGACGTTGAAGCGTGTCATCCAGAGCGCCCGCTTGTTGACGTCGGTCGCCACGACCGACCCGCTGTGCCTGGCCAGGTGCAGCGCCTGCACGCCGCAGCCGGTGCCGAGGTCGAGCGACCGACCCACCGGCGCAGGCAGGGTCTGCTGGGCCAGGCTGGTCGAGGCCGGACTGATGCCGAGCACGTGGTCGGTGCCCACGCGATTGGCCGAGCCGTCGAGGCCCGGAGTCAGGTCGCTGACGATCCACAGGTCGCCCGGGTCGTCGTCGTGCGGCGCGGCATAGGGGCGTACGTCGAGGCGCGCGCCCACCTCCCCCACCGTCTGCTCGACGATGCCCTGGGCCGAGAGCTCGTCGAGAAGGCCTGGCAGCGCCCGCTCGGCCTCGGCGCGGGACACCGGCGCCTGCAGCAGGAACAGCCGGGTCAGCGTCTCGACCGGCGAACCGCCGGTGGCCGCGCGCAGTCCTGGCGTCGTCTCGTTGCGGCTCAGCGCGGAGTGCGCGAGCGGTCCGAGCAGGTCGGCCACCGCGTCGTAGGTGAAGTCGGCCGCGACCAGGGCTGCGCGCAGTCGCGCAGGCAGGGCGTTCACGACGTGCGCTCGTGGTAGCCGGTCTCGCGATCGCCGGCCCGCCACTGCTCGAGGTTGGCCCGGTAGAGGCCGTGGCGCACCTCGAGGGCGGTGAGATTGCCGTGCACGTCCGAGATCAGTGCCATCCGCTCCATGTCGGCATCCTGCCAAATGCGCGAACGGCGCCCGGGGTTGCCCCGGACGCCGTTCGACTGCGGTGGATCAGGCTGCGGACGAGTCCACAGGCTGGTCGTCACTGATCGTGACGGTGCGCTGCTTGGAGATGTAGACCGCGACCGCGATGATCGCGACGGCCACCAGCGCGATGATGATGCGCAGTGCGTCGTTCTGGTCGTCACCGACGCTCATCGAGACGATGGCACTCGCGATGAGCAGCGAGACCAGGTTCATCACCTTGATTAGCGGGTTGATGGACGGGCCGGCGGTGTCCTTGAACGGGTCGCCGACGGTGTCACCGATGATGGTGGCCTCGTGCGCGGACGAGCCCTTGCCACCGTGGTTGCCGTCCTCGACGAGCTTCTTGGCGTTGTCCCAGGCACCACCCGCGTTGGCCAGGAACACGGCCATCAGGGTGCCGGTGCCGATCGCGCCCGCGAGGAAGCCGGCGAGGGCCGTGACGCCGAGACCGAAGCCGACCGCGATCGGAGCGAGTACGGCGAGGATGCCGGGCGTGATCAGCTCGCGCAGGGAGTCCTTGGTGACGATGTCGACGACCTTGCCGTACTCGGGACGGCCGGTGCCCTCCATGATCCCGGGGATCTCGCGGAACTGGCGACGCACCTCGTAGACCACGGCGCCTGCTGCCCGGGCGACTGCGTTGATCGCGAGACCCGAGAACAGGAACACCACGGCCGCACCGAGTAGCACGCCGACGATGACGGCGGGGTTGAACACGCTGAAGTCGAGCAGGTAGTCCTCGTCGATGCCCACGTTGGCGTCTGCGAGCGACTCGAAGACCGTGGTCGCGTAGGAGCCGAACAACGCCGTGGCGGCCAGCACGGCAGTCGCGATCGCGATGCCCTTGGTGATCGCCTTCGTGGTGTTGCCGACGGCGTCGAGCTCGGTGAGGATCTGCGCGCCCTCGGGGCTGACGTCGCCAGACATCTCCGCGATGCCCTGCGCGTTGTCGGAGACCGGACCGAACGTGTCCATGGCGACGATGACGCCGACCGTAGTCAGCAGACCACAGCCCGCGAGGGCGACCGCGAACAGCGAGACCGTGAGCGCCGCTCCACCGAGGAGGTAGGCGCCGAAGACGGCCGCACCGATGACCAGGGTCGTGTAGACGGCCGACTCGAAGCCGACCGCGAGGCCGGCGAGGATCACGGTCGCCGCACCTGTGAGCGAGGTCTTGCCGACGTCCTTGACGGGGCGGTACTCGGTGCCGGTGTAGTAGCCGGTGAGGGACAAGATGCCGGCCGACATCACGATGCCGATGACGACAGCCGACGACGCGATGAACCGCGGGTCACCGTCGGCGCCGGCCAGGTCGGCGGCGATGTTGGTGAAGTCGGAGAAGCTGCTCGGCAGGTAGACGTAGGCCAGGACCACGCTGGCCACGGCGGCGATGCCCGAGGACAGGTAGAACGACCGGTTGATGGTCTTCAGGCCGTTCTCGCCGGCCTTGGGCTTGGTCAGGTAGACACCGGCCACCGCGGTGAGCGCGCCGATCGCGGGGATCAGCAGCGGGAAGACGAGGCCCTTGTCGCCGAACGCCTGCGAGCCGAGGATCAGCGCGGCGACCAGCGTGACGGCGTACGACTCGAAGAGGTCGGCAGCCATTCCGGCGCAGTCACCGACGTTGTCACCCACGTTGTCGGCGATGGTGGCCGCGTTACGCGGGTCGTCCTCGGGGATGCCCTGCTCGACCTTGCCGACCAGGTCGGCCCCCACGTCGGCAGCCTTGGTGAAGATGCCGCCGCCGACTCGCATGAACATCGCGAGAAGCGCAGCACCGAAGCCGAAGCCCTCGAGTACGTCGGGGGCCTTGTCCTGGAAGAGCAGCACGACGAGGCTGGCCCCCAGCAGGCCCAGACCCACGGTCAGCATGCCGACCATGGCGCCGGTGCGGAGACCGATCGTCATGGCGGGCTCACGCCCGGTGGTCTCGGCGGCGGCGGCGACGCGGAGGTTGGCGCGCACCGCGAGGTTCATGCCGAGATAGCCGACGGCGGACGAGAATCCGGCACCGACGACGAAGAAGACCGAGCGGAAGATCCGCACGGTCATGTCGTCGGCCGGCAGTGCAAGCAGCGCGAGGAAGGCGATGACCGCGAAGATGCCGAGAGTGCGGAACTGCCGGGTCAGGTAGGCGTTGGCGCCCTCCTGGACGGCTTGGGCGATGTTCTTCATGTTGTCGGTGCCTTCACCGGCAGCAAGCACCTGGTTTCGGAACATCATTGCCATGCCGAGCGCGCCGAGCGCGATCAGGGCAACGATGACGACCAGGGTGAGATTGCCTCCGGTGAGGTCCGGCTCCACGACGGCGGGAAGGATCCCGGTCATGTGCGTCCTCCATGGGGTGAGTCAGGGTGAGCGAATCGAGCCGGAGTCTACGCAGGGGTGACCTGGATCACGTACATGGGTGTGACCGGTCCCACACGCTCATTTGGCTGGTGAGCGGTGGTTCGTGCGGCTCGGCCAAGCGGCGAGGAGGCCGTGGCGGACGGCTCAGGCGCTGGCGAGGGCGCTGGCGGCGTCGTCGTGGATGACGAAGACCTTGGCCAGGCCGGTGATCCGGAAGATCTTGAGGAGCCGGTCCTGGTTGCAGACCAGCGTCAGGGTGCCGTCATGGGCGCGGACCTTCTTCAGGCCGCCCACCAGGACACCGAGGCCGGTGGAGTCGAGGAACTCGACGGCCGACAGGTCGATGACGAGTTCGTAGAGGCCTTCGCCGACGAGCTCGGTGATCTTGTCGCGCAATTTGGGCGCGGTATAGACGTCGATCTCGCCCCCGACGGCGACGACGGTCTTACCGTCGGCCTCGCGCGTCTCAAGAGTCAGGTCCACGTCGTGCTCCTCAGGCGGTGTTGCCAGGCCATTCATAGCTCGGGGGCCCCGTCTCCCCCGAGTGCATGCGGAAAATATCAAACCACGAGCGGGTGGCTGGTGCAGGCGTACCACCGATACGGGTCGATGAAACGTCCGCGGCATTTGCCACACTGCCATACGTGCTGAGCCCGGATCCACGACCGCCCCGCGCCTTGCGCGACGTCGTACGTCGTCTGAGCGAGGTTCCGGGGCGCGAGGAGAGACTTACCCACCTCGAAATACTCCCCCCGCGCGTGTCGTCGAGCGCTGAGTGGCCCGAATGGACCCATCCGGTCGTCCGGGCGGCCCTCGAGGCCCGCGGGATCGCGGGCCCGTGGCTGCACCAGGCGGCGGCTGCGGACGCGGCGCACGACGGCCAGCACGTGGTGCTGGCCACCGGCACGGCGTCGGGCAAGTCGCTCGCCTACCAGCTGCCCGCCCTCTCGACGCTGCTCGACCGGCGTGGAGCGCGCGACGAGCGTGGCGCGACGGTGCTGTACCTGTCGCCGACCAAGGCACTGGCCCAGGACCAGCTCGCCGGGCTGCTCGACCTGCGCACCGGAGCGCGGGTCACCACCCACGACGGCGACAGCACCCGCGAGCAGCGTGAGTGGGCCCGCGACCACGGGGAGTACATCCTCACGAACCCCGACATGCTGCACCGCTCGCTGCTGCCGGGGCACGCCCGCTGGTCGCGCTTCTTCGCGAAGCTGGAGTACGTCGTCGTCGACGAGTGCCACCGCTACCGCGGGGTCTTCGGGGCGCACGTCTCGCACGTGCTGCGCCGGCTGCGGCGGATCTGCGCGATGTACGGCGCGTCCCCGACGTTCGTGCTGCTCTCGGCCACGGTCGCGGAGCCCGAGGTGTTCGCGAGCCGGCTGACCGGGCTCGAGGTGCTGGCGCTGACCGCCGACCACTCCCCTCGTGGGCAGGTGGCGGTCGGGCTGTGGGAGCCGCCGTTCATCTCGCACGCCGGTGAGAACGGTGCGCCCGTACGACGGGCCGCTTCGTCGGAGACTGCCGACCTGCTGGCTGACCTGGTGGCGGAAGACATCCGCACGCTCGCGTTCGTCAGGTCGCGCCGCGGTGCGGAGCAGGTGGCGCTGAGCGCCGCCGAGTTGCTGGCCGACGTCGACCCGTCGCTGCCCGGCAAGGTCGCGGCGTACCGCGGTGGCTATCTGCCCGAGGAACGGCGCGCGATCGAGGCTGCCCTGCGGCGCGGCGACCTCACCGGTCTTGCCGCGACCAACGCCCTCGAGCTGGGCATCGACATCAGCGGGCTCGACGCCGTGCTGCTGGCCGGCTTCCCCGGGACTCGCGCGGCGATGTGGCAGCAGATCGGCCGGGCCGGGCGCGGCGCCCAGGACGCGCTGGCCATCATGGTCGCCCGCGACGACCCGCTGGACACGTACCTGGTCACCCACCCCGAGGCGCTGTTCGGGGCGCCCGTCGAGGCGTCGGTCTTCGACCCGGACAACCCTTACGTGCTCGCTCCGCACCTCTGCGCCGCCGCGGCCGAGGAGCCGCTGACCGAGGTTGACCTGCCGCTGTTTGGACCGAAGGCGCGCGAGACCCTCGACGCCGTCACCGAGGCGGGACTGCTGCGGAAGCGTCATCAGGGGTGGTACTGGACCGACCGGCGCCGCGCCAGCGACCTCACCGACATCCGGTCGGCGGGTGGCTCACCGGTGCAGCTGGTGGAGCGCGAGACCGGCCGCGTCGTGGGCACCGTCGACGCCGGGAGCGCCCACGGCACCGCTCACCCCGGCGCGGTCTACGTGCACCGGGGCGAGACGTACGTCGTCGAGGGGCTCGACCTCGACGAGCACGTGGCCACCATCGCGCGGGCGGAGCCGTCGTACTCCACGTCGGCGCGTGAGGTCACCGAGATCTCCATCGCAGGGACCCGCGAGCACCGCGCATGGGGCGAGTGCCGGCTCAGCCTCGGCGACGTCGACGTGACCCACCAGGTGGTGTCGTTCCTGAAGAGACGACAGCCCGGTGGCGAGGTGATGGGCGAGGAGCTGCTCGACCTGCCTGCCCGGACCCTGCGTACGACGGCCGTCTGGTGGACCGTGCCCGACCGGGCGCTCGAGGACTCGGGGCTCGCCACTGCCGACCTGCCCGGATCGGCGCACGCTGCCGAGCACTGCAGCATCGGACTGCTCCCGCTCTTCGCGACGTGCGACCGCTGGGACATCGGCGGTGTATCCACTGCCCGGCACCCCGACACGGGCGAGCTGACGGTGTTCGTGCACGACGGCCACCCGGGTGGAGCGGGCTTCGCCGAACGTGGCTTCCACGCCGCGTCGGCCTGGCTGCGGGCGACCCGCGAGGCCATCGCGTCGTGCACCTGCGAGACCGGCTGTCCGTCGTGCGTGCAGTCACCGAAGTGCGGCAACCAGAACAACCCTCTCGACAAGCCCGGCGCGGTCGCCCTGCTGGATGTGCTCCTGACCGGTGCGCCGCAGTAAACTGCGCACATGGTCATCCTCGGTCTGCTCCTCATCATTCTTGGCGCGGTCGCCATCCTTTCGGCGGTCTTCGTCAGCGAAGGCACCGCGGAACTCCTGGGCATCGACATGAGCTCACTGTCGATCTTCCTGGTCGGCGTCGCGGCCGGAGCCGCGATCCTGTGGGGCTACTCGATCCTCAAGTGGGGCACCAGGCGCGGCCTCGAGCACCGCCGCGAGCGCAAGAAGCTCAACGAGCTCTCCACCAAGCTCGACAAGGTGGAGGCAGAGCGCAAGGCCGACAACGACTCCGACGGCCGCACGGTCTGAGCCACCCGGCTCGGCTCACGGGCCGGCCCTGGCCGCGGCGGTGAAGTCGCGGCCCGATCCGCGCCAGTCGGGACCGCGGACCCGCACCTCCACCCAGACGTCGTCTCCCTCGACCCGGCACGAGGTGAGCGTGGCGCCGTTGGCACTGGCCAGCGCACCCGCCTGCGTGCAGCCGTCGTCGCCGCGAGCCACGGCTCCCGCCCCGGCCAGGGCGGCCAGGTCGGCCGCCGACTGGGCCACCCGATGCGCGCCGACCATGCCGGCCACCGCAGTCAGGGCCAGCGCCACCAGGACCAGGACGCCGGAGAACGTCACCACGAGCAAGCTGGCCGCGCCCCGCTCGTCGCGCCTCACGAATCCTCCTCGACCAGGGCGACGGCTTCGGCGCTGACCTCGGCGTCGGGGAAGGCATCGAACAGCCCACCCGGACCCGACACCGTTGCTCGCACCCGGACGACGACCCGACCGGCTTCGCGGGCGACCGAGATCCGCGCGCTGGCCGGCGCGACGGCACGACCGACGGCGACCGCATCGGCCTCGGTGTCGCCTCGGGCGATGGCCCGGGCGGACTCGCGCGCGGCGTCGACCGCCCTGACCTGGGCGGTGCCGACGCCCAGCAGCCAGGCGAGCCCGACCGTGATAGCGAGAAGGAGCGGCAGCCCCATGGCCAGCTCGGCGGTCACCGCACCCCGCTCGCCCCGCGCACGAGCCTTCGTCACCCCAAGCCCAGCAGGTGGAAGACGTGGTCGAACAGGGAGCGGAGCATCTGGTCGCCGAAGCCGCCGGTGACCAGCTTGTAGAGCACCCCGGCCAATCCGGCTCCGGCGGCCGTGCCGACGGCGTACTCCGCTGTGGTGATGCCCCGCTCGTCGCTGGTGCGGGTGCTCGTCTGTCGCGTCAACTGCATCGGTGACTCCTCTCGCGCGGCCGCCCGGTGCGGCCGTCGCAATGACCCTTCCTCGGTGAACCGACACGCGTCGGGCCTCGAGGCGCCGCGTGTGGAAACACCCGGATTCGGCCCACCTGTGGACGTCGAGCGGCCGGTCCGGGTCACCCACCGGGTGCCCCGATGGATGCCAGCAGCCCGGCCACGAGCGGCACGATGCCTAGCAGCAGGAAGGCCGGGAGCAGGCACAGGCCGAGCGGCACAGCGGCTCTCACGCCCACCTGCCGGGCGCGGTCCTCGGCGTCGGCACGGCCGGACCGGGCCAGCTCGTCGGCCAGCGACTCGATGGCCTCGCTGACAGACGCCCCGGACCCGTGGGCTCTCGCCAGGGTGCGCCCCAGGAGGCCGAGCTCGGGATCTGTGGCCAGCTCGTCCCACACGGCGACGGGGTCGGTGCCCCAGCGGAGACGACGGCGTACGTCGTCGAACCGGTCGGCCGCCGGCCCGGGCATCGCGGCGCAGACGATCGCGATGGCATCTTCGGTGGCGGCACCTGCACGCAGCGGCCCGACGAGCAGGCCGACGAGGTGGGGCAGCTGACGCTGGGCAAGCTCTCGCCGACGGCGTACGACGGCCGGCTCGGCGCGAGAGAGCACGACCCATGCGGCGACCGCACACCCGACACCACCCACGATCCCGGCCGGTCCGCCGAGGAACGTCCAGGCCCCCAGACCGGCGCACGCCGACCAGAGAGACCGCAGACCGAGGCCCCGCGACGCGGACGCGGCCAAGGGTGTGGCCACCGCCTCCGGGAAGGCTCTGGCCGGTCTCGGCCACAGCGCACAAGCGCCGCCGGCCAGCAGGGCCACGAGCACGGTCAGCATCGACGCTCCACGTCGTCGGCGATGGACTCGATCCACCAGAGCCCGGCGAAGCCCAGCCCCAGGCCGACGCCGAGGCAGGCGAGGCCGATCGGGGTGCCGAGCAGGAAGCCCCAAGGCGATGAACCGGGCACCGCGCCTCCACCTACGAGCAGCGCGAGCACCGGCAGGGCAGCCAACAGCCGGGCCGTGGCCCGCGCGGAGGCGAGCTCGGACTCGACGACCCGGCGGGTCGCCCCGCTGGCCCGTAGCCCGGCCGCCACCCGGCCCAGTGCGTCGCCCAGCCCCACGCCGGAGCGGTGCGACACCTGCCAGGCGGCGGCCACGAGGAGTGCGTCGTGGGCGCCAGCCTTTCGGGACACGAACCGCCACGCGTCGGGCACGTCGGCACCCAGGTCATGGCTGCGGAGCACGGGCGCGAGCCCGGGCCAGACGCGCTGGGCGCGGTGGAGCGCGGCGCCGGGTGGCTGACCGGCGGTCAGCTCGGACGCCAGCACGCCACAGGCTTCGAGCAGCTGGCCAGCGCGTCGTCGTGCCGCGAGCCGTTGGCGGCGGCGGCGGACGAGAAGGACCCCGCCACTCAGAGCAGCCGACGTCACGACCAGCACCAGCAGGTGCCGCGGGTCGGGACTGAGCGAGCCGACCGCCCACACCAACATCACCAGAGCCACCGCGACCGCCGGGCGTCGGCTCGTCGAGGAGGCCGGACGCAGGCATAGCGCGGCAGCCAGACCGGCCAGCACCGCCGCCGGCAGCACGCCTGCCCAGCCGGTCATGCGGCCAGCCGGTCGGCGAGCAGGTCGGCCCCGGCGCCCCAGCGCGGGCCTCCGGTCGCCGGGAAGTCGGCCACCGGGACCATCGTCACGAAGCCGTCGTCACGCACCCGCGGCATCGCCAGCTGGGCGAGCCGACGCCGGCCGTCCGGCCCGCGGGCCACGTGCAGCACGATGTCGACGGCCGAGGCGAACTGGCTGTGCGCAGCCGCCCGGCCGAGACCCGCAGCGAGCGCCAGGGCCTCGACCCGGGCGGGCACCAGCGTCGCGGCATTGGCGTGAAGGGTGCCGCAACCGCCTTCGTGGCCGGTGTTGAGGGCGGCCAAGAGCTCCACGACCTCACCACCGCGCACCTCACCCACCACCAGCCGGTCGGGCCGCATCCGCAGGGCCTGACGCACGAGCAACCGCAGGTCGATGCCACCGGCGCCCTCGACGTTGGGCGGCCGGGACTCGAGGGCCACGACGTGCGGATGGTCGGGTCGCAGCTCGCTGGCGTCCTCGACGAGGACCAGCCGCTCGGCCGCGGGCACCAACGCGAGCAGCGTGGCCAGCATCGTGGTCTTGCCCGAGCCCGTCCCGCCGCTGACCAGGAACGCAAGTCGCCTTGCGATGACGTCGCGCAGCAGGCGGGCCCCGATGTCGGTGACCGACCCGGAGGCGACCAGCTCGTCGAGCGTGAACGGCCGCACCCGCGGCACCCGTAGGGAGATCAGGGTGCCCGGTCGGGCCAGCGGAGAGAGCACGGCGTGGAACCGCGTGCCGTCGGCCAGCCGCACGTCGCAGCACGGACTCGCGTCGTCGAGGCGACGACCACCCGAGGCCGCGAGCCGTTGGGCCAGGCGTCGTACGTCGGACTCTGCCGGAAAGCGCACGGTGGAGAGCTCGAGGCCCTCGCCACGGTCGACGTAGACCGCATCAGCTCCGTTGACGAGTACGTCGGTGACGTCGTCGTCGCGGAGCAACGGCTCGAGTGGCCCGGCACCGAGCAGCTCGCGCCGCAGCGTCTCGTGCACGGACCGCACGGTGATGTCGCCCACCGGCCGCCCGGCCGCACGCAGGGCCGCGGCGACGCGGTGGGGTGTCAGCTCGCCGGGCTCCCGGGCCAGGTGGTCGCGCACCAGCTCGACGTCGTTCATGCCGCCAGCCCCGGATCGAGTGCCTCGGCCAGCAGCTCGGCCGCGGCGCGGAACAACGGCCCGCGCGACGACCGCAGCGGGCCGAGGCCGAGCTCGACCGACTCGTCGACACCACGCTGGTCGGCCATCTCGGCCAGCACCGGCAGCCCCATCGCGGCACTCACTTCGGTCGCCGGGATGGCACGAGCCACCCGGCGCAGCACCAGGCCGGCGCGCACCCCGCCCGGCTGTGCGGAGACCAGCCGGGCGGCGCTGGCCACCCCGGCCAGGGACGGCCGGACCACCACCAGCACCAGGTCGCACCGGCTGACCACCTCGTCGGTCCAGGCCGTGGGCAGACGCGGCAGGTCCACCACGACGACCCGATGGCCGCGCTGGCCGGCGGCGATGGCCTCCCGCACGGCCGGCGCCTGCAACGAACCCGCGTCCCCGGCCGACCAGGTCAGCGCGCCCACACCACCCCTTCGTGGGACCGCGTCACGCAACGAGGAAGAGCTCAGCCGCCCGGCGCTCGCCTGTAGATCGCTCCACCGGATGCCTTCGAGGTCGTCGAGGCCCAGCACCCGGTCGACACCAGGGCCACACGCGTCGGCGTCGACGACGAGCGCCGGCCCGGCACGCCCGGCCGCCTGCCCCAGCGCGCACGCCAGCGTGGTCGCGCCAGCACCTCCGGAGCCGCCGAAAACCCCGATCACCACGCCACGGCCGGCGAGTGGGTCGGACACGTCGGCCAGCTCGTCGGCCAGCCACCCTGCCGCGAGCGGCAGCTCGACCACGCTGGTCGCGCCGACCGTCACCGCGTCCCTGAACAGCCCGTCCGACGCCCAGGCGTCACCGAGAGTCACCACGTGCACCCCGTCTCGACGCGCGGGCCCGACTGCAGCCAGCTCGCCCAGCAGGTCGGGGCCGACCAGCACGAGCGCGGCCGCCGACCAACCGTGCAACGCGCTCGCGACGTCGCGTGCCACCCCGGCGGCGACCCCGGCCCCCGCGGCCAGCGGTTGCAGGCCGTCGAGCAGTGCGGGATCGGCGGTGACGAACAGCGGCGAGACGGTGCGCGGAAGGTCCATGCCGACACCCTGCCCAGCCCCACCGACGCGAAGAGGGCGACAGCAGGAGGCCTGTGCATAACGCCTGAAACGCCCCTCCTGTGGACGGTTTGCGGCTCGCGCGGTCCTCCGAAACCCCGCAAACGAGCGCCCTCGGCAACCTACGATGAGGGCATGCCGGGCCTACCCCTTGTGACCACACACAGGGAAGCTGCGTTCTTCGACCTCGACAAGACGATCATCGCGAAGTCGAGCACCCTCGCATTCAGCAAGCCCTTCCAGGCCGGCGGCCTGATCTCCCGACGCGCGGTCCTTCGTTCGGCGTACGCGCAGTTCGTCTATCTCGTGGGCGGCGCCGACCACGAGCAGATGGAGAAGATGCGGCAGTTCATGTCGCAGCTCTGCGCCGGCTGGGACGTCGCCACCGTGCGCGAGATCGTCGCCGACACCCTGCACAACATCGTCGACCCGCTGGTGTACGACGAGGCAGTCAGCCTGATCGAGGAGCACCACCTGGCCGGCCGCGACGTCGTCATCGTCTCCACCAGCGGCGCGGAGGTCGTCGGCCCGATCGGCGAGATGCTCGGCGCCGACCACGTCGTCGCGACCCGGATGGAGATCGAGGACGGCAAGTACACCGGCGGCATCGCCTACTACGCGTACGCCGAGGAGAAGGCCCGCGCGATCACCGAGCTCGCCGGCATGCGTGGCTACGACCTGAGCCGCTGCTACGGCTACAGCGACTCGGTCACCGACGTGCACATGCTCGAGGCCGTCGGCCATCCGCACGCCGTCAACCCCGACAAGGAGCTGCGCAGGATCGCCGGCTCGAAGGGCTGGCCGGTGCTCGTGTTCACCAAGCCGGTGGCGCTGCGGTCCCGGGTGCCCCTGCCGCCCGCCAAGCCCGCACTGGCCGCGCTCGCCGTGGGCGGAGCGGTGGCGATGGGCGGCTACCTCTGGGCCTCGGCGCGTCGCCGCAAGGACTCCGCGTAACTCCGCACCGGGCCCGAATGTCAACCCTTGTTCGGGCTACCGAAGCGGCGTACAACTGAGGCAGAACTAAAGAAACACCCGCACGTGAGTCGGGTACCCACGCGGCGATCTACCCTTCCTACAGGGCGCGTGTCACCGGGACATCCCCGGGACAGCAGTTAGTCGTTGCACGCTTGGTAGCCATCGATTCACGTGCAGCGGCGGCACCCGGACCCCCCGTGGACCGGGTGCCGTTCGCATGTCGAGACGGCATGCTCACAGGTCGGCCGGCGACGCGTTCCCGCCGCACACCACGACACCCACGCGCCGCCGGCTCACGTCGATCGCACCCGACCTGACTGCTGCGTACGCCGCGGCGCCGGCGGGCTCCGTCGCGAGCCGCACCGACGCCCAGAGCTCGTGCCGGGCGGCCACGATCGCCTCGTCGGGCACCAGCACCGAGGTCACCCCGGCGGCCACCGCGGTCGCGAAGCCCCACTCCCCCACCTGCGACGCGCCCAGCGAGTCGGCAGCGACCCCGCCGACCGCTGCCGGCACCGGTTGGCCCGCGGCGAGGGCGTCGTGGAACGCCGGGCAGGCGGACGGTTCGACGGCCACCACCGGCACCCGGGCGGCGTACCACCCGGCGATGCCGCCCAGCAGCCCACCGCCTCCGACAGCGACGACGACCAGGTCGAGGTCGGGCTCCTGATCCTCGAGCTCCCACGCGAGGGTGCCCTGTCCGGCGACGGTCGGGTGGCCGTCGTACGCATGGATCGCGAGCACGCCCGGCGCCGCGGCCAGCTCGGCCGATGCCTCGAACGCCGCCGCGAAGTTCGCGCCGCCCTGGTGCACGGTGGCACCCCGCCCCCGGATCGCCGCCACCTTCACGGGCGAGGCGATGTCGGGCACGAAGATGTCGGTCGGGATGCCCAGCGCGTGGCCGACGTGCGCCACCGCGAGGCCGTGGTTGCCGCCCGACGCCGCCACCAGCCGCTCCGGTCGAGAGGGTTGTGAGAGCACGGTGTTGAACGCCCCGCGCGGCTTGAACGAGCCGGCGTGCTGCAACAGCTCCAGCTTGAGTACGACGCCCGCAGACGCCTCGATCACCGGAGTGCGGCGGACGTGCCCAGCGATGCGGGCCGCCGCTGCCTCGATGTCGGCTGGCCCGATGGTGGATGCGCTCACGCACTCATCCGCTCCGCGATGAGGTCACGCAGCCGCGGCAGGTCGTCGCCGAGCCCCAGCAGCGCCGCCTGGTCCTCGAACATCTGCCGGAAAAGCACCCCGGACTCGATGATCCTGGGGTCGAGGTGGCCGAAGACCTCGAGCGTGACCGTGCCGTAGAGCGCCGCCCACGAGCGCGTGAACACCCAGACCAGGCCGCGCAGCTCGTCGGGGATGTCGTCGATCTTGGCCGGCATCGCCGGGTTGCGCAGCACCTCGACCAGCGCGGGCTCGAGGGAGTCCAGGTCGGGCAGCGGGAACTGGTACTTCTCCCAGATGCGGCCGAGCAGCTCGGTGAACAGGATGCCGGACGGGGCCGCGGTCTGCAGGGTCGAGTTGAGGGCGGGGTCCGAGCAGATGGAGACCACGTCGAGGTTGGCGAAGACGAGACCGAACTCCTGTTTGCGGCTCAGCGCCCACTCACGGAACGCGATCGTGGCGCAGGTGATCTGCGCGGCCGGGTCGTCGTCGGGCTGGCTGTCGCGCGCCGGCACCAGCACCTCCTCGGTCATCAGCGTGTCGAGCCCGATCGCCACCAGCCGCAACAGCTCGTCGTACGACGAGACGTAGCGGTACAGCGCCGGCGCGGTGAGTCCCATCCGCTGCGCGACCGACCGGAGGGAGACGTCCTGCGACTCGGCCAGCAGGTCGCGGGCCACGAGCACGATCTCGTCGAGGGTCGCCTGGCGCTGGCGGTCGCGTCGGGTGCTGGGTGCGGCAGTCACAGGAGTCCTTCGCTTTCGGGGTTGACGACAGGCTACTTTACAGCGTTTACTCTAAACACTGTTAACAATCGTGAAACCCAATCACTTCCTAGGAGCTCCGATGCTGCACCGCTGGGCCGCCTTCGTCGCCGAACGCGCCGTACTCGTCCTGCTTGCCGGCGTCGCCGTCGTCCTCGCCGCGGGTGCGTTCGGCGCCGGCGTCTTCGACTCGCTGTCCGACGGCGGCTTCGACGACCCCGGCAGCGAAGCCGCTCGGGAGCTGGCGCTGGAGCGTGAGACGTTCGGCAACCGCACCGTCGACGTCGTCGCCATCTACTCCAGCGACGACCTCACCGCGGACGACCCGGCCTTCCGTGGGGAGGTGGAGAGCGTGCTGGCCGGCCTGCCGGCCGACCTGACCGTCTCGGTGACGGACTACTGGACCGCCGGCGACCCGTCGATGCTCAGTCGCGACGGGCACGCCGTACAGGTCCTGATCTCGATGGCGGGCGACAACCAGGACGAGATGTCCGACAACTACGCCGAGCTGCGCCCCGACCTCATCGCCGGCGGCGGCGTGGAGACCGACATCACCGGCTCGTGGGCGGTGTTCGGAGACGTCAACACGATCGTCTCCGAAGACCTGGCCCGGGCCGAGACGCTGTCGCTGCCCATCGTGCTGATCTTGTCCCTCCTGATCTTCGGCAGTGTCGTCGCTGCCCTGATGCCGGTCCTGGTCGGTGCCATCGCCGTGGTCGGAGCGCTCGCTGTGGTGCGGGTGATCACTGGCGCCACCGAGGTCTCGGTCTTCTCGATCAACGTGATCACCCTGCTCGGGATGGGTCTGGCGATCGACTACGCACTGTTCGTGATCAGCCGCTTCCGCGAGGAGCTGGCCAAGCTCCCCCTCGACGACCCGCTCGCGTCGAGCAAGGCCATCAGGACGACCATGCAGACTGCCGGTCGCACCGTGCTGTTCTCCGGGCTGACCGTCGCTGCCGCCATGTCCAGCCTGCTGGTCTTCCCCCAGAACTTCCTGCGCTCCCTCGGGTACGGCGGCATCGCCGCCGTCGTGGTCGCGATGCTGGCAGCGCTGACGGTGCTGCCCGCCGTACTGCGCCTGCTCGGCCGCCGCATCGACGCCGGCCGGCTGCCATGGCGTCGGCATCGTGCCGTCGTGGTCGAGAGTGATCACGGCGCCTGGGCGGCCCTGGCGCACAGCGTGATGCGTCACCCGGTGGTCTACCTCTCGGTGATCGTGATCGCGCTCCTCGCCATCGCCTCGCCGTTCCTGGGCGTGAAGTGGGGCAGCGTCGACTACCGCGTCCTGCCCGACGACGCTCCCGCGCATGTGGCAGCACAGAAGCTGAACGACGACTTCGGTGCCGAGCGATCGAGCGCGAACCTGCTCCTCACCGGCGCCGACGACGCCGCTGTCGCGGACGTGGTGGCCGCCGCGGAGGCGGTGCCCGGCGTGGTCGACGTACGCCCTGTCGAGAGCGCCGGCGACACCACCCTGCTGCGAGCCACGTGGGAGGGCAACAGCCAGACGGAGGCGTCGCAGCAGATCGTGAAGGAGCTGCGCGCGATCGACGCGGAAGGTACGTCGATGCTCGTCGGCGGTCTCACCGCCGACACGGTGGACCTGCTCGACTCGGTCGGCAGCCACCTGCCCTGGATGGGGCTGATCGTGGTCGGCGTGATGCTGGTGCTGCTGTTCCTGGCGTTCGGTTCGGTGGTGCTGCCCTTCAAGGCCGTCTTGATGAACGGCCTCTCGATCACGGCGTCGTTCGGCATCGTCACCTGGATCTTCGCCGACGGTCACCTCGAGAACCTCCTCGGCTTCACCTCCAGCGGCTACCTCGACGCGACCCAGCCGATCCTGATGCTGGCCATCCTCTTCGGGCTCTCCATGGACTACGAGGTGTTCCTGCTGTCCCGCGTGCGCGAGCAGTGGGACCGGACCCACGACAACACCCTGTCCGTGGCCATCGGCGTACAGAAGACCGGCCGGATCATCACCAGCGCGGCGGTCCTGCTGGCGGTCGTCATCGGTGCGTTCGGGACCTCCGGCATCGTCTTCATGAAGATGATCGGCGTCGGCATGCTGGTGGCCCTGCTCCTCGACGCCACCGTGGTCCGCGCCCTGCTGGTGCCGGCCACCATGAAGCTGCTCGGCGACTGGAACTGGTGGGCACCCGGGCCGATGCGTCGCTGGTGGGACCGGCACGGCTTCCGGGAGGAGGAGGCAGCCGCGGTCGAGGTGGTCCGTCAGCAGCACGACGTCATGTCGTGACGGGGCCCGGCAGCGTCAATCGGAGGTGCGCGCCGGGCGCGTCGTCCTCCAGCGTGAGCCGGCCGCCGTGGCGCTGCGCGATCTCGGCGGCGATGGCCAGGCCAAGGCCGCTGCCGGCGTGTCCCGCCCTCGCCGGGTCCGCGCGGTAGAACCTGTCGAAGACCCGGTCACGGTCGACCGTGGCTACCCCTGGCCCGTCGTCGACCACGTCGAGCACCACTTCGTCGACACCACCGGCCAAGGTGAGCGTCACGCGGGCGACGGCATGTCGAACGGCGTTGTCGAGCAGGTTGCGCACCAGGCGCCGCAGAGCCGCCGGATCTCCACGAACGGGTGCGGCGGAGACACCCCCGGTGTCGATGTGGACCGGGCTGCCCGGACGCACCCGCACGGCCTCCTCCAGCACCACGTCATCGAGGTCGAGGAGGACGACGGCCGGGCGACGTACTCCGTCCTCGACTGCCAGGTAGAGCAGGTCACCCACCAGCTGCTCCATCTCGGACGTGCTGACCAGGAGATCGGCCGCGAAGCCCGCCATCTCCGGCCGCTCGGGGTGGGCCCGGGCGATCTCCAGCTGGGCCCGCAGGGCAGCCAGCGGACTCTGGAGGTCGTGCGAGGCGTCGGCCACGAAGTCGCGCTGCCGCGCGCTGGCGGCCTCGAGCCGGGCGAGCATCGTGTTCATGGTCTCGGCCAGCCGGCGGACCTCGTCGTCGGCGGCTGGCACCGGCACCCGGCGGCCCAGCTCGGACTCACCTATTCCGGCGACCGCGGTCGTGATCTTGTCGATCCGCCCCAGCGCCCGGCCGACGAAGGCCCAGATCGCGGCGGCCAGCAGCAGGACCAGGATCGGTACGCCGACCAGCAGGGCGCCGCGCAGAGTGCGCGTCGTCTCGGCCACCGACTCGGCACTGGTGCCGACGACCACAGTCACCGCGCCGTCGGGCGAGGGTCCGGCACCGACCCAGACCCGGTAGTGCTCGATCTCGTCATCGTCTGGTCCATCGATCGAGCGCACCTTCAGCGACCCCCCGGTCGCGACAGGCACGAGGGGCGGCCGGCCTTCGACATTCGGCGAAGCCGTCAGCACGGTGCCGTCCGCGGCAATGACCTGGCCCACGCCTTCGCCGCCGAGGGCGTCCAGCGACGTGGGCAGGTCGCCCGCGCGTGCGGCCGTCATCAGGTCACGTACCCGGCTCTGGGCGAGCGTGTCGTCGCGACCGGTCAGCTGCGACTGGAGGGTGAGCACGAGAGCTACCGACCCGGCGACGAGCGCCAGCGCCGTCGCAGCGGTGGCGAGCAGCGTCGTACGCGCCCGGACCGTGCCCCAACGGCTGCGCATCTCAGCCACCGTCGGGGTCCAGCCGGTAGCCGACGAGCCGGACCGTCTGCAGGCTGTGGCGGTCGAACGGGTCGTCGAGCCGCTGTCGCAGCTGGCGGACATAGACCTCGACGATGTTGGGGTCGCCTTCGTAGGCGAAGTCCCACACGTGCTCGAGGATCGTCGCCTTCGACACGACCTCGCCGGCGCGCCGCAGCAGGAACTCCAGCAGCGAGAACTGCCGAGGGGTCAGCGCCACCTCGGTCTCGCCGCGCCACACCTGGTGCCCGGCCGGATCGAGCCGGAGGTCGCCGGCCACGAGGACGGTCGGCCGGTCGACGACCCCGCGTCGTACGAGCGCGCGGAGCCGGGCGACCAGGACGAGGTAGGAGAAGGGCTTGGCCAGGAAGTCGTCGGCGCCGGCGTCGAGAGCGCTCGCCTCCTCGGCCGCCCCCGACCGCGCGGTGAGCATCAGGATCGGCACCCAGTTTCCGGCCTTGCGGAGCCGCGCGCAGAGCTCGTCGCCCGCCAGCCGCGGCAGCATCACGTCGAGGACCAGCGCGTCGTACGCGTTCTCCTGGGCCAGCCACTCACCCTCGATCCCGTCGGCTGCGACGTCGACCGCGTAGCCCTCCGCCTCCAGCCCGCGCCGGACGGCAGCGGCCATTGCCGCGTCGTCCTCCACGACCAGGATGCGCATGCGCCACGGTCCCACGGGAAGTCTGAACGCGCGCTGAACCCGCCTCGTTCAGCGGGGATTCAGCGTCGTCGTCGCACGCTGGGGTGGTCCACCCGGTCCATCTGAAGGAGTCGTCATGAAGAAGAGCATCGCCATCGCCACCGGAATCGTGCTGGCCGCCAGCGTCACCGGCGGGGTGGCCATGGCCAGCAGCGGGGGCGAGGACCCCGAGCCCGGCTCGCAGGACTTCTCGTCACAGCAGGCCGAGGACGCCACCGCGGCAGCACTCGACGCCACCGGCGGTGGCAAGGCCAACAGCGTCGAGCGCGACTCCGAGAACGGCGCCACCTGGGAGGTCGAGGTCACCCGCACCGACGGCAGCACCGTCGATGTACGTCTCGACGCGGCGTACGACGTCGTCGTCATCGAGGGCGACAGCGAAGACCAGGGCGAGTGAGATGAGCCGTGCCGGTCTTTGGTCGGCTCTGGCCGCGATCACAGTGGCGGCGGCGGTCGCCACGTCCGCAGGCCCCGGAAGCGATGCTCTCGAGGGCACCTCTGATCGATGCGGTCAGCTTCCCCGGGGAGGCGAGCCGGTGCGGCTGGACCCGGCCGACTTCACGACCCGGATCGACCATCCCTACTGGCCGATGCGGCCGGGCACGGTATGGCACTTCGTCGAGCACGGCGACGGCGAGACCCAGCGCGTCACCGTCACGGTGACCCGTCGCACGACGCTGATCGAAGGCGTCGAGGCGCGCGTCGTACACGACGTCGTCCGCTCCAGCGGCCGCATCATCGAGGACACCCTCGACTGGTACGCCCAGGACTCCGGCGGCTCGCTGTGGTACCTCGGCGAGCACACCCACGCCTACGACGAGGACGGCACCGTCTCGACCGAGGGATCGTGGCGGCACGGTGTCGACGGCGCGTACGCCGGGGTGCTTCTGCCCGGGCGGCCGCGGCCGGGCTGCGCGTATCGGGAGGAGTTCCGCGCGGGTGTGGCCGAGGACCGGGCCGTGATCCTCGCCCGCAGCGAAGCCGTCAAGGTGCCGGCCGGCTTCTTCCGCCACCTCCTGCACACCGCCAACACGACGCCGCTCGAGCCCACGGTCCTCGAGAACAAGTTCTACGCCCGTGGCGTGGGTCCCGTGCTCGAAGGTCGACCTCTCCCCGTCGTTCTCCCGCGCGGTCCTGGTGCGGGTCGGGCGCCGACGCTAGTCAGCGCGTCCTGACCTTCAGCCGCCCCACCGCACCGTCTGCGCCCGACGCCCAGCACGACGCAGCGCCCTCGGCGTTCTCCGCGCACTGGACGGAGTCGAAGTCGGCCCTGGAGAACTTCTTCCACGTCCGGCCACCGTTGACGGTCAGGTCACTGCCCGACGGACCAACGGCCACGGCGACCGCCGCGGTGCCCGGCAGCCAGGCGACGCCGGAGCGGTAGCCGCTCAGGTCGCCACCGTTCTTCCACTTCCCCTTGCCGGAGAGGTACGCCGACCGGTCGGTGCCCTCGGTCTCCTGCTCGAAGTCGCCGCCGACCAGCACGCCCTGCGCCTCGTCGCGCACCGCGATCGAGAACGCGCCGGCGGCATCGCCCGGAGCGAGCGTGGAGTCGGCGACCTTCCAGCTGCGGCCCTTGTCGGTGGAGTGGAGGACGCGAGCCGCGGCACCGCCGCTGACGACGTACGCGTCGCGGTCACCCGAGGTGACCAGGCAGGTGCCGCTCGCGGCGAAGTAGAACTCGTCGGCCACCGGCGCGGGCAGCCCGGCCGCGTCGACGCGGGTCCACGACTTGCCGCCGTCCCTGGTGCGGATCAGCCGCATCTCGCCTTCGACCGGGTCGCTGAGGGCGAGACCGTCCTTGCCGTTGGGGCGGCATACCCATGCAGTCGTAGAACGCGGTCGGCTCGTCGTTGACGAACGCCGTCGCCCAGGACTCGCCACCGTCGTCGGTGCGCAGGATCTGCGACTCCTCGCCGGGACCGATCGCCAGGACCAGCGCGGTCTTCTTGGACGTGGCCTCGACGTCGCGGAACGCCAGGATCTGGGCGGCGGGCGTGACGTCCTTCCAGGTCTTGCCGGCGTCGACGGTGCGCCAGACGCCGCCGTCGCTGCCGGCGACCCAGGCGACCTTGGCGGAGACGGCGTCGAGGCCGCGGAGGCCCTGGTCGGTGTCGATGTCGACGCGCTTCCAGGACACGTCGTCCTTCGACGGCCCGGTCGGCGTGGGTCCGGAAGCGGAGGCGGCGAGGGGCACCATGGTCAGCATGAGGGCGGTGAGGGCCCCGAGAAGTCTGCGCATCCGCTCACCCAACCGTGGTGCGAGCCGGTGGCGCAAGGGTCAATCGGTGCGCAGCGGGCTCGCGTCGGCCCCGGCGGCATAGGCCTCCGCTGCGTACATCACCCACGCGTGCACGCCGCGCTGCCCGCCGTCGCGGTAGCCGACCAGGTTCGACTCGTACTCCGCCCGCAACGCCAGGTGCCCCGCCTCGGGCACGATCAGCGACTTCTCGTCGACCCCGCGGGAGACGAGCACCAGCCGTTCGGCGGCCCGCGCCACCAGGCCGTTGTGCGACGCGAACGGCGCCGCCGAGGCGATGTCGGCGTGCACGACCGCGGCCACCAGCAGCGCCGGCGCCTCGGTCGGCGTCAGCAAGAGGTCAGACAGGGCACGCAGCCGGTCGGCCGACGCGGCGTCGCGCGGGCGCCCGAGTACGTCGTCGGCCACGGATCCTTGGGCCGCCAGCGCGTGGATCCGCGCCAGCGCCTGCAACGGCGAACGGGACAGTGACGGCGCCAGGCCGAGCAGCTCCGACGACAGCCGCACCGCGTCGGTCGCGATCGCGTCGCCGGCCCCGGCGCGGACGTCCTCGAGCGACGACGCCGACCCTTCCAGCACGGCCGACGCGTGCGCGCCGCGCAGCAACGACTCGGCGGTCATCTCCGGCGGCGTACGACGGAGACCGCGGTCGCGGAGCAGGGCATCGATGCCGTCGCGCACCGCGGCGTACGACGAGGGCACGCCTTCGAGTGAGGTCAGCCAGGCCAGTGGGTCGGTGGTCACGCGGGGAACGCTAGTAGCCTGCAGGAGATGACCGACCGACAGCCTGCACTCTCCTTCGGTTCCGATGCGCGCGCCTACGACCGCGGCCGGCCGGGCTACCCGGCAGAGGCCGGTCAGTGGCTCACCGGCGGGCCGGGCCGCTCGGTGCTCGAGGTGGGCGCCGGCACGGGCAAGCTCACCGCGCTACTGGCCGGGCAGGGGCACGACGTGCACGCGACCGACCCCGACGAGGCGATGCTGGCGGTGCTGGCCGAGCGGCTGCCCGACGTACGCACCTCCGTCGCCGGCGCCGAGGACCTGCCCGTGCCCGACCGGTCGGTCGACGTGGTCGTGTGCGCGCAGTCGTTCCACTGGTTCGACCACGAGAGGGCGTTGCCGGAGATCGCGCGGGTGCTCAAGTCCGGCGGCCATCTCGCGCTGGTCTGGAACTACCGCGACGAGCGCATCCCGTGGGTGCGCCGCCTCGGCGCCCTCCTGGGCGGCACGGACTCCGGCGACGACCCGGCCGGCGCCCTGAAGTGCTCCGACCTGTTCGGCTTCGTCGACGGGGCCGAGTTCCGGCACTGGCAGGACATCAACCGCGAGTCGATCGTCGACCTCGCCGCCTCCCGGCCCAGCATCTCCACCCTCGACGACGACGCGCGCGCGGCGAAGTTCGCCGAGATCCTGGCGTTCTACGAGGACTTCGGCCGCGGCATGGACGGCATGCAGCTCCCGTACGTCGCCCGGTGCTTCCGCGCCCAGGTGATCGACCGCGGCATCCCTGGCGATGAGCCTTCGGAGACAACTTCTGCCGACGACGACGCGTCCCACTTCGGACCGTTCACCTCGGACGGCACCGACACAGACATGCTGCTCATCGACTTCCGGTAGACGGACCGACACTCTGGGGGACCCATGGCACTAGTACGCCGCCTGCTCAGCTTCACTCTCGCACTCGGCGCCACCCTGGCCGTCGTACCCGCGACTCCAGCGTCCGCTGCCGAGACCTGCCGGGGTGAGGCCGCCACGATCGTGGGCACCGAGGAGGCCTCGCTCACCGGCACCCAGGGCCGCGACGTCGTCGTCACCGACAACGCGACGGCCGTGGACACCCTGGGCGGCGACGACCTGGTCTGCGTCACGGGGCGCACGTTCTCCGGCGGCAACTTCGACGTGGTGGAGATCGCCACCGGTCCCGGTGCGGACGTGGTCGACGGCACGGGGGCCAGCGGCTGGTCCGCGCAGGCGGTGCTGGGCGAGGGTTCCGACCAGTTCTACGGCGGGCCGAAGAGCGACCACGTCTCCGCAGGCGCCGTCAGCGCCGACTACAACAAGACCGTCGACACCGAGCCCGACACGGTCGTCACGGGCGCCGGTCCCGACTCGGTGGCCAGCGGCGGCGACGCGCTGGCCAACCTCGACTCGATCGACCTCGGCGCGGACGACGACTACCTCAGCTGGAGTGGGGCCGGTGCCGCCTCCGTCGGGTCCATCGTCGCCGGCGAGGGACGCGACACGCTCAGCGTCACCGTGGGCACCGATGCGGTCCGGATCGACAACGCCGCGGGTCGATCCACCCGCGACGGCCAGCCGTTCGCCGGGTGGTCGGGCCTGGAGGTCTTCCACCTCCTGTCGATCGTCTCGACCCCGACCGCGGTGGACGTCGTCGGCGGCGGAGCGGACGAAGAGGTGACCTTCTTGGCAGCGCGTGGCATGAGGTCGGCCGGGCGCGTCGGCGTCGACCTCGGCGCGGGCGACGACACCTTCCGCTCAGAGGTGCCCGGCGCCCCCGGCAGCGCGTACGACGGCGGCACCGGGCGCGACCTTCTGGTGATCGGGTCCGCCGCATCCCCGCTCGCCCTGGACCTCAGGAGCGGCGGCCTCGACGTGGGAGGTCAGGCCCGGGGCCGCGTCAGCGGCGTCGAGGACGCACACCTCCTCGCGCGCACCGTGTCCATCCGCGGCACCGACGGGGCCAACTCGCTCACCACCACCGGCTGCCGGCAGGTCATCGTGGGCGGGGGCGGGAAGGACCTGCTGCGGTCGGCGTACGACGGCATCTTCGAGCGGTTCTTCTTCAAGTGCACCCAACACGCGCGCTTCTCCGGTGGCCGCGGGCCCGACACCCTGCGCGGCAGCCGCGGCCCCGACCGGCTGATCGGCAACACGGGACGAGACGCAGCCGAGGGCCGGGGCAGCAACGACATGTGCCGGACGGAGAAGAGGACGAAGTGCGAGCGTCGGTGACGGCGTCGTACGTCCGTACGTCGCGAAGTGCTGCCGCGCACCGTTGATCGACCACGGCATCATCGGCGATGAGTCGTCGGAGACAACTTCTTCCGGAGACGACGCATCACACTTCGGACCGTTCACCTCGGACGGCACCGACGAACATGCTGCTCATCGACTTCCGATGAGCGGCCCGACTCTCAGGGGGTCCTCATGGCGTCAGTACGTCGCCTGCTCACGTTCACCATCGCCGTCGGCGCCACACTGACCGCCGTACCCGCGACTCCGGCGTCCGCGGCCGAGACCTGCCGGGGCGAGGCCGCCACGATCGTGGGCTCCGAGGAGGCCTCGCTCACCGGCACCCAGGGCCGCGACGTCGTCGTCACCAACAACGCGCGGCTCGTCAACACCCTGGGCGGCGACGACCTGGTCTGCGTCACAGGGCGCACGTTCTCCGGCGGCAACTTCCAGTCGGTGCAGATCGCCACCGGCCCGGGCGCCGACGTGGTCGACGGCACGGGGGCCGGCGGGTGGGCCGCCCAGGCGGTGCTCGGCGAGGGTTCGGACCAGTTCTACGGCGGCCCGAAGAGCGACAGCGTCGTTGCCGGGACCATCAGCGCCGACTTCATCACCGCCACCGACTCGGAGCCCGACACCATCACCACGGGCCCGGGCAGCGACGGCGTGAACAGCGGTGACGACACGGCCCACAACCTCGACGTCATCGACCTCGGCGCGGGCGACGACGGCATCACCTGGCGTGGCGCCGGGGGCACCGCCGTGGGCCGCATCGACGCCGGAGTCGGGGAAGACAACCTCGGCACCGCAGTCGGCGGCGGGAGTCTCAAGCTCGACAACGCCACCGGTCGGGGCACGCGCAACGGACTGCCCCAGGTGGAGTGGTCGGGCCTCGAGGACTTCTACGTCAACCGCGTGGGGCCGGAGGCCTCCTACGTGGAGGTCATCGGTGGCGACCTGGACGAGAACGTGACCCTTCTTAGGGCGGGGAAGAACGTGCCTGCCGGCGTCAACTCCGTGCGTCTCGGTGGCGGTGACGACGATCTCCGGACCGACAGTCCCGGCGCCGCCCGGAGCGGCTACGACGGAGGCAGCGGTCGCGACTTCCTGGCCGTGGCCACCGACCGGAGCTCCCTGGACCTCGATCTGGCGATGGGTCGCCTCCAGATGGACGGCGTGTGGCACGCCACGGCCACCGGTTTCGAGAACGCCCATGCGATCGCCCGCGTCGTCTCGCTCCGCGGCACGTCCGGCCGCAACTCCCTGTCCACGACGGGCTGCCGCATGCGGATCACGGGACGGGCCGGGCCCGACTCGGTGGGGTCCCTGTTCGACGGGGTCTTCGAGACGTTCAAGTTCGACTGCACCCAGCGCGCACGCCTCTCGGGAGGCAAGGGCCACGACCAGCTGCGCGGATCCCTCGGGCCTGACCGGCTGAACGGCAACGCCGGGCGCGACAAGGCCGACGGTCGGGGCCGCACCGACGTGTGCCGGGCCGAGAAGAGGACCCGGTGCGAGCGTCGCTAGCGGCGCCGTACGCCGGCCAGCACGGCCGTGTCGACGCCGGGCCAGTGCGCCACCAACGTCTCGTCCCCGGCGATGTCGGTGCCGACGACGCGCACGACGACCAGCTCGAACGGGCCGGCCTCGATCACGGTGGTCGAGCCAACGTCACGTACGACGACCTCGGCGAGGTCGGCGATCTCGGCACCGGCACCGGTGCCGGTGCCGGTGCCGCGGACGGTCACGGTGGGCTTGCGCTGCTGCATCTCGCCATCGACCTCGATGAACAGGTCGGCCTCGTGGTCACCGTTCAGCACGGTGGCCGCGAGCGCCCTGGCGAAGACGGGGTCACCGCACGCGTCGTACACCCAGCGCTTCCCGAGCACCGAGTGCTCCATCGTGCCGACGAGGAACGCCTCGGCACCAGCGAGCGGCGCGTCGCGGTAGGTCAGCGGCAGGTGCAACGCTGGGCGCTCAGGGCTGTCGGGGCTGCCGAGCAGGAAGCCCTCGATGCCCACCTCGCCGGCCGGGTCGTCGATTCGGTAGGCCCCGATGGGCTCGAGGTCTGCGGTGCCGGGGAACCACGAGCGGCTCGGCAGCCAGCCGTCCATCAGCTCGCGCTTGGAGGGAGTCAGGGTCGCCTGGTGGAGGAGTGCCATGGGGCTGACTCTAGGAGAACCCACGGCGCCAGGGTCGCCCAGAAGCCTCGTTACGTGGCAAGGTGATGAAGTTGCACCACGACACGTCCGCTCGGGCAGGGGGAACCCATGAAGAACTCGACCATCAGCCGGCTCGCCACAGGATGCGGCGCCGGAGCGCTCCTGGTCGCCGGTCTCAGCGTGGCCACCGTCGCCGAGGCGAAGGTCGAGACGTGCCGGGGCATCAACGCCACGCTGGTCGGCACACCCGGCCTGCCGCTCGCCGGCACCGCCGACCGCGACGTCATGGTGACCAACGGCGCGAGCGTCGTGAGTGCGCTGGCGGGCGATGACCTGATCTGCGTCACCGGCGGGACGCCGTACGTCGACGCGGCAGCCGGTGGCGACACCGTCGACGCCGTCGGGTCGGGCGGGGCCGCTGTGACGGCGTACCTCGGCCAGGGCGAGGACCGCTTCTTCGGAGGACCCGGTGCCGACACGGTCACCACCTTCGGGGTGGCGGCGACCAACGACGACGACCCCGACACGGTGCTCACCTACGGCGGCAACGACGTGGTCGTGAGCGGCGCCCCCAGCCAGCCCAACGGCGACACCATCGACCTGGGCGACGGCGACGACGCAGTCGACTTCAAGGGCAGCGAGGCGCTCCGGGCGGGCGCGGTGGCCGGCGGTCTCGGCTACGACCTCGTCTACTTCGACCTGTCCGGCAAGGGCGACTGGATCCTCAACAACACCAACGGCGTCGGTCGCCGCGGCGACCGCAACATCCTGAACTGGACGTCGATGGAGAAGTTCGACCTGATCCCCACCGAGGGCACCTTCCAGTTCCTCGGCAGCGATGCCGCCGAGACGCTCGACATCTCCGACCCGGCGACGCTCACCCCGCACGGCCGGGCCTCGGTCTCGATGGGCGCCGGCAACGACTTCGTGACGATCGACCCCGAGACCGCCATCGGCAGTGTGTACGACGGCGGGCTGGGCACCAACACGTTCGTGGCGACGTCGCCGGCGAGCACCCTCTCGGTGGACCTGACGGCGGGCCGCTTCGACGTCGGCGACCCGAGCACGTTCGGTGAGGCGGCGGTCGTGAACTTCAAGAACGCCACGCTCACCGCCACCAGTGCCACCGCGAAGGGCAGCAGCGACGCCAATCGCCTGCTGCTGCGCGGCTGCAACCTGGTCGGGAAGGGCCTCAAGGGCAAGGACTACATCGAGGGCTCGTCGGGTGCGCTGGCCTGCAAGCCGAAGGCCCGCTTCGTCGGGGGCAAGGGTCACGACAAGGTGATCGGCACCAGCGGCAAGGACGTGCTGATCGGCGGCAAGGGCACCGACAAGGCCGACGGTCGCAAGAACAAGGACAAGTGCCGCGCGGAGAAGCGCAAGAGCTGCGAGTCCTGAGGCACCCGACCGCGGGGTTTCGAGACGGGACTTCGCCCGTCCTCAACCAGCACGACATGGGTACCTTGCTCCCATGAGCCCCCGCAGCTGGCGTCGCACCCATCTGGGCACCGACGCCGACCGGGCGACGTTCCGCACGCTCCACACCGCCGGGCTGGCCGCGCCCGCGCTCCGTGAAGGCCTGACGACGGCCAGCGCGGAGCGCGCCGTGCCGCACCTGCGCGCCCTGCTCGACACCCCGGCGCTCGCCCTCACGGACACCGCCGGGCTGCTCGCCTGGGACGGCGTCGGCAGCCACCACGAGGTGCAGGTCCCCGATCTCGTGGCCTCGGCGCTCGACCAGGACACCGCCCGGGTCGCCGACCTCGGTTGCGACCTGCCGGGCTGCCGCGTACGACACGCAGTGGCGACCCAGCTCACCGTCGAGGACCGGGTGGTAGGCACCCTCATCGCGCTGGCGCCGTACCCCACGGGCAGCTTGGTGCGCGCCACCCACGAGGTCGCCGTCTGGGTCTCCGGCCAGCTCGAGCTCGCCGAGCTCGACGCGTCGCGCACCCGGCTGATGGAGGCCGAGGTGCGCGCGTTGCGGGCCCAGATCAGCCCGCACTTCATCTACAACTCGCTCGGCGCGATCGCGAGCTTCGTGCGCACCGACCCGGACCGGGCGCGCGAGCTGCTGCTGGAGTTCGCCGACTTCACCCGCTACTCCTTCCGCTCGCACGGCGAGTTCACGACCCTGGCCGAGGAACTGCGGTCCGTCGAGCGCTACCTGATGCTCGAGCAGGCGCGCTTCGGTGACCGGCTCGAGGTGACGCTGCGCATCGCGCCGGAGGTGCTGCCGGTGGCGGTGCCGTTCCTGTGCATCCAGCCACTCGTCGAGAACGCCGTACGACACGGGCTCGAGGGCTCCGACGGTGTCGGCCGGCTGCAGATCGTGGCCCGCGACATCGGGCAGGAGTGTGTCATCGAGGTCGAGGACAACGGCGTCGGCGAGGACCCCGACAAGGTACGGCGCGCGCTCGCCGGCGACTCCGAGCTCGATTCCGTCGGCCTCGGCAATGTCGACGGGCGGCTGCGCAACGCGTTCGGCGACGACTACGGTCTAGTGGTCGAGACCGCGCCCGGCGCCGGCACCAAGGTGATCGTGCGAGTGCCGAAGTTCGCCCCGGGAGTCCACACGTGACGGGTGGCCCGGCTCAGGACGCCAAGTAGCTCTTAGTCGTCACCTGGGAGATCGCCAAGTCACGGATCTCCTCCATCATGCCCAAGACTTGCGATACCAGCTCTAGAACTTCGACTGGCGGCGGGAAGTTCGCGCGACCGTGTGCAATCTCGTTGCGCCGGTCGCAGAGGACCACGTCTATGAGGCGTTGTTTGGTCTCGAAACTTTCGTTGGAGACCCCAAGACTCTGCAAGATCTCTTTCAGAACTTGACTACGCAAATTCGACTTTGTATCGACAAGCTTCGCACGCCCAAGGTTCAAGCGCGGCTGGCCCGTTTGTCTCACAATTTCGGAAATCTCCGCACGAGCCTTCTGATCACCCGAATCGAGGCGCCTCATCAGCTGAATCATGTGGGACTCCAAGAGAGTATCTGCTAGTTCTACAACCTTCGGTTTGCGTTGGTGAAGGAGTTTGCTATACGCATCGAAAGCGTTCTTAACATACCCCTCCCAATGGGCGTAGAGCATGGCGCTGAGCGCCCTGGATAAGGCCCGCGTCGCTGGCGAAACTGTCCCTGCCTTGCGGGCCGAATCTAATTGCGATGCAAGCGAAGCCAACTCGATTCGTCGCCAAGCAATATCATCATCTAGTCGTTGTTGGAAGTCTTGGTCTGTATGTGGAGACATTCTAGACACCAAAGAACGTGCGGCTTTCGTTGATTAGTTTCGGAACCCGCCTCCTAGGACTAATCCCCGTCCCGGAGTTAGTGCGAAACGCTGGCTCGTCCCACATCTCGTTGATCCGTCCCTCCAAGTCTTCGGACGAACGGCCCTCCCAAGTGTCTACGTTGGCCGCGACGCCCGTGGTGACGAACTCGAAACTTGAGATCGAGAATGGTCCAAGATGCCTGTTCCCATCCCAACGACGAAAGCTATCTTCGCTTAGCGATTCCGCCAACAGTTTGAAAGTCCGGTCGAACAGTTCAACATCCATTCCCCAACCAGGAACATCAGCGGCCTTGCGCATCCAATCGGTCAGGAACTCGCCATACTCTTTAGGCAGTTCTGTACTAGTTCCGTGAAAATCCTCCTGACAGAAAAATCTGAGTACGAGCTCTTGTCGATATGCCTGCTCTTCTTGGCGCTCTGAGAGAGGCACGCACGCTCTAAAGTCTTCTCTATCGGCCAAGCTGACCACTGTTTGATACATCTTCCGGTCAATCATGACCATGAGGCAATTGCGTGCCTCCTGCGGAGAGAGTACCGATCCGGAATTTAGTCGTTGAAACAAGTCGTATTTGGCACTGTCGTCCGACTCCTTGGTGATGATTCTAAAGTCGAGTTTGGCTCGCTTAAAGTCGCGTCGCAACGAATCGTCGAATACCGAGTCCGCCGCAGAACCGGCTTGGTCGTACCGGTAGCCCTCGAGCTCCGTGAGGTACTCGCCAGCATTTAGTCGAAGAGGAGGCTGCTTGTTCCCATCCTCGTCCATGTACTCACCCACAAATTCGAGGATGGTAGATAGGCGCTGGACGCCATCGATGACATCCCAAACTCCGTCTGACCGCTGGGAAACGAAAATGGGAGGAATCGGGATGCCAAGGAGGATCGACTCGATCAGCTTGGACTTTTGCGCGTCCTTCCAGCGGAAAATTCTCTGGAACTCCGGATGAATGTCGATGTCTTGGTCGCGATAGAGGCTAAGCACTTCGCCGATAGACATCCCGTAACCATCGGTGCGAATTTCGCGCGCCCGAGCTGTGATCTGTTCCTGCAGAGACATCTGAATCGTCCTCCGAGCCGTGGACGAGTCTCGATCCGAACCCGTCAGCCGCCTCGCGGCGACACCTGATGAATTGCCACAGGCTACCTGCTAGCACCGACTTCCCCATGCGAGAGTGGCGGGATGAGGAACGAGCCGACTCAGCTCAACGTGCTGGTCATCGACGACGAGCGCCCGGCCCTCGACGAGCTCTCGTTCCTGCTCCACCGCGACGCCCGCATCGGCGGAGTGCTCACCTGCGACTCCGCCACCGAGGCGTTGCGCGTGCTGCGCGAGACCGCGGTCGACGCGGTCTTCCTCGACATCTCGATGCCCGGTCTCTCGGGTCTCGACCTGGCGCAGGTGCTGTCACGCTTCAAGGAGCCGCCTCCGATCGTCTTCGTCACGGCCCACGACGGGCACGCGGTCGACGCGTTCGAGCTCGACGCCGTCGACTACGTGCTCAAGCCGGTGCGCGAGGATCGTCTCGCCGAAGCAGTACGACGCGTGGTCGAGGGCGGCCGCCACCCGCAGCCCTCCGACGACACCTCCATCGCCGTCGAACGTGGCGGCGTCACCCGCTTCATCGACCGGGCCGACATCACCTACGTGGAGGCGCAGGGCGACTACGCCCGGCTGCACACCGCCAGCGGTTCCCACCTCCTGCGCACCCCCATGACGACACTCGAGCGGGAGTGGGGGCCGGCCGGATTCGTGCGGATCCACCGCTCGCTGCTGGTCGCGCTGGCGCACGTGCGCGAGCTCCGGATGGAGCAGGGCCGGGCCAGCGTCGTGGTCGGCGACGCGGATTCGCCGCAGGAGCTCGCCGTCAGCCGCCGCCACACCCGCGAGCTGCGCGAGCTGCTGACCCGGCGTACGCCGTGAGCGAGCAGCCGCCGGAGCGGGTCCGGGTCACCGGGCCGACGCGGCGGCGTACTCCCCCACGGCGGGCGGGCACCGGCGAGATCGATGCTGGCACCCGGGTCGGCGCGATCTACATGGGCTCGCTGCTGCGTGAGCAAGGCGTGCTGGCGCTGCGGATCCTGGCGCTGCTCGCCGTCACGGTCGGCAGCCTGCCGCTGGTCTTCCACCTCCTTCCCGGGCTCGCGGCCGTGCGGCTGTGGGGGATCCCGCTGTCCTGGCTGCTGATCGGGTTCCTCGTCTATCCGTGGCTGCTGTTCCTGGGCTGGCGCTACGTGCGCGCGGCGGAAGCCAACGAGCGTGACTTCGCCGCGTTGGTCGAGGAGGTCGAGAGATGAAGACCACCCCATTCGAATGCTCCCTTCGTTCCGCTTCGAACAGGGACCCCGGATGAACGCCCTGCCCGGCATCGTCGCGGTCACCCTCGTCACGATCGCGACGCTGGCCATCGGCACGTGGGGGCTGCGCTTCTCCCGCACCACGAGCGACTTCCTGGTCGCCTCGCGGACGGTGCGACCGAGGCTCAACGCGTCGGCAATCGGCGGTGAGTACCTCTCGGCCGCGTCCTTCCTCGGGGTCGCCGGGCTCGTGCTCGTCTTCGGCGCCGACATGCTCTGGTATCCCGTCGGCTGGACCGCCGGCTACCTCGTCCTGCTCGTCCTGGTGGCCGCCCCGCTGCGGCGGTCGGGTGCCTACACACTGCCCGACTTCGCCGAGGCACGGCTGGGCTCTCGGGCCGTGCGTACCGCCTGCTCGGTGCTTGTGGTGGCCATCGGCTGGCTGTACCTGATGCCGCAGTTCCAGGGCGCCGGGCTGACGCTGAGTGCGGCAACGGGAGCGCCGACCTGGCTCGGGCCCGTCATCGTCGGGCTCGTCGTGGTCGTCAACGTGACGTCGGGCGGCATGCGAAGCATCACGTTCGTGCAGGCCTTCCAGTACTGGCTCAAGCTGACCGCGCTGCTCATCCCGGCGTTCGTGCTGCTGTCGATCTGGCTCGGCGACGGAGCCCCACGGCCCAGTGGCGACGGCGCGCCCGGAGGCACGGACGTCTGGTCGCTGCCGCTCGGCAACGGCGGCTCTGAGGGCCTCTACGTCACCTACTCGCTGATCCTCGCGACGTTCTTCGGGACGATGGGACTGCCCCACGTGGTCGTGCGGTTCTACACGAACCCCGACGGCCGCGCCGCGCGCCGTACGACCCTGGCGGTGCTCGCCCTGCTCGGCGTCTTCTACCTGCTGCCACCCGTGTACGGCGCCCTCGGGCGCATCTACGCGCCCGAGATCGCGGCGTCGGGCCGGTCGGACGCGTTGGTGCTCGAGCTGCCGCGACTGATGGTGCCGGGGATCGGCGGCGAACTGCTGACCGGACTCGTCACCGCCGGCGCGTTCGCCGCGTTCCTCTCCACGTCGTCCGGCCTGGCCATCGCCGTCGCCGGGGTGCTGGGACAGGACGTCACGGGCCGGCGGTTCGGTGAGCGCCGGCTGAGCGGGGTGACCGCCTTCCGGGTCGGCGCGGTGATCGCCGTGACGGTGCCGTGCGTGCTCGCGCTGGTCGCGCCCGGAGTCGGTGTGGCCCGCGCCGTCGGCCTGGCCTTCGCCGTCTCCGCCTCGACGTTCTGCCCGCTGCTCGTGCTCGGGATCTGGTGGCGCGGCCTCACCGCGCGGGGCGCCCTCGCCGGTCTCGCGGTCGGTGGCCTGGGGTCCGGCCTCGGGGTCGCCTGGACCCTCGGCACCAGCGAGACCACCGGCTGGACCGCCGTACTCCTCGGCCAGCCGGCGGCCTGGAGCGTCCCCGCCGCCGTCGCCACGATGGTGGTCGTCAGTCTGGCCACCCGGGACTCCGCGCCCGCCCATGCCGGGAGGTTCATGGTGCGCCTGCACACGCCGGAGGCCGTGTCGCTGGATCGGGGGTGAGGTGGTCGTCGCGGACTCGCGTGCCAACCTCGGCGTCAGCTGGCGTCGACCCGGTTTGGTCAGGGCATACAGGCGGATCGCTGGTGTTCCTGCGGCGCTCGATGAGCCCACGCTCCCCCAGCTCGTCGGCGAACGGAACGAAGCGACTGGTCGGCATCCCGAGGTCGTCCGCGAGTTCACGCTGACTCGGCCGGGAGTGCGGACCAACTGGCGCACAGCCATGCGCGGGCGTCAGATCGAGTTCGGCGATCCGCTGTGCGAAGAGCTGGGCCCCGTGCACCCAGCCGGGCCAGCAGGAAGGCGGCGCCCGACACGGGGCGCAGGCGTCCCGTTCGCACGGCTCAGGTGATGCCGCTATGGTAGCGTCTAAGAATCGTTCCAATATGGAATCATTGTCTCGTGTGCATGAATTACCCAGGAGGAACCATGACCGTCGCCCCGGCCCCCCAGCCTTCGAAGGCTCGCCCCCGCCGCCCGCAGTCCGGGCCGCCGCTACTTGCCCCCGTCCTTGCCTTCGCCGTGCTGACCGTGGCCTACGTCATCGTGAACAGTTCCACCCCGCACCCTGACGCGTCAGGCGCCGTGGTCCTGCACTACGCCCAGGCCCACGGCACCGCGATCAAGGTCGGCGCCCTGCTGCTGTTCAGCTCCGCCTTGCCGCTGGCACTGTCCGCCGCGGTGCTCTACCGGCGACTGCGCGCGCTCGGCATCACCGCGCCCGGGTCGGCGATCACCCTCGTCGGAGGTGTACTGGCAGCCAGTGCCTTGACCCTCTCCGCGATGTTCGCTTGGACCGGCGGCCGCCTGCCGGCGGACGCCTCACCGGCCCTCGCCCGCGCGCTCGCGGACCTGTCGTTCCTGTCGGGCGGCCCCGGCCACGTGGTCATGTACGCCCTGTTCATCGCCGGAATCTCCGTCACGGGTCTGATGGCCGGACTGCTGCCGCGTGCCATCACCGTGACGGGACTGATCCTGGCCGCCGTCGGGTTGGTCGCCATCCTGACCCTTCTGGCCCCCGGCTTCGCCTACCTGCTGCCGCTCGTCCGCTTCGGCGGCACCCTGTGGCTGATCTTCGTTGCCGCCCTGATGCCCCGCGCCCGTCCCCGGACCACCTCCAAGGACCAGACCCAGCCCGCCGCCTCCTGACGGCACCACGCCACGCAAGGAGTAGCTCTCAGGTGCCTGGCCTGTACACCGACCTCAACGGCAAGGTCGTCTTCATCACCGGCGGATCTCGCGGCATCGGCGCACAGACCGCCCGAGCCTTCGCTGCCCAAGGAGCCAAGGTCTGCGTGGTCGGCCGCGACAAGGACACCCTGGACCTGGTCGTCACCGAGATCACCACCGCCGGCGGTTCCTGCATCGGCGCCGTCGCAGACGCACCGATGCCGCGGCACTCGACGACGCGCGCCAGCACACCGAATCCCAGCTCGGCCCCGTCGACGTCCTGGTCGCCTTCGCCGGAGGACAGGGCTACCCCGTCCGTCCGTGGACCTGACCGAAGAGCGCCGGCGTCAGCTCATCGACTGCGACCTTGATGCCGCTCCTGTTTGAGTCCGGGAGGATGAGCACCATGCCGAAGCAGATCGATCCGGCACTGAAGGCCAGAGCGGTTCGTCTGGTGAACGACCATCGTGATGAGTACCCGACGTTGGCGGCCGCCTCACAGGCCGGGGCCAAGCAACTCCGTGTCGGCAAGGAGTCGGAGCGCCGGACGACCGCACCAGGCTCTCGGAGTCGGGATCCTCGCCGTCACGTCTGTCCTGAGAGCGCTCGTCGCATCACAGCGGCAGCGGCCGGTTGGCCACCAAACTCTTCATCACGAGCGTCGAGCTGAGGCGGCCGACACCGGGCAGGGTGGTGAGTCGGTCGTCGTAGAGCCCCTGGAACGCCGCCAGGTCGGCGGCGACGACCCGCAGGAGGTAGTCGGGGTCACCGAAGAGGCGCTGCGCCTGCACGACCTGCGGCACGGCGACGACGGCCTGCTCGAAGGCATCGACCGTCTCCCGGTCGGCCCCGCGCATGGTCACGAACACGAGCGCCTCGAACTGCAGGCCCAAGGCCTCGGCGTCGAGGTGGGCGCGGTAGCCGCTGATCGCGCCGGACTTCTCGAGCGCACGCAGACGCCGGTGGCAGGGCGAGACGCTGAGACCGACGCGTTCGGCAAGCTCGGTGATGGTGAGCCGGCCGTCCAGCTGGACCTCGGCAAGAATCTGACGGTCAAGTGCGTCCATGGTCAACATTCTTGCTCATCCGACCGCCCCGACAACAAAGTTTGGCAGCACATTCTGGCGAGTCACCTCTAATCTCCCTCCCGAGGCATCAAGAAGTTTGATCACCCAGGAGGAGACGCCATGGCGATGGGCACGATTGCGGCGTTCTGGGCGGTCTCGCTGCTGCTCGTCATCACCCCGGGGGCCGACTGGGCGTACGCGATCTCCGCCGGGCTGCGGCACCGCACCGTGCTGCCCGCAGTGGGCGGGCTCCTGGCCGGTCACGTCGCCGCCACCCTCGCGGTCGCCGCCGGGGTGGCCGGCCTCCTGACCCGCTCACCCGCACTGATGGCCGCCCTGACCGCCGCCGGGGCGACGTACCTCGTCTGGCTGGGGATCGCTACCGTCCGGAACCCGGCGAGCCCCAGCGCCGATGCCGCGCCGACGCCGGGCTCCTGGGCGCGCCAGGCAGCGAAGGGGTTCGGCATCAGCGGGCTCAACCCCAAGGTGTTCCTGCTCTTCTTGGCGCTGCTGCCGCAGTTCACCGACGCGGACGCCGGCTGGCCGCTGACGGCGCAGATCCTGGTGCTCGGGCTGGTCCACGTGGCCGGGTGCGCCGTCGTCTATACCGGCGTCGGCGCCTCCGCGCGAGTCGTGCTCGGCGCCAGGCCATCCGCCGCCCGAGCGGTGTCGCGCTTCTCCGGCGCGGCGATGATCGTCATCGGCCTCGCCCTGCTGGCAGAGGCCGTGCTCGCCTACTAGCCCCGGTCTTTCATGAAGCCGGTACGGCGAGGCCGTCGGTGGCGTGATCGTCCTGGTGGCCCTGGGTGGTGATGAGGGGTAGGGCGCAGCGCCGGCTGGCGCTGCCGGGCTGCGGTTCTCCCGGGGGTGATGTCGTGGGCGGGCGGGGCTGGTCAGGCTGGTTGTGGGATCGCGGCGATGCTCGCCCTGACCGGCGACGATCGCGGCCACCCAGGGCCAGGACTCAGGGATCTTCAGGTGTCGGCGGCGGGCACTGTGGGTCAGGCGGGCAGGAACGTGGAGGAACCGGTAGCGCAGCGCTTTCGGTTCGAAGTGGCGAGCACAGCTGCGTCGCCGGTCAGGGCGAGCAGCCGGGTCCAGGCGATGAGGTCGGCGGCGATCGTGACCGCGGTCAGCCAGGCCTGGTTGATCATGAACTCCCGCGATGGGAACCGGCCCAGGCCCGAATCTTTGGCGTGGCGGATGCGGTCCTCGACCCGCGCGTGGGCACGATGACGGGCCTCAAGGAATGCGAGCTGGCCAACCTTGGTGTTGGTGGCGATCGCTTGGTAGCGCCACCCGTCGCGCTCTTCGAACAGAGATAGTTGGGCGCCGGGGTGCGGCCGTTCCCTGCGGACGATGATCCGCATCTCCTCGGGCCACGAGGAGAGGTCGAGCAGGCCGGTCAGTTCGGCGACATCGCCGCCGGCGCGGACACCGCCGTCAGCATCAGTGGCCGGGGCCCAGACCTTCTTCGGGACGAACTTTGATGGCCTCGCGGATCTTCTCGGTGATCGCGAACCCCACGCTGTACTCCAGCCTGCGGCCACGGACCTTGCCCTGGTCGGTGAGCCAGTCCAATAGAGCGTGGGAAGACCCAGCGCCATCGGCGCGGATCAGCAGGTCCTTGCGGTGCGCGGCCGGGACCTGCGCGATCGCCTCAGTCAGGACAGTGATGTGGTCGGCGGCGGTGTTCGACCCGGCCTTCCCGGTCCGCAACTGCGCGGCCAGGAACTCACCGCTGTTGTCGCACCACACCCCGAGCGGATGGAATCCGAACGTCTTCTTGAAGGTCGGCGAAGCGTTCTCCTTCTCGCTGTGCGCGACCACGATCGTGGCATCGACATCCAGCACGACAGTGGCGCCCGAGGTCGGTGCCGGCGACCTTGCTGGCCGGCAACCGTCCGGGAACTGGGACCAGACGTGGCGGCGGACCCGGGCACGCGCAGTCGCGATCTTCCGCGACCGGCCCGGGGTGATCTCGGCCAGCGTCCGCCACACAGTCGGCGGCGACGCGACAGTGCCGAGAACCCCGCCCTGATGACGCAGCACGTCGATGTCGGCGATCGCTTCACCGCCATCGGCGATCACTACCGCGACATCGACCAGGACCCGGCCGCGGTCATGGACCGGCACGAACGAGCGCCGGGCGAGGGCCTTCGAGAGCTGGTCAGTCAGCCCCGTCCGGTCGCCGACCAGACGGAGCCCGACACTCCCGGCGTGGGCCACCACGCCGGTCCCGCCACCAGTTACTGACAACCCACTCGACCACGAACTACCCTTCACCTGCGGAGTGCCTTCCGGTTGGAGATCTTGAGACGTCGCAATCCCAAGCTTCCCCTGCTGGGCAGGCACTTCCGTGCTTTTACACGCCGATCAGGCCACCGACCCGTGAATGATCCGGGCTAGTGGTGCGCGTCGTTAATTGCTAGATGGTTTGGGATCTGAAATCATCTGGGTGTGGCGAATCGACCTGCACCGGCGTTGACCCTTCGTGCTGGTGACCGTGACGAACTTGAGCGATGGACGCGATCCGACAGGTTCGGTGCCTCGGCGGCGAAGCGAGCACGGATCGTGTTGCTGGCCGCGGACGGTGTGGCGAACACGCGGATCGCTGAGCTGACTGACGCGACGGTGACGACGGTGCTGAACTGGCGTGGCCGGTATCAGGACCGCGGCATCGCGGGACTGCGTGATGCTCCTCGTCCGGGTCGTCCGCGGTCGTTGGATCACCGCCAGATCGTGGCCGAGACGTTGAAGTCGCCGCCGAAGAAGTTGGGGGTGACACACTGGTCGTCTCGGCTGTTGGCGGCCCGACTCAGGGTGAGCCCATCGGCGATCCAGCGGGCTTGGCGGGCCTACGGGATCAAGCCCTGGAAGGCCGAGTCGTTCCGGTTCTCCACCGACCCCGAGCTGGTCGGCAAGGTCACCGACATCTGCGGCCTGTATCTCGCGCCGCCGGAGAACGCGATCGTGCTGTGTGTGGATGAGAAGTCCCAGATCCAGGCGCTGGACCGGACGGTGCCGATCTTGCCGATGCAGGAAGGAAGGATCGAACGCCGCTCGCACGACTACTACCGACACGGCACCACGACCCTGTTCGCTGCTCTCGATATCGCGACCGGGCAGGTCACCGCGGCACTCAAGCCGCGGCACCGACACCAAGAGTTCTTGGCATTCCTCAAGCAGATCGAACGGGCCTACCGCGAAGTCGTCGACGAGGCCGGCGACCTGGTCGAGCTGCACCTGGTGATGGACAACTACGCCGCCCACAAGCACAAGAACGTCCGCGAGTGGCTGGCAGCCAACCCGAGGTTCGTCGTGCACTTCACCCCGACCCACGCCTCCTGGATGAACCTCGTGGAGGTCTGGTTCGGCATCGTCGAGCGCCAGGCCATCCGCCGAGGCGTGTTCAAGTCCGTCAAGGACCTCAACACCAAGATCCGCACCTTCATCGATGGCTGGAACGAACGCTCCCACCCCTTCGTCTGGACCAAGACCGCCGAGGAGATCCTCAAGAAGGCCAACCGTCCAACAACTTCAAATCCGCGCCACTAGACAACTTCCGTGATCCGATTGACTGGCAGTGCGGTTTACCTAATAATCCGAACACTCGCGCCATTCCCGGGGGGCGGTGGGGATCCTTTTGTGTCTCGGGACTTCTCTCGAAGGATCTCCATGACTTTGCATCGACGACTCTCCTTGGCGGCTCTAGTTCTGCCATGCGTGCTTGCCTTTGCGCCTACCTCGCCGGCGCACGCTCAGGCCCAGATCGCAGCCGGTCAAGACTGCCCCGACGAAGCTCGCACGGAGACTGGGGTTTGCGTCCCCTCTGTGGGTGCTCCTCCACTTACGGGCTTCCAAATCGCGCAAGCCGCGTCAAAGGCCAAGGACCGGCTGGACGGTGAGATGGCGCTGAGCCACGGCAAGGCGCCGGTGAACGAGAGTCACACGCCCTTCGCGAGGCGGCGGGGTCCCATCGACGATGGTGTCTACGTCTACCGACTGCCGGAGGTCACCAACATGACCATCTGGAAGGAGGGCCAAGGCAACGGGAAGAAGTCCTATACCTGTGGGCCCGCAGCTACTCGGAACATGGTCAATGCGATGAACATACGGGCCACCGGCTCGTACCAAGATCTGGGTGAAAACCAGTGGGCGATCTGGGAGGGGACCACAACGGCCGGCACCTCACGGGCGAACGTCGCTAACGCGCTGAACGGGCACGCCTCACAATACGGCTCCTGGACGACTTACCGACCTGCGACGAAGGACTCTTTGTACTCGACGATCGCCACTGACACTTACTACTACAAGCAGTCGATAATCCTCAACGTCGACACCGAGTTCTTCACGTTCTGGAACTCAAAGGCGCTGGACCACTTCAACTTCGCCTATGGGTACGACAGCCAGAGCAATCCCAACGCCAAGTTGGTCGCGGTCGGCGAAGAGTGGGACCCGATCTTCATCTATGGCTCCTCAAGCTATGGCAACCCGTACGGCCAGCACGCCAACGTACCCTTGGGCAACGTGTATGACGCCGTGATTCACACCAGCATCCACGGGATCGTCGCGTGAGGAAGTGGGCGCCCGTGCTCGGGACCGTCGTCCTCCTCGCGGCGGCGGGCTGTTCCACGGAGCCGGGCGCCCACGACACTCCCACCAAGAGTGCACTGCAGAGCCCGAACGGCTCGCCGTCCAGGGAAGAATCGGCCACCCCAAGCGTGGGTGAGAGCGCCGACGGAAGCCCGGAGCTCGCCGTGGGTAGGGTGATTGCCAGCATCCAAGCGGCATCGATCGGTCCCATCGCACTGTCGGGCAACACCTTGGCATATCCGTTCGCGGACGGGTCCGAGAACTGGAACACCGTCCGGGTCAGTGACGACGGTCCGCCCCGGACTGCGGCTCGTAGCGAGTGGAGCGACGGGTTTATCAACTGGGCGGCCGTGACGGGTCACTGGCTGGCCTATGTCGACCAGTCCCGGCAGCAGGGAGACGGGGCCATGGACGTCTTGTGGCGGGTATGGGCGGTCGACTTGGAGGACGAGTCCCGGCTGCTGCTCGCGTCCAACGGGGAGACCCCCGACCCCTACGTGCCTGTGGTGCAGGCCGGTGGCGGCGTCGTCTTCTGGTCGCAGGCCGAGAAGGACAGGTCCGCGCGCGAGCTCGCGTGGAAGCCGGGGTGGCAGGAGCCCCGATCACTTCTCCGGCACGCCGAGCTCACGCCCAACAGCGAGACGTACAGCCGCGACGGCGTCACCTACCTCGGCCCCAACGCCCAGGGACTCAAGGGCCACACCGTCGGCGGTGACTGCTGGCACGTCGGCCTGGCCGGCGGGCCGCCGACCGCCCTGACCCACACCGCGCTCGCCATGGGGTGTGCGGCCTCCGACGACACCCTGATCTGGACCCAGCACCTGCCAGCCGACGACCCCCGCAACGCCGAAGTCACCGAGCAGCCCTTCACCACGTGGACCTTAGCCTCGATCCACCGATGGGCAGGGGCTGAGCGTCCGCGGTCGCTGAGGCGGGGTCTTCGAGTGTGTGGGCGTGGCCGACCGTCTGGCCTCGCTGCCAGGTTGTTCCGGGTTGGTCGTTGTGCCGGTGTCGGCTGGGGGTGGTCAGGTCGTCGGTGCCGGTGGTGGTCCGCAGGCCCGGGTGAACAGGTCGCTCCAGGCGGTCTCCCAGGGCCATCCGGTCGGGAGGTGCAGAGTCACTCTTCGTGCCGAGGAGGCGACCCGGGCGGGCACGGCGATCAGCTTGCGGCGGATGGTCGCGGTGGTGGCTTTGGCGAGTCCCGGGCCGGTGATGGTCGCGGCTGCTCTGGTCAGGTTGAACGCTATGACGGCCAGCACGAGCCAGGCGGCGTTCGCTGCGAACTTTCCCGATGGCAGATGCGCGAGGGCGGAGCCCTTGAGGTCGGAGTGGACCTGTTCGATGATCGCGTGGCCGCGGTGGGTCTTGTCCGCGGCCACCGTGCCGGCCACGGCCGGGTCTGTGGTGGTGAAGAAGGCGTGGAAGCGCCAGGTGTCGAACAACGTCTCCTGACCATTCTTGGCGGACGTGTTGAGGTCGGGGATCCGGCGGACCACGAGCCGTCCGGTGACTTGGTCGGCTTTCTTCTTGGAAGTGAACGCGGTGAACGGAATCTCGGCGACCTCGGCGCGGGAGACCCACGTGTTGGTGGGTTCATCGAAGACGGCGTCGGTGTACTCGATGGTGGTCCAGGCATCGTCACCGATGGTGGCGATCGCCGCCTTGACCTTGGGATCCATTCGCACGGTGACCGAGATGTCGGCGCCACCGCGCAACGCCGCGTTGACCACCTCGGCGCCGTAGAACGCGGAGTCGGCTCGCAGCATCGGGCGCAGATCGGACTTGGCGGGCAGTTTGCTGGTGGTCTTCAACGCGTCGGCGACCAGGCGTTTCGCGCCCCGCGGTGAACCACATGATCCCTTCCGGAGCCGGTGGGCCACGATCACCGGCGCGGACTGGCTCGTGGACACGACAGCGAGCAGCGCGTTGAGCCCACGCACGCCGGAGTAGCCGTAGCCAGAGCCCTGCTTGGCGTGCCCGTGGACCTCGACGATGGTGTCGTCGATGTCGATCATCACCCGCTCGCTGGTGTCAGGTGAGGTCACGATCAGCGGTGCCTGCTCGGCCAGCCCGGCCAAGAACCTCGAGGCGACAGCGTCGAGCTGGCGGACGTGGCCGAAGCTGAACGTGCGCAGGAACGAACCCAGCGTCGAGGGCGCGTAGGCGTTCGTGAACACCCGGCCCATCCCGCCGTGACGGAGCAGCGCCATGTCATCGATGCTGTCCGCGCCGGCGACCATCCCGGCGACCAGCGAGGACACCTTCAACCCCGCGTTCGCGCCCTTGTCGGTCGGCACAGTGAGGTGGGCTTGGGCCAGTTCCTGGAGTCCCGCGGATCGGGCCAGCGCGAGGACCGGGACCAGCCCGGCCGACGACACGAGATTGGGATCATCGAACACTGCCGACGTGGCACGGGGCGTGTGGCAAAGTTGCATCTACGAGATGCCCTTCGTCTTGGTGAGAATTGGGACCCTGAAGAAGTCCGATTTTCCCAGCACGTAAGGGCATTCTCACTTCACGACGCGCTCACAACCTCAAGCTCATCGGTGGATCGAGGCTTAGACCTGGACGACCAGGCTGCTGTCCCGACCCAGGTCTACGAAGGCATCCAGAGCGGGCTGTTCCCGGTCGCAGGTGACGGGTTCGCGGCCTGGGCCAACATCGGTAGAGCGTTCATCATGCGATCGTCGAGCTCCGGCGAGACGACCCGCGTACGCGGCGGGATGAGCATCGCGGCGTCCGGCTCCCACCTCGCTGTCGCCCAGCCCGCCGGCCCCAAGTGGAAGGTCATGCTGTACGACGCCCCCTAGCCTCGGTCATTCACGGAGTAGTCGAGGACGGGAACCCGACTCGCTGTCAGCCAGCAGCGCCCAGACGTGGCGGCGGGTCCTCGCCCGGGCAACAGCGATCTTCTTGACCTGCCCGGCGGTGATCTCGTCCAAGGCCCGCCAGACCGTGGCTTGGGACGCGACCGACCCGAGCACGGGTTCTTGATGGCGCAGGACCTCGATGTCGGCGATCGCCTCACCGCCGTCAGCGATCATCACCGCGATATCGACCAGGACCCGGCCACGGTCATGGACCGGCACGAACGACCGCCAGGCCAGCGCCCCTCGAGAGCTGGCCGGTCAGGCCGGTCCGGTCGCCGACCAGACGGAGCCCGACGCTGCCGGCGTGGGCCACCACGCCGGTCCCACCACCAGCTACTGACTACCCACTCGACCACGAACTACGCTTCACTTGCGGAGTGCCTTCCTGTTGGAGAAATTGAACTGTCGCAAGTCCAAGTTTCCCCTGCTCAGAGGGCACTTCCGTGCTCTTACACGCCGATCACGCCGCCGACCCGTGAATGATCCGGGCTAGACCCCCACGGCCAGCCGGTACCCCCGCTTCACCACCGTCTGCACCGCCCGCGTCCCCAGCCCGGCCCGCAGCCGCGCCACCGCCATCTCGACGGCGTGTTCCGATCCCGCCGTCCCCGACGGCAACGCCGCCAGCAGCTCACGACGGGACACGACGTGGCCGGGGTTGACCAGCAACGCCTGCAACACGGCGTACGGCGCGGGCGAGAGCCGCACCACCACCCCGTCGAGCCGCACCTGGTCGCCGTGCAGCAGCAGCGCGTGGCCGGCGACGTCGAGGGTGAGCCCGGCTGCCCGCGACGGCAGCTCGCACTCCAGCTGCTTGACCATGGCCGCCAGCCTCGACCGCTCCGGGAAGATCGTCGGCACGCCCCACATCTCGAACGCCGCCGCCGTCACCGGTCCCACGCACGAGGCCACCACGTCGGCCTGGAACGCGCCGAGCACCTCGTCGCGGCGGCCGGTCGAGCCTGCTGCTTCCATCAGTGCGGCGACGGCGGGTGCGGACGTGAACGTGACTGCGTGCACCTCGCGGTCGGCGATCTGGTCGATCAGCGCGAACATCGGGCCCGGGTCGTCGGCGCTGGCCACCCGGTAGACCGCCACCGTGGTCACATCAGCACCCTGTCGCCGCAGCGCGTGCGCCACCATCGACAGCGACTGTCCGTGCTCCTGTACGACGATCCGCTGACCGGTCAGGTCGCGACCGCGCAGGTGGTCGAGCACGTCGTCGAACTCTTCCGACTCCGGCGCCCACAGCTCGCGAAGCCCGCGCCGACGCAGCGCGCCGACGCTCTTCGGACCGCGCGCCAAGATCTCCGCACCTCGCAAGGCGTCCAGCAGCTTGTCGACCAGATCCCACGACTCCGCCGCCGCGAACCACGCCTTCATCCCCACCCCCGTGGTGGCCAAGAAGATGTCGACGGGTCGCGCGAGGACCTCCTCCGTCGCCGCCCGCAGCGAGGCGTCGTCCACGTGGTTGGGCTCCAGCGAGAGCGCTGGACCCCACGAGACCCTTGCACCCCGGCGCTCCAGCAGCTGCCGCTGCTCGTCGATCTTGCGGGCGGCCGTCACCCCTATCCGGTAGCCGGCGAGCGGTCCCTCAGGCGTCATGTTCCTCAACCAGCGGCTAGTGGACCGACGAGGACGGATCCGTCGTCGACCCGGACGTCGTACGTCGGGACCCGGACCGCCGCATCGTCGAGGCACTGCCCGGTGCGCAGGTCGAAGGCCTGCTTGTGCAGGGGCGACGCGACGAACGGGATCTCACCACGCGTCCCCACGATGCCCCGCGAGAGCACCGAGGCACGTCCACAAGGGTCGTAGTTGGAGATTGCGTACACGTTTCCCGCGTGGGTCCGGATGATTGCGATTGCCTCGCCCTGCACGAGCGCCACGACCCCACCTTCACGCGGTACGTCGTCGAGGTGGCACACGCGCTCCCAGCTCACCGCGCGCCCACCGGGATGGTCAGGCCGAGCGACACCGGCCCGGCGACGTCGTCCGGCGCGATCTGGCCCCGCTCGTCGCTGAACGAGATGTGCGGGTCGGGAGTGTCCGGCGCATTCACGAACGACACGAACCGGGCCAGCTTCTCCGGGTCTTCCAGTGTCGCCTTCCACTCGTCGAAGTAGCCGTCCACGTGCCGCGCCATCGCGGCCTCCAGCTCACTGCCCAGGCCGAGTACGTCGTCCACGACGACCTCGCGCAGCCGCTCAAGCCCGCCGTCCAGCGACGCCACCCACGGGGCGGTGCGCTGGAGCCGGTCAGCGGTGCGCACGTAGTACATGAGGAAACGGTCCAGGTAGCGGACCAGGTCGTCGGTGGACAGGTCGCCGGCCAGCAGCTGCGCGTGCGCCGGGGTGGCACCACCGTTGCCCGCGACGTACAGGTTCCAGCCCTTCTCGGTCGCGATCACGCCGAAGTCCTTCGATCGCGCCTCCGCACACTCGCGGGCGCAGCCGCTCACGCCGCCCTTCAGCTTGTGCGGTGAGCGCAGTCCGCGGTAGCGCAGCTCGAGGGCGATCGCCAGGCTGGTCGAGTCCTGCACGCCGTAGCGGCACCACGTCGAGCCGACGCACGACTTCACCGTGCGCAGCGACTTGCCGTACGCATGTCCGGACTCGAAGCCGGCGTCGACGAGCCGGGTCCAGATCGCCGGCAGCTCCTCCATCCGGGCGCCGAAGAGATCGATCCGCTGGCCGCCGGTGATCTTCGTGTAGAGCCCGAAGTCGCGGGCCACCTCGCCGATCACGATCAGCTTCTCGGGTGTGATCTCGCCGCCGGGGATGCGCGGTACGACGGAGTAGCTGCCGTTGCGCTGGATGTTGGCGAGGTAGGCGTCGTTGGTGTCCTGCAGCGCACGGTTGGACTCGTCGAGCACATGGCCGCCGAGTTGGCTGGCCAGGATCGACGCGATCGCCGGCTTGCAGATGTCGCACCCGCGGCCGCTGCCGTGGGCCTCGACGATCTGGTCGAAGCGGGTGTAGCCATGCACGAGCACGACGTCGAACAGCTCGGCCCGCGTGAGCGGGAAGTGCTCGCAGATGCTCCTGTCGACGACCTTGCCCTGGGCTGCGAAGTGGTCCTCGACGATCTTCTTCACCGTCGGCTTGCACGATCCGCAGACCCCGCCGGCTCCGGTGCACTTCGTGACGCAGGCGGCGTCGGTGCAGGCGTCGTCGACCGCGCCGACGATCTCGGCCTTGGTGACGGTGTTGCACGAGCAGACGACCGCCTCGTCGGGCAGCCCGATCTCGACCGCGCCTCGCAACGCCGGGAGGATCAGCTCCTCCGGGTTGGCCGGCAGCGCGATCCCGGAGGACACCATCGGTCGCAGCACGCCGTACGCCGACGCGTCGCCGACCAGGATGCCGCCGAGCAGCCGCGTGCCGTCGTCGCTGACCACCAGCTTCTTGTAGTGGCCGGCCACCGCGTCGGCGAACACCAGCTCCAGCGCGCCTTCGGTCGTGGCGTGGGCATCGCCGAACGACGCGACGTCGACGCCGAGCAGCTTGAGCTTGGTGGACATGTCGGCGCCGATGAAGGCGCCCGGGCCGCCGAGCATCGCGTCGACCACGACCTCCGCCATCGTGTAGCCGGGCGCGACCAGTCCGTACATCCGCCCACCCGGAGCCGCGCACTCGCCGATCGCCCACACGTGCGGGTCGGAGGTGCGGCACTGCTCGTCGACGAGCACTCCGCCGCGCTCGGCCAGGTCGAGGCAGGCCTCGCGGGCCAGCGCGTCACGCGGCCGGATGCCGGCGGAGAAGACAACGATCTCGGCGGCAATCGGGTCGGCGTCCCGCAGCGCCAGCCCGGTTACCCGCTCCTCGCCGAGCACCGACTCGGTGGCCACGCCTGCGTGCACCGTGAGGCCGAGCCTGGTCACGTGCCGGGCCAGGGTCGCGCCACCGGCGTCGTCGACCTGCACCGGCATCAGCCGCGGCGCCATCTCGACGACGTGGGTGTCGAGCCCCAGCTGCATCAGGGCATTCGCCGCCTCCAGCCCGAGGAGGCCGCCGCCGATGACGGCGCCCGTGGTCGCGGTGGCCGCTGCCTCGCGGATAGCCTCGAGGTCCTCGATGGTGCGGTAGACGAAGCAGCCGGGCAGGTCGCGGCCGGGCACCGGGGGCACGAACGGCGCGGCACCCGTCGCAAGCACCAGCTCGTCATACCCCAGCACCCCGCCGTCGGCCAGAGCCACCGTCCGCGATTCGGCGTCGATGCCCAGCACCTCGGAGCCGAGCACCAGCCGCACCCGCGGGTCGTCGTACACGCCGTCGGGAAGGAGCGAGAGGGCCTCGGCGCCGACTTCGAAGTACGACGTGAGCGCGACGCGGTCGTACGCCGGCCGTGGCTCCTCGCCGATGACCGTCACGTCGTAGGTCTCGGTCAGGCCCCGCTCGACGGCGGCCTGCACGAACCGGTGACCGACCATGCCGTGGCCGACCACGACGAGCTGCTTGCGGATGTGGGTCATGTGGATCTCCTCAGGGTGTGCCGGTGCGGGCGGGACGGGCGGCCAGCAGCTCGCGGACCGAAGCGGCGCAGCCGCCGCAGCCGGTCGTGGCCCGGGTGGTGTCGCGCACCTGGTCGAGCGAGTCGCAGGCGCGAATGGCGCCGGCGCTGACGCCGGCGCACGCGCAGATCTCCGCGTGGTCGGGCAGTCGCGTGGGCGGCGCCTGCTTCTCGCCGATGAGCAGCGCGCCGGGCTCGTGGGCGGCCAATGGGGTGCCGCGGTCGTAGTACTGGGTGATGAGACCGATCCGGCTCAGGTCGCCGACCAGCGTGCCCGCGACGATCCGGGAGTCGCGCACGACCAGTTTGCGATGCGTGCCGAGCACCGGGTTGGTGACCTCGACGACCTCGCCGTCGGTGCGCTCGGGGTCGCCGAGCACGGCCACGTCGAGCCCGGTGGCCCGCAGCCGGGCGACGCTGCGGCTGCCGCGGTAGGTGACGTCGCCGCCGGAGAGGTGCGCGGCGAGTACGCCGGCCTGCTCCCACGCCGGTGGCACGAACCCGGTGGTGCGACCGTCGTGCTCGGCACAGTCGCCGATCGCGTGCACGCGCTGGTCGTCGACGCTCTCGAGCCGGCCGCCGATGACGACGCCGCGACGCACAGGGAGTCCGGCAGCCCGGGCGAGCGCCGTACTCGGGCGGCCGCCGGCGGTGAGGACGACCAGGTCGGCGTCGAGCGTGTAGCCGTTGTCGAGGCGGAGCGCGGGCTGCTCGTCGCCTTCGAGGCGTACGGCGCGCGCGCCGGTGTAGACGGTTGTCCCGAGCCGGGCCAGCGCCCGTTGCAGCACACGTCCGGCCGGAGCCCCGAGCTGGCTGCGCAGCACGTGCTCGCCACCCTCGACGATCTCCGTGCCGAGTCCTCGCACCGCCAGAGCCCGGGCCACCTGGAGGCCCAGCAGGCCGCCTCCGACGATCACCGCGCGCTGCGGCGCCGGGTCTGCGGTGAGGGCGGCCAACAGGCGGCGGCAGTCGTCCAGGCTGCGGAAGGCGTGCACCGCCTCGTGCAGCCGCCCGTCACGACGCACCAGCCCGCGGATCGGCGGCAGCGTCGGGACCGAGCCGGTCGCCAGCACCAGCCGGTCGTAGGCCAGGCAGCTGCCGTCGACCAGCGTCACCTCGCGCCGCTCGCGGTCGATGCCGAGCACCCGGGTGCCGAGCCGCAGGTCGATGCCGTTGTCGGCGTGCCAACCGGGCTCCCGCAACGTCAGCGCGTCCGCGCGGTGGGTGCCCTCGAGCACGGCCGACAGCAGGATCCGGTTGTACGGCGCGTGGTCCTCGTCGCCGAGCACGGTGATGTGGTGGCCGGCACCGCGCGCGACCAGCTCCTCGACGAGCCGGGTGGCGGCCATGCCATTGCCGACGACGACGATCCGTTCGGCGATCACGTCCGCACCACCGCGGCGCAGACCTTGAACTCCGGCATCCGGCTCGACGGGTCGAGCGCGTCGTTGGTGAGCCGGTTGACGCCGACCCAGTGCAACGGCACGAAGACCGTGTCCGGCCGGATCGTGTCAACCACGCGGGCCGCGGCCTTCATCTCGCCCCGCCGGGTGGCGACGACGACCGGCTCGCCGTCGTACGCGCCGATGCGGTCGGCCAGCGACGGGTGCATCTCGACGAACGGGCCGTCGTCGGCGAGGGCGGCGATCCGCCGGGTCTGCGCGCCGGACTGGTACTGCGCGAGCACCCGCCCGGTCGTCAGGTGCACCGGGTAGTCAGCGCACGGCACCTCCGCGGCACCCACGTGGTCGACCGAGACGAAGCGGGCCAGTCCGTCGGCGTGCGCGAAGGTCTCGGCGAACAGCCGCGGCGTACCCGGGTGGTCGCTGGTCGGGCACGGCCAGAAGACCCCGTGCTCGGCCCGGATCCGTGCGTAGTCGATGCCCGCGTAGTCGGCGCGGCCACCGGCAGAGGCCCGACCGAGCTCGGCGAACACGGCCTCCGGATCTGTCGAGAAGGCCACCGGCGAACAGAGCCGCGACGCCAGCCCGGCCATCACGTCGAGGTCGGAGCGCACACCGTCGGGCGGCGGCACCGCCTGCTCGCGCAGGATGACGCGGCCCTCGAGGTTGGTCATGGTGCCGGTCTCCTCGGCCCACTGCGTCACCGGGAACACGACGTCGGCCATCGCCGCGGTCTCCGACATGACCAGGTCGCAGACCACGAGCAGGTCGAGCGCGGCGAGGCGTTCGGTGACGTGAGTGGCGCGCGGCGCGGAGACCACGATGTTGGAGCCGAAGACCAGCAGCGCCTTCGCGCCGTCGTCGGTGCCGAGTGCCGCCAGCATCTCGTACGCCGACCGGCCGGGGCCCGGCAGCGCGTCGGCGGCGACTCCCCAGACCCGGGCCACGTGGGCGCGCGCCGCGGGGTCGTCGATCATCCGGTAGCCCGGCAGCTGGTCGGACTTCTGCCCGTGCTCGCGTCCGCCCTGGCCGTTGCCCTGTCCGGTGAGGCAGCCGTAGCCGGAGGCGTCCTGGCCCGGCATCCCCAGCGCCAGGGCGACGTTGACCCACGCGAGCACGGTGGCGGTGCCCTGGCTGTGCTGTTCGGCACCACGGGCGGTGAGCACCATGACGCGCCCGGCTGTTGCGAGCCGGTCGGCGAGGGCGCGCAGCTCCGCGACCGGTACGCCGCTGACCCGCTCCACCCGCTCGGGCCACCACGCGGCCACGTCACGGCGTACGTCGTCGAAGCCGGTCGTGCGGCCCACGACGTACTCCTCGTCGACGGCTCCCGACGCCACCAGCAGGTGGAGCAGGCCGAGGGCCACAGCGAGGTCGGTGCCCGGGACGGGCTGGAGGAATGTGTCAGCCCGGTCGGCAGTCGGCGTACGACGCGGGTCGATGACGACGACGTGTCCACCGCGCTCGCGCAGCCGGTCGAGGTGGCGCGCGGCAGGCGGCATGGTCTCGGCCAGGTTGGAGCCGACCAGCACCAGGGCGTCGGTGCGCTCGATGTCGGCGAGCGGGAAGGGCAGGCCGCGGTCGATGCCGAACGCCTGGTTGGCGGCCGAGGCAGCCGACGACATGCACCAGCGGCCGTTGTAGTCGATCTGCGAGGTGCCGAGCGCGACCCGGGCGAACTTGCCGAGCTGGTAGGCCTTCTCGTTGGTCAGCCCGCCGCCACCGAAGACCGCTACCGCGTCCCGGCCGTGCGTCGCCTGCAGGGTCGCGATGCGCGAGGCCACGAGGTCGAGCGCCTCGTCCCACCCGGCGGCACGCAGCTGACCCGTGCCGCGGTCCCTCACCATCGGAGTGGTCAGTCGCTCGCGGCTGCCGCGCAGCGCTCCGGCGTTCCAGCCCTTGCGGCACAGCGCTCCTTCGGTGACCGGGAACTCAGGCCACGGCTCCACCTTCAGCGGCCGCGGCCCGCGCCCACCCGTCAGGGTCATCCCGCACTGCAAGGAGCAGTAGGGACAGTGGGTGCGAGTGCCGGCCATGTCAGATCCCGGCGCCGGCCAGCGAGGAGACCCGCTCGCGGAGGAAGGACCGGCGCAGGTAGACGAACCAGGTGACCGCGGCGCACACGACGTAGAAGCAGGTGAACGCCGCGAACGCGCCCTGTACCGCGTCGACCGGTCGGTCGACCCAGGGCGCCCCGAACGTCATCGGGATGAGGAAGCCGCCGATCGCGCCGACCGCACCGATGACACCGATCGCCGCGGACGCCTGCTTCGTGGAGTGGGCCAGCGCGACCTCCCGCTCGGGGGTGCCGGGCGTCGTGGCCCGCTCCGCCTCGGTGCGCCAGATCGCCGGGATCATCTTGTACGTCGAGCCGTTGCCGATGCCGGTCGCAGCGAAGACGAAGAGGAAGAAGCCGAGGAACCAGGGGAACCACGAGGTGTTGTCGAGCGCGATCGCCGGGTCGGCGTTGGGGTTGGGCGTCAGCTGCCTGAGCGTCCAGAGCACCGCGAGAGTGCCGGCGACCATGGCACCGAAAGTCACCAGCGTGACCCGCGCCCCGCCGTACTTGTCGGCCAGCCAGCCACCGAACGGGCGAGTCATCGAGCCGACGAGGGCACCGAGGAAGGCGTAGAACGCGAAGTTGATGCCGGTGCCGCCGGGCAGCGGGGCGGGCACGAAGAAGTTGAGCTTGATGAGCAGCGGCAGCGCGGCGGAGTACCCGATGAACGAGCCGAACGTGCCGATGTACAGCAACGCCATCACCCACGTCTGCGACTTCCGCACTACTGCGAACTGCTCGCGCGGCTTCGAGATCGCCGTACCCAGGTTGTCCATGAAGAGGAACGCCGCACCCGCGGCAACCAGCGCCAGCACGATGTAGACGTACGCCGCCCGCTCCAGGTGGATGCCCTCGCCGGCCTGCACCAGGCCGAAGATCCCGACACCGCCCACGATCACCGGCAGGAAGAGCTGGATCAGCGCGACACCGAGGTTGCCTCCCGCGGCGTTCAGGCCGAGCGCGGCACCCTTCTTCGAGGCCGGGTAGAAGAAGTTGATGTTCGCCATCGACGACGCGAAGTTGCCACCACCCAGGCCGGCCGTCGCCGCGATCAGGCAGAACACCCAGTACGGCGTCGCCGGGTTCTGCACCACGACCGCGAACCCGATCGTCGGCACCAGCAGCAGCAGCGCGCTGACGACCGTCCAGTTGCGGCCGCCGAACGCAGGCACCGCCAGCGTGTACGGCACCCGCAGCACCGCCCCGACGAGGTTGGGCAGCGCCACCAGCAAGAACAGCTGCGACGGTGTGAAGTCGAAGCCCATCGCCACCAGGAAGACCGAGCTCACGCTCCAGATCAGCCAGACCGAGAAGCCCAGGTGCTCGGCGAACACCGACCAGCCCAGGTTGCGCCGGGCGATCCTGCGGCCCGTCTCGTCCCAGAACGCCTCGTCCTCGGGTCGCCAGTCGTCGATCCATCTCCCCGTACGGCGCGCGGCCGGGGCCGCGGCTGTCGGAAGGTCGGTGTGGGTGGTCGTCGTCATGTGGAGCATGCAACGCGTTCGACGTAACGCCCGCCGCCGTCCTCCGCGACCGCAACGTCAACTTGTCCTCACGACCTCACGGCCCCTCGCTGGTCGGCGGCCCTGCAGTGATACCCGGCTGACCGGGTATCCCGTCGCCTTGGCGTCGTTGCAACGACGCCAAGGCGTCAGGAAACCCCACGAAGCTCCCGTGTACGACGACCACTCGTCGCGCCACACCGACCGCTGGTCGACACCTGCCACCCGCTGGACGAGCGGTCCGGCCGCGCCACTGCCACTCGTACCCCCGACTGCGCGACAGTGATGGGGGTCACACCCGTGACCACCCCTGCGCACGGAAGGGACACCCCGGTGACATCAGACACTCACGGCTCGCCCAGCGACGCGCCCAAGGGCGAGGCGCACGACCAGGCCTCCCGCCACGACCCGGTCTACGACCGGCTCCACGAGACCGCCGAGTTCACCGAGCTGCGGCGCCGCTACCGGGGGTTCGTCATTCCGGCGACCGTCGCGTTCCTGGTGTGGTACCTGCTGTTCGTCGTCATGTCGAACTGGGCGACCGAGTTCATGAGCACCAAGGTCATCGGCAACATCAATGTCGCTCTCGTCTTCGGTCTGCTCCAGTTCCTGACGACGTTCATCCTCGCTTGGCTCTACAGCAGGTTCTCCAACGCCAAGCTCGACCCGCTCGCGCGGGACCTCAATGACGACTACGAGAAGGGACGCCGCGCATGAGCACGCAGATCGTCGTCATGGCGGCGAGCCACCAGGCCCTCACCACGGTCCTCTTCCTCGCCGTCGTCGCGCTGACCATCGGCATCACGTTCTGGGCGAGCCGGCAGACCAGCGGCGTGGCCGACTACTACGCCGGAGGCCGCAACTTCTCGCCGGTGCAGAACGGCCTGGCCATCGGCGGCGACTACATGTCCGCCGCGTCCTTCCTCGGCATCTCGGGTGCCATCGCGTTGTCCGGGTACGACGGCTTCCTCTACTCCATCGGCTTCCTCGTGGCCTGGCTGGTCGCGCTGCTCCTCGTCGCCGAGATGCTGCGCAACTCCGGCCGCTACACGATGGCCGACCAGCTCGCCTACCGGATGAAGCAGCGCCCGGTGCGCCAGGCAGCCGCGATGTCCACCGTCGTCGTGTCGATCTTCTACCTGCTCGCCCAGATGGTCGGCGCCGGCACGCTCGTCTCGCTGTTGCTCGGCATCGACAGCCAGTTCATGATCAACCTGACCATCTTCGCGGTCGGCGTCCTGATGGTCTTCTACGTCACCGTCGGCGGCATGAAGGGCACCACCTGGGTCCAGATCGTCAAGGCGGTCCTGCTGATGGCCGGCTCGGCGCTGATCGTCGTACTCGTGCTCGCGAAGTTCGACTTCAACCTCTCCGACCTGCTCGGCGCTGCCGCGAGCAACAGCGGCAAGGGCCAGGCGTTCCTCGAGCCCGGACTGAAGTACGGCGCGACGTTCACCAGCAAGCTCGACTTCCTCAGCCTCGGCATCGCCCTGGTGCTGGGTACGGCGGGCCTGCCGCACATCCTGATCCGGTTCTACACGGTGCCCACGTCACGTGACGCGCGGAAGTCGGTGCTCTGGGCGATCGGCCTGATCGGCGTCTTCTACCTGTTCACGCTGGTCCTCGGCTTCGGTGCCGCCGCCCTGCTGAACGGTGGCAACATGGAGCAGGTCACCGCCTCGGGCGGCAACCTCGCCTCGCCGCTGCTCGCCGAGACCGTCGGAGGTGGAGCCGGCTCGACTGGCGGCGCCATCCTGCTCGCGGTCATCGCAGCGGTCGCCTTTGCGACGATCCTCGCCGTGGTCGCCGGCCTCACGCTCACCTCCAGCGCCAGCGTGGCGCACGACCTCTACAACAGCGTGTGGCGCAAGGGGAAGGCCACCGAGCATGAGGAGCTCAAGGTTGCCCGCATCGCTGCGGGTGTCATCGGCCTGATCGCCATCTTGCTGGCCATCCCGGCGCAGAAGCTCAACATCGCCTTCCTGGTGGCGCTGGCGTTCGCGATCGCGGCGTCGGCCAACCTGCCCGCGATCGTCTACAACATGTTCTGGAAGGGGTTCAACACGCGCGGTGCCGTCTGGAGCATCTACGGCGGTCTGATCTCCTCGGTCGGACTGGTCATCTTCAGCCCGATCATGTCCGGCAAGGGTCTCGACCCGACCGGCAAGAACCTGTCGCTTCTGCCGACCAGCATCGACATCTCGTGGTTCCCGCTGGAGAACCCCGGCATCGTGTCGATCCCGATCGGCTTCCTGCTCGGCTACCTCGGTTCCAAGCTCTCGAATGAGCCGGACGCCGAGGAGCGCTACACCGAGCTCGAGGTCCGCGCCCTGACCGGCGCCGGCTCCGAGGCAGCGGTCATCCACTGACGGAGGGACGTGGCCTTCCCGCCGGCGTCGCAGGACGCCGACGGGGAGGTCCGCTCCGTCCGCTCCACGCCAACCCAGAGGCAACCCAGAGGCAACCCACCAGGAGTAAGTTCACCGCCATGGCTGACGAGACGCTCTCAAACCTGCTCAAGGAAGACCGCACGTTTCCGCCGCCCGAGGCCTTGGCCGCCGACGCGAACGTGAAGGAAGAGGCCTACGCCCGGGCCGCCGAGGACCGCGAGGCGTTCTGGGCCGAGGCCGCGGAGCGGCTCGACTGGGGCCAGAAGTGGGACCGCGTCCTCGACTGGGACAACCCGCCGTTCGCGAAGTGGTTCGTCGGCGGCACCATCAACGCGGCGTACAACTGCGTCGACCGGCACGTCGAGGCCGGCAACGGCGACAAGGTCGCGATCCACTGGGTGGGTGAGCCCGCCGACGACAGCCGCGACCTGACCTACGCGGACCTCAAGGACGAGGTCAGCAAGGCCGCCAACGCGCTCACGGACCTCGGTGTCGCGAAGGGCGACCGGGTCGCGATCTACATGCCGATGCTGCCCGAGACCGTCATCGCGATGCTGGCCTGCGCCCGCCTCGGCGCTCCGCACACCGTGGTGTTCGGCGGCTTCTCGGCCGACGCACTCGCCTCGCGCGTCGATGACTGCGGAGCCAAGGTCGTCATCACGTCCGACGGCGGCTACCGCCGAGGCTCTCCCTCGGCGCTCAAGCCGGCGGTCGACGAGGCCTGCACCAAGACCGACAAGATCGAGAAGGTCCTCGTCGTACGCCGCACGGGCCAGGACGTCGAGTGGAACGACGACAGGGATGTCTGGTGGCACGACGTCGTCGACTCCGCCTCACCCGAGCACGAGCCCGAGATGCACGACTCCGAGCACCCGCTCTACGTCATGTACACCTCCGGCACGACCGGCAAGCCGAAGGGCATCCTGCACACGACCGGCGGCTACCTCACCGGGACGTCATACACGCACTGGGCGGCCTTCGACCTCAAGCCCGAGACCGACGTCTTCTGGTGCACCGCCGACGTCGGCTGGGTGACCGGCCACTCCTACATGGTCTACGGACCGCTCGCCAACGGTGCGACGCAGGTGATGTACGAAGGCACCCCCGATTCCCCGCACAAGGGCCGCTGGTGGGAGATCATCCAGCAGTACGGCGTGACGATCTTCTACACGGCGCCGACCGCGATCCGGACCTTCATGAAGCTGGGCCGCGAGATCCCCGACGAGTTCGACCTGTCGTCGGTGCGGCTGCTCGGCTCGGTCGGTGAGTCCATCAACCCCGAGGCCTACATGTGGTACCGCGAGGTCATCGGTGGCGACCGCTGCCCGATCGTCGACACCTGGTGGCAGACCGAGACCGGTCAGCTGATGATCTCGCCCCTGCCCGGCGTCACCGCCGGCAAGCCGGGCTCCGCGATGACCGCGATGCCCGGGATCGAGGCCGACGTCGTCGACGACGACGGCAACTCCGTGCCCAACGGCTCCGGTGGCTACCTCGTCATCAAGCAACCGTGGCCGGCGATGCTGCGCACCCTGTGGGGCGACGACGACCGCTTCGAGGAGACCTACTGGTCGCGCTTCCGCAAGCAGGGCTTCTACTTCGCCGGCGACGGAGCCAAGAAGGACGACGACGGCGACATCTGGCTGCTCGGCCGCGTCGACGACGTCATGAACGTCTCCGGGCACCGGCTCTCCACGACCGAGATCGAGTCGGCGCTGGTGTCGCACCCCAAGGTCGCCGAGGCGGCCGTGGTCGGTGCGGCCGACGAGACGACCGGCCAGGCAGTGTGCGCCTTCGTGATCCTGCGCGACTCCGCCGGTGACGGCGGCGCCGACATCGTCGAGGAGCTTCGCAAGCACGTGCAGAAGGAGATCGGCGCTATCGCCAAGCCCCGCCAGATCATGGTCGTGCCCGAGCTGCCCAAGACCCGTTCCGGCAAGATCATGCGCCGGCTGCTCAAGGACGTCGCCGAGCACCGCGAGGTCGGCGACGTCACAACCCTCGCCGACTCCACCGTGATGGACCTGATCAAGAAGAAGGAAGGGTCCGGGGCGGGCGACGAGGGCTGAGGCCGGCCGCTGGTCGGGATACCCGGTCAGCCGGGTGTCACGTCGGCTTGAGTGCGTTGCAACGACGCCACACCGCCAGCAACGACGCCGAAGCTCGCTTCTACGGCGTGAAGTGGAACCGGTCCCGATGCCCGAGCAGCAGCGCCCCGGCCACAGCGGCGATGAACGATCCGGCGAGTACGGCGGTCTTCGCCTGCTCGCGCACCTCACCGGCAAACGACAGGTCGGCCACCAGTAACGAGACGGTGAACCCCACGCCGGCCAGCACAGCCACCCCGACGAGGTCGCGCCAGGCCAGGTCGTCGTTGAGCTCGGCCCGCGTGAAGCGAGTCAGCAGCCAGGCCCCGCCGAACACCCCGATCGGCTTGCCCACCACGAGTCCCAGGACCACGCCGACCACGACAGGTGACGAGGCCAGCTCGCCGAGCGAGCCGGAGACCACCACGCCCGCCGACATGAACGCGAAGAACGGCACAGCGACCGCTGCGGAGACCGGCGAGAGCAGGTGCTCCAGCCGCTCGGCGGGGCTGCGCTGCTCGTGCTTGTCGGGACGCACCCGCGTCAGCAACCCGAGTACGACGCCGGCGATCGTCGCGTGGATCCCGCTCTCGTGGGTGAACCACCACGCAATCCCCGCCAGCGGCAGGTAGACCAACGGCGTACTCACCCGGAAGTGCTGGGCCAGCGCCCACACCACGAATGCGAGGCCGGCCAGGCCGAGCGCACCGAGGTGCAGCGTCGAGGTGTAGAAGACCGCGATGATCACGATGACGATCAGGTCGTCGACGACCGCGAGGGTCAGCAGGAACGCGCGCAGCGACGTCGGCAGGTTGGAGCCCACGACGGCCAGCACGGCCAGCGCGAAGGCGATGTCGGTCGCCGCCGGGATCGCCCAACCGCGCGTCGCCCCGTCGCCCTGCGACATGTTGGCAACGACGAAGATCAGCGCCGGTACGGCGACCCCGCAGGCCGCGGCCACGACCGGCACTGCAGCGTCGGCGGGCCGCCTGAGCGAGCCGACCACGAACTCGCGCTTGAGCTCGAGCCCGGCCACGAAGAAGAACATCGTCAACGCACCGTCGGCCGCCCAGTGCTCGAGGTCAAGCGGACCGATCGTCAGCGAGCGCAGGTCGAGGTAGGCCGAGCTCCATGACGAGTTTGCCCAGATGATCGCCAGCGCCGCGGCGACCAGTGCCACCGCACCTCCGACAGTCTCGCGCCGGAAGATGTCGCCGAGGAAGGTGTCCTCTTCCGCGTCCCTGCTCGGCAGGAAGAACCGTTGCCGGGGTCCGCGGTCGTGCGGGAACGTGTCGGGGCTCATGAGGACTCTCAGGGGTCGGTGACGTTGTTGCCGACCAGACTTCCCGGCGCACCTGGCGGCCAGACTACCCAACGCCGCGTCGTACACCTGGGACGCTCCCGCAGAGCGCTCGTATAGGGTCAGAACCCTGCGACAACGCCTGTCACACGCCTGCGACATGAGCGCGAACTTACGAACATGACGAGGGGTCCCATGGAACCGGTCAAGGACACCGATCCGACCATCGGCCGACTGGTCCACGACGCGAGCCGCGACATCTCGACGCTGATCTCGAAGGAGATCCAGCTGGCGAAGTCCGAGCTCAAGATCAGCATCAAGGCCGGGGGCACGGGCATCGGGCTGTTCGCCGGTGCCGCTTTCCTCGGGTTGCTGGCCATCATCATGTTCTCGGTGGCGCTGGCCTACCTCATCCACTGGAACGGCTCGGGCCTGGACCTCCACTGGGCGTTCCTGATCGTCACCGCGTTCTACCTGCTGGTGGCCGGCCTGCTGGGATACGTCGGCCTGCGCAAGGTCAAGCAGGTCAAGGCTCCCGAGAAGGCGATCCACCAGGCACAGGAGACGAAGAACGCCCTCACCCACAAGTGAGGCTCAGCCCGCACAGCCGCCCGTGTCGACGGCGCCGCTGGCGGTCAGGCCTAGGGCCGCGCTCTCGGCAACCGCGTCGCTGGTGAGGGCATAGCCGGTCTGCATGTCGGTGACCGACGCCGCGAACACGACGCCCGCCACCCGGCCCTCCGACGTGATGATCGGTCCGCCGGAGTTGCCCGGCCGCACCAACCCGCGCAGCGAGAACACCTCACGCAGCACGGTGCCCTGGCCGTAGATGTCGGGTGAGCGGAGCCGCTGCTCCGATCGCACGCGCGCGACCTGCACGTCGTACGGACCGTCCTGCGGATAGCCCAGTATCGCCACTCCGTCGCCGGCCTTCGCCTCCCGGTCGAACACCAGGGACGGCAGGCCGCTCGAGTCGAACTCGAGCACGGCCACGTCGAGGTCCTCGTTGTAGTAGACGACCTCGGCGGGCAGCGGTCCGGCATCGAGCAGCACCTCCACCCCGTCGACCCCGGCGACGACGTGGGCGTTGGTCATCAGCCGGCCGGGCGCGTAGACGAAGCCACTGCCCTCGATGCCGTTGCCGCACGAGTTGGTGCCGTGCACCTTGAGCACGCTGGCCTGCGCCGCGTCGACGTCGGGATCGGTGAGCAACCGCTTGGGCCCGGGACCGACGTTGACGATGCGCTCGCTCGCGAACGGCTCGAGGTAGCGCGGGAAGAACGACGTGCCCACCACGTTGTTGAACGCCCGAAGCACCCCGTCGGCGCTGGTCGGCAGGGTCTCGTCGACCTGCGCGAGCACGGCCGAGTTGCGCACGAGCGCGGTCACCCCGTCGATGCGCGACCCCGAGATGGCCACTCCGAGGGCCCACGCGACGAGGAGTACGGCGAACGCGCTGAGCGCCGCACCCCCGATCGCGTCGAGCGCCCGCACGGGTTGCCACTTGATGGCATCACGGATCCGGGCGCCGGCGTACTGCAGGACCGCCTGACCCAACGACGCCGAGACGATGACGATGAACAGCGCGCCCAGCGAGACCCACATCGACGGCTCGGCGTCGCCGAGGGCGACCGGCGCCAGCCAGATGCCGAACAGGCCGCCGAGCAGCAGCCCCGCCGTCGCGAATGCTCCGGTGACGAACCCCTGCCAGTAGCCCGAGAGTGCATAGATGCCTGCGAGCGCCACGAGGAGCCAGTCGAGGAGGTTCACTCGCGCTCCCGGAAGTCGGTGTTCTGTGCGAACCGTCGGGGGTCGGCACTGGTGGGATCACTGTGGTGCATGTAGTCGGGAAGGTCACGCATCCGGGAGCCATCCCAGTCGGCACTCCAGCCGAGGTGGTCGAACAGCCGGGAGATGATGCCGGCAGTGAAGCCCCAGAGGATGACCTCGCGGTCGGGGCCGATGAGGAACCCCGGGCCGACCCAGCCGCTCGGGTGCCGCACGGAGATGCGGTGCGTGGGGTCGAGCAGCTCGGCGATGGAGACGTGGTGGATGGCGTGCACCTCGTCCGGGCTGGCGATGCCGACGGGGCCGCGCCTGCGCCAGTAGCCGAGCACCGGCGTGACCGCGAAGTTGCTCGGCGGCAGCCACAGCTCGGGCAGCTCGGCGAAGACCTCGACGCCGGAGGGATCGAGGCCGATCTCCTCGTCGGCCTCGCGCAGCGCCGCCTCGATCGGCGTCTCCCCTGGGTCGATCATCCCGCCGGGGAACGACACCTGGCCGGGGTGCGAGCGCATGTGGTGGGCGCGCTCGGTCAGGAGCAGCTCGCCATCGCCGTCACCGTCGGTGTCGGCAAACAGCATGAGTACGGCGCTGCGCCGGGCGTCGCTGTCGTCGGGCGGCTTGAAGCGGGTCAGGTCGTCCACCGTGATGCTGGCGGCGCCGGCGACGATGGGTTGCAGCCAGGCCGGCAGCCCGGACACCGCTGTCACCCGCCGACCCCGAGGTGCTTCTGCACCAGAGCCTCGAGCTGGGCCACGGTCTTGATCTCCACGAACTCCTGGTGCACGATCTCGCCCTTCGCGTTGACGAGCGCCGTGAAGGGAAGCCCGCGAATGGCGGGCAACGGACCCAACCCGTTGAGATCGCCGTCGAAGTCCTCGTAGAGCGGGTAGGTGACGCCGCTCTGCTCGATCAGCTGGGCGGCCTTGTCGGTGCGCGAGTCCTGGAAGTCGATCCCGATCAGGTCGACCTGGCCGGCGTACTGCTGATGGAACTGCTCCAGCACCGGCAGCTCGGCGCGGCACGGCCCACACCACGAGGCCCAGAAGTTGATGACGGCGGGCCCCCGCACGTCGGCGAGCTGGAGCGGCTCGCTGTCTGCCTCGAACGCATCGAGGCTCTGCTCGGGAAGCGGCTGCGGGAGGGCCTTCGGCTCAACCTTGTCGTCGCGCAATGCCAAGAAGACCACCACCGCCGCGAGCACGAGCACCATCGCGACAAGGACCCGCTTCACGCCGGCCCCTGGGTCTTGATCAGCGCGGCCGCGGCGACCGGGTCGGTCGGCCCCTCGCCGTACGACGGGCAGAGCCGGGCCACGGGGCAGGCACCGCACGCCGGCTTCTTGGCGTGGCAACGACGGCGGCCGTGCCAGATGAGGTGGTGGGACAGCATCGTCCAGTCGCGCTTGGGGAAGAGGTCGGCGATCGCGAACTCGACCTTCACCGGGTCGGTCTCGTCGGTCCAGCCGAGGCGGCGTACGAGGCGGCCGAAGTGGGTGTCGACGGTCAGGCCGGGCACGTCGAAGGCGTTGCCGAGCACGACGTTGGCGGTCTTGCGGCCGACGCCGGGCAGCTTCACGAGCTCGTCGAGGGTGGCCGGCACCTGGCCGTCGTGGTCGGCGACCAGCGCAGCGCTCAGCTTGAGAAGCGACTCGGTCTTGGCCCGGAAGAAGCCGAGCGGGCCGACGAGCTGCTCGAGGTGCTCGCGGGAGGCGGCCGCCATCGCGCGGGCGTCGGGGTACGCGGCGAAGATCGCCGGCCGCGCGGTGTTGACACGCCGGTCGGTGGTCTGCGCCGAGAGCACGGTGACGACCAGCAGCTCGAACGGGTTGTCGAAGTCGAGCTCGCAGCCGGCGTCGGGGTAGGTCTCGGCCAGCATCCGGTCGACCTTGCGGGCGCGGCGTACAACGGTCGTCTCGGGACGCGTGGTCGGGGTGGCGGCAGGCACCCGCCCAGCGTACGGCGCGGCGCCGACACCCTCGTGCGCAGGCAAGTGGCACGCCCCGAGGGCGCAGGTGGCACTGTGACCCAGCCCACTGGATAGGATGCGATCGGACGCCCGGGCCTCGGGCGCGTCAACTACTGGAGGATTCGTGGACAACGACGTACTGCGTCAGGCGCCGCTGTTCAGTGCGCTCGACGACGAGGCGGCCAACGCGCTGCGCAGCTCGATGGTCGAGACGTCGCTGCGCCGTGGCGAGGTGCTGTTCCACGAGGGCGACTCCGGCGACAAGCTCTACATCGTCACCGACGGCAAGGTGAAGCTCGGCCGCTCCTCCTCCGACGGTCGGGAGAACCTGCTGGCGATCATGGGCCCCGGCCAGATGTTCGGCGAGCTCTCCCTCTTCGACCCCGGCCCGCGCTCGGCCACCGTCACCGCGGTCACCGACACGACGTTCGTCTCGCTGTCCCACGCCGACCTGCTGCGCTGGCTCGACGGCCGCCCGATGGTCGCCCGTGGGCTGCTCGCCCAGCTCGCCGGCCGGCTGCGCAAGTCGAACGACGTCGTCGCCGACCTGGTCTTCTCCGACGTCCCCGGACGCGTCGCCAAGCAGCTCCTCGACCTCGCCGACCGCTTCGGCCGCACCGCAGACGACGGTGTGCACGTGCACCACGACCTCACCCAGGAGGAGCTCGCCCAGCTGGTCGGCGCCTCCCGCGAGACGGTCAACAAGGCGCTCGCCGACTTCGCCTCCCGTGGCTGGCTGCGCCTGGAGCCCCGCTCGGTCGTGATCATGGACGTCGAGCGCCTGGGTCGCCGCGCCCGCTGACCTCGTTGAGTCGCGCCTGCGTGTCCGTTCAGTTGCGCCTCAGGCGATCTTGCGCTGCCGCAGAAGCGTCGCAAGGTCCCTGAGCCACGGGTCCGCATCGTCGGAGAACGACCGTTTCGTGAGTACGACGACCGTCCAGCCGCGCTCCTCGAGCCACGCCCGTCGGCGCAGGTCGCGGTCGCGGTCTCGATCGCTCGAGTGCCACGCCTCGCCGTCGTACTCGATGGCGACTCTGGCACGCGGGTAGGCGAGGTCGAGTCTGAAGACCGGGCAGCCGTTCTCGGTGACCCAGTGCTGAGCGACCGGTTGAGGTAGCCCGTGGTCAATGATCGCCAGCCGCATCCAGGACTCCCTCTGCGACTCCGCGACGCCGGTGACCAGTGGGACCAGCTGCCGCAGCTGGACCACGCCACGCCGGCGGAAGTACCGCGGGAGGACCTGACGCATGCCGACAGGGGTGAACCCGTGACCCCTCATCAGCGCCTCCATCGCTGCGAAGGCCTCTGGGCGTCTCAGCGCGCAGCCAAGGTCCATCGCCGTTCGCAGCGGTGTGGTCACTCGCACTCCGTCCACGAGCACCCAGTCGTCGCCGCGCAGGTCACGCGTTCCCCCGCGAACTTGCGGCCGCTCGGTCGCGCGATGCCCCCGCAGGACGTAGGTCTCCAGTGGCGGCGTGCCCTCCAGCTCGGCGTACGCCAGGCAGTCGACACCCCAGATCCATGCGGCGGTGCGGTCACACACGACCGCGTGCCCGCTGATGACCAACCCGGCGGCCCGCGCCCGGAGCAACGGGGTGAGAGGCGCGTCGGCCCTGACGTAGAGCCCGGACATGATCCGGACCAGGCGACGCTCGTCGACGGCAACGCCGAGCGACTTCCGGGAGATGCCCCAGGAGGCCGCCATCGAGGTCGTGAACGGTCCAGTGGGAAGCCGAGGCGTCATGCGGGGGATCCTGCGGCGATTGAAGCTCCGCGCGCTCCGAGAACCCTGCGCCCTGTGGAGAGGCACGCCAGGGCTCGGGCTGTGGACGACTTGCGGCTCGTTCAGCGCATCTCAACGAGCACAGAGCCGCAACTCAACAGGTACGGCGGCGCAACTCAACGGGCGGAGAGATAAGCCAGCTGCGCGCGCACCGAGAGCTCGGCGGCTCCCCAGAGCACCTCGTCGACGTCGGCGTACACGATCTCCACGATCTGCCGGGCGGGATCAGCCTCGGAAGGCGAGAGGGAGGCCAGCGCCGACTCCACCTGCGCCAGCCGGTCGCGCCGGTGGGCGATGTAGAAGTCGAGCGCGCCCAGGGCGTCGTCGATCACCGGGCCGTGGCCGGGCCAGATGGTGCCGACGTCGTGCGCCGCGGCCAGCGCGTGCAACCGGTCGAGGGAGTCGAGGTAGGCGCCGAGCTGCCCGTCGGGGTGCGCGACCACGGTGGTGCCGCGGCCGAGCACCGTGTCGCCGGTGAGTACGGCGCCCTCGGCAGGCAGCAGGAACGACAACGAGTCGGCGGTGTGCCCGGGAGTGGCCACCACATGCACCTCGAGGCCGTCGACGGACACCACATCACCGTCGAAGAGCCCCTCGGAGCCCAGTCGTTGAGCGGGATCGAGCGCCCGCACGCCACAGCCGACCCGCTCGGCGAACGAGCGGGCGGCCTCGGAGTGGTCAAGGTGGTGATGGGTCAGCAGCACGACCGCCACCTCGCCGGCGACGGACGCGACCGAGTCGAGATGGGACAGGATCGACGGCCCGGGGTCGACCACGATCGAGCGGCGCGCGTCTGGCTCGCGCAGCACCCAGGTGTTGGTGCCGTCGAGGGTCATCATGTTGGCGTTGGGAGCCAGCACGCACTCAGCGCGCTCCCCGAAGGAGCCGCCAGACCAGCTCATCGGTCGGCGATCAGCGCCGTGTAGCGCTCGGGGGTCGAGAGGATGTGCCCTTCTCCGTCGCTGATGACCTCCGGCATGAAGATCTCGACCTCGCGTCCCTCGGACGCCGCGAGCACGGCGTCGGGCGAGTCGTACCCACCGATCTCCAGGCAGGTCAGCCACGTCGGCGGCATCATGAAGATCTCGCCGTCGTCGACCGCCGCGACCGCCGAACGGGCCGGCATCCACGCCACGGCCGACGACTCCGTCGACACGTCGCGGGTGCGCTGGCCCTCGGGCAGCACGGCCACGAAGAACCAGGTGCGGTAGCGGCGCGGCTCGAACACCGGCGTCAGCCAGCCCGACCACGCGCCCAGCAGGTCGGTGCGCAGCACCAGCCTGCGGCGTACGAGGAAGTCGGCGAAGGCCAGCTCGCGCGACTCGAGCGCCGCGCGGTCAGCCTCCCAGTCCTCGGTGGTCGTGTCGGAGACCACCGAGGTGGCATCGGGTCCGGCGAGCAGCACGCCGGACTCCTCGAACGTCTCGCGCACCGCCGCACACACCAGCGCCCGGGCGAGGTCCCCGTCGACCCCGAGCCGGGACGCCCATTCGTCAGGCGAGGGACCGGCCCACGCCACCGCCGGGTCGTCGTCGCGCTCGTCGACGCCACCCCCAGGGAAGACGCACATGCCGCCGGCGAACGCCATCGTCGTCTGCCGGCGCAACAGGTAGACGTTCGGCCCGTCAGAGGAAGGACCGAGGAGTACGACGGTCGCGGCGTTGCGCGGCTCTGCCGGCTCCGACGACCCGTCGGCGTACGCCTGCGCCTGCTCGACGAGGTGGGCCGGCAGCGGGAGTCGCTTCACCGGCTCAGACCTCGACGAGGATCTCGACCTCGACCGGCGCGTCCAGGGGCAGCACCGAGACGCCGACGGCGGAGCGGGCGTGGATCCCGGCGTCGCCGAAGACCTTGCCGAGCAGCTCGGAGACGCCGTTGGCGACGCCCGGCTGGCCGGTGAAGTCGGGGGTCGAGGCGACGAAGCAGACGACCTTGACCACTCGCTTGACCTGCGCCAGGTCACCGATCACGGCCTTGACCGCGGCGATCGCGTTGAGGGCGCACTGCTGCGCACACTCGACGGCCTCCTCCGGCGAGACCTCGCCACCGACCTTGCCGGTGTACATCAGCTCGCCCGACCGCATCGGCAGCTGGCCGGAGGTGAAGACGTGGTTGCCCGACTGCACGGCCGGCACGTAGACCGCGACCGGCCTGGCGACCTCGGGCACGGACAGGCCGAGCTCGGCCAGGTTCTCCTCGGGGTGCGACATCAGCCCTCCACCGGTCGCTTGAAGTAACCCACGTTGTTCTCGGGGTTCATGCCCGGCGCGATCTGCACGAGCTCCCACCCCTCGGACCCGAAGTTGTCCAGGATCTGCTTCGCGGCGTGCGTGAGGATCGGCGCCGTCAGGTACTCCCACTTGGTCATGCGACCGACCCTAGTCGGGCTTCGCCTTCTGCGGGTAGACGGTCTCCTGCCGCGCCAGCATGGCCACGAACTCGCGGATCTTCCGCTCGCGCGTCTCGGCCTTCTTCACCTGTACGAGCCGGTGGATGAGCGCGTAGCGGTTGGTCTTCGTGAGCACCTCGAACATCGCCTGCGCAGCAGGATCAGCCGCGATCGCAGCAGCTAGGTCATCTGGTACGACGGCCTCCGAGGGCGGCGCGTAGGCCCGGTCCCAGCGCCCGTCGGCCTTGGCTGCGTCGACCGCTGCGCGCCCCGCGGGCGTCATCCTGCCCTCGCCCTCGAGCCGTTCGATGTGCCCCACGTTGCGTGCCGACCACGTGCTGCGTGGGCCGCGCGGCGTCATCCGCTGGTACGACGTCTCGTCGTCGCGCCGCCGGGCCTGCCCGTCGATCCACCCGAAGCACAACGCCTCGTCGAGCGCGCTCTGCCACGTCATCGTGGTCTTCGTGCCGCCCTTCTTGGTCAGGATCAGCCAGACCCCGGGCGAGTTCGCGTGGTGCTCCTCGAGCCAGGCCCGCCATTGCGCAGGGTCGGCGACGAGCAGTTCCTCGAGTTCGGCAGCCATGGCCAGACCCTAGGGTCATCCCGTGGACTGACGCACCCGCCTTCTCGTCCGTCTACGGTGGCCACCGTGGACGAGACAGGGGTGGGGCGCCGCCCGTGGCAGCTGGAAGCGGCTGGCCGCCAGTGGTTCGACCGCGTCCTGGCCACCGTGCTGCTCCTGCCTTCCCTGGCCATGCCCGTCGCCGGCGTCGACCCGCGGTGGATCGTGCTGTCGGTCGTCCAGGTCCTCCCGCTCTACTGGCGCCGCACCCACCCGGTCGCGGTATTCGTGGCCGTCGCCGTGGCGCACGCAGTGCAGGTGCCGCTGCTGGGCACGCCGATCTGGGGCCAGGTCGCCTTCCCGGTCGCGGTCTACTCCGTCGCCCGGTTCTCGACGGCCGGCCCGGCGCTGGCGGCGATGGCGACCGGCGTCGTGGCCGGCGCCGTGGCCTCCGTCGACTGGCTTGTGGGCTTCTTCGCGCCCGAGGTCACCGTCCAGCGGCTCCTTCCCTACTTCCTCACCTGCTCGGCGTTCGTCGTGACGGCATGGGCGCTCGGCACCCTCGGCCGCACCCGCGCGGCGTACGTCGACACCCTCGTCGAGCGTGCCGAACGCATCCGCTTCGAGGCCGAGCAGCAGGTCGCCCTGGCCGCCTCCGACGAACGCGCCCGCATCGCCCGCGAGATGCACGACGTCGTCGCGCACGGACTGTCCGTGATCGTGGTGCAGGCCGACGGCGCGAGGTACGCCGCGGCTCAGGACCCCTCGCTTGCCACGGAGGTTCTCGGCACCATCGCGAGCATCGGCCGCGAGTCGCTCACCGAGATGCGCCGGATGCTCGGCCTGCTGCGCGCCGACGACACCGGCACAGCGCCGGCACCGAGGCTGACCGACCTCCCGATCCTCATCGAGCAGGCAGGTGAGTGCGTCCGGGCCGAGCTGCACGGGCTCGAGACCGAGGTGCCGGTCGGCGTCGCGCTGACGACGTACCGCGTCGTGCAGGAGGCGCTGAGCAACGTGCGCAAGCACGCGGGGCCCGACGTGCAGGCGCTGGTCCGCGTGCAGGTCACCGACACGGAAGTGAGCGTGCAGGTGGACGACGACGGTCGTGGAGCAGCGGCGGACAACGACGGCTCCGGGCTCGGCCTGCTCGGCATGCGCGAGCGGGTGGCGGTGCACGGCGGCACGATCACGACAGGGCCCCGACCCGGAGGCGGCTTCCGGGTGGACGCGAGGATTCCACTGTGAGCGGAGCGAACGATCCAGCACCAGTGATTCGCGTCTTCCTCGTCGACGACCAGCAGATGGTGCGCGCGGGCTTCCACATGCTCATCGAGTCGCAGGCCGACCTGACGGTGGTGGGCCAGGCCGGCGATGGCCAGGAGGCGGTCGACCTGCTCGCGACCACGCCGGCCGACGTCGTACTCATGGATGTCCGGATGCCCCGCCTCGACGGCGTCGAGGCCACGCGGCTGGTCGCAGCGCGGCCGCAGGGGCCGCGGGTGATCGTGCTGACGACGTTCGACCTCGACGAGTACGCCTTCGCCGCGATCCGCGCCGGCGCCGCGGCGTTCCTGCTCAAGGACGCGGCTCCCGAAGACCTGCTCGGCGCGATCCGCACGGTCCACGCAGGCGACTCCGTGGTCGCGCCAAGCACCACCCGACGGCTGCTCGAACACTTCTCGGCGATGCCCGATGCGCGTACGACGCGGCCCGACGACGCTCGCCTCGACCGCCTCACCGACCGGGAGCGCGAGGTGCTCGTGCTCGTCGGTCGTGGCCTCTCCAACGGCGAGATCGTCGCCAGCCTGGTGGTCGCCGAGGCGACGGTGAAGACGCACGTCAGCCGGCTGCTGGCCAAGACCGGTTGTCGCGACCGCGTGCAGCTCGTCGTGCTCGCGCACGAGGCCGGCCTGGTTTGACCGGGTCGTCCGCCTGAGACCGGGTCCTGGCCCGGTGTGGGGCGGACGACTCATCCCGTGGGTGGACGCCGAGATCCACCCGCGGCCTGACGACCGGGGACGCGCCGGGAAATAGCGTCGTCGGCATGACCCAGACGACTCTCGCGACCACCACCAAGACCGCCGCCAGCGCCCGCGCCCTGAGCCGCACCTACGGCCGCGGCGACGCGACCGTGCACGCCCTCCGCGGCGTCGATCTCGACCTGCCCAGCGGCCGTTTCACCGCCATCATGGGCGCCTCCGGCTCCGGCAAGTCGACCCTGATGCACTGCCTGGCCGGCCTCGACACCCCCACCGAGGGGCAGGTCTCGGTCGGCGGCGTCGAGCTCCAGACGCTCGACGACACCGCACTCACGATCTTCCGTCGCGACCACATCGGGTTCGTGTTCCAGTCGTTCAACCTGCTGCCGATGCTCGACGCGCGCCAGAACATCGTGCTCCCGCTCGACCTCGCCGGCCGTCCCGTCGACACCGCCCGCTTCGACCTCGTCGTCGACACCATGGGCATCCGGGACCGGCTCGGCCACCGCCCGCACGAGCTCTCCGGGGGCCAGCAGCAGAGGGTCGCGATGGCCCGCGCGGTCGTCTCCCAGCCGGACATCGTCTTCGCCGACGAACCGACCGGCAACCTCGACAGCGAGTCGTCGGGCGAGGTGCTCGGCTTCCTGCGGCGCTCGGTGCGCGAGCTCGGTCAGACCGTCGTCATGGTGACCCACGAGCTCGACGCCGCGGCGTACGCCGATGACGTAGTCGTGCTCGCCGACGGCGTCGTGCGCGCCCACCTCATCGAGCCCGGCACCGACCGGCTCGTCGCGGCCCTCCGTGGCGAAGGCGCGGCCCGATGAAGGTCGTGCTGCTCGCCTCTCTGCGCACCCACACCCGCAGGTACGTCGCCGCCGCTCTCGCCGTGGCCATCGGCGTCGCCTTCATCATCACCACTGCCGCGCTGACCTCGTCGGCGCGCTCGGGCATGCTCGCCGGCATCAAGGCGCCGTACGCCGGCGCCGATGTCGTCGTCACCAATCTCTCCTCCGAAGCGGCCGTCGAGATCCGCGACGGTGCTGCCGACACGGGTGCCGACGCGGCCGTCATCGGCTGGACCCGTCAGTCCGTCGCGCGCGACGGCGTACGCATCGTCGACGAGACCGACGTCGGCGAGCTGAGTACGACGCCCGCCCTGCGCTGGCAGGAACTCGACTCCGGTCGCTTCGCCACCGGGCCGGGCGAGGCCGTCGTCGACGTGAACGACGCCAAGAAGGGCGACGTGAAGGTCGGCGACCGGCTGACCATCGGCAGTGACAACGACAAGATCGAGGTCGACGTCGTCGGCCTGGTCGACTCCCCGTCGATCACCAGCGCCGCGTCGATCTATCTCACCTGGACCGACCTCCAGCCGTGGGCCGAGACGATCTACGTCGACAGCATCGCGTGGGCGTCGTCCGGCTCCGTCGCCGAACAGACCCGCCAGATCGAGGGCATCACCAGGGACGTGTCGGTGCTGTCGGTCGACGACTTCGTCGAGGAACGCCAGATCGAGGCCAACCAGGGCGTCAACGTGCTGGCCACCCTGCTGCTGCTCTTCGCCGCGATCGCGCTGTTCGTCTCGGTGCTGGTCATCGCCAACACCTTCTCCATCCTCTTCGCCCAGCGGCAGCGGGACTTCGCCCTCCTCCGCTGCGTCGGCGCCACCCGCCGCCAGGTGCTCCGCTCGATCCGCGCCGAGGCGCTGGTGCTCGGCGTCGTCTCCTCCGCGGTCGGCATCGCCGCAGGCGCCGGCCTGGGCTACGGCCTCGTCGCCGTCGCGCGCAGCAAGTTCTCCTCCGCCGCGATGGGCAGCGTCGACATCGGCCTGCACTGGTACGTCGGCGCCGCCGCCGTCGGCCTGCTCGTGACCACGGTCGCGGCCTGGCTGCCCACGCGTCGCGCCGTACGCGTCGATCCGCTCGTCGCGCTGCGGCCCGACTCCGGCATCGACGTACGCACGAACGCCGGCAGGTGGCGGATCGCCGCCGGGGTGCTGGTCGGCGCCGTCGGTGTGGCACTCCTGGCGATGGCGGTGGCGATGCAGTCACCGGTGGTCATGGTCGCCGGTGGCTCGGCGACGTTCGTCGGGCTGCTGATGCTCGGACCGGTCATCGTGCCCGGGCTGATCCGCGCGGTCGGCCCGCTCACCGGCCGGGTTGCCGGCATGCCCGGCCGGTTGGCCACCAGCAACGCGGTGCGCAACCCGCGGCGTACGGCGGCCACCACCGCGTCGCTGCTGATCGGCGTCACCCTGACGACCGCCGTACTCATCGGCATGGCCAGCTCGCGCAGCGCGCTCGGCGCGGAGATGGACACCCAGCACCCTCTCGACGCAGCCCTGACCTCGACCGGCAAGGCCATCCCCGGGTCGGTGCTCACCCAGGTCGAAGGTCTGGAGTCGGTGAAGACGGCGATCCCGGTGCAGGGCACGGCGGCTCGTGTCGTCGGCGCCGGTGCCGTGGCCCTGCTGGGAGCGCCCGACAGCAACGCGGTGACGCGCGGCGATGCGCCGCTCGCGCCGGCGGGACCCGGCGAGATCTACCTGCCGTGGGACGTGCGCGGGCCGGAGCAGTACGAAGGCGACACCGTGACCGTGCGGGTCGGCGAGCAGACCGCCGAGCTGACCATCGTCGGCGGAGAGGGCTGGGGCCAGGCGGCGATCGTGGCTCCGGACACCCTGGCCCGGCTGGCTCCGGACGCAGCGCTCACCGCGATCTGGGTCCGTGCGACCGACGGGGCGGACGCCGACGACTTCGGCGGCGATCTCGACGCACTCGGTGCCCCGGTGGGTGCCGAGCTCGTCAACGGGCTGGCCGACCGCAGCTGGGTCGACCTCCAGCTCGACGTGCTGACCGGCACGGTCGTCGGGCTCCTCGCCGTCGCCGTGGTGATCGCGCTGATCGGCATCGCCAACACTCTCGGCCTGTCGGTGATCGAACGTGGCCGCGAGAACTCCCTGCTGTGCGCCCTCGGCCTCACCCGGCGCCAGCTGCGCGCCACCCTGGCCGTCGAGTCGGTGCTCCTCTCGGTGGTGGCGACGGTGCTGGGCGGGGTCATCGGTACGGTGTTCGCCTGGGTCGCCGTACGCGCGATGGTGGAGCCGGTGATCGCCGACGCCCCGTTCGTGCTGCCCTGGCTGCAGCTGGCGGTGGTGGTCCTGGTCGCGGGGGCGGCGGGCCTGCTGGCCGGCGTACTCCCGGCTCGGCGGGCGGCGCGCACCGCTCCCGCGGCCGGCCTCGCCACCGACTGAGCTGCGCGGCCCCATGTAGCGCGCCGTTACTCACACTGATGGGCCCACCGATGGGCGCGGAAGTGTGAGTAACGGCGCGTTACATGGCCCGAGTGGCGCCGTACCCTGCGCTCATGGACGGACGAAGCAACGCCGCGGATGACCGCGGGCAAGAAACCGGGCGCAACCCCTTCGAGAAGTTCGTGGAGGCGGTCAACCAGCGGGTGAGCCGGGCGCCGTTCTTCGGCATCATCGTGCTCGCCATCGTGCTGTGGGCGGTGAGCTACCCGCTTTGGACGACCATCACCAAGTGGGAGCTGGCGCTGCACACCGGGTCGGCGATCCTGTCGCTGCTGTTGCTGGTGCTCCTCGAGAACGCCGCTCGCCGCAGCGAGGAGACAGCGCAGGAGAAGCTCAACGTGCTGGCCGAGGCGCTCTCCGACCTGATGGAGCACCACGCCGACGGCTCCCCCGAGCTGCAGGCGTCGGTGCGCAGGCTGCGAGACGCCGTCGGGCTCGAGGAACGGCACTGAGTTGCCCTCGAGCCCACTTGAGGTCCTAGGGTCCGGACGGTGACCTTGGCTGCACCGACCACCGATCCCGATGACACCGTCATCAGCCGCAGCTACGCCCTGACCACGGTCGGCATGGTCGCGCTCGTCTTCTTCGCGGCCTTCGAGGCACTCGCCGTCACCACGGTGATGCCGCAGGTGGCGCGCGAGCTCGACGGCGTACACCTCTACGCGATCAGCTTCGCTGCGCCGCTCGCCACCGGCATCGTCGGCATGGTCGTGTGCGGCATCTGGAGCGACCGCCGCGGGCCGGTGCCGCCGCTCTATGCCTCGGTCGTGCTCTTCGCGTTCGGACTGCTGGTCTGCGGGCTCGCGCCCACGATGGAGATCCTGGTCGTCGGTCGCCTCGTCCAGGGGCTCGGCGCAGGCGCCCTTACCGTCGGCCTGTACGTCGTCGTCGGACAGGTCTACCCGGCCCGGCTGCAGCCCTCGATCTTCGCCGGCTTCGCCGCCGCCTGGGTGCTGCCGTCGCTCTTCGGGCCCTCGATCGCCGCGTTCATCGCCGCTCAGTGGGGCTGGGAGTGGGTGTTCCTCAGCGTCGTCGGGCTGGTCGCCGTCGCCACCACCTTCGTCGTTCCGTCGTTGCTCGGCCTGCGCGGCCGTCCCGAGCCCACCGGCGCACGGGTGCCCGTCGGCCAGCTCGGGTGGGCGGCGGTCGCGGCGGTCGCCGTACTCTCCCTCGACCTGCTCGGCTCCCGCCCCGGGCTCGGCCTGCTCTTCGCGGCCGCCGCCGGCGCAGTCGTGCTCGTGTCCGTACGACACCTCGTGCCGCCGCGCACCCTGAGTGCGGCGCGTGGCCTGCCGAGCGTGGTGCTGACCCGCGGCGCGCTGGGTGCGTCGTTCTTCTGCGCCGAGGCTTACCTGCCGTTCGTGCTGCAGGACCACTGGGGCCTCTCGACCGGCCGCGCCGGCCTCGCGCTCGCGGCAGCCGGCATCTGCTGGGCGAGCGCCAGCCAGGTGCAGGCGCGGCTGGGCGCCCGACTCACCGACGAGCGCGCGATGCTCGTCGGCACCGCCCTGCTCATGGCTGGCGCGGCGCTCTCACTGCTCGCCACCGGCGCCCTCCTTCACCCGGTCGTGCTGATGCTCGGCTACGCCCTCGCGGCCGTCGGCATGGGTACGGCGTTCCCGCGAACGAGCGTCGCGATGCTGCGCCACTCCACCGAACGCGACCGCGGCTTCAACAGCTCCGCGCTCTCGATCGCCGACTCGCTGGGCGCCGCACTGGCCCTGGCGCTGTGTGGCGTGACGTACGCCGCGGTGAGCCGCACCGACCTGTCCGGAGTGCTCGGCGACCCGTTCGCCGCGGTGTTCACCATCTCGGTTGCCTGGGCCCTCGTGGCGCACCTGGCGTCGCGTCGTACTCCGGTCAGCTGACCTGCGACCGGGCGATCCCGGAGAGGACGGCAGCGAGGTCGTCGGGGCGGGACCACATTGGCCAGTGGCTCGTCGGCAGGTCCACGCAGGTGACGTCGCGGATCTCCGCCAGCCCGCCCACCCAGAGCTCGCGGTTGGCGATGCCCTCCTGGAGGTGATCCGCCGGGATGGTCGTACAGATGACGGTGGTGGGCACGTCGAGCCGCCGGTCGTCGACCAGCTCTGCGCTCCCCCGCACCACTCCGCCCGGCTCCGGCACGGCTCGCTCGACGAACGTCGCCAGCTGCTCGTCGGTGAGGCCCGCGAGGCTCTCGTCTGGGCCGAGCACCTCCAGCGGCGGCATGAGCAGCTCGTCGACGGTCAAGCGGACGTCGAGGGGATCTGTCGCAGGTCCGGTGTCGACGTAGACCATTGCGGCTATCTGCTCGGGCCCGCGGTCGGTGGCGGCGTAGCCCACGGCCCCTGCCCCGCTGTGGACGGCGAGTACGACGGGAGTCCCGGCTGCTTCCACGACAGCGCAGATGGCATCGACATGGTCGGCGAACGTGATCGCGGAACGGTCTGTGTCCACCGCGTCGAGCCCGGGCAGCGTGAGCGCCGTGACGTCGTGGCCGTCGGCACGAAGCGTCGCCACGACGTCGTCCCATGCCCAGGCGCCGAGCCAGTAGCCGGGCACCAGGACGATCGGCGAGGCGGTCATCGACGCATCGACCCGCCGTCGCGGCCGTTCGACTCGGCGACGATCTCGGCCACCACCGACAGGGCGATCTCGCCGGGTGACTTGCCTCCGGTGTTGAGGCCGGCCGGCACGTGCAACTTGTCGAGACCGGCCACGCCTTCGTCCGTGAGCTGCTGCATGAGCCCCTCGGACCGCCGTCGGCTGGCCAACATCGCGACGTACGACGCGGGCGAGGTCAGCGCGTCGCGCATCGCCTGGGGCGCGTCGGGCGCGTCGTGGTCGCAGAGCACCACCGCGTCGCCTTCGCGCAGACTCAGCTGGGTGAGCTGCCCGACACCGCGTCCCTCGTCGTCCTCGGCCACCACGACGACCTCGCGGCCCACCGCCGCGGCGATGACCTCGATCGCGTCGGCGATCGGGTTGCGGCTGAGCACCACGACCCGTCCGGGCTCTGCACCTTCGTCGGACCAGGGCTGCTCGCGAGTAGTCACGCGCTCAGCCTGCCAGTCCGCGTCCCGCTTGTAACGCGGTGTTCTGGTCGCCGCGTGCGCCGTACGCGCCAGCTTCAGCATCCATAACGACGCTTGGGGTCGGAGCCGACGATCGACCCGTCACGCAGCTTCACGAGATCAGCTCGGGCTGGGTCTTCTCCCTCACTTCGTCCTCGGTGACGCCGGGTGCGAGCTCGACGAGCTTGAGGACCCGGTCGCCGTGCGTGCCGGAGACCGCGACCTCGCCGGTGGCCGGGTCGACGACGTCGATGACGCAGAGGTCGGTGATGATCCGCTGCACCACGCGCTTGCCGGTGTAGGGCAGGTCGCACTCGTCGAGGATCTTCAGCGAGCCGTCCTTGGCGGTGTGCTCCATCAGCACGATGACGCGCTTGGCACCGTGCACGAGGTCCATCGCGCCGCCCATGCCCTTGACCATCTTGCCGGGGATCATCCAGTTGGCGATGTCGCCGTTGCGGGAGACCTGCATCGCACCGAGGATCGCGGCGTCGATCTTGCCGCCGCGGATCATCCCGAACGACGTGGCGGAGTCGAAGAACGACGCACCCTTGCGCACCGTCACGGTCTCCTTGCCGGCGTTGATGAGGTCGGGGTCCTCCTCGCCGGCCACCGGGTAGGCGCCGACACCGAGGATGCCGTTCTCCGACTGGAGCACCAGCTCGACGTCGTCGGCGACGTAGTTGGGCACCATCGTCGGCAGCCCGATGCCGAGGTTGACGTAGGAGCCGTCCTTCAGCTCCGACGCTGCCCGTGCGGCCATCTCTTCACGTGTCCAACCCATGTCAGCCTCCCGGGTTCTGTTCCTGCACGGCCTCGGCGGCCGGCTGGACGGTGCGCTTCTCGATCTGCTTGGCGGCCACCTGCTCGGGGGTCAGCGCGACCACCCGCTGCACGAAGACACCGGGGGTGTGCACATCGTTCGGGTTGAGCTCACCGGGCTCGACGAGGTGCTCGACCTCGGCGATCGTCACCCGCCCGCACATCGCGGCCAGCGGGTTGAAGTTGCGGGCGGAGTCGCGGTAGACCAAGTTGCCGTGCCGGTCGCCCTTCCAGGCGCGCACCAGCCCGTAGTCGGCCACGATCGCCTCCTCCAGTACGAACTCCTTCTCCCCCTCCGGGGTCGTGAAGGTGCGCACCTCCTTGGGCGGCGAGGCGACGGTGACATTGCCGGAGTCGTCGTACCTCCAGGGCAGGCCGCCCTCGGCGACCTGGGTGCCGACACCGGTGGCGGTGAAGAACGCCGGGATGCCGGAGCCACCCGCGCGCATCCGCTCGGCCAGCGTGCCCTGCGGGGTGAGCTCGACCTCGAGCTCGCCGGAGAGGTACTGGCGCGCGAACTCCTTGTTCTCACCGACGTACGACGAGATCATCCGCCGCAGTCGCTTCTGGAACAGCAGCCGGCCGAGCCCCCACTCGTCGACGCCACAGTTGTTGGAGACGGCCTGGAGGTCGGTGGTGCCGGCCTCGAGGACCGCATCGATCAACACGGTCGGAATGCCACAGAGTCCGAACCCGCCGACGGAGATGGTGGCCCCGTCGGGAATGTCAGCCACTGCCTCCGCCGCGCTCGCGACGACCTTGTCCATCGTCTGCTCCCTACCTTCTGCCTCGATGCCGGGGACGCCAGCGATCCTAGCCAGCACGATGTGGCGCTCGTCATGGCCGGTCGCGCCACATCTCGATGGTGGAAGTGGCGCGAAACCACAACCGGGCGAGCTGTGGCGTCGTTTCCCTTGCAGTGAGTGCGTTGCAACGACACCAAGGCGACGTGATACCCGGCCAGCCGGGTATCAATACACCACCTAGGCTCCCCCCATGCCCCCCGCGACCGGCCCAGCCGTGGTGTCAGCCGACTGGTCCCGCGTCCGGCTGCACATCGTCACCGGCAAGGGCGGCACTGGGAAGTCCACGGTGGCGGCCGCGCTCGCGCTGGCTCTCGCCGGGGCCGGAAAGAACGTGCTGCTCTGCGAGGTCGAGGGTCGCCAGGGCATCGCCAGGATGTTCGACGTCGACCCGCTGCCCTACGAGGAGCGCCGCATCGCGCGCGGGCTCGCCGACGACGACGGGTCGGCGGGCGCCGTACACGCTCTGCACATCGACCCGGAGTCGGCGCTGCTGGAGTACCTCTCGATGTACTACAAGCTCGGCCGCGCCGGGAAGGCGCTCGACCGGTTCGGCGTCGTCGAGTTCGCCACCACCATCGCGCCGGGCGTCCGCGACGTGCTGCTCACCGGCAAGGTCTACGAGGCCGCCCAGCGCAACGCCCGCAACAAGGCGGCCATCACGTACGACGCCGTCGTGCTCGACGCCCCGCCGACCGGCCGGATCACCCAGTTCCTCGGCGTCAACGCCGAGCTCGCGGGCCTGGCCAAGATGGGGCCGATCAAGTCGCAGGCTGACAACGTCATGACCCTCTTCCGCTCACCGCGCACTGCTGTCCACGTGGTCACCGTGCTCGAGGAGATGCCCGTGCAGGAGACCGCCGACGCCATCACCGAGCTGCACGGGGCCGGACTGCCCGTCGGCGCGATCGTGATCAACCAGGTCCGGCCCCGCGACCTGGCGCCCGAGCAGCTTGCCTCGGCCCGTGCCGGCGACTTCGACCCCGTGGCCATCACGGCCGACCTCCAGCGCGCCAAGGTCGACGTCACCCACGAGCTGGTCGAGACGCTCATCGGCGAGGGCCGCGACCACGCCGAGCGCCGTACCCTCGAGGACGAGCAGCGCATCGTGGTCGACGGGCTCGGCCTACCGACCTACGAGCTGCCGCGCCTCTCCGGAGGCGTCGACCCCGGCGGCCTCCACGAGCTCGCCGCCGCGCTGTGCGAGCAGGGCATGGCCCGATGAGCGCCCGGCTCCAGCTCGACGTCGACGCCCACATCGACGACCCCCGCACCGGGATCATCGTCTGCTGCGGCTCCGGCGGGGTCGGCAAGACCACCACGTCTGCCGCCCTGGCCGTGCGGGCCGCGATGCGCGGCCGCAAGGTCGTCGTACTCACCATCGACCCGGCCCGCCGCCTCGCCCAGTCGATGGGCATCGAGCAGCTCGACAACACCCCTCGGCCGGTGCCGCTGAAGAAGGCCAAGGGCTCGCTCGACGCCATGATGCTCGACATGAAGCGCACCTTCGACGACGTGGTGACGACCCAGGCCAGTCCGGAGAAGGCGAAGCAGATCCTCGAGAACCCGTTCTACATCGCCCTGTCGAGCTCGTTCGCGGGCACGCAGGAGTACATGGCGATGGAGAAGCTCGGCCAGATCCACCGGCAGGCACAGAAGCGGGCCGGCAAGCCCGACGGCTACGACCTGATCGTCGTCGACACCCCGCCGTCGCGGTCGGCGCTCGACTTCCTCGACGCGCCAGAGCGGTTGTCCAGCTTCCTCGACGGCCGGTTCATCCGGCTGATGCTGGCACCGGCACGCGGCCCGGCCCGGCTGATGACGGCCGGCCTGGGGATCGTCACAGGCACGCTCACCAAGGTGCTCGGCGCGCAGGTGCTCAAGGACATGCAGACGTTCGTGGCGGCGTTCGACACGCTCTTCGGCGGCTTCCGCCAGCGCGCCCAGAAGACGTTCGAGCTGCTGCAGGCCGACGGTACGGCGTTCCTGGTGGTTGCCTCACCGGAGCCCGACGCGCTGCGCGAGGCGGCGTACTTCGTCGAACGGCTCCGCGACGACGACATGCCGCTCGCCGGGCTCGTCGTCAACCGAGCGAGTACGACGTCCGGTGCCGACCTGTCCGCCGAGGAGGCGACCGCAGCGGCCGACCGGCTGATGCGCAGCGACCCGGCCTCGGTGACGGGCGGGCTGCTGCGCGTACACGCCGACCGGGCCACGATGGTGGGCAGGGAGAGGTTGCTGCGCGACCGGTTTGCCTCGGCGCACCCGAGGGTGCCGACCGTGGTGGTCCCGGCACTGGCCGGCGACGTACACGATCTCGACGGCCTGCGCGAGGTGGGCCGGCTGCTCGCCTGCCACCCCGAGGACTGACCCGGGGACGATCTGTCAGACGGTGACGATGACCGTCTGCTGCTCGCGGGCGGCTTCGAGTACGGCACGCCACGAGGCGGCCGGGCGACGACGCAGGAGGGCCCGGCGCTCACGCTCGGTCATGCCACCCCACACGCCCCATTCGATCTGGTTGTCGAGGGCCTCCGCCAGGCACTCGGTGCGGACCGGGCAACCGGCGCACAGCTGCTTGGCCTTGTTCTGCTCGGCGCCCCGCACGAAGAGCTCGTCCGGTGCCGCTTCCCTACACGCTGCCTTTGACGTCCAGTCCTCAACCCACATGTGAGAAACCCGCTTCTTCCGACCGGCCGGGCATCCCCATGATGTCCACCTCGGTGCTACGAGGTAAAAGGTATGGACCACAGCCCCCCCGCGAACAGCCACCGTTGGCCCAATTCGCATAGTCCATCTGGACTACTCCGGCGTGGTCCTGCCGCGGGTGCGAGGGATGACCTGATAGTGCCGGAAACGGGTCTGGCCGCCCCCCTCCCGTACTCTGGGGACCATGTCTGATCGATCCTCGCAGCGGCCGCACGGCCCCACCGCGCTCGCTCACCTGGGTGTCATGGCGGCTGTCGCTGCGGTGATGGGTGTGCTGGTCGCCGGTCTGGTCATCCCGTTCGCCGGGGTCGTGGGCGTCGCGTCCAGGGACGTCGCCAAGAGCATGGACAACCTGCCCGCGGAGCTCGAGGCCACCCCGCTGGCCCAGAAGACGAGCATCCTCGACTCCAGCGGCAACCTCATCGCCTCGCTGTACGACGAGAACCGTGTCAACGTCAGCCTCGACCAGGTCTCCCGCAAGATGGTCCAGTCGATCGTCTCCATCGAGGACTATCGCTTCTACAGCCACGGCGCCCTCGACATCCGCGGCACCATCCGCGCCCTGGTGACCAACCAGGCGTCCGACGGCGTGGTCCAGGGTGGCTCGTCGATCACCCAGCAGATGGTCAAGATGACCCTGATCGACCAGGCTGGCCGCAACAAGGAAGCCGCCGCGGCCGCGCAGGAGGACACCTACGCCCGCAAGGTCCGCGAGCTGCGCTACGCCATCGCGTTCGAGAAGAACTACTCCAAGGACTGGATCCTCGAGCGCTACCTCAACATCGCCTACTTCGGTGACGGCGCCTACGGCATCCAGGCGGCCGCCCGTCACTACTTCGGCAAGAACGCCAAGAACCTCAAGCTCGACGAGTCCGCTCTGCTGGCCGGCGTCGTGAAGAACCCGACGCTCTACGACCCCACGAACTACCCCGAGAAGGCGATCACGCGCCGCAACGTCGTACTCGACCGGATGGCACAGCTCAACGTCATCACCGCCGACAAGGCGGAGAAGACGAAGGCGAAGGGCCCGGGCCTCGACATCACCCGCTCACCCAACGGCTGCGTGCAGTCGCAGGCGCCGTTCTTCTGTGACTACGTCGTCAACTACCTGGAGCAGGACGAGTCGCTTGGGAAGACCGTGGCGGCCCGCATGCGGCTGCTCAAGTCGGGCGGCCTCACCATCCGCACGACCATCGACCTGAACTACCAGAAGGCCGCTGACGACGCCGTCCGGGAGCACGTCTACCAGACCGACCAGGCCATTGGCGGCCTCGCGATGGTCGAGCCCCGCACCGGCAACGTCAAGGCGCTGGCCCAGTCGAGGCCGATGGGCGGCAACAAGGAGGCGGGCGAGACCTACCTCAACTACGTCGTCCCCCAGGAGTACGGCGACGCCAACGGCTTCCAGGCCGGGTCGACGTTCAAGGTCTTCGTGCTGGCCTCGGCCATCAACCAGGGGATCCCGATGAGCACGTCCATTCCCTCGCCCGACTCCCTCGAGATCCCGGACTCCAACTTCGAGACCTGTGACGGCCCGTACGCCGGCAGCGGCTCGTGGTCGGTCTCGAACTCCACGGGCTTCGGCACCTACGACCTCTACTCCGGCACCCAGCACTCCGTGAACACCTTCTACGCCCAGCTTGAGCAGCGCACCGGCATGTGCGAGCCGCTCCAGCTGGCCGATGACCTCGGCGTGGACGTGCCCAAGAGCCAGAAGGTCCCGTCCTGGATCCTCGGGGTCTCCGACTCCAACCCACTCACGATGGCCGAGGTCTACGCCACCTTCGCCGGTCGTGGTCTGCACTGCTCGTCGCGGCCGGTCACCGCCATCGAGGACGCAAACGGTGCCCTGCTCAAGGCCTACCCCGAAGCATGCAAGCAGGTGCTGCCCGGGGCGACGGCTGACGCGGTCAACGACGTACTCCGGGGCGTCATGGAGCCGGGTGGCTTCGGCCAGAACATCGCGATCGACAAGCCCTCGGCCGGCAAGACGGGCACCAACAACGGCAACAACTCCGTGTGGTTCATCGGCTACACGCCGCAGATCGCCGCGGCCGCCATGGTCGCGGGCGCCAACGCGTCCGGCCAGTGGATCAGCCTCAACGGCCAGTCGGTCGGCGGTTCCTACATCAGCAGCGCCTTCGGCTCGACCGTCGCCGGCCCCATCTGGGGCGACGCGATGGACGCCGTGTCACCGACGTTGACCTACGCGGACTTCACCGCCCCCGCGGGCGACGAGATCGCCGGGGTCCTCACCTCGGTGCCCGAGGTAGGTGGGATGAGCGTCGATGAGGCCACCGCTGCCATCGAGGCGGCCGGCTTCGTCGCTGAGAGCGGCGGCTACGTCAGCTCCGAGGTCGCGAAGGACAACGTCGCCTACAGCTCGCCGGGCGTCGGCACCGAGCTCAGCAGTGGCGACACCGTCGTGATCTACCAGTCGACGGGCTTCGTACCGCCCCCTGCCAAGGACCCGAAGAAGAAGGGCAACAAGGGCAGGGGCCGCGGACGCGGCTGACGCCGGTTCACGCTCAGCCGAGCTGGCGACGTACCTCCGCGGCGACGGCGCCACCGTCGGCGCGACCCTTGACCTGCGGGGTCACGATGCCCATGACCTTGCCCATCGCCTTCATGCCTTCACCGGCGGCGCCGGTCTTTTCGACGGCGGCCGTCACGAGCGCGCTGATCTCGGCCTCGTTGAGCTGCTCGGGCAGGTAGTCTGCGATCACGACGCCCTCGGCCTGCTCCTTGGCGGCCATCTCCACGCGACCGCCCTCCTCGAACGCCACAGCCGCCTCGCGACGCTTCTTGGCCTCGGTCGAGAGCACGCCGATGATGTCGTCGTCGCTGAGCTCGCGGTGCTCCTTGCCGGCGACCTCGGCGTTGGTGATCGCGGTGAGAACCATCCGCAGGGTCGAGGATCGGACCTCGTCGCGAGACTTGATCGCCGTGGTCAGGTCGGCGCGGAGGCGGTCCTTGAGAATGCTCATGCATCCAGTGTGGCAGCCTTGGCGAGTGAGTCTCTCCCGGATTGCCGCGCGCACGCTCGGGCTCGGCGTCGCATCCGGGGCCGCGTTGGCGGCGTACGCCGCGTGCGAGGCGCGCGCCTACACCCTGCGCGAGGTGAGCGTGCCGATCCTGCCACGCGGGCACCACCCGCTGCGGGTGCTGCACCTGAGCGACATCCACATGACGCCCGGCCAGACCGCCAAACAGGCCTGGCTGCGTGACCTCGCCGACCTCAACCCCGATCTGGTCATCAACACCGGCGACAACCTGTCGCACCAGCGCTCGGTCATCCCCGTCGTCGACGCCCTGTCAGGGTTGCTGGAGGTGCCGGGCGTGTTCGTCTTCGGCTCCAACGACTACTTCGCGCCGAGCCTGCGCAACCCGCTGCTCTACCTGCTCCCCGACGACGGGACCCGCAACACCATCGCCCCGCCACTGCCGTGGCGCGACCTGCGCCGCGACTTCGCCGACGCCGGCTGGGTCGACCTGACCAACGGGTACGGCGCCCTCGAGGTCGGCGGCACCCGCATCTCGTTCGCCGGGGTCGATGACCCGCACCTGGAGTACGACGACCTGGGGTCGGTGGCCGGTCCCGCCGAGGCGTCGGCCGACGTACGACTTGCGGTGGTCCACGCGCCGTACCTGCGAGTGCTCGACCAGTTCGCCTCCGACGGGTACGACGCGATCATCGCCGGCCACACGCACGGCGGTCAGGTGTGCCTGCCGTGGGTCGGCGCGCTGACCACGAACTGCGACATCGAACCCGCTCGTGCCAAGGGCCTGCACCGTCACCCCGCCGACTCGTCCCCGGATGACGACGGGTCCTCGTGGCTGCACGTCTCGGCCGGGCTCGGCACCAACCCGTACGTGCGTTTCCGGGTCGCGTGCCGTCCCGAGGCCACCATGATCACCCTCACCCCGCGCTGACCGCGCGACCCCGTCTCGCGGGTCCGGGTCGATTTCGAGAGCCCGAGACTGACCGGGTATGCTCGCCGTGCTCGTGGGCCGGTCGGCCCTGACGAGCAAATCGGGCTGTGGCGCAGCTTGGTAGCGCGCCTCGTTCGGGACGAGGAGGCCGCAGGTTCAAATCCTGTCAGCCCGACAGTGTGATCTCGCAAGAGATCGGAAAGATCCGGACCTGCAACTAGGTCCGGATCTTTCGTCATTTGAGGGCTGGTGTCGTTCGCAATCCCCGGTCGACCGGGGAAATCTGAACTTGTCGGGCCGTGCAAACCCCGTCAAGTTCAGTGATCCCCGGTCGACCGGGGATTCCTCGGCACCCTTCGTGGCACACTCGGCCGCATGCCTGACAAGGATCCGGACGGCCCTTCGCTGGAGCTGCCGTCGTTCGGCTTCGGCCGCAAGGGCAAGAAGAAGGACACCGAGCCCGAGGCAGTCCGGCCCGAGGTCACCGCAGACCCCGAGCCGGCGGTCGAGACCGCGGCCGAGCCTGAGCCTGAGGCCGCCACGATCCCGGTCCCCGCGCTCGGCCAGCCGGCGCCGCCGGCTGCCCCGGAGCGCGTCACGCAGGCCCTCGACCCGATCGCTACCCCACCCGCTGCAAGCACCCCCGCGCCGCCACCCCGGGCACCCCGGGCACCCCGGGCACCCGATGCAGCAGAGAGCACGCCTCCCGAGCCCGAGCGCACCACGCCCCTGCTCGGCCTGGGCGCGCTCCCCGCCTCCCTGCTCACCGGCGTCGTCGTCGGGCTGCTCACGGCGCTGCTGGCCTACGCGTCGCAGCGCCTGTGCGAGGTCGTCCGGAGTACGTCGTCGTGCGGCGGCGCCGGAGTCCTGCTCCTGCTCGCCATCCTGGTCGGCATGACGCTGCTCGGCGCCGCACTGCTGCGGGCGTTCGTGGTGCCGGAGGCCGGCAGCACCAGCGTGCTCGCCATGGGCCTGCTCGCCGTACTCGTGCTGCTGTTCCTGATCGATGCAGCGTTCTCACCAGCCATGTTCGTGGTGATCCCCGTGCTCGCGGCGGGTTGCTACGCCGCGGCCCACCTGGTCACCATGGCGAGCACCTCGAGCGACTAGCGCGAGCCGAGACGAGCGACGAGCTCGGCCAGCTGAACGGTGTTGAGGGCGGCACCCTTGCGCAGGTTGTCGTTGCTGATGAACAGCGCCAGCCCGCGGTTGCCGTCGACGCCCTCGTCCTGACGCAGGCGCCCGACGTACGACGGGTCCTTGCCGGCCGCGTGCAGCGGAGTCGGCACCTCGCGCAGCTCGACGCCGGGCGCACCTGCGAGCAGATCGGCGGCCCGCGCCGGCGTCATCGCCTCCGCGAACTCCGCGTTGATCGCCAGCGAGTGCCCGGTGAAGACCGGCACCCGTACGCAGATGCCGGACACCCGGAGGTCGGGCAGCCCGAGGATCTTACGCGACTCGTTGCGCAGCTTCTGCTCCTCGTCGGTCTCGTTCAGCCCGTCGTCGACGATCGAGCCGGCCAGCGGGAGCACGTTGTAGGCGATCGTGTCGGAGTACTTGTCCGGCTCCGGGAACGCCACCGCCTCGCCGTCGTACGCCAGCTCGCGGGCCTTGTCACCAGCCGCGCTCACGCCGTTGGCCAGCTCCTCGACGCCGGCGACACCCGAGCCCGAGACCGCCTGGTACGACGAGACGATGAGCCGCTGGAGCCCGGCTGCATCGTGCAGCGGCTTGAGCACCGGCATCGCCGCCATCGTCGTGCAGTTGGGGTTGGCGATGATGCCCTTGCGAGCGTCCAGGATCGCGCCGGGGTTGACCTCGGAGACGACCAGCGGCACGTCGGGGTCCATCCGGAACGCCGAGGAGTTGTCGATCACGACGACTCCGGCGGCAGCGAAGACCGGGGCCAGCGCGCGCGACGTGGTCGCGCCCGCAGAGAAGATCGCGATGTCGAGACCCGAGGGGTCAGCGGTCGAGGCGTCCTCGACGACGACCTCGCGGTCGCCGAACGGCAGCACCGTCCCGGCCGACCGGGCCGAGGCGAAGAAGCGGATCTCGTCGACGGGGAACTCCCGCTCCAGCAGGATCTGGCGTACGGCGACGCCGACCTGTCCGGTGGCGCCGACAATGCCGATACGGGAACCCATGACTACCGCCCGCTCCCGCCGTAGACGACTGCCTCGACCTCGGTCGCGTCGAGGTCGAAGGCGGTGTGCACCGACAGGACCGCGGCGTCGACGTCGGCCTCGGAGACGACCACCGAGATCCGGATCTCGGAGGTGGAGATCATGTCGATGTTGACGCCCGCAGCAGCGATCGCGGAGAAGAACTTCGCGCTCACGCCCGGGTGCGACCGCATACCGGCCCCCACCAGGGAGATCTTGCCGACCTTGTCGTCGAAAACGAGCGACTCGAAGCCGATCTCGGCCTTCAGCGCCTCCAGCGCCAGCACGGCGGTCTGGGCGTCGGCGCCGGGCAGCGTGAACGAGATGTCGGTGAGGTTCGTGGCGGCGGCCGAGACGTTCTGCACGATCATGTCGAGATTGATCTGCGCGGCGGCGAGCGCCTCGAAGATGCGCGCGGCCTCGCCGACCTTGTCGGGCACACCCACGACGGTAATCTTGGACTCGCTCCGGTCGTGGGCGACGCCCGCGATGATTGCCTGTTCCATGGCTTCTCCTTGGGCATCGACCATCGCGCTCGCCGGCAGCACCCAGGTGCCCTCGAGCTGGCTGAACGACGAGCGGACGTGGATCGGGATGTCGTAGCGGCGGGCGTACTCGACGCACCGCACGTGCAGGATCTTGGCGCCACAGGCGGCCAGCTCCAGCATCTCCTCCGACGAGACCCGGTCGAGCTTGCGCGCCGTCGGCACGATGCGGGGATCGGCGGTGAATACCCCGTCGACGTCGGTGTAGATCTCGCAGTACTCAGCGCCCAGCGCGGCCGCCAGCGCGACGGCGGTGGTGTCGGTGCCACCACGACCCAGGGTGGTGATCTCCTTGGTGTCCTGGCTGACGCCCTGGAACCCGGCCACGATGACGATGTGTCCGTCGTCGAGAGCCGAGGAGATCCGGCCGGGCGTGACATCGATGATCTTGGCCTTGCCGTGCACCGAGTCGGTGATGACGCCGGCCTGCGAACCGGTGAAGCTGCGGGCGGTGAACCCGAGGTCGGAGATCGCCATCGCGACCAGCGCCATCGAGATCCGCTCGCCCGCGGTGAGCAGCATGTCGAGCTCGCGGGCCGGCGGCTTCGGGCTCACGCCCTCGGCGAGGACCAGCAGGTCGTCCGTGCTGTCGCCCATCGCCGAGACGGCCACGACCACGTCATGACCGGCCTTCTTGTTCTCCACGATGCGCGCGGCCACCCGCTTGATGGCAGCCGCATCAGCGAGAGACGACCCGCCGTACTTCTGCACGACAATGCCCACGGACATTCACCCTCGAGGCTCGATTGAAAGGAACCCCGCCGCTCCTGCTGGCGAGAGCTGGAGTCTACCGAGGAGCGGGCTCCGCCCTCAGAGACATCTCATCCGCGAGCATCTCGTTGGCCACAGCGACGTCCTCGTCCTCACCGGTGAACTCGGCGTCGAGGCGGTCGTGCGACACCACCGACCACAGTGCGTTGAGCGCGGCGCCGGCCAGGTTGCCCCACGACGAGACGTAGGAGAACTGCCACCACCACAGCGCCTCGGCGATGTTGCCGCCGTTGTAGTGGCGCATGCCGTTCTCGAGGTCGGTCGAGATGCTGACGATGTCGTCGGAGAGCTGGCTCTCGACGACCTCGGGGACATAGGGGTCGAAGACGAAGCTGTAGGTGTCGACCTCACCGAGGACCTCGGCCAGCCGCAACCGCAGGCCGTCCAGGTCGGGCTCGGGCCCCACATCGGGCTGGTACTCGCCCTCCGGGTTGAAGTCCACCTGCGCGCCCAGGCGCGCACCGGCGAGCGAGATCTGGCTCATCTCGAGCAGCAGCAGCGAGATCGCGCGACCACCGTCGGCCTCCCGGGCAATCGCCTGTACGGCGACCAGGAAGGACTGCATCTGGTCCTTGATCTGCCCCGCGAACTCCTCGAGAGCGGGGTCGAGCTTGTGGTCAGTCATCTGCGGATCGCCTCCCAGCGAAAGCTCGGCCGAGGGTGACCTCGTCTGCATACTCCAGGTCACCGCCTACAGGTAGTCCACTCGCCAACCGGGTCACGCGCAACCCCAGCGGCTTCAGCATGCGGGTGAGATAGGTCGCGGTCGCCTCGCCCTCGAGGTTTGGGTCGGTGGCCAAGATGACCTCGGTGACGACGGTGTCGGACAGTCGCATCATCAGCTCGCGGATGCGCAGCTGGTCGGGGCCGATGCCGTCGATGGGCGAGATGGCACCGCCCAGCACGTGGTAGCGACCCCGGAACTCACGTGTGCGCTCGATCGCCACGACGTCCTTGTACTCCTCGACCACGCACAGCACCCCCGGCTCGCGCCGCGGGTCCGAGCAGATCCGGCACTGGTCGGCTTGCGAGACGTTGAAGCAGATCGAGCAGAACTTCACCTTCGCCTTGACCTCGATGAGTACGTCGGCCAGGCGGCGAACGTCGGTCGCCTCGGCCTGCAACAGGTGGAACGCGATGCGCTGGGCGCTCTTCGGCCCGACGCCCGGCAGTCTGCCGAGCTCGTCGATCAGGTCCTGGACAATGCCTTCGTACAACGCCTCAGGCCTGTCCGGGGAGGCCGCCGGCGAGCGGCCCCAGGGTCTCGGAGGCGAGCGCGTCGGCCTTGGCCTTGGCGTCGCGGTAGGCGGCCACGATCATGTCGCCGAGGTCGGCGAGGTCGTCGTCGGACGTGCCGTCGAACTGACCGTTCTTGATGTCGACCGAGACCAGCTCGCCCACGCCGTTGGTTGTCACGGTCACCGCGCCACCGGCGACGGTGCCCTCGACGTTCATGACGTGCAGCTGCTCCTGGGCCTGGCTCAGCTGCTCCTGCATCTGCTGGGCCTGGGCCAGCAGCGCGTTCATGTCGAAGCCGCCTTCGCCGCCGAGGCTCTCGAACGGGTTCTGGGTCATCTCGTGTCCTTGGTCGTGCGTAGAAGGGCGTTCAGGGTCTCAGGTGTGCGGGATCTCTTCGATGACCTGCGCGCCGAGCGTGCGCTGGAGCAGCTCGGCCCCGGCCAGCCCGTCGGTGTCGGCGGCTGGGTCGTCGGGGTGCGCAGCAGCGTCGGCCAGCAAGCGCTGGTCGTCGCCCGAGGAGTCGGCGCCGGGCGTGCGGGTGGCCAGGATCGCCTCACGGGCCGCCGCGATCGACTCGGGGTCCCGGGTGCGCGCCGGGGCGGGCTCGGGCTCGGCGGCTGCCTCGGGCGCCACCGGCGGCGCGTCGTCACGGGCCCAGTCGGGGGCCTCGGTGGGCGCCTGCTCGACCGGGGCGGCGCTCGGGTCGGGCGCCACGGTCGGCTCGGCCGGCCGGGTCACCGCGGCCTTGGTCACGGTCGCGGCCGGGGTCGGCTGGGCGCTCGGGTCGACGATGGCGTCGATCTTCCAGTCGGCGCCGACGACATCGATCGCCGCCTGCCGCAGGATCTCGTCACACCCGCCACCGATGAAGGAGTCACGCGCACCGGCGTTGGTGAAGCCCAGCGTCAGGATCCGGCCCTCGAGCCCCAGCACCTGGGAGTTCTGAGTGAGGTGCATCCACGCCACCCGGCGCCGTCTCTTGGTCGCCTCGACGATGTCGGGCCACAGGCGGCGTACGTCGATCAGCGTGAGGCCGCCCGCCGGCCCGCTCGCGGGCTCGTCGACCGCCGGAGCGGCGACTTCCGCGACCGGCTCGGGCGCCGCGGCTTGTGCGACTGGCTCGGGCGTCGGCTCGGGCTCGACGGCCTCCTGCGCCGCCACGGACACCACGGGCTCGGGCTCCACCTGTGCCACGGGCGCGGTCACCGGCGCAGCGGCAGGCGTGGGATCCGGAGTGCCGACGATGGACGCCCGCTTCTCCAGCCGGTCGATCCGGGCCAGCACCCCGTCTGTCGTGTGGTCGGCGCCTGGGAGCAGCACGCGCGCGCAGATCAGCTCCAGCAACAGCCGGGGCGCGGTGGCCCCGCGCATCTCGGTCAGGCCGGCCGCGACCAGGTCGGCCGCGCGCGACAAGTCGTGCGCGCCGAAGCGGGCCGCTTGCGCGACCAGCCGCTCGCCCTGGTCGCGCGGCACGTCGATGAGCCCGGTCACCGGCGCGTCGGGGACGGCCGAGACGATCACCAGGTCACGCAGCCGGCGCAGCAGGTCTTCGGTGAAGTGCCGCGGGTCGTGCCCGGACTCGATCACCTTGTCGACCACCCCGAACACCGCAGCCCCGTCGGCGGCGGCGAACGCGTCGATGGCATCGTCGAGCAGGGTGTCGGGGGTGAAGCCGAGCAGTGCCGTCGCCAGCGTGTGGGTCACGCCGTCGGTGCCGGCACCACCCATCAGCTGGTCGAGCACCGACAACGTGTCACGGGCCGACCCGGCGCCAGCGCGTACGACGAGCGGCACGGCCGCCGGTTCGATGGTGACCTGCTCGCGGGCGCACAGCTCCACGAGGTAGTCGGCCAGCATCCGCGGCGGGATCAGCCGGAACGGGTAGTGGTGGGTGCGCGACCGGATCGTCGGCAGCACCTTCTCGGGCTCGGTCGTGGCGAAGATGAAGCGCAGGTGCGGCGGCGGCTCCTCGACCAGCTTGAGCAGGGCGTTGAACCCTGCCGTGGTCACCATGTGGGCCTCGTCGATGATGTAGATCTTGTAGCGGTCGCGCACCGGCGCGAAGAACGCCTTCTCGCGCAGGTCGCGGGCGTCGTCGACACCACCGTGCGAGGCGGCGTCGATCTCGATCACGTCGATCGATCCGCTGCCCCCGGTGGCGAGCTCCACACAGCTGTCGCACTCACCGCACGGGTCAGCCACCGGCGCCTGCACGCAGTTGAGGCTGCGGGCCAGGATGCGGGCCGACGTGGTCTTGCCGCAGCCGCGCGGGCCGGAGAAGAGATAGGCGTGGTTGACCCGGTCGTGCTTGAGCGCGTTGCGCAGCGGCCCGGTGACGTGGTCCTGCCCGATGACCTGGGCGAACGTCTCGGGCCGGTAGCGGCGGTAGAGCGCGAGGGGTGAGTCCACTCCTGAACCCTAACCACCCGCACCGACACGGACCAACGGGCATGAAAAGGCCCCCCGCGCACCCGATAGAGCTCGCCTACCCTTGCTGCCTTCCGGCCCTGGGGGAGTTCGGCAAGATACCGCCACGCGGGGGGTTGGCGCAGAGTCTAGGTGAGGCCAGCCGACCACCCCAAAGCCGGGCCGTCGGGCCGATTTCGGCGCACGCGGCCCGACCGGTAATCTCCTCGGCGGAGGATTCGCCTAGTGGCCTATGGCGCTCGCTTGGAAAGCGGGTTGGGTGAAAGCCCTCAGGGGTTCGAATCCCCTATCCTCCGCCAGCTGACCAGCAGAAACGCCGGTTCCGACCCTCTGGGTCGGGACCGGCGTTCGGTCTCTCAGTCTCATTCGTCGTCTCAGCTCAGCGGGCACGTCGGCTGACGTGGGTCCCCACTTCAACGCGATCCACGCAACTCGGTGATTGCAGTCAGGCCGCTCGGGTGAGTCGGGCCGCGTCGGCGCGGCCGGCCCGGAGCGCGAAGAGCATGCCGGCGGCGGCGACGAGGAAGGCCAGTGGGACCAGTACGAGCATCGCGGTGTGCAGCCCGTCGGCCAGCGCCCCGGTGTCGGAGACGCCGACGGCGTCCGACCGCAGGACGTCGGAGAGCACGCCGACCGAGATCGGCCCACCGGCGCCGCCGATGAACAGCCCAGCAGCCACGATCACGCCCAGGGCGGTCGAGCGCCGCTCGGCGGGGACGACGTCGGCGGCGGCGGGCACATAGACGGCCAGGAAGACGATGCCGAACAGGTAGCTCAGCCCCATGAAGGCGACGAACACCACGACTCCGTCGCGCCCGGCTGACAGACCGACCAGGGCGAACACCGCGGCGGCTGCGAGACAGATGACGGCCACCAGGTCGCGGCGTACGCCGGAGCGCGCGCGGGCCCGATCGAGCACCGGTCCCGCCACCAGCAGGCCCACCAGGCCGCTGGCGCCGAGGACCAGACCGCCCGCGGCACCCGCCTCGGTGAGGCTGAGGCCGAAGTAGCGCTGCAGGACCGGTGTCACGAAGGTGCCGACGGCGTAGGCGGCGAAGTTGTAGCCGGCGAACGCGACGATCAGGCCCCACACCGACCGGATCCGAAGCACCGAGCGGACCGCCGATGGGCGTGCCGCGCTCGCGGCCTCGGTGTGCGTCGCTACCGCGATCCCAGCGGTGCCGTCCTGGGCGCCTCGGCGTGGCTCGCGGATCCGTAGCACGACGAACGCGAGCAGGATCCCGGGGAACATCGCGATCAGGAACGGCGCTCGCCAGTTGTCGAGACCGTCGGCGATCGGGCCGGCCGTCAGGAAGGCGAGCAGCGTGCCGATCGGGAAGCCCAGGGTGAAGAGGGCGGTCGCTCGCGAGCGGCGCTCCGCCGGGTAGAGGTCGCTGATCAGCGAGCCGGTGGCCGGCGAGTAGCTGGCCTCGCCGATGCCGACCCCGACCCGCAAGGCGAAGAAGACCCAGAACGAGACCGCGAGCCCACCGACTCCGGTGCACAGGCTCCAGGCCAGGAGGCCCCAGCCGGCGACACTGCGGCGGGGCACGCGGTCGGCGAGCCGGCCAAGCGGGATCGCGGCACCCGCGGTGACGTGGCGGTGGTGCTCGGCTGCGGTCCGGTGGGCCTGGGCGTGATCACGGTGCTCAAGGCCCGCGGCGTGGAGACGGTCGTCGCCAGCGACCTCTCCCCCGGACGACGTGCGCTGGCGGTCGCGTGCGGTGCGGACGTCGTCGTCGACCCGCGGGAGGTCTCGCCCTTCGCAGGCAGCGCCGACCTCGGACACTTCACCACCATGCAAGGGCCGATCGGGGCCGCGTTGGACGCGATCGACGGGTTCACGAAGCTCCCGGTGCCGTGGTGGCACGCGTGGCGGCTCCTCGACAAGATCGGAGCGACCACACCGAAGGCGCCGGTCGTCTTCGAATGCGTCGGCGTGCCCGGCATGCTCGAGGAGGTCGTCTCCGGTGCGCCGCTCTACTCCCGGATCGTGGTCGTCGGAGTCTGCATGGGCGCCGACGCACTCCGCCCGTCGATGGCCCTGAACAAGGAGATCGACCTGCGCTTCGTCGTGGGCTACACGCCGCTCGAGTTCCGCGACACCCTGCACGCCCTGGCCGACGGCAAGCTCGACCCCTCCCCGCTGCTCACCGGTCGCATCGGTCTCGACGGCGTGGCGGCCGCCTTTGAAACGCTCGGCGATCCCGAAGCCCACGCGAAGATCCTGATCGACCCCGGCCAACCCGGAGCCGAGCTCACAGACGTCCGCTAATCATGGGTGGCTCCCCAGGCTGCGGAGCGACAGTGTGTCGGAATGCAGGGCGGCCTTGGTGGCGGTTTCACACGGAGGAAAGAATCGTCATACCCGGTAGGTTCTCTTTCGACTCTCCCTGCAGGAACACGAGTACCGGCGTCTGACGAACTCCGCGAAGCTCGTGGGCAGCCGGCCCAGCAGCCAGGCCAGCACGTTCGGGTTTCACGGGCGAGAGCACCTGCCAGCTCGTCACGAGGGACCGCGAGCGAGCGCAAAGGGTCAGCGAACAACCTCGACCCCTTGGGGCGCAGTTCCGGTCTCGAGCCGCGTCGTACCACCGATCAGGTGGCGCCTGGAGCCGGTCTGCTCTCTCATCGGGGCACCACCGTGACGTCGGCGAGGTCGACGAAGGGGATGGGGCAGCAGTCGCTGCCCGCGCACTCGTGCAGGTCGTCGCAGCCGGCGTCGAGCGCGGCCACGAGGTTGGACCGGATGGTGGTCAGGTCGGCGATCCGTTGGTCGACCTCGACGAGCTTCTCGCTCGCCCTGACCTGCAGTCCGGAGTCGCGGCCGCGGCGGCGCCCGACCTCGATCAGGTCAGCGACCTCGTCGAGGGTGAAGCCGAGCCGCTGTGCGGCCTTGATGACACGCAGGGTGACGACGGTCTGGTCGTCGTAGAGGCGGTGCCCGCCGGGGCTTCGGTCGGGTGCCTCGAGCAGACCCCGGCGCTCGTAGTAGCGCAGCGTCTCCCGGTTCACCCCGACTGCCTCGGCGACCTCGCCGGCGCGCAGGCTCACGCCGCCAGCACCTTGGCGCGGGCGGCCAGGCCGGTCAGGATGTCGCGATGCTCGGGCGGCACCGAGATCTCCAGGGTGAGGCCGTCCTCGAGCCCCTCGACGACGAACGAGAAGAAGGAGCAGCACGAGCTCTCCCGCTCGGCCAGGTCGCGCACGCGCTCCAACAGGCCGGCTGACCCGGTCAGGTGCATCCGCACCGTGTCACCGTCGCGGGCCACGCTGCGCAGATTCTCGGCGAAGAGTGCGTCATACTCGGCCAGGCACAGCGGCCGGTCCGCCGTCGGGAGCGTGCACGCGTCGGTCGTCATCAGGTCGTCCATGGCATAACCTCAAACCCGTATCTGGGTACCAGATGCAAGTGCCGCGCTAGAGGTCGCCGCCCTCGTCGAGCAGCCGCGCGGCCTCGCGCTGCAGCAGTCCCAGCCGGGCTTCCTTGACCAGCGGCACCTCCCGCCGCCGGCGGCGTACGTCGGCGAGGTCGATCGTGACGGTCAGCTCCTGTTCCTGGTCCTGCGCCGCCTCCGCGACCGTGTTGCCCCAGGGGTCCACGACGTGCGACCCGCCCCAGAACCGGAACTGTCCCTCGGTGCCGACCCGGTTCACGAACACCACGAAGACCTGGAACATCCGGCCGTAGAACCGGGTGATGTCGTGCCAGTACTCGTGCGAGTCATACCTCTCCGGGAACATGCTCTGCGCACTGGCGGCCGGCACGATCAACACCTGCGCGCCGTCGTGGACGGCCAGGAACGCCAAGTGCGGCTGCCAGGCGTCGTTGCACAACAACACCGCCAGCCGGGTGTCGGCCGGCCCGGGGAACGCCCGCAGGGTGGGACCCGGGGTGAAGTGGTTGCGCTCCTCGAAGGGCCGGTACGCCGGCAGGTACAGCTTGCGGTGCACGTGCGCCAGCTGGCCCCCGGCGTAGAAGGCGGTGCTGTTGTAGGTGTGCGGGCTGCGCTTCGCGTCCTCGCTGAACCCGATCACGACCCCGGTGTCGCCGGCTCCCCGGACGACATCCAGCAGGCGCGGGTCCTCGGCGCTCATGGACAGGTCGACGTCGATCTCGCCGATCGAGTAGCCGGTGACGAAGAGCTCGGGGAAGACGACCAGGTCAGCGCCCTCGGCGCGGGCGCGCTCGATCACCTCTCTTGCCCGCTCGAGATTGCCTGCTATGTCACCCAGCGTCGGTTCGAGCTGGGCCAGCGTGATCCGCACCTTGGCCTCCCCTCCTAGCCGATCAGGTCGTTGTCCTCCAGCCACTTCTTGGCGACCGCCTCGACGGGGAGCCCCTCCACGTCGACCTGCGAGTTGAGCGCCGTCAGCTCCTCGGTGGTGAGCGCCTCGGCGACCGGGTTCAGGACCTCCTCGAGCTCCGACGAGTCATCGAGCACGGCCTGGTTCACCGTCATCGCCACCTCGTAGCTGACGAAGTAGTTCTTGTCGTCCTCGAGCACCACCAGGTCGTTGGCGGGAATGCGACCGTCGGTCTCGAACACCTCACCGAAGGCGCAGGGGTCGGCATCCGGAACGCCCTCGAAGACCAGGCCTAGGTCGACCTCGGTGATCAGGTTGTCGGGCAGGCTGAAGCCGTACGCCTTCTCCATGCCCGGCCAACCGTCCTGGCGGTCCAGGAACTCCGCCGCCGCGCACATCGTGGCCGACTCGGGATCACCGTTCACCAGCTCGGCGTAGTCCGACAGCGTGGTCACCCCGGTCGACTCCGACGTCTCCTGCGAGGTGGCGAAGGCGTAGGTGTCGTTGGCCGTCGACTTCGCGATCCAGGCGATGTCGTTCGCCTCCGAGTCCTGCTCGGAGACATCGGTGAACAGCTGCTCCGCGTCCGTCGACGCGTCCGCGGACTCATTGCCCAGGATGTCGGTCCAACCGGTGCCGGTGTACTCCCAGTACATGTCGATCTCGTCGGATTCGAGCGCCGTACGCACGTTCGCCGTCCCGGTGATCCCCGTCTCGTCTTTGACCGTGGCGCCCGCGTCCTCGAGCACCTGGATGGCGATCTGTCCGAGGATCAGCTGCTCGGTGAACTCCTTGGAGCCGACCGTGAAGGTCTTGCCGTCGAGCGGGTCGCCGCCCGCCCCGCCGCCGCCGCCGCCGCCGTCGCCGCCGCCGTCGCCGCCGCAACCCGCGGCGACCAGGGTGAGCCCGGCGACCAGTGCGGTCAGGCGGACTGCCCTTTTCGAGTTACCCATGTTGTCCCACCTTCGATTGTCGTTCGTTGAGTTGGTCGTTCACAGTCCTCGTGGGCGAAGCTTGTCTTCGGCGATCGCGGCGATGTAGTCGACCAGCAGGGCGAGCACGGCGACCAGGATGCCGCCGATGATGGTGATGTAGGGCCGGTTGCCCGAGAAGCCCGAGACGATCAGCCGGCCCAGGCAGTCGGCGCCGATGAAGGCACCTAGCGTGGCCGTTCCGACGTTGATGGTGAGCGCGGTGCGCAGGCCGGCCATGATCACCGGCACGGCCAGGGGCAGCTCGATGCGGGTGAGGACGGCGAGCTTGGTCAGCCCCATCCCGCGTGCGGACTCGATGACCGAGGCGTCGACCTGACGCAGCCCGACCATCGTGTTGCGCACGACGATGAGCGCCGTGTACGCCGCGAGCGCCACCACCGTCGGGGCGAACCCGAACCTCCAGACGATCGCGAAGATCGCGAGCAAGCCGATGGTGGGCACGGCCTGGCCGATGTTGAACACCGCGATCGCCGGCGGCGTGATGGCCCGGGCGAAGGGCCGCGTCAGCAGGATGCCGACCGGGATGGCGATGAGCAACACCAGCGCGGTCGAGGCGCCGGTGAGCTCGAGGTGAGCCCAGGTCATGCGCAGGATGTAGTCGAGCGAGAGCCTGTCCTGCTCCACGGAATCGAGGTCGCGGGTGCTCACCGACCACCAGACCGCCAGCAGCACGAGAGCCAGCAGCGCCGGCATGAACACATAGCCGCCGAGCGTGCGGGTGTGTCTCGGTGGTGCCTGCGTGGATGAGCCCTTAACGATCAGGTTCACATCGGTCTTGTCGGGGCCGGCCATGGCTAGAGCCCACCCTCCTCGTCGCTCGGCTGTCCCGTGCGAAGTCTGCCGCGCTCGGCCGCGCGCAGGTTGCGGACCGTCTCGTTGATGGTGTCGATGTCGACGATGCCCTGGTAGGCGTTGTCGGAGTCGACCACGATCGCCGTGCTGTAGCGCGCGGTGATCATCTCGTTGAGGGTGTCGCTCAGCGTCGCGTTCGGTTGCACCACAGCCTCGGCGGGAAGTCCGGCGGTCCCGAGCGACGAGCTGCCGGCCCGGCTCAGGTGGTCCCCGGTGACCCATCGGAGCGGCCGGCGCTGGCCGTCGAGGACGAGTACGGCGCTCTTGTCACTGGCGTCGAGCAGCTGCCGGATCTCGTCGGTGGTTGACCCCTCCTGTGCCGTCGGCCACTGGTGCAGCTCGACGTCGCGCACCCGGCTCAGGCTGAGTCGCTTGAGCGAGGCGCCACGGCCGATGAAGTCGGAGACGAAGTCGTTGGCTGGGTTGACCAGGATCCGCTCGGGGGTGTCGAACTGGGCGATCTTGGACCGCTCTTGCAGGATCGCGATCCGGTCGCCCATCTTGATCGCCTCGTCGATGTCATGGGTGACGAAGATGATCGTCTTCTTGATCTGCTCCTGGAGGCGCAGGAACTCGTTCTGGAGCCGGTCGCGGGTGATCGGGTCGATCGCCCCGAACGGCTCGTCCATCAACATCACGTCGGGGTCCGCGCTCATCGCGCGCGCCACCCCGACCCGCTGGCGCTGTCCGCCTGAGAGCTCCTTGGGGTAGCGGTCGCGGTACTGACCCGGTTCCATCCCGACCATGTGGAGCAGCTCGTCGATCCGCTCGTCGATGCGCTTCTTCTCCCAGCCGAGCAGCTTGGGCACCGTGGCGATGTTCTCGGCGATGGTCTGGTGCGGGAAGAGCCCGATCTGCTGGATGACGTAGCCGATCCGGCGGCGGAGATGGTCGGGGTTGACCTTGGTGACGTCCTCGCCGTCGAGGAAGATCCGCCCGGAGGAAGGCTCGATGATCCGGTTGATCATCTTCATGGTCGTGGTCTTGCCGCAGCCGGAGGGGCCGACCAGGATCACGATCTCGCCCTTGGGGATCTCCATCGTCAGGTCGTCGACAGCGGGCTCCTTCTGACCCGGAAACCGCTTCGACAGGTTCTCCAGACGGATCTCGATCGTGCCGGCGTCGGCGGCGCTCCCGGACTCAGAGGCTTGCTGGGTGTCGGTCATCGGATGCCTTTCGAGGTCGTGAGCCTGGTGATCACGACATAGACGAGATCGAACAGGATGGCGAGCACGATGACGCCGAGCGTCCCGGCCAGCACCTGGTTGAGGGCGCTGGCACTGCCGATCCGGGCCAGGCCGGAGAAGATCTCGTCGCCCAGCCCGGGGCCGTTGATGTAGGCGCCGATGGCGGCGATCCCGATCAACAGGAGGGTCGAGACACGTACCCCGGTCAGCACAACCGGCCAGGCCAACGGCAGCTCGATTGCCCACAGCCGCCGGGTCCGGCTCATGCCCATGCCCTGGGCCGACTCGACCACGGCCGGGTCCACCCCGCGGAGCCCGACGATCGTGTTGCGCACGATGGGGAGCAGGCCGTAGAGCGTGAGCGCCACGACGACGGAGGGGGCGCCGAGACCGAGCAAGGGCAGCTGGATCAGCAGCGTGAACAAGGCGAGCGAGGGGATGGTCAGCAGCGTGCCGGTGATCGCGAGTACGAGCTCGCGGGGCCGTTGGGTGCGGTAGGTCGCCACGCCGAGGCCGACGCCGATGAGAGTCGACAGCACGACAGAGATGATCACCACGACCGCGTGGTCGAGGGCGAGCCCGACCAGGTCCTGCCAGGTGAATTCCAGGTAGGTCCAGAAGCTTTCGTACCAGCGAATCTCATCCGGCACGGCACACCAGCCTTCCCCGCCAGTTGGGTTGGGTTCCCATCAGCACCGCCCGTAACGGTGCTCCGACTCTCGCACGGTGACCGAGGTCACACAAGACGTCTGCCCGAGTGTTGTCAGATGGCAACCGCGAGTCAGCGGTACGTCGCCGACAGCTGGGCGCAGTGTTCGAGCAGCACGTCGACCGCGCCCCGCATCACCTTGGCGCCGAACCGGCCCGCGGGACCCTGCAGCCCGACCACTCCGACGAGCACGTCGCCCGCAGCCAGCACGGGAGCCGCCACGGCGTTGAGGTCTTCCTCGCGCTCGCCGACCACCTGCCCCCAGCCGCGCCGGCGGATCAGGTCCAGCTGGGTCGCCAGCTCGGCGGGATCGGTCACCGTGCGGGAGGTGTACGGCGCCATCCGGGCGGCGGGCGCGGTCCCGGCGTACGCGAGGAAGACCTTGCCGGTGGCGGTCGCGTGGGCGACGCTCGGCCGCCCCACCTGGGCCACGCTGCGCACCGAGGACGGGCTCTGCACGAAGTCGACCGTGATCGTGCCCTGCTGATAGGGGATGGAGAGGGTCGCGGTCTCACCGGTCGTCTCGGTGAGTGCCTCCAGGTGCGGGCGGCAGAGCTCGCGCAGGTCGATCCGTGCCAGCGCCGCGTTGCCCAGCTCGACCAGTCGCGGTCCGAGCCGAAACCGTCCCGTGTCGGCCACCCGGGTGACCAGCTCGTCGTTCGCCAGTGTGGCCAGCAGTCGCGACACCGTGCTCGGGTTGATGCTGGTGCGCCGGGATATCTCGTTGTTGCCGAGGTCGCCGGACGCCTCGGCCAGCGCGTGCAGCACCGCGATGGCGCGCTCGACCGTCCCCATCGGGCGCGACCCTTCACTCACGAGGTACCTCCGTGTTAACGTCGATTGATTCTGCAACGCTGTTGCCGATATGGCAACGGTATCGAGCCAGAGTTTCCGTCGAGCCGACGAGGCGATTCGCATGTCGCAGCCCGGGCCGGGGCCGGAAGTCCCGACGAGCAGCCGCTACGTCGTCGTGGGCGCGGGCGTACACGGACTGTCCACCGCCTGGCATCTCGCCCGCCTGCTGCGGGCCCGCGGCTCGGGCACGGGTGCGGATGTCGTCGTACTCGACAAGACGGCGGTGGGGGCCGGCGCATCGGGCATTGCCTGTGGGGTGATCCGCAACAACTACTTCCAGCCGGCGATGCGCCGGCTGATGGCGCACTCGGTCGACGTCTGGGAGTCGGACCCGGAGTCGTTCTCCTACCACCCCGTCGGCTACCTCCAGGCCGCTCCCGCGGCGATGGACGCCGACGTCGCCCAGATCCATGCGGAGCAGCAGGACATCGGCTACCCCTCGACGCTCGTCGAGGGCGCGGCCGCATGTCGCGGCTACCTGCGGGACCTGCTGGGCGACTGGCAGGCGCCGGGTATCACCAACGTCCTGCACGAGCACCGTGGCGGCTACGCCAACAACAAGGCGTCCCTGCGGGGACTGGCAGCCAAGACCGAGGCGGCCGGCGTACGGGTGCTGACCGGCGTGCAGGTCGTCGGCTTCGGGATGGACGGCGGTGCCGTCACCTCGGTCGAGACCGACCACGGCCCGATCCGCTGCCATCACGTCGTGGTGGCGACCGGCCCGTGGGTCCGCGACCTCTGGGCGATGCTGGACCTGCCGGCAACCATCGACGTACGCGACGCTGCAGGCACGACACACGCCGACGTCGCGATGTGGACCTACCTGCTCCTGCGCGAGGGCACGCTCGGCGTCGATCCCGGCGCCTTCACCGATGCCCGAGGGGGGCTGCCTCCCGTCATCCACGTCGACTCCGACGCCCCGTTGACCGACGAGTCGGGCGAGCTGGTCACCGACCGGATGTGGGGCATCTACTACAAGCCCGACTTCTCCTTCGGCGGGGTGCAAGGCGGCACCACCCCCGTGGCCGTCGACCAGAAGACGGGTGAGGTCGTGGTCGATCCGTACGGCCCGGCCAGCACCGAGTACGTCGCACAGCCCGACTTCGCCCGGATGTGGACCGCGGCGCTCGCGCACTGCCAGCAGCGCTTCGAGGGCACGGCCCACCTCTACAAGGACGAGAACTCCGGGGGGCTCGGCTGCTTCACGCCGGACAGCTTCCCGGTCTTCGACACCTTCCGGCAGAACGCCTACGTCATCGCCGACTCCAACCATGGCTACAAGATGCTCGGCGTCGGCGACCTGGTGGCTCGCGAGCTTCTCGGGGAGCCCCAGGACCTGTTGCAGCCCTTCCGTTTCGGTCGCTACGCCAGCGGCGACCTGCACCCGACCAGCAGCTCACCGTTCCCGTGGAGCTGACCCCAGACCCACCACCCGGAAGCCCAGCCAGAGAGAGGTAGAGGCAATGCGCTTCTCCTACGACGTACCGAAGATCCACATGTACACCCGCATCCGCAAGTCGCCGTACTTCTACGCGTCCGAACGTCACGGCGTGCAGTCCTACACCGTGTGCAACCGGATGTACCACCCGCGTCACTACGACGACCCGGTCGCCGAGTACTGGAAGCTGGTCCGCGACGTGACCCTCTGGGACGTCGGCGTCGAACGCCAGGTCGAGATCACCGGCCCGGACGCCCTGCGGCTGGCCGACATGCTGACTCCTCGCGACCTGAGCGCCTGCGCGGTCGGACAGAACAAGTTCCTGCTGAACACCGACACCGACGGTGGCGTGATCAACAACCCGGTGCTGCTCCGGCTGGCCGAGGACTGCTTCTGGTTCTCGGTGGCCGACGGCGACGTGCTCCTCTGGGCCAAGGGGGTCGCCAGCCAGACCGGTCTCGACGTCCAGATCAGCGAGCCCGACGTGGCGCCGGTGCAGATCCAGGGGCCGAAGTCCCAGGCGCTGATGCGCGACCTGTTCGGCGATCAGGTGCTGGACCTCAAGTACTACTGGAGCGCGGAGTACGAGCTCAACGGCATGGACGTGGTCGTGGGCCGCACGGGCTACACCGGCGAGATCGGCTACGAGATCTACCTGCGCCATGCCAGCCGCGATGGGCTCAAGCTGTGGGACACCCTGCTCGAGGCCGGCCGGGCGCACGACCTCGCGGTGATCGGGCCGTGCCAGATCCGCCGGGTGGAGGCTGGCATCCTCAGCTACGGCTCCGACATCGCGCTCGACAACAACACCTACAGCGACTACGCGTTCTTGAACCCCTACGAGATCGGCCTGGGCTGGACGGTCAACCTCGACAAGGAGTCGGACTTCATCGGCAAGGCGGCACTGACCCGGATCGCGGAGGAGGGCGTACGCCGCAAGGTCGTCGGCGTCGAGCTGGGCGGCGACCCGATGATCGGTTACCACGACGACTACCTGCCGGTCCTCGACGGTGACGATCAGATCGGCCAGGTGTCCTCGGCCTTCTGGTCGCCCCGGCTGGAGAAGAACATCGGCTTCGCGCTGGTGCCGGTCGAGCAGAGCGAGCTGGACACCAGGCTGACCGTACGGACCGCCCGCGGCGAGATCGGCGCGGTCGTGGTCCCGAGGCCCTTCGTGGACCCCAAGAAGGAGACGCCGAAAGGCACCTACCAGGAGGCGAGCGCCTGATGACGGGCAGCGGAACGACGCGCGGGCCGGGCCTGCTCGAGCGACTGGCCGACGGCCCGGTGGTGTGCGCCGAGGGCTACCTGTTCGAGCTCGAACGACGCGGCTACCTCCAGGCGGGCGCGTTCGTCCCCGAGGTGATCCTCGACCACCCGGAGCAGGTCACCTCGCTGCACCGGGACTTCGTGCACGCCGGCTCCGACGTGGTCGAGGCGCTCACCTACTATGCCCACCGCGAGAAGCTCAAGGCGGTCGGCAAGGACGGCATGCTCGAGGAGATGAACCGCGAGGCGTTGCGGCTCGCCCGCGAGGTCGCCGAAGAGTCGGGCACGCTCCTGGCCGGCAATGTGTGCAACACCAACCTCTACGACCCCGACGACGCCGGGTCGCACGGGCCCACCCGGGCCATGTTCGAGGAGCAGGTCGGCTGGGCCGCGGAGGCGGGCGTCGACTTCGTGATCGGGGAGACGTTCCGCTACGCCGGGGAGGCGCTGATCTCGCTCGACGTCATCCGGGACGCCGGGCTGACGTCGGTGATCACCCTGGCCGTCGGCCAGGAGCCGACGACCCGCGAAGGCTGGTCGCTGGCCGACGCCTGCCGACGACTGGCCGACGCGGGCGCCGACGTGGTCGGACTCAACTGCATCCGGGGGCCGGAGACGATGCTGCCGCTGCTGCCCGACATCGTGGCGGCGGTGGAGGTGCCGGTGGCCGCGCTGCCGGTGCCGTACCGGACGTCCGCCGGGCAGCCGACCTTCCAGTCGCTGCGTGAGAACGGCACGACCTTGCTGGGCGACACGATGCCGTTCCCGACGGCGCTCGACCCGTTCGTGTGCAACCGCTACGAGATCGCCGACTTCGCGTCCAAGGCCCACGCCGACGGCGTGCGCTACCTCGGGCTCTGCTGCGGCGCGGGCCCGCACCATGTGCGGAGCATGGCGGAGGCGCTGGGGCGGCAACCCGTGGCGAGCCGCTACTCCGAGGACATGTCGAAGCACGCGTTCTTCGGCACCGCGCCCGGCCTGCGCGAGCACAACCAGGGCTACCGTGACCGTCTCTAGGGAAGCCGAGTCCCGGGACCCGCGTACGGCGCGCGCCCTGGGCGAGCTGCTGCGCCGGCCCCGCTACGAGGTGCTCGCCCTGCCCGGCACCGCCGACCAGGTCCTGGAGCACGTGCCGCGCGAGGTCACCGTGACCGTGACCGTCAGCGCGCATCGGGGTCTGGAGCCGACCGTGGCTCTGAGCGAGCAGCTGACGCAGGCAGGCTTCACGGCCGTCCCGCACCTCGCGGCACGGATGGTGCGCGACGGCCAGCACCTCGCCGAGCTGGTCGCGCGGCTGGACGAGGCGGGAATCTACGAGGTCTTCGTGGTCGGCGGTGACGCGGACCCTCCGGTCGGGGAGTTCTCCGAGGCCACCCAAGTGCTGGGGGCTGCAGGCGGGCATCGGCTCACCGGGGTGGCGGCGTACCCCGAGGGCCACCCGAAGATCGGCGACCGCGAGCTCGACCGGGCCCTGCTCGCGAAGCGCCCGATGTGTGGCTATGCCGTCACCCAGATGTGCTTCGACGCGGTCGCGGTCCGGCGCTGGCTGCGGCACGCGCGCGACATCGGCTTCGACCGTCCGGTGCACGTGGGGATCCCGGGCCCGGTCGACACCCTGCGACTGGCGAAGGTCGCCACCCGGATCGGCGTCGGACCCTCGCTGCGCTACGCGCTCAAGCAGCGCGGCAGCGCCAAGCTGCTCCGGCCTGGCGGTTACCGACCGGACCGGCTGCTCGCCGAGGTGGCGGGTGCAGGGGTCGCCGGACTGCACGTCTACACCCTCGGCGACGTGTCGGCGACGGAGCGATGGCGACAACGCACCCTGGGGCACCTGGCCCATGCGTGAGCGCCGATCTCGCTACTCCGGCCTGGCGCTCTTGCGACACGGCATCACCGGCCGGCCGTGGCAGCCCGCCTGGCGTAGCCACGACCTGAGGCCGAGCTACGAGGTGGTCATCATCGGCGGCGGCGTGCACGGCCTCGCGACGGCGTACTACCTGGCCCGCAACCACGGCATCACCAACGTGGCCGTGCTGGACAAGGGCTACCTCGGCGGTGGCGGCTCCGGCCGCAACACCGCGATCCTGCGATCGAACTACCTGACCCCCGAGGGCGTTGCCTTCTACGACCGTTCGCTGGAGCTGTACGCCGGCCTGGCCGCCGACCTCAACTTCAACGTGATGTTCTCCCGACGGGGGCACCTGACGCTCGCGCACAGCGACGCGTCGCTGCGCACCATGCGCTGGCGCGCGGAGGTCAACAAGGCCAGCGGCGTCGACTCGGACGTCATCGACGCCCACGAGGTGAAGCGGCTGGTGCCGCGGATCGATGTCACGGACGAGGCCCGCTACCCGATCCTCGGCGCACTCCACCACCCGCCCGGCGGGATCGTGCGGCACGACGCGGTCGTGTGGGGCTACGCGCGCGCGGCCGACCGCCTCGGGGTGCACTTGCACCAGGACACCGAGGTCACCGGCATCGACGTCGCGCATGGCAGGGTCACCGGCGTCCGCACCACCCGCGGCGACATCGCTGCCCCCGTCGTGCTCAACGCCACCGCCGGCTGGTCCACGCTGGTCGCCGACCTTGCGGGAGTGCGACTGCCGGTGCAGACGTTCCCGCTGCAGGCGGCGGTCACCGAGCCCGTCCAGCCGTTCCTGAGCACCGTGGTCGTCTCCGGATCGCTGCACGTCTACGTCAGCCAGACCGCCCGCGGTGAGCTGGTGTTCGGCGCCAGCGTCGACCCGTTCGCGTCGTACTCCACGCGGGGTTCCCTGGAGTTCACCGAGGGGCTTGCCGACCACGTCCTCCAGCTGATGCCTTCGCTGGCCAGGCTGCGGCTGCTGCGCCAGTGGGCGGGGCTGTGCGACATGACGCCCGACTTCGCGCCGATCATGGGGCACACCGAAGTCGAGGGGTTCCTGGTCGACGTCGGCTGGGGCACCTACGGGTTCAAGGCCGGCCCGGTGGCCGGCGAGGCGATGGCCGACTGCATCGCCCACGGGCGGCCTCCGGAGCTGATCGCGCCCTTCGGGCTCGAGCGCTTCGCCCGGGGCAGGTTGCTCGGCGAGAAGGGCGCAGCGGCGGTGGGGCACTGATGATGCTCATACCCTGCCCGAACTGCGGGCCGCGCCATGCCGGCGAGTTCGCGTACGTCGGCGAGACCGGGGCGCGCCCCGACCCCGCAACCACGACCGCGACGGAGTGGCGCAACTACCTCTACCTGCGCCACAACCGTGCGGACTGGACCGTCGAGCGCTGGTACCACCGGATGGGCTGCCGGCGCTATTTCCTCGTCGAGCGGAACACCGTCACCCACGAGATCCGGCCCCCGTCGTGAGGTCGTCCGCGAAGGCGATGACGCATCGTCTGGCGCCACAGTCCGGCGAGCTGATCGACCGGTCCACGTCGTTCGGGTTCGCCTGGAACGGCCGCACGTTCTCCGCTCATCCGGGCGACACGATCGCCTCTGCCCTCGCCGCGAACGGGGTGGACGTGTTCTCGCGCAGCTTCAAGTACCACCGGCCGCGGGGCCTGCTGACCGCGAGCTATCACGACCCGGGTTGCCTGGTGCAGGTCGGGGACGAGCCCAACGTGCGCGGCGCCCATCGACTCGTCGAGCCGGGGATGAGCGTGTCCTCCCAGGACACCTGGCCGTCGCTGGCGCTCGATGTGAAGGCGGTCAACGAGGTCGCGCGCCGGGCGCTGCCGGCCGGCTTCTACTACAAGACGTTCATGAGCCCTGGTCGGCTGTGGCCGGCGTACGAACGGGTGCTGGAGCGGTTCGCGCACGGCGGCACCCCACCCGCCGAGGATGCGCCTCCCGGCCGCTTCGACAAGCGGCATGCGCACCCCGACGTGCTCGTGGCCGGTGGGGGGCCGGCCGGCATGGCGGCGGCGGTCGCGGCGGCCCGGGCCAGTGCCACGGTGCTGCTGGTCGAGGAGGAGCACGAGCTCGGCGGTCACCTGCGCTGGGGTGGCGAGGCCGACCTGGCTGCGCTGCACGAGCTGCGCGCCTCGGTCGACGCCGCCGGCGTCGAGGTGATGACCGACGCGGTGGTGCTCGGCCGCTACGACGACAACTGGGTCTCGGTCGTGCAACGAGGTCTGCCGCAGGTGGACGAGCGCCTGGTGAAGGCGCGGGTCGGGGTGCTGGTGGTGGCGCCAGGTCTGATCGAGCGTCCCTACGTCTTCGCGGGCAACGACGTCCCCGGGGTGATGCTCTCCACGGCCGTGCGGCGGCTGGTCAACCTGTACGCCGTCCGGCCGGGCGACCGGGCCGTGGTGCTGACCGCGAACTCCTCGGGCGACGCCGCGGCGGCCGACCTCGGGCGGGTGGGCGTCGACGTGGTGCACGTCGAGGACGCCCGGCGAGGGGGCGACGTGGTCCGGGTGCGTGGGCGGCGGCGCGTGCGCGGGGTGGAGCTGGGCAGCGGCCGGAAGCTCGACTGCGACCTGGTGGTGACCGCGACCGGCTGGACCGCGCCGGTCTCACTGCTGACCATGGCGGGCGACCGACCGGCGTACGACGCGGCGTCGGCGCGGTTCCGGCCCGACACTGCGCGGCTGCCTGCCGGCGTGCTGGCCACCGGAGGCGTCGTGGGTGACGGCACCCTCGAGGAGCTGGTCGCGCACGGCGACGCGATCGGGCGGGAGGCCGCCCAGCGCGTGTCGGGCCAGACTCCTGCGTCGGTTCCGGACCTCCCGGCAGACGCTCATCCGGCGCTCCTCCGGGGTCGCACGCACGGCATCGTCGACTTCTCCGAGGACGTGTCCTCCAAGGACCTGTTCACCGCGGTCGCCGAGGGCTACCGCTCGGCCGAGCTGGCCAAGCGCTACACGACGGCGACGATGGGGCCGGCTCAGGGCAAGCTCGAGACGATCAACACGATCGCCATCATCGCCGAGGCCGCTGGCCGGACGATCGCCGAGACCGGCACCACGACCTGGCGGCCGCCGTACGCCCCGGTGACCCTCGGCGCCCTGGCCGGTGTGCAGCGCGAGCCGGTCAGGCGATCACCCATGCAGGCGTGGCACGAGCGGCACGGCGCCGTACCGCTGTTGGGCGGTGCGTGGGTCCGTCCCGACCACTACGGCGACCCGAGCGGCGAGGTCACGGCGGTCCGCGACGGTGTCGGGATCATCGACGTCACCCCGATCGGCAAGCTCGACCTGCGCGGTCGCGACGTGCCCCGGCTGCTGAACCTCGTCTACGTGAACAAGTGGTCGAAGCTCGAGGTCGGACGGGTGCGCTACGGCGTGATGTGCGCCGAGGACGGCGTCGTGATCGACGACGGCGTGACGGGCCGGCTCGGCGAGGACCACTACCTGATGAGCACGACGTCATCGGGAGCCGGCGCCGTCTGGGAGTGGCTCGAGCTCTGGCTGCAGACCGAGCACCCCGACTGGCAGGTGCACGTCACGCCGGTCACCACGGCGTACGCGAGCATCAACGTCGCCGGGCCGCGCTCGCGTGAGCTGCTCCAGCGGGTCGTCGAGGACGTCGACCTGGGCGCCGACGGCTTCCCCTACATGCACGTGCGGACCGGCACGGTCGCCGGCGTACCCGACTGTGTCCTGTGGCGGATCGGCTTCACAGGCGAGCTGAGCTTCGAGGTGCACGCCCCGGCCGGCTACGGCTTGCACGTGTGGGAGTCGCTGCTGGAGGCGGGCAGCGACCTGGGCGTGCGCCCGTTCGGGGTGGAGGCCCAACGGATCCTGCGGCTCGAGAAAGGTCACCTGATCGTGGGCCAGGACACCGATGGGCTGACCCGGGCAGGGAGCGCCGCGCTCGACGGCCTGGTCAAGCTCGACAAGCCGGACTTCGTCGGCCTCCCCGAGCTGGTGTGGCATCAGGATGCGGGCGACGGGACCCGCCTGGTCGCGCTACGGGCGGCCGGCAGCACCGTCGTACCCGCCGAAGGTTGCCAGCTGGTGACCTCGGCGGGACGGCTCTGCGGCCGGGTGACCTCGAGCCGGTGGTCGCCGACCCTGGGCCGGCCGGTCATGCTGGCCCAGGTCGAGTCGACGTACGCCGCCCCGGACACCGAGGTCACGATCCGGCTGGTCGACGGCGGCACCCTTCACGCGGTGGTGACGGAACGCCTGGCCCAGGTGGACCCCGACGGGGTGCGGCTGCGTGGCTGAGACTGCACCGCTCGCCCGGAGCTCGATCGCCCCCGCGGCCCCGGAAGGGGTCGTCGCGGGGTGGGTGGTCAGCGCGCGGGTGAGCTCGGCCGAGCTCACGCTGACCGACCTGTCACCGCTGGCCAAGGTGGCGGTCCGGGCCGATCCGCTCGGATCGATGGCCGCGGCCTTGGCCGCGCCCGATGCGACGACGCTGGTGACCAGCGTCGTCCCTGGCGAGTGGCTGGTGGTGGCCGGGGCTGGCGCGCAGGTTGAGGTGATGGAGTGGGTGGAGTCGGTGGCGGCGCCCGCCGACGGGCTCGTGTCCGTGGTCGACCTCACCCACGGTCGGGCGCTGCTGCGGCTCACCGGCCGGCGGGCGGCCGACGTATTGGCCAAGGAGTGCGCCGTCGACCTGAGCGGCCGCAGGTGTCCCGACGGACGGGCGCTGCGCACCGCCGTGTCGGGGCTGGCGGTCGACGTGGTCCGCGACGACCGGGACGCCCTGCCGTCGTACCTCATGCACTGCGAACGCTCGTCGGGTCAGTACCTCTTCGACGCGTTGCTCGACGCCGGTTCTGAGTTCGGGATCGACGTCGACGGCTTCAGGTCACCCGGAATTCAGCCTAGTGAAGGAACGCCATGACAGCAGGCAACAAGGGCTCGCGCCCGGCGGCTGCCCACGTCGACACCGATACAGACGGCCAGACCGTCGGACCGCTCTGAGGAGATTTGCCATGGCCTACCTCGACTCTGCTCTCGGAGACTTCATCGCTCTCGTCGGAGAGCAGACGCCCGCCCCCGGCGGTGGCGCGGTCGCAGCCATCACTGCGTCCCTGGCCGCCGGCCTCGTCGCGATGACAGGACCCGAGAACGGCGACGAGGTCACGGCCCTCGGGCGACGGGCAGCGGCCCTGGCCGACGAGGATGCCGCCGCCTACACCACCGTGATCGAGGCCCGCCACTCCGGGCTGTCGCTCCCCGAGGCGCTGACCCGGGCGACCGAGGTGCCCCTCGAGATCGCCGGCACCGCCGCAGCGATCGCGCAGCGCGCGGCGGAGGTCTTCCGCTCCGGGCGGCCGGCCGTGCGTGGCGATGTGGCGACGGCGCTGTTGCTGGCCGAGGGGGCGACCCGCTCTGCTGCGTACCTGGTCGAGGTCAACGTAGAGGCCGGCGGAGGCAGCCGAGAGCTGGTCGACATCGCCCGCGGCCACATCGCCACGGCGGTCGCGGCCCGCGAGCTTGCCGGGGGACGGGCACCGGTCCCCGTCGACCACTGACCGACGCGCCGCCACCTGGCCTCAGCCAGTCGACTGGCTGTCCGGGTCGGCGGGGTGTACACAAGCCTGATGGCGAGCACCGGCACCGAGTCCTCCGAGTCTGAGCAGGAGCAGGAGCAGGAGGGCAGTGGCTCCCTACTGACCGTGGTCGTGGCGCTGGTCGCCAACGCACTGATCGCCGTAGCGAAGTCGGTGGCCGCACTCATGACGGGGTCGGCCTCGATGGTGGCGGAGGCTGCCCACTCCTGGTCCGACGCAGCCAACGAGGTGTTCCTGCTCATTGCCGAGCGCAAAGGGCAGCGTCCACGCGACGCCGAGCACCCCCGTGGCTACGGCCGGGCGACGTACGTCTGGTCTCTGGTCGCGGCCTTCGGTCTGTTCTCTGCCGGCTCGGTGTTCTCGATCTACCACGGGATCACCCAGCTGTCCGGGGAGTCGGGCGCGGAGCACTTCACCGTCAACTACGTCATCCTCGCTGTGGCGTTCGTGCTCGAGGCCACCTCGTTCGTGCAGGCCACGAGGCAGGTGCGCGACAACGCCCAGACGTTCGGCCTGCACCCGTTGCGATACGTCACCCGCACCTCGGACCCGACCCTGCGAGCGGTGTTCTTCGAGGACCTCTCGGCGCTCATCGGCCTGGTGATCGCCGGCGCCGCGATCGGGGCGCACCAGGTGACGGGCGACCCCGTCTACGACGCGCTGGGCTCCATCGGCGTCGGGCTCCTGCTGGGGGTGGTGGCGGTCTTCCTGATCCGCCGCAACATGGAGTACCTCCTCGGCGAGGGCCTCTCCCCCGAGCAGCAGTCCCGGGTACTGACCAGGCTGCTGTCGCATCCCGAGATCGAGCGCATCACCTATCTCCACATCGAGTACGTCGGGCCCCAGAAGCTGTTCGTGGTGGCGGCTGTGGACCTGACGGGTGACGACGCGGAGGGGCACCTGGCCCTGCGGTTCAAGCGGCTGGAGGCCGACATCGAGCAGGACCCGCTGATCACCGACGTGGTCCTGACCCTGGCGCCCCCGGACGAGCCTGCGCTGCTGCCCTGAACCTCAGCCGGACGACGTACGACGGAACAGGGGTCGCGTCATCAGCGCGAGCGCCAGCAGCGCACTGGCACCGAGCGCGAACCACATCAGCATCGTGCGCGAAGGGCCGTAGGCGTCGATGCGCACGGGTGCCGGCGGGGCCTGCGCGTCGGCCCGGACCTCGGCAGTGGTGCGCGGAGTCTCGCCCTTCTTGCTCGGCACGAGCTGCCGGGTGAGCGAGTCGGCAGCCTGTACGACGCCGGCGCCGGTCCAGGGGTTCGTGCTGTCCTCGGAGCCCTCGGCGGTGCGCTTGAGTCGGGCCACGATCTGCTTCGGCGACTCCTTCGGGAATCGCGAGCGCAGCAGGGCCACCACCCCGCTGACCTCGGCCGCGGCGTACGACGTGGCGATCTCCTCGCCGATCTGGCAGCGCTGACCGTTGAGGTTGACGGAGATCGCGCCGACGGTGGGTGCCGCCACGTCGGTGTCGGCGTTGGGCATCACGTAGTCGCGCACGTCGAACGACGTGGAGGGCCCGATCGCGTTGACGGCGAGCACGTTCTTGTAGTCGGCCGGGAAGATCTTGGCATCGCTGGTGACCTCGGTCGACGCGTTGCCGTCCTCGTCGGTGGGCTTGTTGCCGCTCGCCGCGACGATGACCACGTCGAGCTTGGCCAGCCGCTTGACGGCTGCCTCGAGGACCGGGTCGTTGGCGCGGACGGCGAGGGAGATGTTGACGACCTGGAACTTCACGGTGCGGTGCAGCGCGACCAGCTGGTCGATGCCCTGGGCCATCAGCGCGGAGGAGACGCCGCGCTCGCCGCGCTGCGGGTCGGGTTCGTCCTTGTCGAGCACGCGCATCGAGAGGATGCGCGCCTTCGGGGCCACCCCGTCAGGGCCGGCGATCAGCCCGCCGACGATGGTGCCGTGGCCCGAGAGGAGCACGGACTGGAGGCCGGGCACCGACTGCGACAGCACATCGACGCCGAGTCCCGCGCCCACGCCGCTGTCGAGGACGGCCACGGTGACCCCCGCGCCCCGCGAGATCTTCTGGGCCTCCGGCACGTGCATGCGCACCAGCGGGGTGCTGACCCTCGCCTCGGTGTCGGCGGTGAGCTCGGACTCGCCGATGATCGTCTTGTTGCACGGGTCCTCGCCCTCGGCGTACGACGGGGCAGCGCCCACCGACACGAGGGCGAGCGACCCCAGCAGGACGCCGAGGGACCCGGCGGTCAGCTTCTTCATGACGAAGCCGCGTCGGCTGCGTTCTCGGGCAGCCGCCGGGCGCTGTTGACCGAGAGCTCCACGCCCGTGTCGAAGAACTCCAGCCAGGCGTCGGGCACGACGGGAGGATCGAAGCCGCCGTAGCCGATGAAGTCGGCGACGCTCGGACCGATCAGGGAGTACTTCGCGCCCTTCGCGTCCACGACGTACGGCGACCCGTCGCCCTTGCCACCGGTGGTCACCCCGTCGCCGCCCGACAGCACGTAGGCGCCGCCCGAGGGGTCGACGTCGACGTCGTGACTCTCGGCGCTGAGCTCGGCGGCCGAGGCATCCTCGGTGGGCTCCACACCGAGGGCAACCGACGTGCCGCCCTCACCGTCGTCCACCAGGACGCCGCACATCTCGCCACCCTGGACTCCGGCCGGCACCTCGGCGGGCCACTGGGCCGGGGTCACGGGTGCCTCCTGCCGGGCGCTCAGGTTGGTCGGCAGCTGCTGCGGTGCGGCACCCAGGGACTGGTAGAGGAGGGCGGCGAAGTCGTCGAGCCGTTGCGGGGCGTCGTCGGCGAGCAGGTAGTAGCCGCGGTCGGTCTGCAGCAGGTCACCGATGGCGTACGCCGAGAGGTCGGTGTCGACCTCGGAGTAGTCGACCGGCTGGTCGTCGCGGGTCACTCCGAAGGCCTCGACGCTCAGCTCGGGTCCCGGCCGGAAGAGGTTGAGCCAGTCGTCCTCGACGACCGGAGCGAGCGTGCTCGCACCGAAGCCGAGCGCGTCGAGCACGTTGGACTGCGCAATCTGGTCAGCGGGCATCGCGAACCGGTAGGCCTTGCCCTCCGGGGAGGCCGCGATCAGCCACATGCCGCCCTCGGCGGTGGTCACCGCGAACGCGCCGGTGGTCGCGGGCTCGACCTCCGGCGTCTCCGCGACGTTGAGCTTGATGCCGTTGCCGTCCTCGGTGCAGGCGGTCCACCCGGACTCGATCAGCTCGGCCGTCGCCGGCAGCCCGGCCGGCGCACCCTCGATGCCGAGGTCGCCACCGAGCTGCACCTTGCGGATGTACTTGTCCTTGACGGAGAACACGCTCGGCTCGGCGCTGCCAAGGAGCAGCTGCGCCGAGACGAAGTTGGGCACCCGCTGGATCGACGGGTCGTCACCGCCGCGCAGCACGACGTACTGCTCACCGGTGTCCTTGGAGATGACGAAGCTGCCCTCGTCGAGCCAGTTGGAGTTGGGGCGACCACCGAGGAAACCTGCGATGGCAGCACCCGCACACAGAAGTACGGCGAGCGCGATGCCGCCGACGATGCCCCGGCTCGGCTTGGTCGGCTCGACCTCGCGACCACCGGGCGCGCCCGACAAGAACGCGGTGACCAGGCGGCGCCGGCTGAACGAGTAGGCCTCGACGAGGTCCTTCTTGGTCGACATCGGTTGATCAGCCCCGGATCTTGTCGAACAGGCCGATGGCGATGACCAGCAGCGGAAGCAGGGACAGCAGGGCGATGCTCTCGACGACGTCGCCGAGCCGGCCGCGGCGTACGGACGGGGAGACCGGAGCCAGCGTCAGCACGAGGAGTACGGCGCCCACGACGGCCAGCGCGATCGCCGCGCCGGGTCGCCACGACTCGTGCAGGAACAGCATGGAGACGGCGACCGACACGAGGCCGGCGATGCCCGAGCCCAGCCCGGCCAGCACCTCGGAGCCGGTGCGGTACTGGCGGGTGCGCAGCATGACGGCCAGGGCGCACATGATCGCCAGGATGGTGCCGAAGACGCCCAGGCCCACGGCGAACGGTGCGACCAGCACCAGCAGCACACCAACCGTGGTGGCGACGGCGAGCAGGATCTCGTGCGCGACCTTGGCGTCGGCGCCGACGCGGTCGGCGTCGATCTCGTCGGGGTCGGAGGTGATGTCGGCCAGGCTGAAGATCTGGTCGACACGGGTGCTCGTGGCCCCCAGCGCCAGCCAAGGGAAGATGTTGCCGAGCATCACGACGATGGTCATCACTACGGTGAGCACGACGGCCGGGTCGAACTCCACGACCGGCATGGCGAGGCCGGCGGCGGTGAGGATGCCACCGACCACGATGGCCGGGATCAGCAGCGCACGGCCCTCGTTGAGACCGACCAGCGCGACGATGCCGACGACGAGTACGGCGATGCCGGCGGACGCCAACGGGGTGCCGAACAGCTCGTCGGGCAGTGGCCACGACCAGCCGGGCAGGTCGCCGGGAGCCAGCACCAGGCCGGCCACGGTGGCGTAGACGGTCGCGAGCAGCGCCACGACCACGCCGGCCTCGGGCTCCTTCTGCGAGCGGGCCAGCACGATGGCGCCGACCACGAGAAGGGCCGCCACGACTCCGGCGGCCATGCCGCCAAGGACGCTCTCGCCCTGCATCAGCAGAGCGAGGGCGCCGAGGCCGAGCAACAGGGCGGCGGCAGACAGGGCAGTACGGCGACCAGCGGCCGGCTCCCACGGGCTCAGCTCGTGCTCGACCACGTCGGCCATGGCCTCGACCACGTCGTCGTACACGCGCGGCGGTTCGTCGTTGACGCCGGCGGCCACGGTGAGCACACCGCCGTCCTCGACGCCCTGGATCGACAGGCCGGCGTCGTTGGTCAGCTGGCGGCCGTCCTGGGTGACGAGCCGGTAGCCGCCGTAGACGGTGGACGCGTCGAGGAGGCCGACGCTCCGGGCAAGCTCCGGGACCAGCTCGGCGACGGGCACGGCGGCCGGCAGCACGAGGTCGACGCGCCGTGTGCCGGAAGTGACCGTGACCTTGACCAGACCCGAAGTGCTCGCGACTGTCTGACTCATCGTGTGTACCCCACCGTTCTCATGCTGCCCGTCGCATACGGACGGCCCCCAACGGCCCGCAGCCTACCTGCCGTGCGGACGATCGCCGGCGCCCTCCGGACGAGTCGCTGGTTGATGTCCGGGTCAGAACAGAGCAAGGCCGGTCACCCCTGCGGGTGACCGGCCTTGGTCGTAATGTCTTGTTCAGGAGAAGCGGTTGGCGCCGCGCTGGTCAGCGGACTTGTACTCGCCGTTCGACATCGAGACGGCGTTGCCGACGTCCTGCAGGAGCAGGATCATCTCGGCGATGGCCTGGTCCCACGTCTGCTTGGCAACGGCGTAGGACTCCTTCGCCGAACCGGTCCAGTCGGCGCGGAGCGGCTTGAGCTCGTCCTCGAGGGTGTTGAGGCGGCCGTCGATGTTCTTGGCGGCGGTGAGCAGGTTCTGGCTGGCCTCGTCGAGGGCGCCGTGGTCGACCTTGATTCCGTCGAATCCCATGATCTCTATTCCTTGTCTGTGAAGGCTCAGTTGAGCCGGTCGAGGAGGCGGGTGGACGCGTCAGCCTGCGACAGGTCGGTGTTGGTGTTGTCCTTCTCCGTGTCGAGCAGGGACTGCTGGAACTGGTCCAGGGCGGTGACGATCTTGGTCGCCTTGTCCTGCCACGCGCTGTGGAGGTTGTGGAACGCGGTCGCGCCCTGGCCACCCCACTTCATGCCCATCCCCTGGATCTGACCGCTCAGGTTCTGGTTCAGCTTCGTGACGTCCTGGCGGGCAGTGGCCACCTTGTCCGCCGCTTGGGACAGCGCCTTCTCAGTCTGGCTGAGACCGGCGGCTCCGTTTTCAGACATTTCGTTTCCTTCCCCCTAAGCGACCACCGTGGCCACCAGAGACTTCGTTGGACTTGACTGGTTCTACTTCGATGTTGCGGTTGTCCCGGGGAGACGTCCCGACCCCCCGGACAAGCAACGGTCTACCCGGGTCCCGGAGGCCTAAACATCAGGAGTTGATTTCCCACAGGGCGCGAAACAGTCCTGAGGCCACGACGGTGGCTCCGATCCCGAAGGATCCAGCCATCACCTCGGCCACCTCGGCCCGTCTCGACCACCACACCGACCGCCAGCCGCGACCGGTCGCGACACCAGCCGCCACACAGATCAGACCGATGGTCACGGCGCCCGCGATGATCGCGGCCTGTTGCCCCGGCCCGGCGATCCGCAGGACGACCGAGAAGAACGCCCCCCAGCAGGCGAGTCCGGCCACGCGCAGCAGCGAACGGGCCGCCTGGTGCCGATAGCTGCGTGCCGCCATCAGGATGGCCGCGCCGGCGAAGAACACCAGGCACCGCGCGCCGATGCGGTCGAGGTCGATGACCGCGGTCTGCAACAGCAACGGCACAGAGATGCAGACGACCACGAGGATCGCGGCCGCGGAGGCCGTGATCATCCGGGTGCCGCTGGCGACCAGCTGCTTCATCGCCGGCTCGGCCACGATCATCCGGCCGCGCCGGCTGGTGACGTTGTCGCGGGCCGACCACGCGGTGACGGCGAGCTTCTCCATCTCGATCAGCGCATGGTCGGGTACGTCGATCGCGAAGACCGGCGCGTAGCGCGCACCGAGCATCGCCAGCATGAGCAGGACCGCCCAGCCGACGCGCGGTTCGAACTCCGTGAAGAGGGTCAGCCCGGTGGCGAGCGCGACGAGCGACGACACGACGATCCAGACCGACAGGGCCTCGTCACTGCCGGGCGACCAGGCCCGACCCACCGCGGCGACGACAGCGGCGGCCAGTGCGCACGCCGCGACAACTCCGGAGACCTGGTAGCCCGACGGGCCGACGTACGCGAAGGCGGCGGCGGCGCCGAACGCCGGCGCTGCGACGACCCGGTGCCGGGCGTGCGTGCCGATCGGCATCGTGGCTAGGAACCCGGTGAGCAGGAGCAGCCCGGCCACGATCGACCGGACGTCGTCGGAGGCGATGGTGGTGGCGAAGAGGCCGGCCAGGGCGGCGGCGATCGCGGCGGCGGTGCAGCCCACGACCGACAGCGGACCGGGTTCGCCGGCCCGCACCCGGGCAGCGCCCTTCGTGGACTTGCGGGCGCGATGGAAGCCCGCGGTCGCGACGACCATGTCACCGGACTCGACGCCGGCGTCGGTGAGCACCCGGTCGGCCGGGAGCAGCTGCCCCAGTGCCGTCTGGAGGAGCGGGATCGTGGCGAGGCCGGACTGCCGGGCGTACTCGCGGGCGACGTCGTGGGCGGTCACGCCACCGGGGACCATCAGGTCGAGGACGCCCTGCGGTCCGTGCACGCTGAGCACCATGGTCGAAGCGTTCGCCAGCACAGGCTGGGATTCAGCCACGCGTCCCCCTTCACGCTCTCCGCCGGATCCCGCCCGGGAACCTGCGACTCGGACTGCAGAGTAGTCCTTGTCATTTCGATCCACCTATCATCGCCGCGACGGGCAACGCTGAGGGGGACGAGTGGTAACGGCACTGCGTAGTGGACAGCGACTGGACCAACCGGAGATGCCGAGCGGCCAGATCGTCCTGCAGCCGCCGCCCCAGCTCCAGGAGGGCGAGGGCGCGTCCGGCGTCCTGATGAACGCCATCCCGATGCTCGGTAGCCTCGGCTCGATCGTGATGGTGGCAACCCTCGGTGGCACCGGTGCAAGCCGCGGGCGCAGCTTCATCGCCGCCGGCATGTTCCTCTTCGCGACCCTGGGCTTCATCGTCGTGCAGATCGACCGGCAGCGGAAGCAGCGCGCCCAGCAGGTCACCGGCTCGCGCACGGAGTACCTCCGCTACCTCACCAACATCCGCAAGATCGCCCGCGACGCGGCCACCCAGCAGCGCCGTGCGCTGACCTGGCACCACCCCGACCCGAGTGCGCTGCCCGCGCTCGCCGAGGACCGCCAACGGCTGTGGGAGCACGGGCCGAGCGATCCGAACTTCCTCCATGTCCGCTACGGCCTGTGCGCCCAGCCGCTCTCCCTCGAGCTGGTGCCACCCGAGTCGGCGCCCATTGACCAGGTCGACCCGGCCGCCGCGTCGGCGCTGCACCGGCTGCTCGTCGTACACCGGTTACAGCCGAACCTGCCCGCCTCGATCGACCTGCGGGCCTTCGACCGGGTCGAGGTCTGCGGACCCGAGGACGAGGCCCGGTCGCTGGCGCGGTCGATGATCTGCTCGGCCACCGCGTTCCACAACCCCGAGCAGCTGATCGTCGCCGTGCTGTCGTCGGAGGCGAACCTCACGCACTGGGACTGGATCAAGTGGCTGCCGCACGCCCAGAGCGCTCAGGAGTCCGACGCAGTCGGACCGATGCGGATGGTCACCACGTCGCTCGACGACCTCGGCGCGCTGCTACCGCCCGACCTCAGCGAGCGGCCGCGATTCGGCGCCGACGAACGACCGGCCACGCCGCACATCCTGCTGGTGATCGACGGCGGTCACCTGCCGCCCGGCAACCACGTCGTACCCCCTGACGGCCTGCACGGCGTCACGCTGCTCGACCTGCCTGCGCGCTGGGACGAGCTCGAGGACCCCAGCCGGCTGCGGCTGGAGTTCACCGGTGCGCCGGTGCAGGGCGACAAGTTCCCCGTGCACGCCGTGCGCTTGCGCGCCGAGCCCGTGAAGGCGCTCGTCGACCAGTGCGACCTCGCGACGGCCGAGGCGTTCGCCCGGCGGCTGTCGCCGCTGCACGTCGTGACGTCGGGAAATGACGACACCAACAGCGGCGAGATCATGGGCCCGACGGACTTCATGGACCTGCTCGGCCTGGGCGACGTGCACACGTTCGACCCGACGACCTCGTGGCGGCCGCGCCCTGCGCGCGACCGGCTGCGGGTGCCGATCGGGCTCGGCGAGGGCGGCTCGATGATCCACATGGACATCAAGGAGTCGGCCCAGCAGGGCATGGGCCCCCACGGTCTGGTCATCGGCGCGACGGGTTCCGGAAAGTCGGAGTTCCTACGCACGCTGGTGCTCGGCCTGGCCATGACGCACCCGCCCGAGCAGCTCAACATGGTGCTCGTCGACTTCAAGGGTGGCGCGACGTTCGCCGGCATGTCCGAGATGCCCCACGTCTCGGCCGTCATCACGAACCTCTCCGAGGAGCTCACCCTCGTCGACCGCATGCAGGACGCCCTGTCCGGCGAGATGGTGCGTCGCCAGGAGCTGCTGCGCGCGGCCGGCAACTACGCGTCGGTGCGCGACTACGAGAAGGCGCGCGCCGCCGGCGAGGACCTCGCTCCCCTGCCGTCGCTGTTCGTCTGCGTCGACGAGTTCTCCGAGATGCTGACCGCCAAGCCGGAGTTCATCGACCTGTTCGTCGCCATCGGGCGGCTCGGCCGGTCGATGGGCATCCACCTACTGCTCGCGTCCCAGCGACTCGAGGAGGGCCGACTGCGCGGCCTGGAGTCGCACCTTTCCTACCGCGTCGGCCTGCGCACCTTCTCGGCCGGCGAGTCCCGCACCGTGCTCGGCGTGCCCGACGCCTACGAGCTGCCGGCCGTCCCGGGTCTGGGCTTCCTCAAGCCCGACCAGTCGACGCTGCTGCGGTTCAAGGCGGCGTACGTCTCGGGTCCGCCCAGCGGTAGGACCCGCGTGGTCCGCGACGAGGGTGGTCACGTGCGCGGCATCCTGCCGTTCACGATCTCCGAGGTGCAGGCGCTCGAGGCACCCGAGCCCGACGTGGCCGAGGAGGCCCCGGTCGTCCGCCAGAAGGAGGGCGAGCAGCCGTCACTGCTCGACCTCGCGGTCGCGCGCATGCACGGCCACGGCATGCCCGCACACCAGGTGTGGCTGCCGCCGCTCGACGTGCCGGACACCCTCGACGTACTCATGCCCGACCTCGTTGAGGACCCCGACCTGGGCCTCGTGTCGCCGCACTGGCGCTCCATGGGCGGGCTCGTGGTGCCGCTCGGCACCGTCGACCGGCCGCGCGAGCAGCGCCGGGACACCATGACGCTCAACCTCACCGGCGCGGCCGGCCACGTCGCCGTTGTCGGTGGTCCGCGCAGCGGCAAGAGCACCATGCTGCGCTCCATCGTGACGAGCATGTCGCTGACCACGACGCCGCTCGAGTCGCAGTTCTTCGTGCTCGACTTCGGGGGCGGCACGTTCACCCCGCTGGCCCGGTTGCCGCATGTCTCGGGTGTCGGCTCGCGTGCCGAGCCCGACGTCGTACGCCGGATCTTCGCGGAGGTCACCGGCATCGTCGACCGCCGCGAGGCGTACTTCCGCGAGCAGAGCATCGACTCGATCGAGACCTACCGCAGCCGACGCGCCGCGGGCCGTGCCGATGACGGGTACGGCGACGTCTTCCTGGTCATCGACGGGTGGGGCACGCTGCGGGCAGAGTTCGACGACCTCGAGCTCGAGATCCAGCAGCTCGCCGGCCGGGGTCTCACGTTCGGCCTGCACCTGCTCGTCGGCGCCACCCGCTGGGCCGACTTCAGGGCCGCCATGCGCGACATGCTCGGCTCGCGACTCGAGCTGCGACTGGGTGACCCGCTCGACTCCGAGATCGACCGCAAGGTCGCCGCACTGGTGCCGGCGGGCCGGCCGGGTCGTGGCCTGGTGCCCGGCAAGTTGCACTTCCTCGGCGCGCTGCCGCGCATCGACGGCTCGCCCAACCCCGAAAACCTCGGCGACGGCGTCGACGACCTCATCGAGCGCAGCGCGAAGGCATGGCACGGGCCCGTCGGTCCGAAGCTGCGGCTGCTGCCCGAGCTCATCACGCTGGAGACGATCCGCGAGGACGCCGCCCGCCGCGACCTGCTCGGCAAGAAGCTCATCCTCGGCATCAACGAGAAGGAGCTGGCGCCGGCGACGCTCGACACCGAAGGTGAGCCGCACCTGTTGATCTTCGGCGACGGCCAGTCGGGCAAGAGTGCGCTGCTGCGCAACTACGTGCAGGAGATCATGCGCACGCGGACGCCCAAGGAAGCCCAGATCGTGGTGGTCGACTACCGCCGCTCGCTGCTCGGCGAGGTGCCCGAGGACTACCTGCTCAACTACCTCACCAGCTCCACGCAGGCGACGCCGGTGATGCAGGAGATCGCGGCGTACCTCCAGAACCGGATCCCCGGTCCCGACGTGACGCCCGAGCAGCTGCGCACGCGCACCTGGTGGACCGGCGCCGAGGTCTACGTCGTCATCGACGACTACGACCTGGTGGCGACGTCACAGGGTTCGCCGGTGCAGGTGCTCCAGCCGCTGATGGCGCAGGCCCGCGACACCGGCCTCCACGTCGTCGTGGCGCGTCGCGCCGGTGGCGCGTCCCGCGCGCTGTACGAGCCGGTCATCCAGTCGATGCGCGACCTAGCGATGCCCGGCATCATGCTCTCGGGTCCGCGTGACGAGGGCGTGCTGATCGGCAACGTCCGCCCGCAGCAGGCCGAGCCCGGCCGGGCCCGGATGGTCACCCGCGATCGGGGTACCGAGGTCGTGCAGCTCGCCTGGACCGAACCCACCATGTGACGCTCCGGCTGTGTAGTCCGGGGCAAATTCGACGTCGCGCGACGCTTGGAAGTGCATTTTGCCCCGGACTACCGCGGGTCAGCGGCGACCGGACTTGAACATCCCCCGCGCGATCTCCCGGGCCGCCGTCCGCATGAAGTCCTTGAAGGCCGTCGACTTCACGACGTCCATGACGACGCCGTCGTCCTTCTTGGCAGCGGTCTTCTTGGCCGCCGTGCGGGTGCGCTCGATCTTGACCTCGCGGGCCTGCTCCTTGACCCTGGCGTCCTCGGCAGCCTTGCGCGCGCCCTCCTCGATCTTGACCGCGAGCATCTCCCGGGCCGACTCGCGGTCGACCGTCTTGCTGTACGTCGCGTAGCGGGGGCTTGCCTTGACCATCTTGTCCATCTCGGCTGCATCGGCGGGACCCATCAGCGACTCGGGCGCGCGCAGCCGGGTCCACGCCACCGGGGTCGGTGCGCCGCGCTCGTTCATCACCGTCACGATCGCCTCGCCGATGCCCAGGCTGGTGATCACCTCGCCAAGGTCGTCGTACGCGGACCTGGGGTAGGTGTTGACGGTCTGCTTGAGCGCCTTCGCGTCGTTGGGCGTGTGGGCGCGCAGCTGGTGCTGGACCCTCGACCCGAGCTGGGCGAGCACGTCGTCGGGCACGTCGGTCGGGCTCTGGGTGACGAAGAAGACGCCGACACCCTTCGAGCGGATCAGCCGCACGGTCTGGGCGATCTGGTCGAGGAACGCGTCGGAGGCGTCGTTGAAGAGCAGGTGCGCCTCGTCGAAGAAGAAGACCAGCTTGGGCCGGTCGGAGTCGCCGATCTCGGGCAGGTCGTGGAAGAGGTCGGCCAGCAGCCACATCAGGAACGTCGAGAAGATCGCCGGCCGGTCCTGCAGGTTGGGCAGCTCGACCAGGCTGATCAGCCCCTTGCCATCGGGCGAGACCTGCAGGAACTCCTTTGACTCGAACTCCGGCTCACCGAAGAACGCGTCGGCACCCTGGTCCTGGAACGAGATCAGCTCGCGGAGGATCACCCCGGCGGTCGCGGACGACAGCCCGCCGAGCCCCTTGAGGTCGGCCTTGCCCTCGTCGCTGGTCAGGAACCCGACGACGGCGCGCAGGTCGGCCAGGTCGAGCAGCGGCAGGCCCGCCTGGTCCGCGTAGTGGAAGATCAGGCCGAGACTGGACTCCTGGGTGTCGTTGAGGCCGAGCACCTTGCTGAGCAGCATCGGGCCGAACGACGTCATGGTCACGCGCAGCGGGATGCCGGTGCCCTCGCCGCCGATCGCGTAGTACTCCACGGGGAAGCCGGTCGCGGTCCACTGCTGGCCGACCGACGCCGCCCGGGCCGAGATCTTGTCGCCGGCCTCGCCGGGCGTCGACAGACCGGAGAGGTCACCCTTGATGTCGGCAGCGAACACGGGTACGCCGCCTGCACTGAGCTGCTCGGCGAGCAGCTGGAGCGTCTTGGTCTTGCCGGTGCCGGTCGCGCCGGCGACGAGGCCGTGCCGGTTGAGCATGCCGAGCGGGATGCGCACGTGTACGTCGGACAGGTCGGTGGCGTTGAGCATCAGTGCGCCCAGCTCGAGGGCCGGCCCCTCGAACTCGTAGCCCGGCGCGATGGCCTCGGCGATCGGGTCGCGTGGCGCGGCCGGCCCGGCGGCATCGGGCCTGGCGGCCGGCGCGGGGGTGGCCTCGGGAGGAGCCTCGGTCGTGGCGCCGGCGGTGGAGGCCGACTCGGGGCTCTCGGGCGTCTGCGTCATGCGGCGCAGCCTAGTCACGGCTGACGTCGACGGACACGGGTCGCTTCGCGATGCGTCGATATAGTCGCCCGCGTGATCTTCAAGCGCGTCGGAGACGGCCGGCCCTACCCCGACCACGGGCTCACGTCTCGTGGCTGGGCTGCGGTGCCGCCGAGCCAGGTGCGCCTCGACACGCTGGTCACCACCAAGGACACGCTGCAGCTCGCCGCCCTGCTCGACGAGGACTCCACCTTCTTCGGCGACCTTTTCGCCCACGTGGTGTCGTGGCGCGGCGACCTCTACCTGGAGGACGGCCTGCACCGGGCGCTGCGTGCGGCCCTCCAGCAGCGCAACGTCCTGCACGCCCGCGTCCACACGCTGGAGAGCTGATGCGCTCCCGGTCGAAGTCGCTGCTGACCCTCGTCGTACTCGGCTTCATCCTGGTGCTGGCCGCCGCGTGGGGCTGGAGCGCGGCGACCGAGCCGCTGCCCGAGCGCGCCGACCCGCCGTTGTGCGTCGAGACCGCTGTCCCGGCCGGCGAGACCGTGGTCCGCGAACAGGTCGCGGTCAGCGTGTTCAACGCGAGCACGCGCAACGGCTTGGCGAGTTCGATGATGGACCTGCTCACCGAGCGCGGGTTCATCGGTGCCGACACGGGCAACGCCCCGGAGGGTACGACGGTGCCCGGCGTTCAGATCTGGTCGAACGACCCCGAGAACCCCGCCGCTCAGCTGGTCTCCCAGCAGTTCAAGCGGGCCAAGATCGTCCCGGGCGACCCGCTCGGCCGCGGTGTGACCGTGGTGGTCGGCGACAACTTCAAGAAGCTCGGCAAGGACGTCGACTCGGTGACCAGCGCCGCGGCCGCAACGATCTGCAGCCCTCCCGGCCTCTAGTCGTCGTCGCCCAGCCACTGGGCCAGCCGGCCGCCGGCCGACACCTGCCGCAGCCGTTCCTCGGTGGCTTCGCGGCACTTGCGCGGGGTGACGACGAGCAGGTCGTCGGCGTGCCGGAGCACGGTGCGCTTCTCGGGCACCAGCGTCTCGCCGTCGCGGATCACCATCGCCACGGACGCCCCCTTCGGCAGCCGCAGCTCGCCGACCTCGACGCCGTGCATCCGGGAGTTGGGGCTGATGGTGACCTGGAGCAGGTCGGCCGCGATGCGCTCCAGCGGCGCAGCCTCGACGTCGAGGCCACGCGGCTCCGAGCGCTGGGACACCCCGAGCCAGCGAGCCGCCAGCGGCAGCGTCGGACCGGTCAGCAACGTGTAGATGACCACCATCACGAAGACGATGTCGAAGAGCCGCTCGGCGCCTTCGACGCCCTCGGCGAGCGGGATCGTCGCAAGCACGATGGGTACGGCGCCACGGAGTCCTGCCCACGAGATGAAGGCGAGGTCCCGCCTGCCCATCGGTCTCACGATCGCGCTCACGAGCACCGACAGCGGCCGGGCAACGAACGTGAGGATGAGGCCGGCGACCAGCGCGAGGCCGACGATCTCGGCGGTGATGCGCGCCGGCGAGAGCAGCAGGCCGAGCATGACGAACAGCCCGATCTGGGCCAGCGAGGCAACACCCTCGGCGAACGACCTGGTGGCCACCCGGTGCGGCAGCTCGGAGTTGCCGAGCACCAGCGCCGCGACGTACACCGCGGCGAATCCGGAGGCATGGACGGCTGCTGCTGCGCCGTACGCGAGAAGCGTCAGGCAGAGGACGGCGATCGGGTAGAGGCCGGACGACGGCAGTGCGATCCGGCGCATCACCCAGGCGCCGCCGACGCCGAAGACCAGGCCGGACAGTGCACCGACGGCGAGCTCGAAGACGATGATGCCGCCGATGGTGGCGAGGCCCTCCTCGGCCAGTGCGCCGGTCGAGATGAGCCCGACGAGCACCACCGTCGGGGCGTCGTTCAGGCCCGACTCGGCCTCCAGGGCACCGGTCAGGCGACGCGGCAGCGGCACGACCCGGAGCACCGAGAACACGGCCGCGGCGTCGGTGGGCGAGGTGACGGCGCCGAGCAGGATCGCCAGCTCCCACGGCAGGCCGAGCAGGAAGTGCGCGCCGACGGCGATCGTGGCCACCGAGACCGCGACACCGATGGTCGCCAGCGAGACGCCAAGCCGCATCGAGGGGCGTACGACGCGCCAGCTCGTGGTCAGGCCGCCCTCGGCCAGGATCAGCGCCAGCGCTCCGAAGCCGAGCGCATGGGCCAGCTCGACGTCGTCGAACACGATGCCGACCCCGGACTCACCCAGGGCGACACCCATCAGCAGGTAGAGCAGCAGGCTGGGAAGCCCGGCGATGGCCGTGGCGCGCACCGCCAGGATGGCCAGGAGCGTGACGGCCGCGCCCACGAGCAGAAAGCTGTCGAGCTGATTGACATCGAAGGTCACGGTCACCTCGCTCGACGCTGGCTGGGGTGGCTGGGACGGCAATCTTATCGTCGGGAGGTCGCCTCGCCGCCCCAGTCCGGGGCTACGGCATCCCGGCGGCAGGCAGCGCTACGGTGAGCCAGTCCAGACCGGGAGAAGTTGTCGACGCTGCGGGGTTTGGGCGCGGTGATTCCGGGGAAGAGCCATCGGCTAGACGGTGCCGGCGACGGATGCCAGTGAGGGAGTGGTGGCATGTACGGCGACACGGCCGCGATGCGCAAGCGTGTGATGCAGTTGCGCGAGCAAGGTCTTGAGATCCGCGCAATGGCCGACCGGTTGGTCGCCCAGGCCGAGAGCGTGCCCTGGCACGGCCGGGCCGCCGAGGCCATGCGCACCCGCATCAAGGAGCGCGCCGCACACCTGCGCGAGGCCGCGTCCTTCCACGACACTGCCGCCGAGTCTCTCGACAAGCACGTCCACGAGATCGACCGGCTCCAGGAGTCGATCTCCACCATCGAGCGCAAGGCCGACACCCTCACCGCCGACGCCCGCACCCGCACCGCCGCACTCGAAGCCGAAGACTGCTCTCCGACCGATGAGGACACCGTCCTCGCCCAGTTCGTGGCGCCCCCTCCGGGCCACAAGGACTGGCTGACCGTCTCACTCCCGGGACTGTGACCGTGCCCGCAACGAGGACTTCAACATGGTGACCATCGACCTCACGACGCCTCCCCCGGCGCCCACCCACCTGCTGGACGGCCTGCCCCGCCGCGTCGCGCTGAGCCTGCCCGAGCTGCGGCTGATCGCCGAGGAGGCCGGTGGCGCACCGCTGCCCTTCGACCTCGCCGACGTCGCCACGCCGAGCTCGCTCGACAGCCGACTCGGCATGAGCGCCGGCTCCACCGAGGACACCGCGTACGCCGCCGCTCTGCTCGCGCTGCACGACCCGGCGGACTCCCTCGCGCGTCGCGGCATGATCACCGACGACGGCATCGACCCCGGCCTGGTGGGTGCGGTCGGCCTGCTGGCCACCCCCGACCTGGCCCTGGAGATCGACATCGCCACGGCGGGGGGCGGACAGGTCAAGGCCTGGCACCGGATGGCCGCCGGCGCCGTCGCCACGCTCGCCACCGTCGATGGCATCGTCTTCGAGCTGGCCTGGTTCGGCGCCGACCAGTGGGCCGGCGAGCTGGCCCGGGTGGCCGTCGTACCCGAGGACGCGAAGCTGTCGAAGTCGGCCGTCCCGTCCGCCGTCCTCATGCCGTTCCCGCTGGCCGACTCGGCCGGTGAGGCGCTGCGCTCCGGCCGCGCCGACCTCGTCCAGGTGCTGGTCGCGCAGCGCAGCGGCCACGTCACCACCGGCGGCAAGGGCCACTCCGACGCCACGGCAACCGACATCGTCGGCGCGCTGCACAACGAGGCGCAGGGTCGCCTACGGGTGCTCGCCGCCCGCATCGGTGCCGAGGGCACGACCACCGTCGGTGTCGTGTCGTGGGTGCTGCTGGCCGACGGCTGGCATGCCCTGCTGCCCCACCACGAAGGCGAAGAGCCGTTCGTCGAGATCCGGCTCGTCGCGGCCGACGACCTGGCCACCCAGCTCGCGCCCGTGCTCGCGGAGGTGACCGCATGAACAAGAACCTGCCCCCCAACGGCCCGACCGCCGAGCAGAATGCCGCCGCCGCGACCACCTCTGCCGGCACCGTCGATGCAGCGGTCAACGCCGACAAGTACCACCAGATGCTCGCGCTGGCCGAGCTCTTCGACTCCTCCGGCGAACAGATGCGCACCCGTGCGCGCCTCGGCGCCGAGGTGCTCGGCGACGACGACGTCTCGTCGTCCGCGCCGCTCTCGCCTGCCACGTTCGCCGAGGCCGAGGACGACATCCGCGCCGCCACCACCGGCAAGCACGGCCTGCTGACCCGCTCGGTCGAGCTGGACGCCGACGCCCTCGTGGTGCGCGCGACGGTGCTGACCTACCGCTGGATCGACGAGCTCCAGGAGGCGGCCTACAAGACGCTCGGCTCCATCGCGGGCCGCGCCATCGGCTACCTCGCCCCCGAGGTCGCCCTCGGCGGCGCCATCGTGTCCGCCGGTCTGATCGAGACCGACGCGCTCGACCGCGACGGTGTCGCGGCGTACCTCTCCGACCTGGCCGAGAACAACCCCGAGCTGATGGACCACATCTCCGGTGGTGGCGGGCTGCTCGACGGCCTGCAGATGCGCTCGCTGCTCACCGCGGGCGTGCTCACCGGCGACCAGGGGGCGATGGCCGCCCGTGGTGGCATGCGCGCGATGGGCATCGCGCCCTTCTCGTACGACGGGGGCTCGGCGCTGCGTGACGCCGCCGGTGGCCTGCTCGCCGACGATATCGCGGCCGAGCCGGTCACGTCCGCCCTCGAAAGCGACAAGCCGCGCACCATCGCCGACCTGATGACCACCCTCTCGACCTCCGACGCAGGCATCGTCGTGCAGGGCGTCGGCGCGGGCCGCTACATCGCCTACCTGCCCGGCCCCGGTGGCGCCGGCGGCACCAAGCTGCGGCTCGTCAGCGGCGACCAGTCGACGTACGCCCGCCAGGTCGTCCGCACGATCGAGAAGGCCGTCGGCGACGACGAGGACGCCCGGGTCATGCTGGTCGGCTCGGCCCAGGGCGGCGCCACGGCTGCCGAGTTGGCCGCCTCGGCGACCTCCGACAAGTTCCTCATCGACCACGTGGTCACCGCGGGCGCACCGCAGGCGCAGGTGCCGATGATCCCGGAGACCTGCCGGGTGCTGTCGCTCGAGGACCGCGCCGACCCCGTCGCACTGCTCGGCTCCCTGATCAACGCGAAGATCAGCAACCGGCTCACCGTCGTCTTCGACGGCACCGTCACCGGCAACGAGAGCGTGTACGTCGCGGGCGGCCGGGCCGCCGACGCGTCGTCGCACCCCGAGCTCCAGGCCGAGATCCAGCGGATCCGCGAGGGCGGCTACCTCGCGGGGTAGGGCGCATCAGCGGGCGGTGAGGTCGTGCACGAATGCGCCGAGCTGGGTGAGGTTGCGGCACTCCACCATCGGCACGATCTCGCCGTACGTCGGCGCAGCCGAGTCGCCGGTGCCCCAGTGGCGTGGGTGCTCCGGGTTGAGCCACCATGCGTGCCGCACCCTGGCGGCCAGCTCGCGCAGCACCGGCTCGGCCAGGTCGCTGTAGTTCGACCGGGCGTCGCCGAGGATGAGTAGCGACGTCTTCGGGCCCAGCGCGTCGGCGTACTCGTCGGCGAAGGTGTTGAACGCGCGCCCGTAGTTGGTGCGGCCCCACAGCGCCGCGTGCGCGCTGCTCGCGGCCAGATCGGCCATCACCCGGCCGGGGTCGGCGTCCGGCCGGAGGTGCTCGGTGACCTCGTGCACGGTGTCGACGAAGGTGAACGCGCGCACCGCACTGAACTGCTCGCGCAGGGCCATCACGAGCAGCAGCGTGAACTGCGCGAAGTTGGCCACCGAGCCGCTCACGTCGCAGAGCACCACCAGCTCCGCGCGATGCGGTCGCTTGGGCTTGTGGTGCGTCGTCATCGGGACGCCACCGGTCGAGATGGAGGCCCGGACCGTACGCCGGAAGTCGAGCGGGCCGCGTCGGCGAGCGTGCCGTTCCTTGGTCAGTCGTGACGCCAGCCGCCGGGCCAGCGGATAGATCTCGCGGCGCATCTCCTCGAGCTCCGACCGACGGGCCGCGGTGAAGTCGATGGTTTCGACGGTCGGCCGAACTGCCACGTCGGCGATGTGGCGGGCGCCCTTCTCGGCGGCGATGCGACGACGGGCATCGCCCTCGACGAGCCCGGTGAAGCGACCCAGCCGACGGCCGGCACCGCGCTGCGCCTCCTTCTCGGTCAGGCCGCTGCGCACCAGCGCGTCGATGATCTGCTGCACCAGGTCGCTGGGCGAGACCCGCTGCATGGTCGTGTACGCCGACCAGCTGGAGAGGCCGGGACCCCGGCCGGGCATCGCCCCGAACCGCCCGACCGCCTCGGTCGCGAGGTCCTGCAGGGCCGACTCGTCGCCCGACCCGAGCGCCTCGGCCAGCCGGTCGCGCAGCCCCTCCAGCGCCTCCGGGCCGTCGCGCACGGCGCCGTCGTCGTCGTCGGGCTGCCGCGCGGACGAGTCGCCGACCAGCCGCGGGAAGTAGAGGTCGAAGATCGCGTCGAACGTGGGGCGCTGCCCCGCGCGCTTGACCATCGTCGCGGCGTAGCCGGTGCGCACCGTCTCGCGGTCGTCCCACGACAACACGGCCACGGCCTCGATCGCGTCGAGCCCCTCGGCCAGCGACACCGGCACCCCGGCCGACCGCAACGCCTCCAGGAACCCGATGTGGGTGTCGAGGAGGGTCACCTGCGGGCCAGCTTGAGCTCCTGCACCGCGCGCTCGTGGTCGGAGGCATGCTTGAGCACCACGCCGAGGGTGTGCGCGACCGCGTCCTCCGTGAGGTCGTCGATCTCGAGCGCGATCAGGGTGCGCGCCCAGTCGACGGACTCGGCGATCGACGGCGCCTTCTTGAGCTCGAGGTGCCGCAGCCGCGCGACGGTGGCGATCAACTGCGAGGCGACCTTGTCTGGCAGCCCGGGCACCTGCGAGACGACGATCTCGCGCTCGCGTTCGGCGTCGGGATAGCCCAGGTGCAGGAACAGGCAGCGCCGCTTGACCGCCTCGGACAGCTCCCGGGTCGCGTTGGAGGTCAGGACCACGAACGGACGTCGTACGGCGGAGACGGTGCCGAGCTCGGGGATGGTGACCTGGAAGTCGCTGAGCACCTCCAGCAGCAGGCCCTCCACCTCGACGTCGGTCTTGTCCACTTCGTCGATCAGGAGCACCGTCGGCTCCTCGCGACGGATCGCGGTCAGCAGCGGCCGGGTCAGCAGGAACTCGTCGGTGAAGATGTCGTCGTGCGTCTGCTCCCAGGACGACTCGTTGGTGGCCTGGATTCGCAGCAGCTGCTTCTTGTAGTTCCACTCGTAGAGCGCGCGGGCCTCGTCGAGCCCCTCATAGCACTGGAGCCGCACCAAGTCGGCGCCCGTTGCCCGGGCCACCGCCTTGGCCAGCTCGGTCTTGCCCACGCCGGCGGGACCCTCGACGAGCAGCGGCTTCTCCAGCGCTCCGGCGAGGTAGGCCGTGGTCGACGTGTCGGCGTCGGCGAGGTAGCCCGCTTCGTGCAGCCGGGCGGAGGCGTCGGCGGGCGAGGAGAACCAAGGGGACGGCATGGCTGCACGCTACTGCCCGGCAGATGGCGTCCGGCCCCCGAGCCGGAGCTCTGGGGGCCGAACGTGGACTGGCGGAGGTGGCGGGATTTGAACCCGCGAGAGGGGGTAACCCTCAACCCGCTTAGCAGGCGGGCGCCATAGGCCACTAGGCGACACCTCCCCGGCAGCGAGCACAGGTTACAAGGCGGCTGCGGCATTGACCGAATCAGGTGCTCAGAGCGGCGTGAGCCCCTCGCCTCCACGCAGTCGCGCCTGTACGTCGCGCACGAACTGCTCGCGATCGACGTCCAGTGTCTCGACAGGAATCGTGGTCGTCGTGCCGTTGCGCAGCCGGAGTACGACGCAGGGCGAGCCGTGCGTCGTGGTCGTGACGGCGTCCTCGACGTCCTTCCACCGGGCGGCCTCGACACCGGCCCCGCGGATGTGGCGCACCTGGTAGCCGTCGTCGGTGAAACGCACCGCGAACTCGCGGCCTCGAAGCCGACGGGCCGTCAGCGAGATGGCGACGAGCACCAGCAGGACCAGCACGAGCAGGACGACCGACGGCAGGTCGAGGAGCACCGCCGCGATCGTGCCCAGCAGCACGAGCAGGGCCAGGGCCACCAGAGTCAGACCCATCAACCGGGCGGTGAGGGCGGGGGCAAAGCGATAGTCGGACACCACGGGCACGATTCAACACACCTGCACGAACCTGAGCCAACTCAGCCCTTGTCCAGCATCACCCGCGGCGTCAGACTCGAACTCTCATCCCGATCCTGAGGGGAGGCACTCATGCTGATGACCTGTCGTGACACGATCCCTGCTGACCCCGACTCAGGCAAGACCTTGCGCGACCTGCTCGCCGCGCGGCCACCTTCCGACCAGGGCCTTGGCGCCTGGCGCTGGCAGGTACGACGACAGCTCGCGCCGCTGCGCGATGTCCTCGTGAGCCCGGCTGGCCCCGCCGAGGACTGGCTGGCCGCGCGGCGCGGCGGGTGCCAACGCAAACGCACCGTGCTGGTGCGCCGGCTGGCGGAGCTCAGCCCACGGGTTCTCCACGACACCGACCTCGAACGGCTCTCCAGCGACCTGCGACACCTGCTGGACGACGTACGCCGTCACGAGCAGAGGTGCAACGACCTGGCCTACGACGAGGTCGAGCTCGAGTTGGGGGGTTCCGAGTAGGACCCTGACGTTGTTGGAGGGGCTCCTCCTACACTGCTCCCTGGGTGCCGGCTAGCCGGCTAGCCCGGAGGGGTGCCGGAGTGGCCGATCGGAACCGCCTTGAAAGCGGTCGCTGGCAGAGATGTCAGCCGCGGGTTCGAATCCCGCCCCCTCTGCCGACATGCAACGAGACGCAGGGCCTCCGCTATGCGGGCAGGCCTCGGAAGGTTACGCCGAAACTTCTGCACATGTGTGCAATGCAAACACATGCAGTGACTTCTCGGGTGCCAGTTTGTGCGATCGCCACCAGAATGACTGGTCTGGGTCTGCCCAGGGCCCATGACCCCCTCTTCAAAGGTGGAACACAAAATGATCGCTCGTCGCATCGCGGTGGCCGTCGTCACCGCCGCTCTCTCGCTCGGGATCGTCGCCATCACCGCCCCGGCACAGGCGTACGACACCACGTGGGGTCACGGTGCCCGCGGTGGCATCGAGCGCGGCATCGAATGACCCCAACGTCGGGCCGCTGCTGAGCGGTCCACCCCGCTTGAGACGGGGGCCAGGCACTCCCCCCAGCGCCTTGTCCCTCACAGGTTCCCCACCTGTCTCAAGTGCACGAGGGCAGCGGGCTCAGGCCGCTGCCCTCGTTGTCATTTCACGTCCTTGTGTCGGCCGGCGGCTTCTCGTTGCCCGAGACGCCGTTGACGCCCATCGCATAGCCGAGCTGGAAGCGCGTCTGCGCCTCGAACTCCTCCTTGAGGTCGGCGACGTAGCCGGCGTACGTCCGCGGGCTGACGCCCAGCCGCTTGGCGCTCGCCGGATCCGCGTGGCCCTCGATGAGCATCCGGATCGTCATCGCCCGCTGCTCGGCGGCGACATCACGCATCATCGACGTCTCACGGTTGGTGAACGGGCGCGCCCGCTCCCACGACCGCTCGAACATGTCGACGAGGTAGGCGACAAGTGAGGGCTCCCGGATGGCCAGCGCGACAGCCAGGCTGTCGCGTCCCGGGATGATTGCCACCCGCCGGTCGATGACAATGAGCCGGTTGAAGAACTCGTCCAGGGTGCGCACCTCAGCGCCCCGCTCGGTCACGGCGGCCACGTATTTGTGCGTGACCGAGCTGCGGCGGGCGGAGTGCTGGTAGAGCGTGCGCATGGTCACGCCGCGCTCGAGCGCATCTCCGTCGCGCTGGATGGCCGCGGAGAGCTCCTGGAGACCGCGCCCGGTCTGCGGCTGGGCGGTGAGCAGCTCCGACTCTGCGTCGGCGACCAGCGAGGCGATGAACAGGTTGATGGCGTCGCCACGCACCTCGGTGATCGGGCCCCGGTCGGAGGCCGGCGACTTGCGCCAGGTCAACGCCAGGCCGTTGAACGCCGTGGCCCAGCCGGAGGACTCCGACAACAGCTCTGCACCCTGCTGGCCCATCGGGGCCACCACCAGCGACTGCACGGTCGAGGGGTCGACGGGCACGCAGCGGTCGCCCTTGTCGTCGTTGACGACCAGGCCAATGCGGGTCAGCAGGTCGAACGCCGGGCGCAGGGCGCCCCGGGCGGCGATGCGCGGGTCGGTATGGTCGATGCCGCCGTTCGCGACGATGTCGTCGTACAGGTCAGTGGCGGCCGACTCGAACAGTGCACGGTCCTCGGGTGAGTACGGCACCCACGGACCTCCCTCCACTCACGCAGACGCCCACACGTCGGGCCCCCGCCCTACCCCCTCATGACCTGACCGATCCTTCCACAAACGCGTAAGCGCGTGTCTCATTGCTCTCGGGCGGCGCGCACAGGCCACGGAGCGGTGAGACGCGCGCAGAGGGCCCACCGGAATCGGTGGGCCCTCGGCGCGTGTTGAGTGGGACTCAGGCTTCGAGGCGCGCCTTGAGTCCGTCGAGCTCGGTCCAGAAGACGGCCGGCAGGTCGTCGCCGAACTTCTCGAACCACTCCTGGATCTGCGGGATCTCGGCCTGCCACTCGTCGACGTCGACGGCAAGCGCCTTGGCGAGCTGCTCGTCGGTCACGTCGGCGCCGTCGATGTCGAGCGAGCCCGGAGCGGGCACCCGGCCGATCGGGGTCTCGACCGCGGCTGCCTGGCCCTCGAGGCGGTCGATGACCCACTTCAGGACGCGGCTGTTCTCGCCGAAGCCCGGCCACAGGAAGCCACCGTCGTCGTCGCGGCGGAACCAGTTGACATAGAAGATCTTTGGCAGCTTCGCTGCGTCGTTGTCCTTGCCGATGGTGATCCAGTGGTTGAAGTAGTCACCTGCGTTGTAGCCGATGAACGGCAGCATCGCCATCGGGTCGCGACGTACGACGCCGACCTGGCCGACCGCGGCAGCAGTCGTCTCGGAGCTGAGCGTGGCACCCATGAACGTGCCGTGGTCCCAGTCGCGGGCCTCGGTCACCAGCGGGATCGTGGTCTTGCGTCGGCCACCGAACAGGATCGCGTCGATCGGCACACCCCGCGGGTCGTCGTACTCGGGAGCGAGGATGGGGCACTGCTTGATCGGCGTGCAGTAGCGGCTGTTGGGGTGGCTCGAGACCTCGTCGCTCTCGGGCGTCCAGGGCTCGCCCTTCCACGACGTCGCCCTGGCCGGGGTGTTCTCCAGGCCCTCCCACCAGACGTCGCCGTCCTCGGTGAGCGCGACGTTGGTGAACACGGAGTTGCCCTTGTTGATGGTGGCCATGGCGTGCGGGTTGGTGTCCTGGTTGGTGCCGGGAGCCACGCCGAAGAAGCCGTACTCGGGGTTGACCGCCCAGAGGCGACCGTCCTTGCCGATGCGCATCCAGGCGATGTCGTCGCCGATGGACTCGACCTTCCAGCCCGGGATGGTCGGCTTGAGCATCGCCAGGTTGGTCTTGCCGCAGGCACTCGGGAACGCGGCGGCGATGTACTTGGTGACACCGGCCGGGTTGGTGAGCTTGAGGATCAGCATGTGCTCGGCCATCCAGCCCTCGTCACGGGCGACGACGGACGCGATGCGCAGGGCGTAGCACTTCTTGCCCAGCAGCGCGTTACCGCCGTAGCCGGAGCCGTAGGACCAGATCATCCGCTCGTCGGGGAACTGGACGATGTACTTGGTGTCGTTGCACGGCCACGCGACGTCGGCCTGGCCGTCGGCGAGCGGCATGCCGACCGAGTGCAGGGCGGGGACGAACTTCGCGTCCAGCTCCTCCATGCGGCGCAGCACCGGGGTGCCCATCCGCGCCATCACGCGCATGCTCGCGGTGACATAGGCGGAGTCGGTGATCTCGACGCCGAACATCGGGTTCTCGGCATCGAGGTGACCCATCACGAACGGGATGACGTACATCGTGCGGCCTTGCATGCACCCCGCGTAGAGGTCACGCATGATCCCCTTCATCTTGGCGGGGTCCATCCAGTTGTTCGTGGGCCCGCAGTCCTTCTCGTCGGCCGAGCAGATGAAGGTGCGGTCCTCGACGCGCGCCACATCGCTGGGGTCGGACGCGGCGTGGAAGGAGTTCGGCTTGAGCTGGGGGTTCAGCCGGGTGAACGTGCCGGTGGCCTCGAGGGCAGCGGTGATCTGGTCCCACTCCTCGTCGGAGCCGGTGCACCAGTGGATGTCAGCCGGCCGGGTCAGCTCGGCGATCTCGTTGACCCAGTCGAGGATGCCCTGATGGGTGGTGGGTTGGGGGCTGGTGATGGTGCCTTCGGCGGTCATGCGTGGCATATCCCTCTCGCGCATTCGCGGCAGTCGCCAACGCTTTCGCGTTTGGCGCAACCGGCCGTCGAGCGTGTCGACGGTGATCGTGGAGTGTGGTCTGCGGCATCGCGTCATTGCGGTGCCTATGTCGTTGTCAAGGACGACGGCTTCGTTGCCGGCGACCGGTCGTGCCCCCGAACCACGACCTGCGGTGATGCTCGCTCGCGCGCGGGTTGGAAGGGAGGCTAACTGCTCGCCTGTTCGGCACATATTGGACCGTTCCAAGGGTGTGCCGGGCGTCACATCCACCCGCCCGCGTCGTACTGATTTCGTGGGGTCCGAACAGGTCGGCTATCCTCGTCCAGTCCTCAGGCAACTGAGCGACATGCGCCTGTAGCTCAACGGATAGAGCATCTGACTACGGATCAGAAGGTTTGGGGTTCGAATCCCTACAGGCGCACCAAGTACTCAAGTCGGGCAGTTCCCCTGAGAGCTGCTCGACCGACACCGTGAAGTGGCCGGCGAGAGCCTGGACCTCTACGAACAGCCACGGGCTACCCCGGCCTGTCACCTTGCGCCACAGCGTCTGCTTCGACATGCCCAGCGCCGTCGCCACCTCTGGGACGGCTGTGCGCGTCCGGTGGAGCATCGTGTTCACATTCTCCGAGATGGTGGCGTCAACCGTTGCCATCTCGTGCCTCAGTGTCGTCATACGACGGAATCTACAGGCTGCTTCAGCCATTTCGCATCAATATTGTTAGGAAAGTTCTGGCGTGTTGCTAGACACGGGTAACAGCCCTGTTGCAATCTGTGCGACATGGGAAAAACCACAACGATGTAACTACACGTTCGTCAGACCTCGCTCGCGAGCATCTGACCCACGCCGACGAACTCGACTGCGACCTCGATGACCTCGTCGGCGACGGTGACCGCAGCAAGAACGCGGCCATCTCCGACCTTCACCGCGAGATCGGCACGTCGCTCAAGTTGGCAGACATCTACGCCACGCTCGCAGTCGCCGAGGCCATCGAGCGCCTGCGCCGCGATCTCACGACGCGGCCCGGTGACGTGCCCTTGCGCGACGCGAGGTTCCTATGAGCGCCGGGGAAGTCGCCGCGTGGGCAGGAGCCGCCGCCGTTGTTGTCTTCGTGACAGTAATGGTGGTGCTGCTCGTCTGGCTGCTCATCGACGTCATCCTCGACGGTCTCGCCGCCCGGCGTGAGACCCGCAGGGGTTTGAAGGACGCCAAGGTCACGGCGCTGCGCGAGGTCGAGCGATGAAGCGCCACGGCGTCATGCACGGGCTCATGGGCCTCTACTGGTGGGACGACGCCCTGGCGCTCGCCGACCGTCGGGCGCGAGCCACGGGCGTGCGTCACATGGTCAGGCGCAACTCGCGGGGCATGTGGCAGGTGAGTCCGCGATGACCCTGACCATCGTGTTCCTCGCCTGCCGCTTCGACCGACCCACCGCCATGTTCAGGGCGGCGCTCGACATGCTCGCCAAGGGCAAGCCCGACGTGATCGTGCTGACCGAGGTCGCTGCGACCCGGCACCGGGTCGCCCTGCGAGCGTGGGCAACAGTGAACGGCTACGCCGTGCACCAGGGTCCGCCCGGGCCCACAGGTGAGTGCGCCGTACTCGTCCGATGGACCCATGCGATGGGATTCAAGCCCACGGAGGTCAGGGCCCTCACGAGGCTGAACGTCGGCGACCGTGGCCGCGTCTGGACCCTTGAGGTGCGCATCGGTGGCCTGCTGCTGGTCGTCGGGCACCTCCCGCGACGCCGCTACCTCCGCGCAGCGCGACAGGCAGGAAAGGCGCTCAAGCGCCGCCCGTCATCGCCCGGCGAGATCGTCGCGGTGCTTATGGACTTCAACCGCAACCAGAAGAGCGCGCTGGGCTACCGGTGGCTCCACCGACACATGCCCGGCCTCACCTCCGCGTGGCGCAAGCCCTACCCGAAGCGCGGCACTCACAGCGGCCGACTGATCGACGGACTCTGGACCAACGCCGAGATCGTCAAGCCGTCGCGGCTGCTCGGGCTACACGCCGCCTCCGACCACGAGGCGTTCACCACGACCATCCGCGTACGTGCGTGCACGTCAAGCGACGGCTGAGAAGGGACGGGACACCGTGCGCGGTCAACCTGTGGCATCAGTACCTCATGGAGGCGTACTGGTCGGAAGCGTGGACGTGGCAGCAAGGCTGCGACGCGACATGCATCGGCTACGTCTCCGACGAGGCCCTGTACGCCGAGAGCACCCCTCGACCACGGCTCAAGGACTTCATGGTCCGGCTCTCGGTCGAGTGGCAGGACCGGGGCGCCGTCGCCTGACTGGCGGTGTGTCATGAGCGCCGTCAAGCGCCGCGACCGTGTCACGCGGCTCGGTCGAGGCGGCACGGTCATCGACGTCCACCTCGGCAAGGTCCACCTGTCCGTGCTGCCCGACGACGTCTCGCCCTCGCAGCTCGAACGCTGGCGGCGCGACGAGATTGACCCCGAGGTAGCGCCATGAGCGTTCATCGCTGCTGCTCGGGGTCCACCGTCGTCCAAGCCAACGGCTTCAACTCGTGGGCCGTCCTCTGCTTCGACTGCGACACCTGCCTCGCCGTTGTCGAGGGCCGTCGAGACGAGGTGTACGCCGACCTATGAGCATCGAGGCACAGAACATGGTTCTGTACCACAGCCGCGCTCGTGGCACCGACAAGCTGCTCTTGATGGGCATCGCCAACCACGCTGGCGACGGTGGCGCATGGCCCACGATCAAGCGGCTGGTGCGGTACACGAACGTCACCGAGAGGGCCGTTCAGGACGCCCTCAATCGGCTCGTGAAGGCGGGCGAGTTGGTCGTCTACTTGCAGCAGGGAGGAACGGCCAACTGGAAGAACTCGCTGCGGCCGAACCGCTACGAGATCACCATCTCGTGCCCGGTCAACTGCGACCGGAGCCCCAATCACAACCTCAAGCCGATCGCCGAGGCTCCTGCCGACCTGTGGATATCCCCCCCGCAGCCCACTGCACCCCCCGCAGCCCACTGCACCCACCCCCCGCAGCCCACTGCACCCCACCCCCCGCAGCCCACTGCACCCAAACCATCCATAGAACCATCCACAGAACAGACAACCCCGGTTCCTACGTCCGTAACTGGTCCGCGCGCGAGCGCGCTCGGTCCGTGCGATCAGTGCGGGCTCGATGAGACCGAGTGCATGCGCAAGGCCCACGTCAGCGGCCACACCTACGCGCCTCGCGTCTCCGGTGCTCACGGCAAAGGCGCTGGCTACGGGGAAGCGACGGCGACCGGATGAGTGGCATCCCGGCTTACGACCGTGAGACCTACGTCGAGGACATCACCAGCCTTCGACGCCGTGGCCTGACCTGGGCGGAGGTTGCTGCCGATCTCGGCATCAGCCTGCGCACCCTGCACCGCATCCGCTCGGAGGTCAGGGCATGAAGTGCGCCAGTGGCAAGACGGGCTCCTACCCGGACTTCGAGACAGCCATCGCGGCAGCCCTGCGCTGCTCGGTGAACCTCGGCCCGCTGCGCTGCTATGAGTGCCCGGAATGCGGACAGTGGCACCTCACCCGGCGCAAGCAGTGGGTCGAGCGATGAGCGCTCACGATGCGTTCAAGAACACCGCCGAGTGGCAGGCCCTGCGTGTCGAGTGCGGCTCTACCGAAGAGCTGCAAGCCGACCACATCAAGCCCGCGTCGCTCTACCCCGAACTCGCCCTCGACATCGACAACATGCAGACGCTCTGCGGCCCGTGCAACCGACGCAAGAGCGACAGCAACGACCAGTCGGTCGAGCGATTGCCGTGGCTCAACCCGCGCTACCCCGAACTCGCCGACCTCGTTTTTTTGGCACCGAGTTAGCGCAAGACACATGGCTCGCAGCCTCCACACACAGAGACCTCCGAATAATCCCGCCAGCCAGACAAGAAAGGGCAGACATGTCCGAGGATTCGACCGAGACCGAGGGTGATCCGACCGGATCGCCGGACGGCGACACCTACACGGCAGCCATCGAAAAGTACCTGGCGGCTGCGACCTGGTTGACCGACGCAGACGCTCCGCTCAAGGTCCACGCCCGCAGCATCGCCACATCACTCGACCGGCAGATGCGCGAGCGCTTCGAGATTCAGTCGGCCCTTGCCTCGTCCTTCGACAAGGTGCTGTATCGGCTCGACGCGCGTCGCCCGGCACCGGCCCCCGCAGCTCCGAGCCTGACCGATTCCGGCCCGTTCAACGAGGAATCCATCTTCGGCTTGGGGATGGAGTGAGCGCCGACCTGCTTGTGCCCGGCTTCGAGCCGGACGCCGACCTTGTGCCGGTGGGCGACTGGCACCCGGCGCGCTACACCCCGTCGCTGACCGGTGACGAGGACTTCACCACCGAGGGAGACCGGCTGCTCGCGATCTCGGGCGAGCACTGGCGCTCTCCCGAGACGCTACGGTTCCTGCTCGACATCTGGCAGGCGTGGCTCATCCGGCACGTGTTGGAGACGTACCCGCCTGACTGGCCTGTCGAGAAGTTGCGCGGTCGGCTGCGCTACCGGCAGGTCGTGATCTCGATTGCCCGGCAGAACGGCAAGAGCATCATCGCCGCGCTGCTCGCGCTGTTCCTGATCGCGATGCACGTCCGTGGCCCGCGCGTGGTCGGGATGGCCTCGGTCGAGGAACAGGCCAAGATCGTCTACGACCGGCTCCGCTACGCCATCGAGGCGAACCCGGCCTTGCTGCGCGAGCTGCGCCCGACCGAGACGCGCGGCATCCACAAGCGGGCGTACCCACACCCGCGCGGGCTCAGCCTCGCCGAGATGAAGCGCCGCGACCGTGGCGCGGCCGGGCTCGGTAACGGGCTCTACCAGATCCTCCCGCCGAACGAGGAGACCGCCCAGGGCCACCCGGTGTCCGGTGGCCTCTACGACGAACTCCACCTCGGCATCCTCGCCCTGTGGGATGCCATCGTGAAGGGGCAGACCGCGCAGCCAAACGCGATCCTGCTCGGCATCACCACGGCGGGCGACGACGACTCCGAGTTGCTGATCCGGCTGTACCAAGAGGGCGAGGTCGCTCTCGATGGCGGGGACGAACGCTTCGGATTCTTCGTGTGGGAAGGCGCAGACGACGAACTCACCGAGGCCAACGTGATCGCCGCCAACCCCGCCATAGCATGCGGCCGGATCGACCTCGACGTGGTGATGGCCGACGCCCGCAAACTTTGGCCGGCAGGCCGAGACAAGCGCGGCGTCACCGGACGCGACCGCGTCATCCGCTACACCCTTAACCGCTTCGTGGTCGGCTCCGCCGACTCGTGGGCATCCATCGCAGCATGGAACGACACCGCCTCCGAGGACGAGATCGAGCACGCCTCAGAGAGAGTCTACAGCCTCGACAGGTCGGGGGGCTGGGAGTGGGCCACCATCAAGGCCACCAGCAACAGCGACGGCATCATCAACACGGAGATCGTCGCCGTCCTCCCGGACCCGGACCATGACCGGCTCGTAGCGGCCTGCCGTCTGCTCGCGGCACGTGGGCCGTGCGCGTTCGCCCTGGACCGGGTCACCTTGGCCGCTGTCGGTGCCACCCTCAAGGAAGACGGTCGCGACGTGTGGGCGCTCACTGCCTCCGAGATGCAAGCCGCTGCCGTGACCACCGCCGCGACCATCGCGCGTCGCGCCCTGCGTCACCCTGGTGACGCGCTCACCCGTGCGCAGATGCCCAAGGCCAAACGCCGCAACACCCCCGAGGGATGGCGGATCTCGCGCACCCTTTCGCCCAGCGACATCGACGCCGTGATCGCCACCGTCATGGGCGTCTACGTGGCCTCGGTCAGACCCTCGAACAGCCAGCAACTCTTCTGACGCGTAGCGCGTCGACGTACTACGCGTCGCTCTCAGCTTGAGCGCGACGGCCTGCCGATCTGTGTCATGTTGACACACCCGCGTTGAGGATTTTCTACGTGGGATACCTGACGAAGCGCCTCGGCCAACTCCTCTCCGAGGTGCCGTCCGAGGACGAGCCGGTCGGCGACTACTCCGCCAACGTGATGCCGCCCTCACGGGCGAACACATCGACGGTCACCTTCGACCGGGCACTCGGCCTTCCGGCTGTGTTCCGCTCGATCCAGATCCTCAGCGGCGTTTCCTCGCAACTCACCCTGGGCTCGTGGCGCGGCAAGACACTCGTCGCTCCGGCCCCATCCCTGGTCGTCAAGCCGGACCCGTGGCGCAGCCTTCCCGAGTGGATTCACCGCTCGGTGGTCTCGATGGCCTCGGACGGCAATATCTTCTACCGCAAGCACCTCGGCCCGGACCGCAGCATCGCCGCCGCCGAGGTGCTGAACGCCTTCCTGACTCACGTCCGCTGGGTCAAGGGCGTCAAGTCCTACACGACCTTCGACCACCGCCTCGGCCGGTTTATCGACCTCGCCGACTCCGACGTCCTCCACGTGTGGGGCATGCAGGTGCCGGGCCACAACCGTGGCATCAGCCCCATCACCGCGTGCCGGGTCTCGCTCGGCGGTGCGCTCGATGTGCGCGACTACGCCTCCAACTGGTTCAACTCGAACGACGTGCCGTCCGGAGTGCTGTCGAGCGACCAGCAGCTCGACCCCGGCAGTGTGGCCATGTACCGCCAGATCTGGCACAACCCCGAGGTCTTCGATGACCAGCCCGACGCGGCCACCATCAACCGCCGTCTCGGCCCGCAGATCCGCGTCCTCGGCAAGGGCCTGTCCTACCAGCCGATCATGCTCAAGCCCGAGGACGCGCAATGGATTCAGGCGCAGAACTTCGGCGTCCTCGACGTCGCCCGCATGTTCGGCATGCCCGCCGACTACCTCCACGCCGCCGTCGAGGGCACGAGCCTGACCTACTCCAACCTCGAAATGATCGACACCCAGTTCATGCGGCTCACGCTCGCACCGAACTATCTCGCCCCGGTCGAAACCTCGATTAGCACCCTGCTCCCCTACGGGCAGACCGCCAAGTTCGACCTGGCCGAGTGGCTTCGTCCCGACGCCAAGACGCGCGCCGAGGTGGACCGCATCTACCTCCAGACCGGGGTTATCTCGCCGCAGGACGTGCACGACCGCGAGCGCTTCGGCGGCACTGCACCCGGCAAGCCCCAGCCCGTGACCGCCCCAGCCTCGGCCGACGCACCCATCGGAGACTCCGCATGACGACAACGACCGTCACCCCCGTCTACCTCGAAGCCACGCTCTCGCCCACCGGAGCCGCCGAGCGACGCGAGATCGCCGGACTCGCGCTGCCCTACGGGGAGGAGACCGACCGCCCGAACTGGCTGACCGGTGCCTCTCGTCAGCGCTGGGATGAGGCAACTGTGCTCGACGGTTCGCAGCTCTTCTACGGCCACGACCACCTCGGCAACGGCCTGCCCATCGGCCTCATCACGAGCAGCGAACAGACCGCCGAGGGCCTGCGCATCACGGCTCGCATCTCCAAGACGTCCAAGGGCGACGAGGTCTACACGCTGCTCCAAGACGGCGTTCTGACCAAGTTCTCAGTCGGCCTCTTCGAGGACGTGTGGCACCTCGAAGACGACGGTGCCTTGCAGGTGCACGACCACGTGAAGGGTCTGCCCCCGGTTTGGTTGACACTCGGGGTTTGATGGTTCTCAGGCCGCTTCTGCGGTTACGTAGATCATCTCAAACTCGACTGGGGTGAGCTTGCCCAGGGCGCGTTGACGACGGCGTCGGTTGTACTTGGTCTCGATCCACGTGACGATCGCGAGACGCAGTTCCTCACGGGTCTCCCACCGCTTGGTGTCGAGGACGTTCTTCTGCAGGAGCGAGAAGAAGCTCTCCATGGCGGCGTTGTCGCCGGCCGAGGCCACGCGGCCCATCGAGCCGTGCAGGCCGTTGTTCTTCAGGAGCCTGATGACCTTCTTGGAGCGAAATTGACTGCCCCTATCGGAATGACAGATCGTCCCGGCCGGCGACCGCAACGCGATCGCGTTCCGGAACGCCGAGGCCGCCAGGGACGACTTCATCCGCGAATCGATGGAGTAGCCGACGATCTTGTTGGAGTAGCAGTCCTTGATCGCGCACAGGTAGAGCTTCCCCTCGCTGGTGCGGTGCTCGGTGTAGGGGTCGGACCGGGGCGCCCTGCCAGCCTTTCGGCTGGTGGGTCTCCCTGGCCCGCCCTCCGAACCGGACGTGCGACTTTCACCGCATCCGGCTCTCCACGTGGTCATGCCGTTGGTGCGGGTGATCCCTTTGTCGGTGCGCTCGACCATGGTGTGGGGATCTTGGTGCCCCGGTAGCGGTAGCGCTCGATAACGATCGCTTCCGGTCGGAACATCTCGATTCCTCCGGCGCGGATCTGCCAACCGGGCAGGTAGCGCCGGACCAGGGTGTGCATATTCAGCCCGACGTGTCGTTTGCGGAGCCAGCCGACGATCCGCCAGAAGGCGAAGTGATCGACGTAGCCGAACGTCCGCGAGGACACGCCGTGACGGAAGTAGTTGCACCAACCCCGCAGCACCGGGTTCAACCGGCGCAGCAGGTCGGCGAGCGTTCGATGTTTCGCACGACGCGTCAGCGTCCGCACCTTGGCCATCACCGAAGCCAATGACTTCTTCGACGGGTAGGTGTAGATCGCCGTCTTGCCGGTCCGGCTCCGCCAGGTCCGGCGCTGGATGCGCCAGCCGAGGAAGTCGAACCCCTCATCGATGTGGCAGACCCTCGTCTTCTCTACCGACAGGCGCAGGCCCATCGGCGCGAGCACCGCCCCAACCTCGTCCCACAGCGCTTCAGCATCGGCGCGTTGTCCGTGGATGAGGACCACGAAGTCATCCGCGTAGCGGACGAGCTTCATGACCGCACCACCGGCACGTCGGTGCTTGGCGCGCGTCCATTCCGGTCCGAGCCCCTCCCATTTGGCGGCGAAGTGCTCATCCAGCACGGACAGGGCGATGTTGGCCAGCAGCGGTGAAAGGATCCCGCCTTGAGGTGTGCCGGTGATCGTCTCGCGGTTGATGCCGTCCTCGGTGAGGACCCCGGCCCGCAAGAACGCCTTCACCCAGCCCAGGACCCGTTTGTCCCCGACACGATGTCTCACCCTGCCCATGAGGGCGGTGTGGTCGATCTCGTCGAAGCACGCCTTGATGTCTGCCTCGAACACCCACTCATAGTTCCGAGGAGGTGAGGCGAGGAAGTGGATCTCGGCGATCGCGTCCTGGGCCCGGCGCCGCGGGCGGAAACCATAGGAGCATGGTTTGAAGTCCGCCTCGAAGATCGGCTCGAGCACCAGTTTCAACGCAGCCTGCACGACCCGGTCACGGGTAGTCGGGATCCCCAGGCTTCGGACTTTGCCCGACGCCTTCGGAATCGTCTTCTCCCGCACCGGCAGCGGCACGAACGCACCGGCCTTCAAGTCCTCACGGACCCCGGCCAGCAGGTCGACCGCGTCCCGGTCGACGCCGCGGGGAGTGACCCCGTCGACACCGGCGGTCCGTGCGCCCTTGTTGCCCCGCACCCTGTGCCACGCCACGACCAGGAACGCCGGGTCGTAGACAAGGTTGGCGAAGTCATCGAAGCGACGGCCAGGATCGGCCACCGCCCATCGGTGCAGCTTCTTCTGCATCCTCAGTACCCGCCACTCGGCCTCTTCCCGCTCGGGGAAGACATCGAGTGCCGGTTCGCCGGTATTCACCAGCGACCTCCTGAAGGTGCGTGGTTGCTGCGAACACGCTGGACCCCTTCGCCATGTGACCGGCTTTCCCGGCCTCGGACTACTACGGGTCCTCCGCCCCACCTCGGCAGCATCGGCCGGCGACGGGCCTTCCCGACGACCAGCAGGATGCTGGCCGGGGAGGGGACCGCCGAGATGGTTCCCACGTTCACTGTCGAACCGTTCGACGGGGTCGGCGCCCAACTATGCCCCTGCAGCATCGCCACGGCTACGCCGCAGACCTTCACCGTGGCCTCCCGACCGGCGACATCACCCAGTCCAGAAGTTCCCTCGACCATCACACCGACACCGCGCTCGGCGGTGTCGTGATCGGGGTGCGCGCTGCTATCCAGCCCAGATCCGCCAGGTTCGAGCTGGTGGCTCTCTTGAGGGGCGTTCAGCCGTTGGTTCCTCACGTACGCCTTCCCGTCTTGCTAGCCGGACCCAGGCCATCTGGCAGTACTGGCCCGTCCCGTCGTTGTCAGGGCTGCTTCCACCCTCACCCCCGTCCCGGGGGTCAGGCTGCCCTCAGCTTCACCCGGCCCGCTACGACGGACCGGAGGCGGTGTCCTTTCACCACCGCACGGTTCAACAGCGCCTCGTGGCGCTCGATGTCGGTCAACCACTTTTCGTTGGGCGTCGTGGCGGTGAAATCGTGGGTGACCCTGCCCTTCTCATCAACGGCCGCGAGCAGGTCGTCGTGGACCGGCGGACCAGGCTTGCCTGCCTTGCCCCGACGGCGGTGGTGGGAGGCAAAGACTCCAGCGGTCGAGCACAGTCGCCACACGCGGTTCTCTGATGCGGTGATACCGACATCGGCGAGCTCGTCGGTCAGGAACCGGTAGCCGAGCGTGGGGTCGTCCTCATGGATGGCCAGGAGCGCGTCGATGACGTGCGCGTCGTCCCAGTCACGTTGGGACACCGGCTCATTGAGCCACTTGTAGTACCCCTGCGTCGATAACCCCAGCACCCTGCACGCCACCGCGACCGACACCCTGATGCGGGCACCGGTCGCGGCCATCTCACGGACGAGCGGGAAGACTATTTTCCCGGCAGGTTCGCCTGAGAAAGGTAAGCAGCGGCACGTCGCAGGACCTCGTTCTCCTGCTCCAGGAGCCGGTTGCGCTTCTTCAGCTCACGCACCTCGAGCGACTGCTTCTCGGTGACGCCGGGACGGTGGCCGTCCTCGACGTCGGCCCGCTTCAACCAGTTGCTCAACGTGCCTTCAAAGATCCCGAAGTCCTTCGCGATCTGGGACAACGGAGCCTGGCCCTTCCGGGCCACGGCCACGACGTCATCGCGGAACTCCTTGGGATATGCCTTTGCCATGATCGGCATCCTTCCAGCGAGGACGGATCCTCACAGGTCAGGTGTCAACCAAAGTCTGGGCAGACCCATGCTGTCTGGGCCTGTGCGTATCGATACCAATGGTGAAGTCACGCATCTCATCAACTCTCGCGCAGCGGGTGAAGGAACCCTCGGCGCCATCACCTACCAGACGGCGGTCTGAGATGGACCTATTGACTAGCCCGTCTGAGGTCGTCGCGGCCCTCACTGCGCTCGGCCTCATCGCGGCCGGGGGCCGGACGGTCCTGCGCTCACTCGGGCAGGTGCTCCGCAGGCTCGACCGAATCGAGACCCTGACCCGCGACAACGGCGAGAACGCCCAGGCGGTCGCCGATGTCGCCATCCACGAGCTGCAACACAACGGCGGCTCCACGGTGAAGGACGACGTCTACGGCATCGCCGTCGCCCTCGGCCACCAGCAGCGATCCCTCAACACCATCGCCGACGACCTCGAAGGGCTCCGCCGGCGCCTCGATGACCACCTCGATGAAAGGAACAGATCCAGATGACCACACCACTCAGCGTTGGCCGTGCTCTCGGCAACGCCGCCCGCCAGTCCCGCAACGGCCCCACCTTTGGTGTAAACGAGTGCAAGCAACGCGTCCGGGAGCTGTACGGCGTCCCCTCGGACGGCAGCCCGGACGCCACCAGGGCGTGGCAGCGCACCAAGCACCGCCACCCCATCGGCGACCTCAAGGCCATCCCACCCGGCGCCCTCGTGTGGTGGACCGGTGGCACACCCAGCGGCAGCGCACCGGACGGTCACGGCCACGTCGCGCCGGTCGCGGGCAACGGCATGTGCTGGTCCACCGACATCAAGCGTGACGGCCGGTTCGACCTCGTGTCCATCGCCAGCATCGCCGCCGCGTGGCCCCGCCTGCGCCTCGCCGGGTGGTCCGAGGACATCGACGGCGTCCGTGTCCTTACCGTCGAGAAGCCCAAGCCCGGCCGCTACGCCGCCGCCCGCGACCTCCTCCTCACGCTCGCCGCCGACCAACGACTCGGCAAGGCCAAGCGACGACGCGCCCGCGCCGCCGCCCGCATCCTGAGGAAGGAACCCACCCAATGAGCGACCCAGCCAGCCCACCACCCGCCGACGCCGCACTCGTCGGTCGCGTCATCAACCTCGTCGGCGCACTCGCCCTCGCCGCTCTGCTCGGCATCATCGCCCTGGCACTGCTCGACAGGCCGGTGCCCGACGTCTTGCAGAACATCGCGGTTGGCTCCCTGACCGGCCTGACAGCGCTGCTCGTCACGCGACAGCAGCGGTAGCGGCCCGCACTACGCGTCGCTCTCGGCCGAGTACGACGCGTCGCCACCTGGTGCGCGCTACGCGTCGCTCAGGACCTCGGTGTACGCCTCCCACGCACGGGCCACCCCACCCGAGCCGGGGAACACATCGACGAACGTGTCTCCCGCCCGTGCGCCCAACAGCTCGAACACCCACCGGCAGAACATCGCGGGTTTGGCGCCCACGACCCGCCCCGGATCGGTCAGCCTCGGCCGGGAGTGGAACACCAGCGAGTCCACCCGGCGCGCGCCGACACGTCCCACCACGGTGGAACACGACGCCTTGCGATGGCCCCGGCGTAGATCACCGGCTCCCATCCGTTGAGCGGGATCTCGGCGGCAGCGTTCGGGCGCTCACCACGGAACCACGCGGCCACGCGCACGCCGGGCGGGCACAGGGCCAGCACCTCGGGCAACGCGCTCGCCGACGTCGAGAGCGCCCAGGCGCGTCGTACTCGGCCGAGAGCGACGCGATTAGCGCGGCGTGATCCACTTCGCCGCGATAGTCGGGATGGTCCCCGTAGTAGCGCGCCGACAGGCCGGGGTACGGCGGGTCGGCGTAGGCCAGCCGTCGCGGGTGGCCACTCGCGACGGCTCGACCCACGGAAGACCGGAACCGGTGCCGGGCCTGACGGCAGCGCACCGAACAGCACACCGCGTCCACCCGCATCGCGGGAGGGATCGGCCCGCGGCACCAGTCGCACGCCTTCATGCCGCGCTCTCCACCATCGCCCGGAGCCGGGCGTCCGGCACCGCGACGTACATGCGTGTCGTGGCCGGTGAGGCGTGCCCGAGCAGCGTCTGGAGAGCGAATACATCGCCCGGGTTAGCCTCATTCGCCCGCGAGGCGAACCTGTGCCGCAGGGAGTGCATCGTCCACTCACCCGGAAGGAGATCGGTGACGACCTTGCCGACCCAGCGCGGTGAGAGGTGACCGTGGTCATCGCCCGGAAACAGCCATCCTCCGCCCGTCCGCGCGAGCCCGGCCCGGACCGCGAGGGCCAGCGGGTCCGGCAGCGGCACCAGCCGGTCACGTCCGCCCTTGCCGTGGAGCGTCCACCCGGTGAGGTCGGTCAGCACGTCACGTTCGTGAATGCCGGCGACCTCGGCGCGGCGTAGCCCGGCCTCGGCCGCGAGCCGCATCATCAGCCGCGAGCGCGCGTCCCCAGTTGCGAGGGCGACCCGGTAGACGTCGTCCGGGGTCGGCCTCGGGCGCGGCGGGCTGGGCTTGATCGACGGCAGCGCCAGCGCCGCCGACACCTCACAGCGGCCCGTCTCGACACCCCAGCGCCAGAACCCCCGGTAGGTGGTCCGGTGCGCGCGACGCGTCTCGGTCGCCCAGGCCTGCCGGGCGCACCACGACAGCAGCACCGGCCCGGTTACTCGCCACGGGTCCGGCTGATGGATCGAGCGACCCAGCCGGGAGAGGTGCTCGCAGCGCGTGCGCACCGTCGTTGCGGGCGACCCTCCGGCGCGTGCGTAGTCGGTCCATTCGTCTATGGCAGCGCGCCAGGGCGCCGGTAGTTGCGTCATGGTCGCTGAGACAACTATGCAGACCGACGAGTTGTTGCGCGACGCTCCGGCTCGCGCCCGTACCGCATCTGCGCGGCCTGCCGAGTGGTCCCGAGAGGCCGAGCCACCTGCGCCCACGAGTAGCCGTAGCGACGTCGCAGCGCGGCCACGGCGGCGTGCTCGGCCTCGTCCAGGGCCTTGCGCACGGTAGCGAACTCGGCGAGGTCCGGGACGTCTCCGTCTCCGCCGTCGAAGCGCCGACCGAGGGAGGCACACATGCGACGCAGCATCGCCGCGAACTCGGCGGTCTCCCGCTCCCGCTTGCTCATCGCAGCACGCCCAGGTCCGCGAGGTGCATGACGACCATCGTGTGGGCGTAGTCCTTGACGTCCGCACGGACCTCGCTCGGCTCCACTCCGTACGCCTCGACCCATCCAGCAGGTTCTACCTCGATGGTGAACTCGACCCTGACCTTCATGACGCCACCCGCAGTTGGTCGCCGACCGCCATGTGCACGTCGAGGTGTCCCTCGAACCGCAGTCGGGCGTACGACACCAGGGCGCTCTTCTCGGAGACGATCACCGGGCAGAACGGGCAGGCGTACCCGTTCGGGTCGGCCGCGTCCGTGAGGCTCTTGCCTGCCATCAGGACACCACCCGAAGAGAGGCACGCTCGCGCTCGCCGGGGCGCTGTTCGTGGCGCGGCTCCACGACCCCACCGGGCAGCCGATTCACTGTCAAAGCGCGCTTGACGCTGTCCACGGCGTACAGGTGTCGGCGGGTGCCAGACTCCATAACAGAAGGTTTGGGGTTCGAATCCCTACAGGCGCACAGATGGGCCCCGGCTGACCTGCACGTTGCCGGGGTCTTCGCTACGCGACTTGGACTGGTTCGGATATTGCCGCAAGGGCCGCGCGCCTGGCGGCGGTGAACTCACGACAAGCCTTCGCAAGATGCCCACAGGCCGCACTGCTCGGCCTCTGTTCCACTCGTTGCCTGTGGAAGCCGGCCGCTCGCCCGAGGGGGGCCGGAGTCGTAGGCCGGGCGGCGCGAGCCGCAAGCAGCTCGAGGGAGTCGTCGGCATGGTTACGGGTGACGTGGCTCAGGATCCGGCTCGTTGCTCGGAGCTGTAATGATCTTCAATATGGTCGACTGGGGCGCAGGGAAGTATGAGACAACAGCAGTTGAGCTTGAGCCCGTCGCGCGAGCGGTCGTGGAGCAGGCCGCACTGATCGCCGGTGAGGACGTGCTCGACCTGGCGTGTGGGACGGGCAACGCGGCGCTATTGGCTGCTGCCCTTGGCGCCGGGGTCATCGGCGTTGACGCGGCGCCGCGGTTGCTCGAGGTCGCCCGGACGCGCGCGCAAACCTTCGGTGTCGATCTCGAAGTTCGTGAGGGCGACCTGCTGGCTCTGCCCGTCAACGACGCCTCGGTTGACGTCGTCCTCTCTGTTTTTGGCGTCATCTTCGCTGCAGACCCGGCGCAGGCGCTGAGGGAGATCGCGCGCGTCCTGCGGCCCGGCGGTCGCGTGCTGGTAAGCGCGTGGGTTCCCGCGGGCCCGATCGACGCCATGCTCGGCGCGATGGGTCGCATCATGAGCCGAGTCACGAACGCCCCGCCAATGGAGCGTTTCGCGTGGTCCGACGGCACCACGGTAGGAAAACTCGCCGCCGAGGCTGGCCTCTCATTGGAAGCCACCACCCTCGGCGAACTGGCGATAAGGGCCACCTCTCCCGAGGCCTACGTCATGGCAGGGCAAGAGCATCCGATGGCTCTAGTGGTCCGCGTGGGAAATAGTCATCGGGTTGATGAAGTGAAATCATGGGCGCATGGCGAATCGACCTGCTCCGGCCCTGGTGCTGCGTGATGGTGACCGGGACAAGCTCGAGCGACTGACTCGCTCCTCGACGGTCTCGGTTGGTGCGGCTCAACGGGCTCGGATCGTGTTGCTGGCAGCCGACGGGGTGCCGAACGACCAGATCTGCGAGCTCGTCGGGTGCGGCCGTCAGAAGGTGCTGCAGTGGCGGGGCCGCTACCAGGGCAAGGGCATGGCCGGGCTCCTCGACCGGCAGCGTCCGGGCCGTCCGCGCACGATCGACCATCGCAAAATCGTGGCCGAGACACTGAAGCCCCCGCCGAAGAAGCTCGGCGTGACGCACTGGTCCACGCGGCTGTTGGCGGCTCGGTTGAAGGTCAGCGCCTACACCGTCGCGGAGGCTTGGCGTTCCTACGGGGTCAAGCCGTGGCGCTCGGAGTCGTTCCGGTTCTCCACCGATCCCGAACTCGAGGCCAAGGTCATCGACATCGTCGGGCTGTACCTGAACCCGCCAGAGAACGCGATCGTGCTGTGCGTGGACGAGAAGTCCCAGATCCAGGCACTGGACCGCACCATGCCGGTCCTTCCGATGCAACCCGGGCTCGTCGAACGCCGCTCTCACGACTACGTCCGCCACGGCACCACCACCTTGTTCGCCGCGCTGGAGATCGCCACCGGGAAGGTCACCGCCGCTCTCAAGCCGCGGCACCGCAACCAAGAGTTCCTCGCGTTCCTCAAGCAGGTCGAACGCGCCTACCGCGACGTCGTCGACGAGACCGGCCAGCCCGTCGATCTGCACCTGGTGATGGACAACTACGCCGCCCACAAACACGCCAACGTGAAGAACTGGCTCATCGAGAACCCGCGCTTCAAGATCCACTTCACCCCGACCCACGCCTCCTGGATGAACCTCGTCGAGGTCTGGTTCTCCCTCATCGAACGCCAAGCCATCCGCCGCGGCGTGTTCACCTCGGTCAAGGACCTCAACACCAAGATCCGCACCTACATCGACTGCTGGAACGAACGCTCCCACCCCTTCGTCTGGACCAGGACCGCCGACGAGATCCTCACCAAAGCCAACCGGATGAAGACTTCAAATCCGGACCACTAGCAGCGCGGCAGGCCATGCAGCAGCCCGAAGTGGACACCGAGGTACAACAAGCAATGACAGCGGTCCTGCGTGCGGCCAACGAAGATGCCGCCGCCTTCCTCGTCCACAGCCCCTACGTCGTGCATGAGCTGAGCCATCATTCCGGAGCCATAACCGCCCGGTAGTAGCGATCCGACCGCCTATTCGAGAGCAATCCGACCACCAAGCAGGCGATATCTCGAGCAACTCGGTCGGCCGCTGCTCAGCCCACGAGAGGGACCGCAAACCAATTGCCCAACGGCACCTATGGCGCGTCGGGTTCGAGCTGCAAGGATGGAGCGCGGCTGCGTGGCGCGGCTGATGACGTTCGTCGATGCCGACGTGGCCGGCTACGCGGAGCTCCAGTACGGCGCCGCGAAGGGCCGCGACCGGTTGGTCATCCTGACCACACTCGGCAGTGGCATCGGCTCGGCGCTGCTCTGGCACGGCGTGCTGCCCAACACGGAGCTCGGTCACCTGGAGATCGACGGCCACGGCGCCGAATCCCGCGCCGACATCAGCGCCCGGGAGGAGTACCTGTGCTGGGAGGAGTGGGCCGTGCGGCCCACGGCCTCCTACCGGACCCTGGAGCTGGAGCTCATCGACTGCGCACTGCAGTGCGACCACGAAGACCTCGCAACCTGTCCGAGGTTTCAGGAGATGCTCGCCGGCGGCGTCACGCGTCCGCAGGGATCAGCTCAACCCCTCGGGTTTGCCGAACCTCACGGCGGACACGAATGACGCGAACGCCTTGCGATTAAGTCGCCCTTCTCGGCATGCATTTACCGGCAGGTCTGGTGAACTTTCTGCGGGTTTCTCGGGCAGGCTCCGCTCGTGCAACGGGGGATCAGCCGGCCGGCGGCGACCAAAGTCGTGGTGGTCCTGCTTGCCTGCGCCGTCGCGGGTGGCGCATTCGTCGCGGTCCAGGCCGCCGGTCATCTAGGGGCCGCAGCGAAGCCCACGAAACGCCCTACGGCTCCGGCTCGGGCAGCCTTCGCGGCCGCACCCTCGCCACGTCGCTGAAGCGGGTCGGCTACCACACCGCGATGGGGGCAAGTACCTCAACAAGTACGGCGTGATGCCCTTGCGGGTCACCGGCCAGTCGTCGCCGTGCGTTTCGTCAAGATCTCTGGCCCCGGCTGGCGGCGTGAATGTTGGCCCCCCTTGTGTCAGTTGGCGCGGCGGCGGGTGTTCTTGCTGGTGCGTAGTCGGTAGGACTGGGTGCCTGTCTCGAGGATGTGGGCGTTGAAGGTGACCCGGTCGACGATGGCGGCGACGAGCCGTGGGTCGGGGAACACTGCTCCCCACTCGCTGAAGGGCAGGTTGGTCGCGATCGCGATGCTTGCGCGTTCCTCGCGTTCGGTGATGATCTGGAACAGCAGCTCGGCGCCACGGGGGTCGATCTGGACGTAGCCGAGTTCGTCCAGGCAGAGCAGGTCGAGCCTTCCGTAGCGGGCGACGACGCGGGACAGGACACGTTCGTCGGCGGCTTCGACGAGTTCGTTGACCAGGTGCGCGGTGGTCACGTAGCGGACCCGACGCCCTTGCTCGCAGGCGGCCAGTCCGAGTCCGATGAGCAGGTGTGTCTTCCCGGTCCCGGAGTCACCGAGCATCACGACAGGTTCGCCGGCGTCGAGGTAGTTCCCGGCGGCCAGGTGTCCCAGGGTGGCTGGTGTGATCGACGGGACGGCGTCGATGTTGAACTCGGCCAGGCGCTTGATCCGCGGGAACTTAGCCTCGTTGATCCGTCGGGTACGGCGGCGTTCGGTCCGGTCGTCGACCTCGGCGGCGAGCACCTCGGCGAGGTAGCCGCGGTGGGTCTGGCGCTCCCGGGCAGCGATCTCGGCCAGCCGTTCGGCTTCGGCGCGCACCGTGGGCAGGTGCAGTTCGCGGGCCGCGGCGTTGATCGAAGCCTGGGCTGCGGTGTCGGTGCTGGTCTTGGTTGTCATGGCGCGGTCCTTGCTGTCGCGGTGGTGAGGAGATCGTCGTAGCTGCTCAGGGTCGGGGCTGGCCGGTCGTAGCGGGCCAAGGCGCTGATCGGCACCACCAGTGCGACCTGCGCCGTGGCGGCCCGGCGGGCCTCGATGATCACCACCTGCGGGTCCAGTGCCCCGCTCGTGACGGCGGCGTCCATCGCGACCACTAACGCCGCTGCGGGCAGGGTCCGGTGGGCCAGCAAGACCTCGATCAACATCCGAGTCCCGTCGCCATCGCCACGCGCAGCGCGGGCTGCATCCCAGTAGCCCTGGTGGGCGGTGGTGAAACTGCCGGCCGCTTTGGCCTGGGCCAGCACCGTGGCGCCGGGGAAAGCGCCGGGCTTGCGCGCGAGGACTTCCAAATAGTGATCCAGGGTGAGGACCTGGACATACCGGCCGATGGCGCGGGTGTGGGTCGCGACGACCTTGCCTGCGTCGAGGACCTCGACCATGGCCGCGCCTAACCGGACGCTCAAGCGTCGGCCCGCGTAGCGGGCGGGCACCGAGTAGTGGCACTGGCGGATCGACACCCGGGCCCGCTGATCCACGCGACGCGACTCGATCACCCGCGGATCGAACGCCTCGTCCGGTGGCGGCATCAAGGTCGGCTGCTCGGTGGCGAACGCGGCACCGACTGTGCTCGTGCGGCCGGTGATGACCCGGTCGTCATCAGTGACATCGCCGGCTGCGACCAGAGCGGCGAGTTCGACCAGCGTCGCGATCTTCGGTGGCGGGACCAGATGGCGGCGGCGGAACCGGCCGATCTCGCCTTCCACACCACCCTTCTCGTGTGCGCCCTGTTTGCCGGGAATGCAGAAGAACGAGTCGAACCCGTAGTGGGACCGCAACGCGATGAACCGCTCGGACTCCTCGCGGTCCCTGCCCTTCAGCACTCGGGTCACCGCGGGCTTGAGGTTGTCGTAGCGGATCCGGCCCGGCACGCCACCGAAGTGCTCGAACGCCGCCGTGTGTCCTTCGAGGAATGCTTCTTGGGCCTGGTTGCCGTAGGCAACGTGGAACGCCTTCCCGCTACAGGACAGGCGCATCACGAACATCCACACCTTCACCACGACCCCGTCCAGCACGATCTGGAACTCACCGAAGTCGACCTCGGCCTCAGCGCCGGGCGGATGCTCCTGGGCGACGAACACCTCCTGATCCACGATCCCCAGCTCGACCCTGCGTAGGCCCACGTAGCGCGAGACGGTCACCTCCGACACGCTCGCGCCGTGCTCGGCCACGAGCCGCTGCCAGACACGTCGAGCGGTGTGCCGCTGCTTCCTATGGACCGCCTGGTCGCCGATCAGCCACCCGTCGATGACCTCCCGCCACGGATCGATCGCCGGCCGTGCCCGCGCCGGGTACGTCTGTCGCGGTGGCGGCACCGATGACGCGAGCGCTTGGCGCACCGTGCGGCGGTGCACCCCGTGTCGATCCGCGAGTTCGCGGATCGACATCTCCTCTAGCCGCCGATCACGACGGATCTGCTCGAACAACTCCACTCGTGATCCCACCTGAAGACCTCCACGACGACGACATCGACATGAAGATCCGAACCGGGGTGGGGCCAACATTCGCGACGACACGCCATCCCACCCAGCCAGCGGCACCACTACCCAGGGCCGGGGCCAACATTCGTGACGATCAGGCACTCAACCGGGGCCAGAGAAGGTGACCACACCTATCGCCGCGCTACGTGGCCGCCAGCTGGACCGACTGGATGAGCGGGGCTGGACACGAACTGGCTCCCCGGGTCGCCGCACCGACTGGTTCGCTCCTGGCTCCACAGAGTCGCCGGATCGCGCGGCGCGTGACCTCCGATCCCGCTACGAACCTCCCGAAGCGATCGGCATACGGGCAACCGGAACCCCTCCGGTTGACCGGGCCGCTTGTGTGTTCCCGAACCGACTCAGGACGGCGATTGGGCCGTGAGTTGCGCGTCGAGTTCGGCCCGGAGGACGTCGAAGTCGATGCCCGCGTCGGCCATGACCTTGGCGGCCAGGCCCCCGCCTTCGCGTAACAGGCCGAGCAAGAGATGACCGTCGGCAATACGATCCGCCTTCAGGCGGAGCGCCTCCCGCAGCGACAGCTCGAGAACCTTCTTGGCCCGGGCGGTGAAGGAGGCGTTGCGGCCGCTGGTCAGGCGTCCCGTCCGGGTCCGGGCCGGTTCGCGATCCAGCGCTCCGGGACCGAATGCTGCCTCGACCTTTTCCCTGATGGTCGACAGGTCAATGCCGATCGTCTCCAGTGCGTCGGCATCCAACTCGCCCGGTCCACAGTCGGCTGTTCCGAGTAGGCGCAGGATCGCCGCTTCGGCGCCAGGTCGCTCGAGGCCGTGTTCGGCGAGCAGGCGGCCCGACAGAGCGTCCGCCTGATCCATCAGGCCCAGCAGGAGGTGCTCGGTGCCGATGTAGTCGTGGTGCAGCCGTCGGGCCTCCGCCTGGGCGGAGGTAACCGCCTCGCGAGCATCCGGGTTGAATCGCTCGAACATGCCTACTACTCCCCTCTCAAGAGACCCCGACCGCCCGCGTACTTCTTGTGAACCGCCTGTCGGGTCACGCACAGGCAGACGGCGATCTCCTGCCAGGACCAGTTCTGGTCGCGGGCGTTGTCGACCTGCAGCGCTTCCAGGCGCTCGATGAGGACCCTCAACGCTCGCACTGCTCGCAGCCCGACGGCGGGGTCCTGGCTGCTCGCCTCGGAGGCCAGTTGCCTCGTGTCACTCACAACTGTCAGCTTAGGTTGACAGAGCAGACCTGTCAACCATGGTTGACCGACCAGCGTCGTCCGGTACCGGTCGCCGATCGTTCGGAGTGACTCTGTCCGCATGTCTCTTACGAAGTGACAAAGACGCGAGGTGGCGCAACTTTCGGCACTTAATAAAGGACAAAGTGACATGACTTCGCTCTACCGGACCGCAAGGCCCGTTCAAGGGCTGCACCGTCGCCAAGGGTGACGACGCTGGCCGCAACAGGACCACTCCTACGACGTCCGCACCGGCCGGCCTCTTCGTCGAGGGCGACAAAAGCTCGCGACCTCTCTACCCACAGCTGGGTGTGAGTGGACACAACTAAATACACCGAGAAGAAAGTGGGCGCCTCCCACCGGGACGCGCCCACTTCCTTATGAGGAATTATCTAGTATCATTACGTTCTTACTTAACATACGGTATGTTATAGGCATTCATCAAAGCTGCAAATGCGCGCGCCAGAGCGCTTCGGGGCCCCCGGCCCGCTGCCTCGTCACGGCAACCGGGTCACGTCATGCCGACTAGTCTGTGCGCCGCGAGAAACATCGAGACGCTGCCCAAACGTGGTCTCGTCTCTCAGCAGCTATCGGCACGGCGCCATCGCCGAGCAACATGGCGTCATTCCATGTCCGCCAATAGCCAGCCAGTTCAGGTGTGCGGCTGCGGTCGGGGCGTTCGGCGGACCCGTGCGCCCTTGCGCGGTTCCCACCCTCGTCGAGCACCTCAGAGCTCACGATGATCGGATCGCAGGCCTGCTCAGTATTCGCGCCGCGCTCGAAGGACTGATCGACTCCTCAACTCCTTCACGGTAGCCCTAGGCGCCTACGCGGCGGCCCATCGGAACGCTGGGGAGCGATGCCCCGCCCCGCACAGTCCGACAGAACCATCTCCAAAACGTCTTCGCCGTGTTCCGTCCCGTCGCGGGACGACGGACGCCGCTCGCGACGGCCAGCAAAATTAGACAGACCGTCATCAGCCCCTCAGGACGATCGCGGCGAGAACCGGACTGTCTCGGGCGGGGCACTCGACACCAGCGCCTCGGCCCCCGTGGAATGCCACGGGGCCGAGGGTTGACGAGCAGAGCTCCGCCGGGGTGTGGATCAGGGGACGACGTACTGGGTGGCGCCCACCTCGCCGAGCGACTCACTCAGGCCCGCCTTCTTGAGCAGGTCCTTGATGGTGCCGGCGTCGCGCTGCTCCTCGATGCCGTCGCTGAGCGCCCTCTGCAGAGCGGTGTTTCCCTTGGTCATCGGGAACGCCGCCTCTGGCGCCTTCACGATCGCCTGGACGCGGTCATCCGGCGTCTCGTTGGCCAGGAACACCTTGATGTCGGAGTCGTCCTTGAACTGCGGGACTTGCACGCCGTAGGCGTCTACCGCCGCATCCACCCGACCGGCGTCAAAGTCGGCCTTGAGCTCCACGCTGCTGGGGTAGGTCTTCAGGTCGTCGCCGAGGATCTTCTTCAGGTCGTCGACCCACAGGTAGCCGTCGATGGTGCCGACCGTGCCGACGCTCTCCAGCTCCGTCACGCTCGACGCGCCCGACTTCGAGGCGATGCCCATCCCGTCGAGGTACGTGGAGGCGGAGAAGTCCACAGCCTCCATCCGCTTCGCGGTGGCGTCGATCGTGCCGATCGCAAGGTCGATGTTGCCACCGGAGATGGACTGCACGGCGTCGGCGTACGTCGCCTGCTGGTAGACCGGCTCGAGGCACTCGTCCGTAGCGATCTTCTTGACGATGGAGATGTCGATCCCTTCCGGCTTGCCGCTGTTGTAGCTGCTGAACGGCGGGATGTCGATGACGCCGACGGTGAGCTTGCCGTCGTCGACCGTCTTGACGCTCTCGTGCTTCGGGGCGCAGTCGGCGGCGACCGTCGACGTCGACTCGCCACCGCATGCCCCGAGAAGCGTGGTGGCGACAGCGGCGACGGCGGCTGCTCCGAGGAACTTGCGGGCGTTGGATTTCATGGGTGCCTTCCTGGTTGGATGTTCTGACGTTCGGGCTCGGTTCGGTTATGGGCGGCTCAGGTCGAGGGCGAGACCCGGCTAGGCGTAGCGGCGAGACATGCGGCGCTCGAAGTAGACGGTGATCCAGGTCGCCGGCACGGAGACGCCGGCGTAGACGAGCCCGGCGAGAACGAAGACCTTGAGGTAGTTGAAGTCCTGGCTGCCGATGTTGTAGGCGGTCTTCATCAGCTCCGGCACGGCGATCCCGTAGGCCAGCGACGTCCCCTGGAAGACCTGGATCGCCACGCCCATCAGGCCCGGGACGGCTGAGCGCAGCCCCTGCGGCAGCACGATCCGGCGGAACGTCGAGGAGCGCTCCAGACCTAGGGCGTCGGCCGCCTCGAGCTGACCACGCGGCACCGACTGAATCCCGGCACGAAACATCTCACTGGAGTACGCCGCGGCGCTGAAGGCCAGTCCGATGCACGCCGCCGTGATGGACTCAAAGGTGATCCCGATGCTCGGCAGGCCGTAGTAGACGATGTAGAGGATCACCAGTGCCGGGGCGCCACGTCCCGCCTCGACGAGCACCAAGCCGACAGTTCGCACGACGACGTGTGCGGAGCTCACCATCAGCCCCAGCACCAGGCCCACGGGATAGCCGGCGAGGATCGCAACCCCTGCAACCAGCAGCGAGATCTTGAGGCCGTCGAGCATTTCGGGCAGGAAGCCAACCCAGTCGTTGAGCCAGGACATCAGTGCGCCGCCTCTCGGAGTCGCCGATCCAGTCTTCGCGCGAAGTACGCGACGGGCAGGCTCAAGACGATGTAGAGCAAGCCCGCGTAGCCGTAGGTGATCAGCCCCTGGTCAGGGTTCTGCCGAGCGAACGACTGGGCCTGGAAGACCATCTCCGGCGCGATGATCGTCGAGGCGATCGCGGTGTCCTTGAACAGGCCGATGAGGTACGTCGCCACCGAGGGCGAGACGATCCGGAAGCCCTGGGGCGCCTCGATGCGCCCGAAGGCGGTACTCCGGGACAGGCCGAGCGCCTGGGCGGCCTCGAGCTGCCCGGCGGGCACCGTTTGCAAGCCGCCCCGGTAGATCTCGGCGAGGTACGCCGCCGAAACGACACCCAGGCCGAGGATGGCCGCCTGGACCGGGGTGAACCGGAAGGTGCCGAAGGTCAGGCCGAACTTCAGCACGAACAGCCACACGATGATCGGCACGCCGCGGACGAAGTCGACAAGAAGCCGGCACAGCATCCGCACCGGAGTGCACCTCGACCGCAGCCCGAGCGCCAACGGAATCGCGCCGACAGCACCGATGGCGAACGACGCGAAGGTCAGCCACAACGTCAGCGGAAGACCCTCGAGAACCGTGGTGAAGGCTTCCACCTCAGCGCTCCAGCACCGCGCGCAAGAACTGACGGGTGCGAGGGACCTGGGGGTCGCTCATGATCGCCTTCGGGTCGCCCTGCTCGATGATCTTGCAGTCGGCCATCACCACCAACGTGTCGGAGACGTCGCGCGCGAAGTGCATCTCGTGGGTGACCACCAGCATCGTCATGCCCTCCTCAGCGAGCTCCCGCATGACAGCAAGCACCTCGAGGCCGACCTCCGGGTCGATGGCCGAGGTGGGCTCGTCGAACAGCATGATGCTGGGATCGAGGGCCAGCGCCCGGGCGATCGCGATCCGCTGCTGCTGACCACCGGAGCAACGCTGCGGGTACTCCCTGGCCTTCTCCGGCAGGCCGACCCGCTCGAGCAGCAGCATCGAGCGCTCGTCGGCCCGCTCCTTGGTGCGCTTGAGCACCTTGCGCTGCGGGAAGCTGACGTTGTCCAGGACCGACATGTGCGGAAACAGGTTGAACGACTGGAACACCATCCCGACCGTGCGCCGCAGCGCCGCCAAGTCGCGGGCCCGCACCTCCCTGCCGGGCTCGATGGTGTGGTGGGCAACCTTGATCCGGCCTGAGTCGGGCCGCTCCAACAGGTTGATGCAACGCAGGAAGGTGCTCTTCCCCGCGCCGGAGGGCCCGATTAGGGCGGTGACGCTGCCCGGCGCGACCCGGAGCGAAACGTCGTCGAGGACGACGTGATCGCCGAAGCGCTTGGACAGGTGCTCCAGCTCGATGCCGACGCGAGCGCCGCCCTCGGCCGTTCCACTCAGAGTCATCTGCGACCCTTCCTATCGGTGTCATTGCACTATACGATGTGACATATCACATGTCCATAGCCAGAGGTACAGTTCCGGCTTGGACGAAATCGAGGGAGTAGAAGTGGTGCGAGTCGATCCCCCCGTCGGGGTCATCCGGCGCTCGAGCGTGCGCGAGGACATCGTCGAGGCGCTCCGAGCAGCGCTGATCTCGGGATCGATGCGACCGGGCGAGGTCTACTCGGCACCGGCGCTGGCCAGTGACTTCGGGGTGTCCGCGACCCCGGTCCGCGAGGCGATGCTCGAGCTGGTCCGCGAGGACATGGTCGAGGTGCTGCCCAACAAGGGGTTCAGGGTCCGCCGGCCCACCGACGCCGAGCTCGATGAGCTGGTGGAGATGCGGTTGCTGCTCGAGGTGCCCATCATGGGACGAGTGGCAGCGGCCTACGTCGAGCAGCAGCGGCCCCGGCTGGAGGAACTGCGCCGACTCGCCGTTCAGATCGAAGGGGCCGCCGCCGAGGGCAATCTCGTGGAATACATCCAGTTGGACACCGAGTTCCACACCGGGTTCCTCGCCCTGCACGGCAACGCGTCATTGGTACAGACCGTGCGCGGCCTGCGGGGGCGCAGCCGGCTCTACGGTCTGGAGACCCTGTCTCGTAGCGGCCGACTGGTTGAGACAGTCCGGGAGCACGCCGAGCTGATCGATCGCGCCATCGACAGCGACGTCGCGGGCATCGAGGAGCTCACCACCCGGCACATCGGGCGGGTCCGGACCATCTGGGCCTCCGGTGAGCGACGCCCTCCCTCGAGCTGACGGCCTCGAGCTGAGCGCCGCTCACTCGCCCACTCGCTCGATTGCGGCCATCACGGCCGCAGCCACGACGGCGTCCTGCCAGCCCATGCCGGTCGACTTGAAGACCAGGGGCCGGTCCCTGGTGAGCCCCTCAGGATCGGCGAGTGCCGCGGTGAGCGGGATCAACGAGTCGCGGCGCAGCGTGCCGGCCGCCATCGCCTGGACGCAGTCCCCGGCCTCGCGCAGGGCGGTCTCCACGTCCTCGACCACGACATGGGAGCGCCCCATCAGCTGCTCGTCGAGCTCGCGGGCCAGCGGGTCGTGGGAACCCACCGCGACCAGCACCGCGTCGTCGCTGACCACGGCGCCGTCGAACAAGGGGGTCCGGGTCGAGGTGGCGCACACCACGAGGCCGGCCCCTGCGATCGCCTCGTCGGATGCCGCGCCGCCGAGCGGCAGCACCAGAGCGGCTGCCCTGGCAGGAGGTGGCACGAAGCACTCCGGGTGGCGGCTGAGGTAGGTGACCGAGGCGATGGGGCGCACCGCTTCGAGGACGTCGTACGTCGTCTCGACGTGCCGGACAGCCTGCGGACCGGTTCCGACCACCACCAGGTGCAGCGGTTCAGCCGCAGCTGTGAGTCGGTCGCGGACCGCCAGCAAGGAGACAGCCGGCGTACGCAGCAAGGTCAGCTCGATGCCGTCCAGCAAGGCTCGGGGAGTGAGGGTACGAGCATCGACCAGCACGTAGAGGCCCTGGATCCGTGGCAGACCTAGCGCGGCGTTGCCGGGGGCAGCGGTCGCGATCTTCACTCCGACCGCGCCGGCGCACTCCCCGGGCATGAGCAGCAGCTCCCCGTGTTCGACCGGCACGATGCTGCGAGGCGCTGCGGCGGCAGGGTCGAGCCCGTGGTGCAGGGCGTCGGCCAGCGCCTGCACCGCCGCGCGCGGTCGCAGCGCGTCGCGGATGGTGCTGGCGTCGTAGAACGGCACCGCGGCTCGTCCCATCAGTAGCGGCCGGTCAGCGTTCCCCAGTCGTGCGAGAGACCCGCGGGGCTGCGGCGTTGCGGAACGCCCCACGGATTGTCCTCGCGCAGCGCGGCTGGGAGAAACGCTGCCGGAGCGTTCTGGAAGCAGACGGCGCGCAGGAAGCGGCCGATCGCGGCCGTCCCGACCGAGGTGGCGTCGCTCGTCGTGGCCGGATGGGGTCCCCCGTGCTGCATGGCCGCAGTGACTGAGACGCCTGTCGGCCAGCCCCGGAACAAGACGCGACCGGAGGTCCGGCCCAGCGCAGCGACCAGGGCTTCCCACGGTCCAGGATCCTCGTCCGCGGCCAGGTGCAGGGTCGCCGTCAGATTGCCCGGGAAGATCCGCTCGGCGACAGCGGGCAGCGCTGCCCGCTCATCGTAGGTGACGAGCACGGACAGAGGCCCGAACGTCTCGTCGAGCACGGCGTCGCCGGCCTTCTCCAGGTCGGCGAGGCCGACCGTCAGCACGGTAGGGACCACCCAGGCGAAGCCGTCCTCGTCGGTGCGCAGACCACCTTCGGCGACTATCTCGACCCCGGAAGCAGACATCAGCGCGGCGCGGCGCTGGGCGTAGCCCGTCGAGATGCTGGGGGTCAGCAGGCGGGTCTCGCCCAGCCCCTTGAGCGCCGCGGTGATCCCGGCCCGCATCGGCGCGATGTCGGGCACGAAGCAGAAGCCGGGCTTGGTGCATAGCTGACCGGCGGACCCGGTGACGGAGGCGACGTACTCCTTCGCGATCCGCTCGCCGTCGGCGGCGAGTGCCGCAGGTGTCACGAAGACCGGGTTGACGCTACCCAGCTCGCCGAAGAACGGGATCGGATCAGGCCTGGTGGCGGCCAGGTCGGCGAGCATCCGGCCCACGGCCGTCGAGCCCGTGAAGCTGGCGGCGCGGATTCGCGGGTCCTGCAGCGCCGCGGTGGCATCGTCGCGCTCACTGATCAGTGCGAACACCCCGGACGGCAGAGCGGACTCGGCGAGCGCCTCAGTCACGATCCGCGCGGTGAGGTCGCTGAGTCGAGGGTGGCCGTCGTGCGCCTTGACCACCACGGGGCAGCCAGCAGCGAGCGCGGCGGCGGTGTCACCCCCGGCGACGGAGAAGGCGAGCGGGAAGTTCGAGGCGGCGAAGACCAGCACCGGGCCGAGTGGCACGTTGACACGGCGCACGTCGGGGCGGGGACCGACCACGTAGTCGGCGTCGGCCTCGTCGATCCGGGCGTCGAAGTACGCCCCCTCCATCACCACCTCGGCGAAGAGCCGGAGTTGGGCGGTGGTGCGGTTGAGCTCGCCACGGAGCCGGCCCTCGGGCAGCGCGGTCTCCTCACCGCCGATCCGGACGATCTCCGCCACCGCGGCGTCGAGCCGGTCGGCGATCCGAACCAGGGCGGCAGCGCGTTCGCGAGGCGCGGTGGCCGCGAACGCCGCGGCGCTCTGAGCGGCGGCGGAAAGGACGGCGTCGAGTGCGGCGCCGCCGTTGTCTGTTTGGGTGTGCGTCATAGCTCTCCTAGAAGTCGAAGCCGGCAGGAAACGGATCCGTCGGGTCAAGCTGGTACTGGGCGGTGCCGGTGATCCAGGCGCGGCCGGTGATCTCGGGGATCACCGCAGCCAGGCCGCCGACGGTGGTGGTGGCGATCAGCCGGCCGGTGAACTGCGAGCCGATGAAGGACTCGTTGACGAAGTCGGTGTCCAATGCGAGTTCGCCGCGTGCGTGCAGCTCAGCCATCCGCGCGCAGGTGCCGGTGCCGCACGGGGACCGGTCGAACCAACCGGGGTGGATGGCCATCGCGTGTCGGGAGAGCCGGGCGTCGGAGCCGGGAGCGATGAACTCGACGTGGTGGACGTGGTTCACGCCCTCAATCGACGGGTGCCGCGGCGGGGCTGTCGCATTGATGGCCTCCATGATGGAGAGCCCGGCGCTCAGGATTTCGTGGCTTCGGGAGCGGTCGAAAGGCAGACCCACGTCCTCGAGATCGACCAGGGCGTAGAAGTTGCCGCCGAAGGCGACGGAGTAGGGCACCTGGCCGATCCGGGCGACCTCGATCGTCTGGTCCAGCCGCTCGACGAAGCTGGGCACGTTGGCCAGCGTCACCGAGGCCGCCCGACCGTGCTCGACAGACACCCGTGCCACCACGACCCCGGCGGGGGTGTCCAGGCGGATCTCGGTGACCGGCTCGACGGCCGGCACCATCCCGGTCTCCACCAGGACCGTGGCCACCCCCATCGTGCCGTGACCGCACATCGGCAGGCAGCCGCTCGCCTCGATGTAGACCACTCCCCAGTCGCAGTCCTCGCGGGTGGGCGGTTGCAGAATCGCGCCGGACATCGAGGCGTGACCACGCGGCTCGCTCATCAGCAGCCGACGGACGTCGTCGAGGTACTCGATGAAGTGCAGCCGCTTATCGTTCATCGTCGCCCCGGGAATGACGCCCATCCCACCGACGATCACCCGGGTGGGCATCCCCTCGGTGTGTGAGTCAACGGCGTGGAAGGTGCGGATCGTACGCATGGCATGAGCTCCAGTGGTGAGTGGCCAGTGCTGGGCAAGGATGGTGCCGGTCTGCTCACCTGGCGTCGATAGCCGCCAGAGCTCGTTCGGTGTCGGCCTTGACCCGGGCCGCGTGCTCCTCGCTCAGTGGTCCGCGGGGGGGACGCGTAGGCCCACCGTAGGATCGACCGCAGATGTCCATGGAGAGCTTGATGGCTTGGACGAACTCGGTGCGCGAGTCCCAGCGGAACACCGCGACGAGCTGCGCGTAGAGGCTCCGCGCCGCGGCGTAGTCCCCGGCCCGACACAGGTCGTAAAGCTCGACAGCCTCCTTGGGGAACGCGTTGGGGTAGCCCGCGAACCAGCCCACGGCCCCGTCGACCAGCAACTCGAAGAGGACGTCGTCCGCGCCGGCGACGACGTCGATGTCGCACAGCTCCTTGATCTCGAAGACCCGACGTACGTCTCCGGAGAACTCCTTGATCGCCACCACCTCGGGGATCTCCGCGATCCGGGCGACCAAGGAGGGCACCAGGTCGACCTTGGTGTCGAAGGGGTTGTTGTAGGCCATGATCGGCAGGCCCACGTCAGCGACGCGGGCGTAGTGCTCGATCACCTCGTCGTCGTTGGCGCGATACATCGTCGGAGGCAGCAGGAGTACGGCGTCCGCACCGTCGCTCTGGGCGCGTTCGGCCCAGACCCGGGCCTGGGGCCACCCGACGCCGTGGCATCCGGCAATCACGAGGCCGCGCCCGGCGACTGCGTCGACGGCCACCTGGATCACCTTGCGGCGCTCCTCGTCGCTCAGCGAGGAGTACTCCCCAAGGGAGCCGTTGGGGCCGACGCCGTGACAGCCGTTGCTCATCAGCATGTCGACGTGCTCGCCGAACTTGTCGAAGTCGACCGCGAGCCCCGCGGGCGCGGAGTCGTCGGGTTTGAACGCCAAGGTGGTGGCGACGACGACGCCGCCCAGGTCAGTGGTCTTCATCAGGGTTGTTCCTTCTGTGGGGCCGAGCAGGATGGAGTCGCGGAGGGCTCGCCGTAGCGGGCTAGCTCACCGAGTCGGAGGGGGGCTGCGACCGGACGGCGGTCGGTGCCGACCACCTCCGACCGGGTGCCACCGGGAGTGGTCAGGTGAGCGGCGAGAAGCTGCTCGACAGTGCGCCCGCAGACCCGGCCCTGACAGGCACCGAGCCCTGCGCGGGTGGTCAGCTTCAACGAGCGCAGCCCGCTGGCGTCGGTGCCCGCGGCCACGCGGCGCAGCGTGGCCCGGTCGACCTCCTCGCAGCGACACACCACGGTGTCGTCGCGAAGCCAGCGCGGCCAGTCGGCACCGATGCCGTGGGCGTCCTCGATTCGGGCCGCGAACCCCCGCATGCGGCTACGGGCACGGCGTGCCGGTGCCAGCGGGTCCGCGTCCAGGGCGCCGCCAGCAGCCGCCCAGCCCGCGATCCGTCCTTCGGCCTGGGCCAGGTCGGCGCCGCCGATGCCGGTCAGCTCGCCCGCGGCGTACACACCCGGCACCGTCGTTAGCTGGGCGTCGTCGACCTCGACGAAGCGCCGCTCGTCGAGTCGGCAACCGGCCGCGATCGCCAGCTCGAGACGCGGGGTGAACCCGTGGCCCAGGCACACCGCATCGCAGTCGAAGCGCCGCTCGGTACCCGCGATCGGGCGCCACCGGGCGTCCAGGCGAGCAATGGTGACGGCCTCGACCTCGTGCCTGCCATGGATCTCGACGACTCCGTGACCGGCGCGGTAGGGCACCCGCCGGCGGAGCATGTCCCAGACGTAGCCGCCGAGCTCAGCAGCCTTGCCACGCGCGGCGAGGAGCTCGCTGGGGCGGCGCAGCCAAGCCCGCGCCAGATGACCGGGGCGACCGGCCTCGACGACGGCCACGACTCGGGCCCCGGTCTGGCCCAGCGCCTGGCTGACCGGCAGGAGGAACGGTCCCGCGCCGGCCACGATCACCCGCTTCCCCACCGCAACCCGCTCGCCCTTGGCCAAAGCCTGGGCCGCACCGGCGGTGAACACCCCGGGCAGGGTCCAGCCGGGGATCGGCAACGCCCGGTCGTAGGCCCCGGTGGCGAGCACGAGGCTTCGGGTCCGGATCCGCTCGGTGGCGCGCTCAGTGCCGTCGGCTTGCCCGTGGACGACGTCGACGCGGATGCCTCGGTCGTCGCGGCCGAGCGCCCAGACGTGGGCACCGAGGTCGACCCGGACCCCTGGATCACTCTCGAGGGAGTCGCGGAGCCTGACGTAGTGCGCCCAGTCGTGGTGCAGCGAGGACTCGCTGCCGTCGGACCGGCTGACGGGCAGGTCTCGCCAGTACTGGCCGCCTGTGGCGTCCGCAGCGTCGAGCAGTCGTACCTCGGCGCCCGCCTCGCGTGCAGCCGCGGCGGCGCAGAGGCCCGCCGGCCCGGCACCGATCACAAGCACCTCAGCAGTCATTGTCGGCGTCCTCACCCTGGCGGCCCGGAAGCAGGTCGTGCTGCCGCGTGACCAGCTCACCGCCCTCGGGACGACGCAGGCACGCTCGGACGTCACGTTGCCCGTCGACGGTGACGAGGCAGTCGAAGCACACCCCGATGCCGCAGAACGCCCCACGCGGCCGCTCTCCCGCGGAGGTGGTGCGCCAGGCACGGACGCCGTTGCCCAGCAGGATCCCGGCCACTGTCTGGCCGCGCACCCCGGCGTAGCGGTGGCCCTCGAACTGGATCTGCACCTCGGCTCCGGGCTCGCGGGCGGAAGGCGTGCTGCTGGTGGTCATGCCACAGACTGCAGGTGGGCGGCCAGCGAGGGTCGGTCGAGTAAGAACGGTGAGGCGTCGAACGGCAGCGGGAGGCCTAGCACCTGAGCGGCGAGCAGATCAGCCGACGGCACCGAGAGGCCGATCCCGGCACCCTCGTGCCCCGTGACGTGGAAGAGCCCCGGCAGCCGCGCGTCGGGTCCGACCAACGGTAGATGGTCGGGGAGATAGGGACGGAAGCCGACGTAGGCGCGTAGCAGCTGAGCCTGCGCCAGGAACGGGAACACCCCGATCGCCTTGACCGCGATCGCCGCCGCGACGCTGGGGTCCACGGTCTCGTCGAAACCGACTCGCTCTCGCGAGGAGCCGATCAGCACGGTGCCCGAAGCCGTGGACTCCACGACCGTCGAGGTCTGCAGGCCGGCATCATCGGACTGAGTGGCGCCGACGTAGTCCGCGTCGTAGACCTTGTGGAAGACGCGGTGCGGCATCCGGGTGGTGACCAGCACCATGCCGCGGCGGGGCAGCACCGGGAGATGGACGCCGAGCTTCTCCGCCACGGCACCCGACCAGGGACCGGCGGCATTGACCACGACATCGGCCTCGTGGGCAGCCAGGCGGGTGCGCACGCCGCGGATGGCTCCGTCGGGGGCCAGCAGCGGCCCGACCACCAGCTCGTGGGTGCGCACGCGAGCGCCGGCTCGCCGGGCGGAGGCGAGCAGCGCCTCGACGGCGGTGGTGGGCTGCACCTGGGCGTCCTGCGGGTAGTAGGCACCTGCAACCACGTCCGGGGAGAGATCCGGCTCGAGCTCGTACATTGCTATCGGGTCCAGATCCTCGACGACGACACCCGCCGTCCGCTGCCGTGCGCAGAACCTTCGCAGCGCGCGGGCTCCCTCACCGGTGCTGGAGACGACCACGCCGCCCTTGCGTTCGAATTCGATCGACGGAACCGTGTCCGCCAGCTCGTCAGCGAGCTCCTCGGCAACCTCGGCCCACCGGCGTGAGCCGAGCAGGGCCAGGTCGAGCTCGGCGCCGGGGGTCTTGTCGGAGACCAGGATGTTGCCCTCGCAGGCCGCCGAGGTGCCACCGGCCGCAGAACCCCTGTCCACGACGAGCACGTTGGCTCCGGCGCGGGCCAGCGTCCGGGCGCACGCGGCCCCGATGATGCCTGCCCCAATGACGACCACGCGCATGCCAGTAACATATCACATGGCACTTATGTCCGCGGATTAGACCTTGTCACCGAGTGAGGCGCCAGCAAGACATTGCTGAAGCCGCGTAGTCGGACCACCTCGACGACCACCTTGGTGTCCTCACCAACCCTTGAGACCCGTTCAATAGTTGAGCCGTCACCAAGGCCCACGACACCACCCGGCACGACGTACGAGCACCGGAACAGCCGGGGCTGGGGCCACCCTCGGACTAGCGGCCACGGGTGTCGGCGCCGTTGGCGCATGCTGATTGCGCTCGGGCCACGAACGCCGCCCCCTTGATGGCTCGCACGGAAACAGGACATCTCGATGAGACGCCAGGTCAGCTACGTGTCTCGCTTCTTTCGCGGTTGCGGCCAGCATCGCGACTCGGACCGTGACCGGGGGACCCGCTGCTGCGATCGTCGACCGTGACTGCGACGACTTCTCCACCCAGGCCGAGGTCCAGGCGTTCTACCTGGCCGCCGGGCCTGGGGATCCGCACGGCCCTCGACGCTGACGGCAACGGAGTGGCGTGCGAGTCCAACCCGTGCCCGTGCAGCACCGGCCCGACGCCTCCTCTCCCGCCTCCGCCGACGCCGACGCCTGTGCCTTTTGGTGCGTCAGAAGGGCAACGTGGTCAAGGTCGTCGACGGCGAAACCCTCAAGGTGCGCCAACGTGGTAGCGGGACGGTCACGGTGCGGATGCTCGGCCTCGACACCCCCGAAGCGAGCCGATGACCCGCCCCGACCAGCGGTGGTTGACCTGCCGGCCCTTTGTTCTCGTTGCGCTCGGCAAGGAGAACGTGTCCGGTGCGGTTCCAGGCAAGCACGTCTCCCCTCCAGCCGAGACAATCGCCGGCGTGGTCTCACCGAGGGATCCAGGAGCGCTAGGACGCGCGGGGCTGTCGGCCTCGCTCAGTGGTCGACAGGGCTGCTCGCGGTGGCGACTCGGGCAACACGTGCGGCCATCAGCGCGGCGCCCAGGGTGGCGGCGTCCGTGCCGAGCGTCGAGACGCGCAAGGCAGGTGGCGAGCGCCAGGTCAACGCTCGGGCTAGACCGTCGCGGACCGGGCCGAGCAGCGCCTCCCCGGCCTGGGCAAGGCCCCCGCCGAGAACGACGAGCTCGGGCTCGAGCACCAAGGCGCAGGTCGCCAAACTGGTCACCCATGCCGCCACCGCGTCGTCCCAAACTTGCCGCGCCGCCGGATCCCTGTCGAGCAGCTGCACGACCTCGCGAGCCGTCGCGGTGCGCCCTGAAAGCGTGAAGTAGCGCCGAGCCACCCCGCCTCCTGAAGCGTAGACCTCCAGGCACCCGCGCTGCCCGCAGGGACACTTCTCACCACCGGGATGCACGGGCGTATGCCCCAGTTCCCCGGCCCCGCCGGCACTGCCGCTGATGCGGGTGCCGGCGACCACAATGCTCGCCGCGATACCGGTCCCGACGGAGAAGTGGATGAAATCACGACTCCCGCGCGCCGCGCCAAGTGACCACTCGGCCTCGCCGGCGGCCTGCGCGTCGTGGCCCACTGCTACCGGCACGTCCACCACGGATCCGACCACTGCTCGCAGCGAGACGTCGGCCCAGTCGAGGTTCGAGGCGTAGTGAACCACGCCCTGTTCCCGGTCAATGATCCCGGGGGAGACGACGCCGGCACCGACAAGGGACAGACCAAGGTGACGCGCCCGAGCGGCCAGGTGCGTCGCGGCGTCACGCACCGCAGCCTGGGCCGCTTCGCCGCGCCCCGTGGGGACCGAGTGCCGCGCAAGCACGCGCCCGCTCTCGTCGACGATCGCTGACTTCACCGTGGTGCCGCCGACGTCGATCGCCAGCAACGCCGAGCGGATCACAGCCTGGCCTCGAAGTGCCTGACAGCCGCCATCACGTTCGCGACAACCTGCTCGCTGGTCACGGCCCGCGACCCGTCGTCGTACTGGGTCGAGCCAGCCGCGCTCCGCGAGCTGACGACCACAGGGGCTCGCAAGTGCACTTCACGACACCCGGTGGCGGCCAGCACCGCGGCGACGTTCCCCGGGCGGACCCCGCCTGCCACGACGACCCGGATCCGGTCGCCAGCGGCGCGAACCAGGTCGGCCAGGGAGTCCAGGTGGTCGATCGCCGGCCCGTCGCCACCCGACGAGAGCACCGCGGCCATCCCCAGGTCGACGAGCCGGGTCAGTAGACGTCCGGCGTCGAGGCCCTCCGCCAACGCGGTGTCGAAGGCCTTGTGGAAGGTGACCGGACAGGGGCTGCACGCCGCGACCAACTCAGCCAGCGCCGCATCGTCGAGATCGCCGGACGGGGTGAGCGCACCCAGCGTGAAACCCACCCGCTCATCGTCAGTGAGGGTCGAACGGGTCGCCGCTATGTCCTCCAGCATCACGTCGAGCTCGGCGCGGGAGTAGACGAAGTCGCCACCGCGAGGCCGGACCAGCACCTGGAGGCCCAGCGGCCCCGCCTCTCGGGCAGCTTGGCGCAGGAAGCCGACGGTTGGCGTGGTGCCGCCCTCGGAGAGACAGCCGCACACCTCCACCCTCTGCGCACCGCCACGGCGGGCTGCAGCCGTGCCCCCTACATCGTCGACACAGATCTCCACCGCGGTCATGCGGCACGTCCCGGTAGGCCCAGCACGTCGGCGCCGAGGTCGATCTCACCGACACGAACGCCACCGCCGAACACCGGCTGGTCCATGAGCGGGGTGGCCCCGGAGATGTCCACACCGACCGCGCGCAGTGCCGCCAGAGCAACCAAGGTGGTTGCGCGCGGGTTACCGTCGGCCACCTTGATCGCCACGGCCTCGCCGGTCGGGGCGGCCATCGCGATCACCCCCTCGGCTCCGCCCTTGGCGAGCAGGCCGGGGACCATGCGCATGGCATCCGAGTTTGGGTGAGGGGTGCCGCCTACGAAGAAGGGGTGGGCGCGCATGGCCGAGCTAACTGCGGAAGCCTCGGTGTCTTTGTCGGCGAGGACCAGTGTCCGGAACGACGCCGCGAGCCCGCGCACCGTGACCCCGAACAGCGGCGCACCGCAGCCGTCGACGGTGACGTGGCGAACCGGTTCGCCCGTCATTTCCTCCACGACCTCGCGGACCAGAAGTTGCAGTGGGTGGCCCGGGTCGAGGTAGCCGGCGGTGTCCCAGCCTTGTGTGGCGCAGGCCAACAGCATGGCGGCGTGCTTGCCCGAGCAGTTCATCCGCAGCCGATCCGGGCCGCCGCCGCGAGCCAGCACGGCCTGCCGAGTGGGCTCGTGCTCGGGCAGGTCCACCGGAGAGCCGAGGTCGCTCTCGCCGAGTCCCGCACGGGACAGGACACGGCGTACGACGTCAACGTGGCGGTCCTCGCCGGTGTGGCTGCCGGCCGCGATGGCAATCTCCTCGCCTACCAGCGGGGCGCCGGCGCGCAGGCACGCCAGCGCCTGCAGCGGCTTCAGCGTGGATCGGGGCAGGATCACCTCGTCGACCGACCCGAGGACGACAGCGTTGGCGCCGTCTCGGTTCAGCGCGACGACGTGACCGGTGTGCCGGCTCTCCACGAACCCACCGCGACGTACGACGGCCAGCTCAGCCATGTCGCGCACCTTCCGGGGCCAGAGCACCCGGGGTGACCGCACTCGTCGTGGTGGCCAAGGCGGGGAGGGGCACGGGCGCGTCGGTGCGCGCACGAAGCCGGGCGGCAAGCAGCGAAAGACTGCCGTTGACGATGAGGTACACGAGGGTCACCACTACATAGGTCTGGATGAGGAGTCGGTTGTAGGAAGTCAGTACCTGGGCTCGATAGAGCAGCTCGGTGAACGCCACCACGTAGCCCAGCGAAGTGTCCTTGAGCAGGCTGACGAGCTGGCTGACGAGGGACGGGGTGACGTTGCGCAGGGACTGCGGGAGGACGACCGAGCGCACCACCTGCGAGCGGCGCATGCCAAGGCTGAGACCCGCTTCGGTTTGGCCACGCGGGAGGCTCAGGATGCCGGCCCGGACGATCTCGGCGATGGCCGCGGAGTTGGCCAGGACGAGGGGGATCGCGAGCTTCCACAGCACTCCGGGGTTGATCCCGTAGGTCGGGAGCGCGAACAGCATCACGTAAATCAGCAGCAGAACCGGAACGGTCCGGAAGAGCTCGATGAAGATGATGGCCGGCACCCTGACCAGCGCGCTGTGACTGGTCCGGGCGACGGCTAGCAGCACGCCGAGAGGCAGGCTGAACGCCGCCACGACGGCAGCGGCCACAAGGGTGCCGCGCAGGCCGACGAAGAGGTACTCGGCGATGTCGGGGGAGAGCAACGGAGTCCAGCGATCGGAGTCCAGCTGTTCGGACTCGTCGAGCTGCCACAACCCGGCGACGGCCACGCACGCGATCACCACAACGCTCACGATCGACCAGACCATTGCGCGGCGCCGGGCGAGCGGGCCGGGGTTGTCGTAGAGGTAGGCTAACTGGTGGCTGGGGAGGGTCTTCATCGCACGATCGCCACCCTCTTCTCCAGGCGTCCGGCCAACAGACCAAGGCACATCGCCATCGCCATGTATGCGGCGCCGACCGCGGCGTAGATGACGATCGGCTGCGCGGCCACGTTGTTGATGCGGTTCGCCGCACTGGTCAGTTCCACCACCCTGACCGTGGCGGCCAGCGCCGTGTTCATCAGCAGGGCAATCATCACGTTGCCCAGGGGCTGCACCACGGCCCGTAGCGCCTGTGGCACCACGATCTTGCGCATCACCTGGCCAAAGCGCATCCCCAGCGCCCGCGCCGCCTCCACCTCGCCGGACGCCACCGTGTTGACGCCGGAGCGGACCGCCTCAGCGACGTACGCCCCTTCGTAGAGGGCGAGCGTCACGATGACGGTGGTCGACAACGGCATGATCAGCCCGGCGTCGGGTAGCGCGAAGACGGCGAGCAGGAGTAGCGCCAGCAGAGGAACGTTGAGGAAGAACTGCACGTAGCAGAAGGCGATCGCGCGGAGCACCGGCACCGAACTGATCCGTGCCACGGTCACAAGCACCCCGATGACGAGGGCGCCCAGCGCGGAGATCGCGGCGATCAGCAACGTGGTGCCGAGTGCTTCGGCGACCAGGTCACCGCTGTGTGTAAGTGCGTCCATGTCCTACTCCCTCAGTTCGTCCCTCTGCCGGCGCTTCTCTCAGGAGCCCGGGACCGAGCCGATGGCTGGTGGGGTCGGAGCTGCGCTACCCACGGCGGTGCCGATCGAGTCCTCGAAGGCCTGAGCCCACTGGCCGCCCTCCTGGATCTCGAGCAGCCAGTCGTTGACAAACGCTTTGAAGTCGGCGTCGTCCGGCGGCAGGCCGATGCCGTAGGGCTCCTCGGTGAACGGCTCCCCCGCGACCTTCAGGTCGGAGTTGGACGCGGCGTTGGTGGCCAGGAGCAGGTAGTCCTGCACGTAGGCGTCTCCGCGGCCCTGGAGCAGGGCTTGCACCGCCTGCGGGTCGGTGGCGAAGGTGACCAGCTCGGCGCCGGTCGCGTGCTCGGGCACAGCCTCGACCGCGGGAGTGTTGGCACCGACGATGACCTTCCGCCCGTCGAGGTCGTCAATCCCGGTGATGTCCTCCTCGCCGGCCGGCACTGCGACTGCGACTGCGAGACCGGACATGAAGTAGGGCCCGGCGAAGGAGATCTGCTCGGCGCGCTCCTCGGTGATCGTGTAGGTGTTGAACACGACGTCGACGGTGCCGTTCTGCAGGAGCGCCTCTCGGGTCTCCGAGGCGGGCGGCACGATCTTTACGTTGGGCTCGCCCAGGATGTAGGTGGCCAGCAACTTGGCAAGGGTGATGTCGAAGCCCTCGACGTCGTCTGGATTGGTCGGGTCCTGCTGGGAGAGCAGCGGGGCGTCGAGCGCCGCGGCTACGACAAGTTCCCCCCTCTCCTTGATGGCGGCCATCGTGGTGCCCTCACCGATGGCGGCGTCGTCGGCGACGGGTGCGTCGGCGAAGATGCCGCTGAGCTCCCCGGCCGAGGAGTCGGCCTCGTTGTCCGAGCCGCAGCCCGCCAGCGCGAGGCTCACGGCGGTGGCGGCACCGAGGGCAGCGCCGAGGCGCCTCCAACGTTGTGTTCTAGACATGATCGTTCCTTTCACGTTGGTGCATGGTCAGTGGGACATCACCGAGTCGAGGAACGCGCGCGCGCGTTCGGTGCGGGCATTGGTGAAGAAGTGGTCGGGCGTGGACTCCTCGACGATGCGGCCCCGGTCCATGAACACGACGCGGTCGGCGGCCCGGCGGGCGAACCCCATCTCGTGGGTCACCACGACCATCGTCATCCCGTCGCGGGCCAGGTCGGTCATGACGTCCAGAACCTCGTTGATCATCTCGGGGTCCAAGGCCGAGGTGGGCTCGTCGAAGAGCATGAGTTTCGGGTGCATGGCCAGGGCCCTGGCGATGGCCACGCGCTGCTGCTGACCGCCGGAGAGCTGCGCCGGGCGACATCCGGCTTTGTCGGCGAGGCCGACCCTTTCCAGCAGCGTCATCGCTACCGCCCTCGCCGCCGGCTTCTTGGTACCGCGCACCATCGTCGGGGCAAGCAGGACGTTGTCCAGCACCGAGAGGTGGGTGAAGAGGTTGAACGACTGGAAGACCATGCCGACGTCGGCGCGGACGCGAGCAAGCGGGCGACCCTCGACCGGTAGCGGCACACCGGCGATGGAGATGGTGCCCGAGTCAATCGTCTCCAGGCCGTTGATTGTGCGGCACAGGGTCGACTTCCCCGAGCCGGACGGGCCGACCACGACCACGACCTCCTGCTGCCCCACCCGCAGGCTGACGTCGCGGAGCACGTGGAGGTCGCCAAAATGCTTGTCGACATGAGCCAGATCGAGCATCGGGCTCTGATCGGACATGGTGACCTCCTGCGCGAAAGACGTTAGCGTGGCAGCGAACTTACTGCAGCTTTTTATTTGCGAGAATAGAGTTTCAATTTACGATTTTGGAGTAATGTGCAATGGATAGCCCCCACGCCCAGGTGCTCGACCTCGTACGCAGCGGGGCTGCAGCCTCGCGCGCCGACGTCGCCCGGCTGCTCTCCATGTCCGCCTCGACCGCGTCTTCTCGCGTCGACGCCCTGGTGCGCCGCGGCCTCGTCGTCGAGCACTCCGACAGCAGCGCCCGAGCCGGTCGGCGGCCTCGGCTCCTGACTCTGCAACCGCGCCTTGGCACGGTCGCCGCCGTGGACCTGCGGCACGACGCTGCTCGCATCGTCGTCGCGGACCTATCGGGCGACGTGCTCACCACCAGCGAGATTGCGATTTCCATCGACCGAGGTCCGCTCGCGGTGCTGACAGCGGTCGCGGCGGTTGTCAGTGAACTCCTTGCTGCCGGCGAGAATGGCGGGCCGGAGCTCACCGAGCGACGCGAGTATCCCCGGTTGCACGCGGTGTGCGTCGGCGTACCTGGCCCCGTCGGCCCGGCGCTCGACCAAGTGATCGCCCCTGCTCGGATGCCCGGCTGGAACGCCGTCGACGTCGCCTCCCTGGGTCAAGAACTCTTCGGCGTGCCGACCTTGGTGGAGAACGACGCCAATCTGGTTGCCGTGGGTGATCACTTGTGCCGCTCGGGCTCGGGTCACACCGTGGTGGTCACAGTGGACACCGGTATTGGCTGCGGTGTCCTGGTGGAGGGGCGGCTCTATCGTGGCGCTTCCGGGATGGCGGGCGACGTCAGCCACACCATCGTTGCCGGAGCTCCCGAGGTACCGTGCTCGTGCGGTCGTACAGCGTGCCTCGACGTGATAGCCAGCGGCTCCGCGCTACTGCGGGCCCTCGGCGCCGCCGGGGGGGACGCCACCACCATGGACGACCTCATCCGCATGGTCCACGATGGTCACCCGCTCGCCACCGGGCTCGTCCGTGAGGCCGGGGAACGCATCGGCGGGGTGCTGAGCACCGTCATCAGCTTCTTCAATCCCACCGAGTTGGTGCTGGCCGGGCCGGTAAGCACGCTGCCGACCTTCATGGCAGCCCTGCGCTCCACCGTCTACGCCTCCTGCCTGCCGGCAACCACCGCATCGCTCACCATCACCCGCATCGACGGGGCCGAAGCGACGCTGGCGGGTGCCGTACGACTGGCTGCAGACAAAGCGTTCATCTCCGGCCCATTGGCGGCGAGGGTCCGATGACCGCTCAGGGTCCACCGCGCACCGCCAGGTGTGGCGACGTACATCTGCCGGGCTCAGCGGGGTGCCCTGATTGGTGTGGAACATGGTGTGGCTGGGGTCGAGCTCGGCGTTCGTGGCCAGCCGCTCTCGCAGGGTGGCGTCCGTGAAGCTGGGGCTGGTGAGGGTGCGCCAGTACGTCGAGTGTTTCGAGTGGGGCTGCCGGAGGGAGTCCTCACCGCGGGCGTAGATGATCGTCGCGGTGATCGTGACCGTCGGCTGTTGCTCGGCGTCCAGATCGACGTCGCAGCGCCGGATCGCGAGCGCTTCGCCCAGACGCGCCGAGGTACCCAGCATGACCTCGAAGACCTGAGCGAGCTGCCCATCTGGTGGTGGTCCAGGGAGCGGCGGAGCGGTGCGGCAGAGCGGACGGGGTTCCGCGGCATCGCGCCGTGGCGTACGGCGAGGTCGAGGATCTGGGCGAGGACGACCCGGGGCGTGCCGACCGCAGGAGAAGCCGCGTTCGGCTTCCGCCTTGAGGGACCGGTCGAGCGTGCCGACGGTCAGTTCGCCCAGCCGCAGCTCCCGGATGCCCGGCTAGATGATGCGCCACACGATGTCGCGATGGATCTCGATGGCCTGGGACGCATGCTCCTGGCGCTGCGCGATCTCGTTCACCCAGACCTCGGCCACGGTCCTTACCTCCGTCTGGGCGTTGAGGTCGCCTCCGCCTGCGACGGCAGGTCAGCCGCGATCTTCTTCTTGACCTGGTTTCTGCGGACGTGGCGGTCTCGTCGTTGGCGGTGACGCGACGGTACGAGCCGCTGAGCTCGCGGCACCGAGTAGTGGCGACCGGTGATGTTGCCGTAGGAGCAGCGGCTGCGTCGGCCAACCATGGAGGCTTCTCCTCGATCCAGGCGCCGACCGGGCGCGCAGCCCGACAAGGTGCAAGATCAACGGGCGCGACGAGTGGGTGAAGCCGAAGCAGCGGTAACGGACTAGTCTGAAATAGTGGGCCGGCCCCCTTCGGGTTCGGCCCGCTGCGCATTTCGGGAGGGGGTAGGACGTGACCGCTGAACTCTTCGCAGTGATCGCCCTGACGACGCTTGTAGGCGCCTTTGCCCAGGGCACCACGGGGCTGGGCTTCGCCCTCATCCTCGCGCCGGTGGTCGGATTCATCGAGCCGCTGTGGCTGCCTGTCATCGTGCTCGTGCTGATGATCCCGTTAAACGTGTACGTCCTCCATCGGGAACGGCATGCGCTCGACTGGAGCGGCGTCGGCTGGATCACGGTAGGCCGTGTCTTCGGCGCCGTCGTCGGGCTCTGGGTCCTGATCGCGGTGCCGGGAGACGGTCTCAACCTGCTCATCGGCGGGTCGACCGTGCTGGCCGTGCTCGCAACCCTGCTCATCTCGCCGTTCCGCCCCGGAAGTCCGGCCCTGATCAGTGCAGGCGTGCTGACCGGGGTCACTGAGACCGCGACCGGGATCGGCGGCCCACCGCTGGCGCTGGTCTACCAGCACCACCCGGCGGCCACCCTGCGCTCGACCATGGCGGCGTGCTTCCTGGTCGGCGAGATCCTCTCGCTGGCGCTCCTCGCCGGCGCCGGACGGGTCAGCCTGCACCAGCTCCTCATCGCCGCTGCCCTGATGCCAGCCCTGCTGATCGGCGCCTGGTTGAGCCAGACCACGCACCACCGGGTCGAGGGGCCGATGCTGCGCGGAATCGTGCTGGCCTTCGCCCTGGTCTCCGGGGTCGTCCTGATCGTGCAGGGCTGAGCCCGGTACGCCGCGGTTGGGCCTGGTCGCCGAGCCCCGACCTCAGTACCGTTGACTCGTTTCGTTGTTCGTTGGGAGGCGAAGATGGCAGACGGGCACGCCGGCAACCGGCACATGTTGCACGGATCAGAGACCTTCTTCATCGAAGGTGAGGGGCTGCTCAGCACGCAGGTGGGCGGCCGGACGGGTGCGGAGGAGGACCCGGTCAGTGAGTCGGACACACCGACCGCCCCGGCACCCAGGGCATTGGCGGCCGACGCAGCGCCGCCGTTCAGGTTTTCCAGGGTTGGGCCGAAGGGCACTCCGCTCAACGCCACGATCACCAAGAAGCTGGCCAACGCGATGGTCGTGGGCGGGGGCGGGGCCGGCAACATTCCCGCCGGCTACACCTACCTCGGCCAGTTCGTCGACCACGACCTGACGATGGACCGCACCGACGTGATGCTCGGCGAGGACGTGTCGCCGACCGACCTGCTGCAGGGCCGGTCACCGCGCCTCGACCTCGACTCCCTGTACGGCGCCGGGCCGGGCAACGCGCAGTCCGCGATCTTCTACGACGCCGACGGGCTGCACCTCAAGACCGGCACCACGATCCCGGCGGAGAACGTCGGCGCGAAGGCCGGCCACGACCTTCCCCGCGCGGGCACCGGCGCAAACGCCAAGGCGAAGCGCAAGGCGCTGATCCCCGACCCCCGCAACGACGAGAACCTGATCGTCGCCCAGACGCACCTCGCGATGATCACGTTCCACAACAAGGTGGCCGACAAGACGTCCACCACGCTGCCGACGCCGCAGCGGTTCAACAGGGCGCGCAAGCAGGTGACGCTGCACTACCAGTGGATGCTGCGCAACGACTACCTGCCGCGCATCGTGCAGCCGTCGATCCTCAACGACGTGTTCGACAACGGACGCAAGCTGGTGGAGCCCGACGCCGCACCGACCGACGTGCCGACGATGCCGATCGAGTTCTCGGTGGCGGCGTTCCGGCTCGGGCACAGCATGATCCGCAGCGACTACAACTGGAACTCCAAGTTCGCCGGCACGTTCGGCACCCTGGACTGGATGTTCCTGTTCTCCGCGGTCGGCGGCAACCTCGGCGGCGAGAAGCGGCTGCTGAGCAGCTGGATCGCCGACTGGCGCCGGATGTACGACTTCCCGGCGGGCGGCAAGCCCGGCCTGTCGGCGCCCTCGAGCGGCGTCAACCGTGCGATGCGCATCGACACCCGGCTCACCGACCCGCTCGCGTCACTGCCGCCCAGCACCTTCGGCGGCGACGAGAGCGTGCCGCCGATGCCGCGCAACCTCGCGTTCCGCAACCTGGTGCGCGGCAACATGGTGAAGCTCGCGACTGGCCAGCAGATGGTCACAAGGCTAAAGAGCAAGGGCGTCAACGTCACCGTGCTCACCCGCGCGCAGATCCTCAACGGGAGCGGCGGAGCCAAGCTCGACCACCTCACCCCGGCCGAGAAGGACACCCTCGCCGGCCGGACGCCGCTATGGTTCTACATCCTGCGCGAGGCCGAGCTCAACGGCGGAAAGCTCAAGGATGTCGGCGGCCGGATCGTCGCCGAGACCTTCCACCGCGCGATGGAGGGCAGCCGGTTCTCGATCGTCCGCGACCCGACGTTCGTGCCGACGTTCGGCCCACGGCCGGGCACCTTCGAGATGACCGACCTGCTCTTCTTCGCGTTCGCCGGCAAGAAGTCCGAGCTGGCTCCGGCAGGCTGACCGGCGTCAGCGGCCGGCAGCCTGCTGGGCGCCCTTGCTCTCGCCCTTGTTGCGCGGCTGGCCGAGCGGCTGCGCGAGCACGACGACGTTGTTGTCGTACGACGAGCCATTCCAGTCGGTGCACGACACGATGACCAGCCGGCCGTCCCCGGCACCCTGGCCGAAGAGCTCGTCGGCATGGTCGGCGAGCTCGGGCTGGTCGTAGACCTGCACGCTCCGCACGCGGTAGCGCATGGTGCCGCGATGGGTCGCGAGGTCGACCGTCTGGCCCTTCCGGAGCGAGCGCACGTGGTCGAGCGAGCCGCCACCGGTGTGCACCGTGTGACCGGCGATGACCGTCTGGCCGCCGCGCGCGCCGGGCTGGGCGCTGCGCTTCCACCAGCCGACCTGCACCGGGTCCCCCGGCGGGTCGAGCACCGCGTCCGAGTCAACCTCGATCGGCACGACCGGAGCGTCCACTCCGATGGACGGGATCTCGAGCCGCACCGGAGCAGAAGCCGGCAGCGAGCGGTACGCCGACCGCTCGGTGTCGTCGCGGTCGACCAGCACCAGCCCGAGCAGTCCGGCCACGACCGCCGCGGCGACGAGTCCGCGGAACAGGCCGCCGAGCCGGTCAGCCATGGCGACGGGTGCCCGCGGCCAGTGCCCCGACCAGCAGCATCCCGGCCAGCGCGACGACGGGCCAGTCGGTGCCGTCCTGGGCGGGAGCGTGCGGGAGACCACCGGGTACGGCGGTCGGCACGGCCGGTAGGCCGTTCTTGTTCTTCTTCTCGGGCGGCTGGTTCACCGGCGCCGAGGCGACGACCTGCGCCGTACCGGCGGAGCAGGAGCTGCGACCCAGCTGCACGCGCAGGGCCTCGACCCCGAACTGAGCGGCACCGGGCAGGACCTGGAGATCGAGTGCCTCGACTGCGATGTTGCCCGGGCCGGACGAGCTCTGCCGGTTGAGGGTGGCGCTGAGCAGGTTCTGGTCGAGCGGACCGAGCTGGGCGCTGACGTTGGCGAGCACGTTGTCGATCACCGCGGCCTGGTCGACAGCGGCAGCCAGCGGACCGAGCGCGCCCTGGAGCGACTGGGTGAGCTGGGTGCGCAGGGTCGTGCGGACCATGGCCGAGACCTTGTCGAGCCCGGTGGCGACGTTGGTGTTGGGCTCCGGGTCGGCGGGGAGCGCGAGCAGGTCGACGCGCTGGCCCATCATCTCGACGTACACGCCGGCGCCGGCCAGCGAGGCGTCGGCGCTGGCGGAACCGGGGTTGGCGACGCAGTGGCTCTGCACGGCTCCGAGGTCGACGTACAGGCCGGGGCTGCCGATGGCCTGGAGGCCCTGCTGCAGCCCCTGGCTCAGCGCGGGAAGCACCTGTCCCAACACCGGCTGGAGGGCCGTCGCGAGCTGCTGGTCGAGGCCCTGGAGGACCGTGCCCTCGACGAGCGTGAGCTTGCTGAGGTCGAGCGTCGCGGCGGAGAGCCGCAGGGTCTGGCCACCGGTGAGGCAGGAGCCATGACCCGCCGCGACCACGCTCGCGCCTTGGCCGGCGATGCCCGCGCAGGAGGCGACCTGGCCCTTGCCGTCGGTGACCGACGTGGTGGAGTCCTGCGCCAGCACGCCCGCGGACAGGAGCGACTGGCCGCCCAGCGCCGTGATCATCGGCTGATTGGTGCCGGAGGCACTCTGCGCCGAGCCGTCGTTGGTCACCGTGTAGGTGCCGGAGTCGGTGGGCGAGCCGCCAACCGTGACGATCACGGCACTCGCCGTACCGTCTGCGACCGACGTCGCCGCACTGCCCGGCGCGGCGGCCAGGACCATCAGGCCCGCCGCCGTGGCGACTGCCGCTGCTCCGCGGACCCTCATCCGTCGTGTCACGTTGTGCTCCCTCCCTGCGAGCGGGCGCGCGGGTCAGCGCTCGTCGTGGAAAAGGCTCAACGAGCCTGCAAACGCAGGGTTACGCGTCGGTAGCAAGACTTGACGGAACCTTCGTCCCTAACGGTGATTTACACCGCGCGCGTAAACGTGTGAGGGTGGATGGCTCCGCCGGTCGCGCCCACAGGGCAGCGCCGGACTAGAAGGAAGAGAGATCAAACAGTGCTTACCCTTTTGTGGATCATCGCCGTCATCCTCGTCATCGCTGGCATCGTCACCCTCGTGCGCGGGCAGATGCTGCTCGGCATTGTCCTCATCGTCGTCGGCCTGCTCGTCGGCCCCGGAGGCGTGAGCATCTTCAACAAGTAGCCAGCACTCGACCTCACCCCCGTTCCTCTCGGACGGGGGTGCTGTCGTTCCCGGGCTGTGTCGGTGCCCACGCCTAGGGTGTGGCCGATGGCCCTGCACCTCCACCGCGCCGAGCGGACCGACCTGCTGGCCGACGGGCTCGCGGAGCTGCTCGCCGGCCCGCTCGCCGACCCCTTCGCCCATGAGGTGGTCGTGGTGCCGGCCAAGGGCGTCGAGCGCTGGCTGACTCAGCGGCTCTCCCACCGGCTCGGCACCGGGACGCGCGGCGGTGACGGGGTGTGCGCAGGGGTCTCGTTCGTGACTCCGCACTCGCTGGTGGCGATGCTGCTCGACAAGGACTCCGAGGACCCGTGGGAGCCCGACCGGCTCGCGTGGCCGCTGCTCGAGGTCATCGACGCGGCTCTCGGCGAGCCCGGCTTCGAAGCACTCTCGGCGCACCTGGGTCACGGCGACGCCGACGACCAGCGCCGGTCCCGCCGTTACTCCGTGGCCCGACGGCTGGCCGGACTCTTCGCGTCGTACGCCGTGCAGCGGCCGCGGCTGGTCACCGACTGGCGCGAGGGTCGGGCGACCGACGGCTCCGGTGGTGCGCTCGACGACGACCTGAGCTGGCAGGCCGAGCTGTGGCGCCGGCTGGTCGACCGGGTCGAGGCCGCGCCGCCCGACGTGCGGCACGCCACCACCCTCGAGCGGCTCCGTGCCGGTGGCGCCGATCTCGACCTGCCGCCCCGGCTTTCGCTGTTCGGCCACACCCGGCTGCCGGCCACCGAGGTGCAGCTGCTGGCGGCGCTGGGCACGCTGCGCGACGTACACCTCTGGCTGCCCCAGCCGTCCGCCCCGTTGTGGGACGCGTTGTCCTCCGCGGCTGCGGAGGGTCCGGTGGCGCGGTCCGACGACGAGTCGGCGGCGCAGGTGCACCATCCACTGCTGGCGTCGCTGGGTCGCGACTCCCGCGAGCTCCGGCGCACGCTGGGTGAGGTCAAGGTCGAGGACGCCGGGGCTGCGCCTTCTCCGGCCACGCCCGCGTCGCTGCTGGGCTGGCTGCAGACCGACCTCCGCGGCAACCTCGCGCCGCCGCCCGAGGTCCGGGCGACGCGGCTGCTCGCGGCCGACGACCGGTCGGTGCAGGTGCATGCGTGCCACGGGGCGGCCAGGCAGGTCGACGTACTCCGCGAGGTGCTCGTCGGACTCCTGCAGGACGACCCGACCCTCGAGCCGCGCGACATCTTGGTGATGTGCCCCGACATCGAGAGCTACGCGCCGCTGATCTCGGCCGGGTTCGGCCTGTCCGACGTCGCGGGTGAGGGCGCCGGGCACCCGGCCCACCAGCTGCGGGTGCGGCTGGCCGACCGCTCGCTCGGTGCCACCAACGGGCTGCTCGGCGTCGCGGCCGCGATGGTCGACCTGGCGGGCGGGCGACTCACCGCCACCCAGGTGCTCGACCTGGCCGGCGCCGACGAGGTGCGGCTGCGCTTCGGCTGGGGCGACGACGAGCTCGAACGCATCGGCAAATGGGTCGTCGAGGCCGGCATCCGATGGGGGTACGACGCGGCGCACCGTGGCGACTTCGGGCTCACGCTCGACGACAACACGTGGGTCGCCGGCATCCGCCGGGTGCTGCTGGGGGCGGCGATGTCCGGCTCCGGCCACCGATACGTCGCCGCGACCCTGCCGATCGACGACGTGGGTGACGGCCAGCTCGAGCTGGCCGGCCGGTTCGCCGAGTTCGTCGACCGCCTGCACCGGTTCCTCCTCCGTGCGGGCGAGGCAGGCACCGTCGAGGAGTGGACCGACGCGCTGGCCAGCGGCGTGCACGAGCTGACGTCGGTGGCTACCGACGAGGGCTGGCAGCTGGCCCAGTTCGACCGCGAGCTGGCGCGCATCTCCGCCAGCGCGCAGGGCGACACCACGACCTTGCGGCATGCCGATGTGCGGGCGCTGCTGCGACACCGCCTTCGCGGCCGGCCGACCCGGTCCAACTTCCGTACCGGCACGCTCACGGTCTGCACGATGGTGCCGATGCGGTCGGTGCCGCACCGGGTCGTCTGCCTGGTGGGCCTCGACGACGGGGTCTTCCCGCGCATCGCGTCCGTCGACGGTGACGACGTGCTGGCTCGCCGGCCGCGCACCGGCGAGCGCGACCTCCGCTCCGAGGACCGCCAGCTGCTCCTCGACGCCATCGGCGCCGCCACCGAGACGCTCGTGGTGACCTACGCCGGCCGGGGCGAGCACAACGGCGCCGAGCGACCGCCCGCCGTACCCCTCGGCGAGCTGCTCGACGCCCTCGACCGCACCGCCGCCGAGCCGGTTCGCGACCGGGCCCTGGTGCGGCACCCGCTCCAGCCGTTCGACGAGATCAACCTCGTGCCGGCCGGGCTGGTCGGCACCCTGCCCTTCACCTTCGACCGGGCCGCGCTCGCGGGCGCCGAGGCCGCGCGCGGCACCCGCACCGAGGTGCGTGAGCTGGTGCCCGAGCCGCTGCCACCGGCGCCACTGGCGAGCGACGTGTCGCTGGCCGACCTGCACGACTTCTACCGCCACCCGGTGAAGGCGTTCTTCCGCAGCCGGCTGCGGGTCTCCACGCCGTACGACGCCGACGAGGCCAAGGACGCCATCCCGATCGAGCTCGACAACCTCGAGCAGTGGGCCGTCGGCGACCGGCTGGTCACCGACGTGCTCGCCGGTGCCGACCCGCAGGCCGGCATGACCGCCGAGCAGCTGCGCGGGTTGCTGCCGCCGGGCGACCTGGGCGCCGGCGTTCTCACCAACGTCGTGCAGAAGGTCCGCCCCCTCGTGACGCAGGGGCAGGCGCTGCGCACCGGTCCGGCGCGGTCGCTCGACGTCGACATCGACCTGGGCGACCGGCGGCTCACCGGCACGGTCGGCAATGTCTTCGGCAACAACCTGGTGGCGGTGAGCTACTCCAACCTCGGCGCCAAGCAGCGCCTCGCGGCCTGGATCGACGCGCTGGCGCTGGCCGCCGGCCACCCCGACGAGAACTGGACCGCCCACACGATCGGCAAGCACCGCTCCGGCGGCCAGATCGCGATGATCAAGCCGCTCGCCGACCACGAGGCACGGGCGTGGCTGCGCGAGCTGGTCGACGTCTACGAACGCGGCCTGTGCGAGCCGCTGCCACTGCCGGTGAAGACGTCCCTGGCCTACGCCACCGACCACGTCTACGCAGCGGCCGGGCGTGACGCCGACCCCGACGGCAAGGCCGCGCGCGAGTGGACTACACCGCGCTTCGACGAGACCGGCTTCCCGAAGGAGGACTCCGACGCGTGGCACGTTCGCGCGTTCGGCGAGCACACGGCGTACTCCATGCTGACGACGCCGCTGCGGGCCGACGAGACGTCAGGCGGGCCGACGCATCGGCTGGGTCACTACGCCTGGCGCGTGTGGGGTCCGCTGCTCAGCGACCGCGAGAGCATCCGAGGCATATAGGGGTGGACACCTTCGACATCGCCGCCCCCCTGCCGACCGGCACCACCCTGCTCGAGGCCAGTGCCGGCACCGGAAAGACGTGGACGATCGCGGCACTCGTGACCAGGTACGTCGCGGAGGGCGAGGCCACGCTCGACGAGCTGCTGGTCGTGACGTTCACGCGCGCCGCGAGCCAGGAGCTGCGCGAGCGGGTGCGCGAGCAGCTGGACGAAGCGCAGCGGGCGCTGGCCGACCCCGACGCACCTCGACGAGAGAGCAAGTTGCTCGACCACCTGCTTGCCGACCCGTCGAAGCGCGCCGCGATGCACGAGCGCCTGACGATCGCGCTCACGTCGTTCGACGCGGCCACGATCGCGACGATCCACCAGTTCTGCCAGCTGGTGCTGCGCAGCCTGGGGGTCGCCGGCGACACCGACTCGGCCGCGACCCTGGTCGAAGACCTCGAACAGCTGACGAGCGAGGTCGTCGACGACCTCTACCTCGCCCGGTTCGCCGCTGAGCAGAAGCCGATGTGGTCGCGTCGCGAAGCGCTCGAGATCGCGCGCGCGGTGGTCGACGACCCGAGGGCCCGGGTCGAGCCGCTGGCCGTGCTGACCGAGGCGCCCGACTCGGTCGCGGCCGCGCGGGTGCTCTTCGCGCAGGACGTGCTCGAAGAGGTCGAGCGGCGCAAGCGCCGGCTCGGTGTGCTCAGCTACGACGACCTGCTGAGCCAGCTCGCCGACGCCCTCGCCGACGTCGACGCTCCCGCCCGCGCGCGGATGCGACACCGGTGGAAGGTGGCGCTGATCGACGAGTTCCAGGACACCGACCCGGTGCAGTGGCAGGTCTTCCATCGCGCCTTCACCGAGGTCGCGACGATGGTGCTGATCGGCGACCCCAAGCAGGCGATCTACGCGTTCCGGGGCGGCGACATCGTCACCTACCTCGCGGCCGCCGAGACCGCGACGACCCGGCAGACCCTCGGCGTCAACTGGCGCTCCGACAAGCCGCTCCTCGATGCCGTGCAGGTGGTGCTCCAGGGTGCGGCCCTCGGCGACGAGCGCATCGTCGTACACCCCGTCGAGGCGCACCACCAGGAGTCCCGACTGGCCGGGGCCGGTCCTGCGTTTCGGGTGCGGCTGGCGCGACGCGCCGAGATCGGTGCCGGTCCGCGCAGCAAGCCGGCGGTCGCACGGTGGCGCGACCACGTGATCAAGGACCTGGCCCACGACATCTCGAAGCTGTTGCGATCGGATGCGACGTTCGAGGGCGAGCCGGTGCGTCCGGGCCATGTCGCCGTGCTGGCGGCGAAGCGGTCCGACCTGCAGGCGGCCCAGCTGGCCCTGGCCGAGGTGGGCATCCCGTCGGTGGTCAACGCCGGTGGCTCGGTCTTCCATACGCCGGCCGCGACCGAGTGGCTGAGCCTGCTCGAGGCGCTCGAACAACCTCACCGCGCCGACCGGGTGCGGGGCGCGGCGCTGACCTCCTTCTTCGGGCTCAGCGCCGCCCAGCTCGACGCCGGTGGCGACGAGGGCACCGACCACCTGGCTGACACGGTCCGCACGCTGGCGGAGGTGCTGGGTGCGCGCGGTGTGGCCGCCGTACTCGAGTGCGCGGTCGTCGACGGGCTCACCGCGCGGGTGCTGGCGCGCGTCGGCGGCGAGCGCACCCTCACCGACCTGCGCCACATCGGCGAGGCGCTGCACAAGGTGTCGGTCGAGGAGCGGCTCGGCATCGTCGGCCTGCTCGGCTGGCTGCGTGCGCAGGTGGCCGACGACAAGTTCGAGGTCGCCTCCGAGCGCACCCGCCGCCTCGACTCCGATGCCGCGGCCGTGCAGCTGGTGACGGTGCATGGCAGCAAGGGGCTCGAATATCCCATCGTCTACGTCCCGACCCTGTGGGACCGCTACACCGGCCGCGAGCCGGGTGTGCCGCTCTTCCACGACGACGACGGACACCGCTGCCGCGACGTCGGCGGCCAGAGCCCGCACCGCTCGGCCCACCTCGCCCGGCACGCCTCCGAGGACGCGGGCGAGTCGCTGCGCCTCCTCTACGTCGCCCTCACGCGGGCGCAGTCGCAGGTCGTCGCGTGGTACGCCGCGGCCGAGCGCAACACCCCCGCGTCGCCGCTGCACCGGGTGCTGTTCGGGCGACGCCCGGGCATGTCGCTGGTGCCCGACGAGCAGCCGATCGTCGATGACGACCGGATGGTCGAGATCCTGGGTCACTGGCAGACGGCGGGCGGGCTGAGCCCCGAGCTCGCGTCGCCCGACCTCGCTCCCGAGGGGGAGCTCGCCGTCGATCGACCCCACCTCGACGCCCGCCGGTTCACCCGGGCGGTCGACACAAGCTGGCGCCGCACCTCCTACTCCTCGCTCTCGGCGGCCGCCCAGTCATCGGCCCATGGCGCCGACCGTCACCTCAGCGAGCCCGAGGAGGTGCCCGAGCTCGACGACGAGGTCGAGCTCCTCGTCGCCGCCGCTCCCGACCAGCTCGACCTGGCGGCAGTGCCGTCGCCGATGGCCGCCCTGCCGGTCGGGGCGACGTTCGGCTCGCTGGTGCACGCGGTGCTCGAGCACGCCGAGCCCGATGCCGAAGACTTCCGAGCCGAGCTGCTCGCCCACATCGCCGACCAGCGCATCTGGTGGCCGGTCGACCTCGACGCCGACGAGCTCGCCGACGCCCTGGTCGCGGTCTGCGCCAGCCCGCTCGGCCCGCTCGCTGGCGACGCCACGCTCATGCAGGTGGCCACGGCCGACCGGCTCAAGGAGCTCGACTTCGAGCTGCCGCTCGCGGGCGGTGACGACACGTCGTACTCCGTGGAGGGGGTGACGCTCGGCGACCTCGCGCCGCTGCTGCGCCGGCACCTCACCGACGGCGACCCGTTGCTGGCCTACGCCGCCACCCTCGACGCCGACGCGGCACTGGCCGGGCAGCCGTTGCGCGGCTACCTCACCGGCTCGATCGACGTGGTGATGCGGGTGCCGGTCGACGGCGCGGAGCGCTATCTCACCGTCGACTACAAGACCAACTGGCTCGGCGAGATGGGCGGCGACCTGACCGCGCGTGACTACCGGCCTTCGGTGCTCGACGAGGCGATGGGTCACTCCGACTACCCGTTGCAGGCGCTGCTCTACACGGTGGTGCTGCACCGCTTCCTGCGCTGGCGGCTGCCCGGCTACGACCCCGACCAGCACCTCGGCGGCGTGCTCTATCTCTACCTGCGCGGCATGTGCGGGCCCGAGACGCCGCTCGTCGACGGGGCACCGTGCGGGATCTTCTCCTGGCGGCCGCCGATCGGGCTCGTCGAGGACCTCTCGGCGCTGCTCGACGGCCTGCTGATGGAGGCGGGCCGATGAGCGACTTCGAGACCACCGATCAGTACGACGCCGCGCTGGCACTTAACGCGCACGGACTGCTCGCCGTCTTCAACGCCGCAGGCGTGATCAGGTCGGCCGACGTCCACATCGCCCAGACCCTCGGCCAGCTGGGTGGGGAGCACGATGAGCAGGTGCTGCTCGCGATCGCGCTGACCTGCCGGGCCGTCCGCGCCGGCTCGGTCTGCCTCGACCTGGCCACCGTTGCCGGCGAGGCTACGACAGGCGATGAGACGACCGAGCTGCCGTGGCCCGAGCCGGGAGTGTGGTCCGACGCGGTCGCCGCCAGCCCGCTCGTCGACCTCGGCGTGCTGCGGTGGGACGCCCGCCTCCTCTATCTCGACCGCTACCACGAGCAGGAGACGCAGGTCCTCGACGACCTGACCGCCCGCGCCATGACCACACCGCCCCACGACCCCGACCTGATGCACGCGTCCCTCGACCGGGTCTTCCCGCTCTCGGGGTACGACGAGCAACGGGCCGCGTGTGTGCGCGCCGCCAGCCAGTGGACCACCGTCATCACAGGTGGCCCGGGCACCGGTAAGACCACCGCCGTGGCCGGCCTGCTGGTCGCACTGGCCGAGCAGCACGAAGCCCGGGGCGAGGTCATGCGGGTTGCGATGGCGGCGCCCACCGGCAAGGCGGCCGCCCGGCTGCAGGAGGCCGTGCACGCGGCGGCCGCCCGGTTCTCGGCCGCCGACCAGGCGAGGCTCGCGGGCCTCCAGGCCGGCACCCTGCACCGGCTGCTGCGCACCCACCCGGGCAACTCGACGAGGTTCCGGCACGACCGCCACAACCGGCTGCCCCACGACGTGATCGTCGTCGACGAGACCTCGATGGTGTCGCTGACGATGATGTCGCGGCTGCTCGAAGCCGTCCGGCCCGATGCCCGGATGATCCTGGTGGGCGACCCCGACCAGCTGTCGTCGGTCGACGCCGGCGCGGTGCTGAGCGACCTGGTGCGCGGCTTCGACGGCCGGGCCGACTCGCCCGTGGCCGCTCTGCGCACCACTCACCGCTACGGCACCGAGATCGGCACCCTGGCCGAGGCGCTCCGCGATGGTGACGCCGACGCGGTGGTCGCGGCGCTCTCTGCCGGGCACTCGGCCGTCGAGTGGATCCTCGACGAAGACCCGGCCGGCCAGATCCGCTCCACCTCGGTCGAGGTTGCGCTGGCCGTGCGCGATGCCGCTGCGGCCGGGCGGGCAGACAAGGCGCTCGAGGCACTCGACCGGCACCGGCTGCTGTGTGCCCACCGGGACGGCCCCTACGGCGTGCGCCACTGGAACCGTCGCGTCGAGCAATGGATCACCGCCGAGACCGGCGACCCGCTCTACGAGTCCGCATACGTTGGGCGGCCGCTGCTGGTGACCGCCAACGACTACGCCCTCGGCATCTACAACGGTGACGTGGGCGTGGTGGTCGACCGCGGCGGCGTACGCCGGGTGGCGCTGATCGGCAGCGACGGGCCGCTCGAGGTGGCGCCCTCACGCCTGGGCGACGTCGACACGATGCACGCGATGACGATCCACAAGAGCCAGGGCAGCCAGGCCGAGGTCGTCACCGTGCTGCTCCCCGACGAGGACTCCCGCCTGCTCACCCGCGAGCTCTTCTACACCGCGGTCACCCGGGCGCGCACGCGCGTGCGGGTCATCGGACCCGAGTCGGCGGTCCGGGCCGCCGTCGGCCATCGGGCCCAGCGCGCGACCGGCCTGGCCCGGCGACTGGCCGAATCCTGACCGTCCGGTGGCACGGTGCGAAACGTGTATGTGACAACTCCCGGCTAGGGTCGGGGCAACCGACCTCTGGAGGCCGTGATGTCGTTCCTGCTGCGCGTGGAGTTGCTCGACGTACCCGGATCGCTGGGTCGACTGGCGACCGCGATCGGTGAGGCCGGCGGCGACATCGAGGCGATCCAGATCGTCGAGAAGACCTCCGACGGCACCGCGATCGACGACATCATGCTCGAGCTGGTGCCCGGCGTGATGCCCGACTCCATCGTCTCCGCCTGCAACACCATCGACAGCGTCCAGGTGCTCTGGATCAGCCGCTACAACGCAGGCGGCAACCTCTTCCTCGACCTCGAGGTCGTCGAGGCCCTGACGGCAAGCCCGTCTGAGGCCCTCGACCGGCTCATCGATCTGATGCCGGTGACGTTCCGCGTCGACTGGGGCGCCCGCGTACGTCGTAACGACGGGGGCACCGAGATCATCCGTGCCACCGAGGCCGCGCCGCCCACCATCGACTGGCCGGCGCTCAACGGCGCCCGGCGGATCGAGAGCGACGACGAGAACCTGCTGCTCTGCGGCTGCTCCCTCGGCGGCGAGGCGCTGGTGCTCGGGCGGCGCGGCGGCCCGGAGTTCCTCGACTCCGAGCTGGCCCGGCTCGACCACCTCGCCGGGCTCGCGCTCGACATCACCGACCGGGCCCAGGTGCAGGACCGCCCGGGCTGAGTCAGGGCCGCCCGCGCTGGTAGCGATCCAGCGCCACCAGTCGCTCCTCGGCATGGTCAACGATCCGGCGGGGATAGCCGTGCGCATAGCCGTCGTCGTGCTCCCACGGCTCATGCGACGCCTTGCCCGGCAGGTGCGCGAGCTCCGGCACCCATCGGCGTACGTAGTCGCCCCCGGCGTCGAACTTCACGCCCTGGGTGATCGGGTTGAAGACGCGGAAGTACGGCGCGGCGTCGGTGCCGGTGCCCGCGACCCACTGCCAGCCGTGGTTGTTGGACGCCAGGTCGCCGTCGACGAGGTGGTCGAGGAAGTGGCGCGCGCCCACGGGCCACCAGACGTGCAGGTCCTTGGTGAGGAAGCTGGCGGTGATCATCCGCACCCGGTTGTGCATCCAGCCCTCGGCGAGCAGCTGCCGCATGCCGGCGTCGACGATCGGGAAGCCAGTCGTGCCGGTCTTCCAGGCCTCGATGGCGTCGTCCGGCTCGTCGTACGTCAGGCCGGGCACCGGCCGCAGGTCGCTCCACGCCGAATCGGGGTTGTGGTGCAGCACGTCGGCGTAGAACTCGCGCCAGGCCAGCTCCTTCTCGTACGTCGCAGCACCCTGCGACCGCCTCCCGGCAGTCTCCGCGAGCAGCTGCCGCGGGTGCACCACGCCGAGCTTGAGGTACGGCGACATCCGCGAGGTGCGGTCGGCGCCCGGGTCGTCACGGATGCTGTCGTAGTCGTCGATGTCGCGCTCGACGAACGCCCGGAAACGCCTCATCGCGGCGTCCTCACCGGCCGTCGGCATCCTTGGCGGAGCCGCGGCGATGGCCGCGTCGAGCATGGCCTCGACTCGCTGGTCGCTCTCGTCCCCGACCCACGCCTCGCGGCGCGGGCGACGGGTCGTCCCAGCCGAAAGCGCGCCATGCCTTCGAGAACGGCGTGTAGACCTTGTACGGGTCGCCCGAGCCGTTCCTCACGCTCCCCGGCGGCACGGCGTACGGCGTCCCGCTGGCGAGGCCGGACACCGACTCCGGCAGGGCAGCGACGACGGCACGGTCGCGAGTCCGGGCGTACGGCGTGCAGTCGTTGGCGACGTGCAGCGCCGTCGCCCCGACTTCGGCCAGGACGCTCGGCACCACGGAGGCGGGCGCGCCCAGCCTGATGCAGAGCCGACCGTCCATCGACTGGTCGAGGGCGCGCAGCGAGGCCGCCAGCCAGCCCCGACGGGCCGCACCGGCCGAGCGCCACAGCACCGGGTCGAGCACGAAGAGTCCCAGCACGTCGCCGTTAGCGGCCGCCGCTCGCAGCGCCGGGTTGTCGCGCAGGCGCAGGTCGCGGCGGAACCACATGACCGCTGTCATGCGATGCCTGCGGTCACTTCGCTCGCTCGAGCAGGAAGAGCGGGATCGTGCGGTCGATGGGGTCGGTCTTCTTCTTGTACTCCGCGTAGGTCGGCCACGTCGCGACAGCCCGCTCCCACCACTCGGCGCGCTCGTCGTCGGAGAGCTCGCGGACGGTGTACGTCGCCTTGTCAGCGCCGTCCTGAAGGTCGACCTCGGGGTGGGTGCGGAAGTTGGCCACCCACGTGGGGTCCTCGGGCCCGCCGCCCTTGGAGGCCACCGCGAGGTACTTGCCGTCGTGCTCCACCCGCATCACGGGGTTCTTGCGCAGCTTGCCGGACTTCACGCCCAGCGACGTGATGACCACGATCGGGTCCTCGGAGTCGCGGAGCGTGTTGGATCGCTGGCCGTCGGAGGCCTCGAACTCGGCAACCTGGTCGCGCACCCACTGGGCCGGGCTCGGCTCGTAAACACCTTGAAGAGTCATGCCTTCACAACACCACGTCGCCGGCCGGGATTCCAGCGTCCCTACGATGGCGCCATGAGTGCGATTGTTGGCGTCAGCGAGATCTTCGACCCGACCGACTGGGACGAGGTCCCTGGCTTCGAGGGCCTGACCGACCTCACCTACCACCGCGCGAAGGCGCACGGCACGGTCCGCATCGCCTTCGACCGGCCCGACATCCTCAACGCATTCCGGCCGCACACGGTCGACGAGCTGCTCAGGGTGCTCGAGCATGCGCGTACGTCGAGCGACATCGGCTGCGTCCTGCTGACTGGAAATGGTCCCAGCGACAAGAACGGCAAGTGGGCGTTCTGCACAGGTGGCGACCAGCGCATCCGCGGTAAGGCCGGCTACCAGTATGCCGACGGAGAAACAGTCGACACCGTCGACAAGGCCCGGCTCGGGCGGCTCCACATCCTCGAGTGCCAGCGGCTTATCCGCTTCATGCCGAAGATCGTGATCTGTCTGGTCAATGGCTGGGCGGCCGGCGGCGGTCACTCGCTGCACGTGGTCTGCGACCTCACGCTGGCCAGCCGCGAGCACGGTCGCTTCAAGCAGACCGACGCCGACGTGGGCAGCTTCGACGGCGGCTTCGGGTCGGCCTACCTCGCTCGTCAGGTCGGGCAGAAGTTCGCGCGAGAGATCTTCTTCCTCGGCGACGAGTACTCCGCCGACGACATGCACGCGATGGGCGCGGTCAACAAGGTGGTGCCGCACGCCGATCTCGAGAAGGTCGCGCTCGAGTGGGGCGCCAAGATCAACGGGAAGTCGCCCACCGCGCAGCGGATGCTGAAGTACTCCTTCAACGCGATCGACGACGGCCTGGTCGGCCAGCAGCTCTTCGCCGGCGAGACCACGAGGCTGGCCTACATGACCGACGAGGCCCAGGAGGGCCGCGACCAGTTCCTCGAGAAGCGCGAGCCCGACTGGTCGCCGTACCCCTGGTACTACTAACTGAGGGGTCCGCATGGCTGCCACGGCTTGGCGACGACACGGCAGGGCGACGCCGGCGCTCGGGTCGAAGGCGATGACCCGGTCGGCGACAGCTGCTCGGAACACCGATCGCACGATCACGAACCTGGTCTTGATCGTGCTCGGCGCCCATCGGGTCGACATCACCTTCACATGCTTCGACGTGGGAGCGGCGGATCGCCTTCATGGGCAAGGCGGCGAAGGTTGTGGACCTGGTCGCGAGTTCCGCGTTCGCCTGAGTGGAGGGCACCCACGGTTGCCGCTGCGACCAGTCCTCGTAAAACTGCTTGAAGGTGACGCCGGCCTTTGGGTCGACGTACGTGCCGCTCACGACGGACGACGCGATCTCGTCGAGCCAGCGTTAAGCGTCGACCTCCGCTCGAAGTGTCGAGCCCGTTCGTTGCCGGCCTTGTCGCGGCAGCGGGCGAGCCATCTGCCGTCCTGACGTTTGGCAATGCTCCCGGCCATCGTTGTTCCTCTCCTCGATGACTCATCGTGACTCGCGGGACCGACAACAGGGCTGCTCGAAGGTCACGCCTGTGGAGAAGCCTCCTCGGGTCGGCGGCCCTGCTCGGCGCGCCAGAGCACGAGGTCAGCGCGCCAGTAGCGCATCGTCGCGACGGGCACTTTCAGGAAAGCTGCGGCTTCCTCGATGGCGCTCGGCCGCCTCGAGGAGTCGCTCGGCGACGACCTCCTGATGATCACCCAGAACGTTGACGACCTGCACGAACGCGGCGGCTCGAAGAACGTCCTGCACATGCACGGCGAGTTGAGGTCGGCACTGTGCCTGGCCTGCGGCTACCGCTTCACCTGGGCCGGCAACCTCTCACACTGCCCCGCGTGCCCGGGCTGCGCCGCGGCGATGCTGCGCCCCGACATCGTCTGGTTCGGGGAGATCCCCTACCGCATGGACGAGGGTGCTCCAAGCGCTGCAGGAGGCCGATCTCTTCGTCACCATCGGTACCTCTTCTGTGGTCTACCCGGCAGCGGCGTTCGCGCACTGGGCCGCCGAGCAGGGCGCCCATACGCTCGAGCTCGAGCTGCTCGGTGATCTGCGGCAACGTGGCAGCGAGTCGTTCCGTGACGTAGGTGCAACTGGGACCGCCGCCGACGACGGCGAGTCTGCGGGCGCTCATGCGACGGCCTCCCCACTGGCCAGACTGCCCAGGACGTCGCCCAGAGCCACCAGGAAGTCCTCGATCGACTGTGCGTTGACCTGACCCATGTTGCGATCCTGAAGACCTCCCCTAGCTGGGCCTGGACGCCGTAGATCGTGAAGCCGCGTTCGCGGAGCTCGTCATGCGGGTCGGCGTACGAGACCCCTTCCGGCACGTGGACGTTCTTGACGCTGTTGCTCCAGTGCTCCTCAGGGAGCAGGAACTCCAGGTCCAGCGCGCGAATCCCCTCGCGAAGCCCAGCGGCCAAGGACTGGCATCGGGCAATGCGTCCGTCGACGCCCTCCTCGAGGGCGAGGTCCAGGGCCTGGTCGAAGGCGTAGAGCACTTGGACTGCGGGTGTGAAGAGAGGCGAGTCGTTCTCGATCAACTTGATTTCGAGGCCCTGAGGTCGGGTTGAAACGTCTTCGGGACCTGCTAACGTCTCCCCCCTTGCTGTTCCGAACTCGGTCGGAACAGCCTCGTAGGAGGCGAAATGCGGCCTGCACAAAGCACAGGTCTGAAGCCAGAAACACCCTCACCAGCGAACACCCTGAGCGGTGACGAATCGCTCCAACTGCCTGAGTTCGACTCACCTCCGGACGACCCGGTGGCACTGCTCGGCACTTGGATCGCGGCGGCCGAAGGGGTGGTCCGCGAACCTCTTGCTGTGACGCTCGCCACGTCAGACTGCTCCGGAGTTCCCTCGACCCGTGTCGTGCTGCTCAAGGGCGTGGAGGAAACCGGCGGACTCGTCTTCACCACGCACCACGGGAGCCGCAAGGGCCACGACCTACGGAGCAATCCGTACGCGGCCATCAACTTCTACTGGCGCGAAACACTGCAACAGATCAATGTCGTCGGCTCCGTCACCCGACTCGACGACGCCGAGGCAGACCAGTTGTTCTCCGCCCGTCCGCTAGCGGCCCAAGCCACCACTGCAGCCTCCAACCAAGGCGCCCCGCTCGCAGACGAGCAGGAACTCCACCGACGAGCTGAGGCACTGGCTCAGACCGACGGACCCGTCCCCCGCCCCGACGGGTGGGGCGGCTATCGGTTGCGCATCGAGCGGATCGAGTTCTGGCAGGGCAGGAGCAGCCGTCTGCACCGTCGTCTCAGCTACACGCTCGACGACCAAGGATGGACCGCCTCGCGGCTCCAGCCCTGACCCGCCTCTCACGTCATCTCTTCCGCGTACGGGCGTCCGGCACCGGCCGCCCGTACGCCGGTCCTGGGTCAATGAAACAAGCAGCCGCAGTCAGAATGCTCGAGGCTGCCGGCTGTCGTCTGCCAGACGTAGACTCATGGCGTGACGTTCAGTGCATCGGAGTTCTACGAGGCGGGCATGTCCCTGCCTCCTTCGGTGCGCAAGGACGTAGCACTGCGGCTCCTCGAATCGGTCGAGTCGGACGAGGCCTTCGACGCCGCGGCAGAGGAGCGGCTGCACACCGAGGCCGCGACGGCGTATGACGCCCTGAAGGCCGACCCGTCACGCGCGATCCCCGCCGAAGAAGTCAGGTTTCGCTTCGAAGCCAAGTGGGCCGCCCGTTCATGACGGGCCGGATCAACTACTCCCCCGAAGCCGAGCAGCAACTCCAGGATCTCGACAACTGGATCACCCAGGCGGCGTCGGCCGAGATCGCCCAGCAGTTCGTGTCGGCGATCCTCGACCACATCGACGCCATCTTGGTGTTCCCGCTAGCCGGCCAAGCGCGCGACGACGTCCGACCGGGCATGCGGACGACCACCTTCAAGAAGAGGACCCTCGTCGCCTAGGCGCTCGACGAGTCGTCCGATGAGATCGTCGTCGACATCCTCGGCGTCTTTCACGGTGGCCAGGACTGGGAGGCCACGCTCAGCGAAGACCAGGGCGATCCGGAGGCGGCTGATGACGCGCTCGTGCGTGGCAAATGCGTGGCAGGAGGACCAACGGCGACCGTCCGCGGCCAACGGTCGTCAACGAGTTTCCGCAGGTCAGCCCCACAATGCCGACGATGGCCGTCAACAGTCGCTGAGCGTGCCGCGCTTCCCCTGGTACTACTGAGCTGATGCGCGTCGTCGTCCTGACCGGAGCCGGCATCTCCGCCGAGAGCGGGCTGGCCACGTTCCGCGACGCCGACGGGCTCTGGGAGGGCCACGACCCGATGCAGGTCGCGACGCCCGAGGCGTTCGCGGCCGATCCGGTCCTGGTGCAGCGGTTCTACGACGAACGCCGGGCAGTGCTGGGTCGGGTCCGGCCGAACGCAGCCCACGAGGCGCTGGCCAGACTCGAGCAGGAGCTGGGCGACGACCTCTTCCTCGTCACCCAGAACATCGACGACCTGCACGAGCGCGCCGGCTCGCAGCGCGTGCACCACATGCACGGCCGCCTCACAGCGGCCTGGTGCGTCGTTTGCGATGCCCGCCACGAGTGGACGATCGACCTGCGCGACGAGCCGGCCTGCCCGGGCTGCGGGCGGCAGACCCTGCGGCCCGACGTCGTGTGGTTCGGCGAGATCCCCTACGGCATGGACGAGATCCACGAAGCCCTGTGGGACGCCGACCTGTTCGTCTCGATCGGCACGTCGGGCGTGGTCTACCCCGCCGCCGCCTTCGTGAAGTACGCCGTGGCCGCGGGAGCTGACACCCTCGAGCTCAACCTCGAGCCCAGTGACGGAGCCGACGACTTCCGGCAGTCACGCACCGGCCCGGCCACCGAGCTGGTGCCGGCCTGGGTCGACGACCTGCTGTCGACCCGGAGGTAGTCCGGGGCAAAATGCACCTCGCCCGGCCGATCCAGGTGCGAAACGGCCCGGACTACCCCGTCAGCTAACCCATCAGCGGCCGCAGCAGCGCACCGGCATGCGCCGGCAGCACCACCGAGACGCCGTCGACGCTCGCCCCAGCAGGCGTCGCGAAGACCACCTCGCTCCGCGACGGAAGCCCGACGCTCACCTCGGTGTCGGAGAAGTTCACCGCGACGACGGCAGCACCGCGGCGCATCACCAGCACGCGTCGTACCTCGTCGACATCAACCTCGACGGAGCTCAGACGCGGGTAGGTGAGCTCGGGCAGCTCTCGCCGCAGCGCACCCAGCCGGCGGTAGGCGTCGAGGACCACCGCATGCCGGCCACCGTCGAGCTCCGACCAGTCGAGCTTGGATCGCTCGAAGGTCGCGGGGTCCTGCGGGTCGGGTACGACGGCCGGGTCCCAGCCCATCCGCTCGAACTCCGCCAGCCGGCCCTCGGCCGTTGCGCGACCGAGCTCGGGCTCGGGGTGCGAGGTGAAGAACTGGAACGGAGACGTGGCCGCCCACTCCTCGCCCTGGAAGAGCATCGGAGTGAAGGGCGAAGTCAGGGTCAGCAGCGCCGCGCAGACCAGCTGGTCGTCGTCAAGCGCCTCGGCCAGCCGGTCGCCGCGGGCGCGGTTGCCGATCTGGTCGTGGTTCTGGTTGGCGACCACCAGCCGCCAGCCGGGCATCCGCTCGACATCGACCGGCTTGCCGTGCTGACGATTGCGGAACGAGCTGAAGGTGCCGTCGTGAAAGAAGCCGGCCGTCAGCACCTTGCCCAGCGCGGTCAACGGCTCGAAGTCGGCGTAGTAGCCGTCGGTCTCGCCGGTCAGCGCGACGTGCACGGCATGGTGGAAGTCGTCGCTCCACTGGGCGTCGAGTCCGTAGCCGCCACCCTCGCGCGGCATCACCAGCCGGGTGTCGTTGAGGTCGGACTCCGCGATCAGCGTCAGCGGGCGGCCGACGTGGGCCGAGAGGGCCGCCACCTCGACTGCCATCTCCTCCAGCAGGTGGACCTCGGAGTCGTCGGAGAGCGCGTGCACGGCATCGAGCCGCAGCCCGTCGACGTGGTAGTCGCCCAGCCACACGTGCACGCTGTCGAGGATCAGCCGGCGCACCTCGGCGCTGCCGTCGCCGTCCAGGTTGACCAGGTCACCCCACGTGTTGGCGCCGTCCTTGAGATACGGCCCGAAGGCCGGCAGATAGTTGCCCGACGGACCCAGGTGGTTGTGCACGACGTCCTGGATCACGCCGATGCCCGCCGCGTGGCAGCCGTCGACGAAGCGCTGGTACGCCGCGGGGCCGCCGTACTGCTCGTGGACAGCCGACCAGAGGACGCCGTCGTAGCCCCAGTTGTGTGTGCCGTTGACCGCGTTGACCGGCAGCAGCTCGACGAAGTCCACGCCCAGCGAGCGCAGGTGGTCGAGCCGGCCGAGCGCCGCGTCGAGCGTGCCCTCGGGCGTGAACGTGCCGATGTGCAGCTCGTAGATCATCGCGCCGGCCAGCTGACGCCCGGTCCACGCGCCGTCCTGCCACTCATGGGCCGAGGCATCGAACGTCCGCGACAGCGCGTGTACGCCGCCGGGCTGGCGCCGCGACCGGGGGGCGGGCAGCGCGATGTCACGGTCATCGACGACGTAGCCGTAGTCGACCTCGTCGTCCGGCGTCGGCTCAGCGGGAGTCCACCAGCCGTCGTTGCCACGCGTCATCGGCACACGTCGGTCGTCGACCTGGAGCTCGACCCGCTCGGGTCGCGGCGCCCAGATGTCGAAGCGGCTGCGGGGTGCCTCGCCGGCCGTCGGCTGGGCGCGGAGCAGAAGCGCGACGGGGTGCTCGGCCAGCACGTCGGCGAGAGCGACCGTGCCCGTGAGCGTGCTGCCGGAGAGCTGTTCGACCCACTCGCCCGAGGGCAGGGAGATGGCGGTGTCGCCCCACCCGCCGCGGGCCGCGAGGCCCAGCGGGAGCCGGGTGACCACGGTGATCGAGCCGCCGCGGTCGAATGCCAGTGCGTGGTCGGCGGCCCCGCCGGTGACCTCGACGGGCGTGTAACCGGTGAAGAGCTCGGCCCGGTCACGACGGGCGATCAGCCCTGCGCGGGTGAGCAGCAGCTTGGCCGCGCCCGCGTCGTCCAGGCCACCGACCAGAGCCGGTCGCGCTCCAAAGGCCACGGATTCGAGCAGCGACGCCCGCGACTCGAAGTCGACCGGCCGACGGTTGTCGGGGTCGACCAGGCTCTGCTCCCACAGCTCGCTGCCCTGGTAGACGTCGGGCACGCCCGGCATCGTCAGCGCCAGCAGCTTGGCCGCCAGGGCGTTGCTCCAGCCGGCGTCGGCGACGGCAGCCAGCACCTCGGCGAGCACCGCGGTGACGCGCTCGTCGTCGAAGGCAGCATCCACAGCCGCGTGTACGGCGACCTCGTAGGCCTCGTCGGGCGCGGTCCACGTGGTGCGGTCACCAGCCTCGCGCATCGCCTTCTCGGCGTACCCGTGCAGGCGGTCGCGGAGACGGGCATCGGCGGACCAGGCACCCAGGATCGCCTGCCACAGCAGGTTGCCGAAGCCGGCGTCGGGCAGCGGCGCCAGCGCCAGCAGCCGGTCGAGAGCCGACTCCCACAGCGCAGGAGCCTCGGCGAGGGCAGTGATGCGGGCGCGGACGTCCTCGCCGCGCTTGGTGTCGTGGGTCGACAGCGCGGTCATCGCGGTCGGCCAGTGGTGCTGCCGGTCGGCCATCGCGGCGTGGAAGTCGGCCGGGGTGATCGAGAAGATCGACGGGTCGGCGCCGACCTCGTTGAGCGAGGTGAGCCGCGACCAACGGTAGAACGAGCAGTCCTCGACACCCTTGGCCATCACCATGCCGCTGGTCTGCTGGAAGCGCAGGGTCGGCGGCCGCTCGGGGTCGGACAGCACCGGCAGGAGCACGTCGAAGGTCGGCACCAGGCCGGGCCGGTGCTCACGAGCCAGTGCGAACGCCTGGTCGAGGTGGTCCCGCCCGCCCGGCAGGTAGGAGCGGTAGACCGGGAAGCACGCGATCAGCTCGGCGACGGCGTCCTCGGTGTCGGCCGGGGCGTCGGCGATCTCGACGCGCAGCTCGCGACCGATGCGCAGCACCTCCGAGCGCAAGATGGTGTCGGCGACGGTGCGCTTGTTGTCGTGCACCATCTTGTGCCAGTCGACCGGCCCGCCACGGAGCCGCTCGTCGAGCTCACCCAGCGGCGAGGCCCCGGCCGGGTCGGTGAGCACGCGGTCGAGCAGACCGAGTACGTCGTACCCGGTCGTGCCGGCGGTGGCCCAGTCGGTCGGCAGCTCCTCGCCGGGCTCGAGGATCTTCTCGACGAGCACGTAGGCGTGGCCGGTCAGCTCGGCGAGGTCGTCGAGGTAGCCGACCGGTTCGCGCAGGCCGTCGGGGTGGTCGACCCGCAGGCCGTCGACCTGACCCTCCGCGAACCACTCGCCGATCAGCTGGTGCGACCGGCGGAACCACTCGGGGTCCTCAACGCGGATCGCTGCCAGCGTGTTGACCGCGAAGAAGCGGCGGTAGTTGAGCCCCGCGTCGGCCAGTCGCCACGAGACCAGCTCGTAGTGCTGGCGCGCGTGCACGGCGTCGGCGTCGGCGCCGTCGGTGGCCCAGTCGTCGGCACTGCCGGGAGCCAGCGGGTAGGCGTGATCGTGGTAGTGCAGCTGGCCCGCCTCGACCCGCAGGTTGCCGATGCCGCCGCCGTCGAGCAGGTCGTCGTCGCCGACGACCGGGATGCGCAGCCGACCGCCACCGGCGGCCCAGTCGATGTCGAAAGCCCCGGCGTACGGCGACTCCTGGCCGTGCGTGAGCACGTGCCACCACCACATGTTGCCGGCGGGCTCGGCCACGCCGACGTGGTTGGGCACGATGTCGACGAGCACGCCCATGCCCAGCCGGTGCGCCTCGGCCGACACCGCGGCCAGCCCCGGAGCACCACCACGAGCCGGGTCGATGTGGTGGTGGTCGGCCACGTCGTAGCCGTGGTCGGAGCCGACCTCTGCCGCGAGCAGCGGCGAGAGGTAGACCCAGTCGGCGCCGAGGTCGTGGAGGTACGGCAACAGCCGCGCCACCGCGAAGAGGTCGAACTCCTCGGTGACCTGGAGCCGGTAGGTGCTCACGGGCGTGCGCATCAGCTCGTGGCGTCCTTACGGTGCCGCTGGTCGGCCGCGGGGGTGGTGTCCTCCGCGCCGATGTCGGCGAGCGAGGCCAGCGACGCGGCGACCGAGTGGTCTGGCTCCTGTTCCGGCTCGGCGTGCTCACGGAGTACGACGAGGCTGTGCGTCGACAGCGGCAGGGTCGACCCGGCGGCGTGCGTCCTGGCCGTGTCAGCGGACCCGCCGGTGTCGATGACGACGTCCCACGCTGCGGCGTACTCGTCGGGAGGCAGGGTCACGTCGGCCGGGCCGTCGGCGTTGAAGTACAGCAGGAAGTGGTCGTCGGTGATGGTGCCGCCGCGGGCGTCCTTGCCGGCGATGCCGTCGCCGTTGAGGTACATGCCGATCGCCTTCGAGCCCTCCCAGCTGTCGTCCTCCATCGGCCGGCCGTCGAGGGCCAGCCAGACGATGTCGTTGAGGCGCTCGCCGTTGCCGGTGCGCACCGTGCGGCCGGTGAAGAACCGCTTGCGATGGAAGGTCGGGTGGCTGGCGCGCAGCTTCGCCACGGCGGCCGTGAACTCGATCAGCGGCTTGTCGGCACGGTCCCAGTGCACCCAGCTGATCTCGGAGTCCTGCGCGTACGTGTTGTTGTTGCCGCTCTGCGTCCGGCTCATCTCGTCGCCGTGCAGGAGCATCGGCACGCCCTGGCTGAGCAGGAGCGTGGCGAGGAAGTTGCGCTGCTCGCGGGCTCGGGCCTCGAGGATCTCCGGGTCGTCGGTCGGCCCCTCTGCGCCGTGGTTCCAGGACCGGTTGTGGCTCTCGCCGTCCTTGTTGTCCTCGCCGTTGGCGTCGTTGCGCTTCTCGTTGTAGGAGACCAGGTCGCGCAGCGTGAAGCCGTCGTGGGCGGTCACGAAGTTGATGCTGGCGAAGGGCCGCCGGCCCGAGTGCTCGTAGAGGTCCGACGAGCCGGACAGCCGAGACGCGAACTCGCCGAGCGACGGCTCGCCGCGCCAGAAGTCGCGGACGGTGTCGCGGTAGGCGCCGTTCCACTCGGTCCACTGGGGCGGGAAGTTGCCGACCTGGTAGCCACCAGGCCCGACGTCCCACGGCTCGGCGATCAACTTCACCTGGCTGACGACCGGGTCCTGCTGCACGAGCTCGAAGAAGGTCGCGAGCCGGTCGACGTCGTAGAACTCACGGGCGAGCGCCGCGGCGAGGTCGAAGCGGAAGCCGTCGACGTGCATCTCGGTGACCCAGTAGCGCAACGAGTCCATGATCAGCTGGAGCGAGTGCGGGTGGCGGACGTTGAGGGAGTTCCCGGTGCCGGTGTAGTCCATGTAGTACTGCTCGTCGTCCTCGACGAGGCGGTAGTACGCCGGGTTGTCGATGCCCTTGAAGCTCAGCGTCGGCCCGAGGTGGTTGCCCTCGGCGGTGTGGTTGTAGACCACGTCGAGGATGACCTCGATGCCGGCGGCGTGCATCGCCTTGACCATCGACTTGAACTCCTGCACCTGCTGCCCGTGCTCGCCGTTGGCGGCATAGTCGGCATGCGGCGCGAAGAAGCCGAGCGTGTTGTAGCCCCAGTAGTTGCGCAGCCCCTGGTCGAGCAGGGTGCTGTCCTGGACGAACTGGTGCACCGGCATCAGCTCGATCGCGGTGACGCCGAGCTTGGAGAGGTGGTCGGTGACCGCGGGGTGCGCGAGGCCGGCGTACGTCCCGCGCTCTTCCTCCGGGATGTCGGGGTGCAGCTGGGTCAGGCCCTTGACGTGGGCCTCGTAGATGAACGACTCGTTGTAGGGGATGTTGAGGCGGCGGTCGCCCTCCCAGTCGAAGAAGGGCGTGATGACGACGCTCTTCTGCATGTGCTGGGCCGAGTCTTCGTCGTTGCGCGAGTCGGGGTCGCCGAAGTTGTAGCCGAAGAGCGACTGGTCCCAGTCGATCTCGCCGCTGGTCGCCTTGGCGTAGGGATCCATGAGCAGCTTGTTGGGGTTGCATCGCAGTCCCTCGGCAGGTTCCCACGGTCCGTGCACGCGGTAGCCGTAGCGCTGTCCGGGCTGCACGGTCGGCAGGTAGCAGTGCCAGACGTAGGCGTCGACCTCGCTGACCTCGACGCGGGTCTCGGTGCCGTCCTCGTCGAAGAGGCACAGCTCGACGCGGTCTGCGACCTCGCTGAAGAGCGCGAAGTTGGTGCCGCTCCCGTCGAAGGTGGCACCGAGCGGGTAGGGGTTTCCGGGCCAGATCTGCACGCGTCTCCTCAAGAATTGGATCGTTCAAAGCCTACCCGTGAACTGTTGGTACCCAGTTATCGGTCGGTCAGGCTGAAGTGCTGGAGGTCCTTGAGGGTGCGCCAGTTGCCGCCCCACTCCCAGCCGATCGCGGCGAAGGCCCGGATCACCGGCCCCGCCGTCACCAGCATCCCCGGCCGCACCCGGTCGCGGCGCAGGTACGACGACGCCAGCTCGGGCAGCGCCACATCGTCCTTCACATAAGGGTTCTGGAACGTGTTGACGTCGATCGCCAGCCCGTAGGCGTGCTGCGAGTACGCCGACCCGCCGGTGATCGCGCTGGTGCGCGGCAACGGACGGGTGCCCAGCCAGGCAGGCGGCACGCTCCACGGGCCGGTGGCGGCCCGGTCGATGACGCCGTCGGAGGGCTGCTCCGTCACCGGTTTCGTCGACTCGTCCGCCCGAGACCGGGTCAGGACCCGCTCCGAGGCGGACGACTCGGGCTCGCGAACCCGCCGGTAACATCGACGCCATGAAGCGCGACATCTACGACGACGACCACGAGACCTTCCGGTCCTCCGTCAAGGAGTTCCTCGACCGCCAGGTCGTCCCCCACCTCGAGTCCCACGCAGACAACCACGGGCTGCCGCGCGAGTTCTGGATCGAGGCCGGCAAGCAGGGCTTCCTCGGCCTCGAGGTCCCCGAGCAGTACGGCGGCCAGCTCGAAGAAGGGGCCCGCGACTACCGCTTCAACGCGGTGCTCACCGAGGAGCTCGCGAAGATCAACATGACCCTGCCGAGCTGTGTCGGCATCCACTCCGACATCGTGGCGCCGTACCTCGTGCACCTCACCACCGACGAGCAGAAGCAGCGCTGGCTGCCGAAGTTCTGCAGCGGCGAGCTGCTCACCGCGATCGGCATGACCGAGCCCGGTGGCGGCTCCGACCTCGCCAGCCTCAAGACCACTGCGGTCCGCGACGGCGACGACTGGGTCATCAACGGCTCCAAGACGTTCATCACCAACGGCGGCAGCGCCGACCTGGTCGTGGTCGCGGCCCGCACCGCGCCGGAGAAGAAGGCCAAGGGCATCTCGCTGTTCGGCGTCGACACCAGTCTCGACGGCTTCTCCGTCGGCCGGGTGCTCGACAAGGTCGGCCAGGACGAGTCCGACACCGCCGAGCTGGCCTTCGAGGACGTCCGGGTCAGCAACGACGACCTGATCGGCGAGCTCGACACCGGCTTCATCTCGATGATGCAGTTCCTGCCGCAGGAACGCCTCGGCTCGGCGATCACCAACATCGGCCACGCCGCGCAGATCCTGGAGGAGACGATCCAGTACGCCAAGGACCGCAAGGCCTTCGGCCAGGCGATCGGGTCGTTCCAGGCCAACCAGTTCCTGATGGCCGAGCTGGTCACGAAGGTCGAGGTCACCTGGTCTTTCGTCGACCAGTGCATCATGAAGCACACCCGGGGCGAGCTGACTCCAGTGGACGCCGCCAAGGCCAAGTGGTGGACCTCGCAGGTGCAGAACGACGTGCTCGACCACTGCGTCCAGCTGCACGGTGGTTACGGCTACATGAACGAGTACCGTGTCGCCCGCGCCTGGCGCGACGCCCGCGTCACCAAGATCTGGGCCGGCTCCAACGAGATCATGAAGATGCTCATCGGGCGCGACCTGGGCCTGTGAGGACAGCGATGACCCGCATGTTCGTCGCGGTCGTCCCGCCCGTCGAGGTCGTCGACGACCTCGACGAGTTCCTGTCCGTACGACGCGGCGAGGCGGCGTACCGCTGGACCATCCCGGAGCACTGGCACGTCACCCTCGCCTTCATGGCGCACGTGCCCGACCGCTCGCTCGACGATCTCAGCGACCGGCTCACCCGGGCGGCGGCGAAGAGAAGCCGGATGACCCTGCACGTCACCGGCGGCGGCGCCTTCCCGCACCCCGACCAAGGCCGCGTGCTGACCGCGGGCATCGAGGCCGACGACCACGAGGAGCTGCGACGACTCGCCACCGGCGCCCGGGCCGCGGCCGGCAAGGCCGGCGCCCCGGTCGATGGGCAGCGCTTCCGGCCGCACCTCACGGTCGCCCGACTCGGCCACCCCGACAATCTCACCCGGTGGGTCCGGGTGCTCGACGGCTACCGGGGCCCGGCCTGGCACCTCGACGAGATCGCCCTCGTCGCGTCGTACCTCGGTGAGGGTCCGCGCAAGCGCCCGAGGTACGACGTGGTCGAGACGTTCACCCTGGGAAACGGCCCCGTGCAAGGCTGAGGGAGTGGTCAGCCAAGCGCGCAGCTATCTGCGCCGTCACCTGTGGGACGTGACCCCACGCGACCACTGGCAGTCCGACACGGCGTTCCGGCGCCGGCGGATCGTCGCCGTGGCCACCATCATCGTGGGGGCGGCCTTGCTCGGCGTTTCGCTGCGCATCGAGCAGGGCAGCGGGTGGTTCTATGCCGCGACGCTCGGCCTCGCCCTGGTCTGGACTCTCGGCGCCTTCGCCTCCGGTCCCCTCCACCTCGGTCGTGTCGGCACCGAGGAGCACTCGGCGCGACCGGTCGTCCAGCCCGTGCTCGTCGGCCTCGGCCTGGCCGGTGTGTTCGTCGTCGGAGCCCTCGTGGTGCGTGAGATCCCGGTGCTCGCCGACCAGGTCCGCAACGTCACCGGGTACGCCGACGAGGGCTCGCTGCTGCTGCTCCTGCTGATCACGATGCTCAACGGCATCGCCGAGGAGCTCTTCTTCCGAGGCGCGCTCTATGCCGCGATCCGGCGGCACATGGTCGCCGTGACCGCGGTCGCCTACGCCATCACGACAGCCGCCACCGGCAACGTCATGCTCACGTTCGCCGCGCTGCTGCTCGGTGCTGTCGTCGGCCTGGAGCGCCGCGCGTCCGGCGGCATCCTCGCGCCGATCCTGACCCACCTCGCGTGGTCGGTCACGATGCTCTGCGTGCTACCCCTCGTCGTCTGACGCGCGGGAGTCCTCGAGCGCGCGGCGTACTGCCTCGGCATAGCTCAGCGGCTCCCCCGGCACGATCTCGCGGATCGAGTGCTCCGACACGACCACCTCGGTGCCCATCGAGTCGATCAGGTTGCGACCGGTGGTGGCGTCGACGTCGGTCACCAGCGCCAGCCAGTACGACGACAGCCGGGGCGTCAGCACCGGCACCGTGATGATCGGCACCTCCGAACCGGTGTCGACCTCGGAGGCGATGCGCAGCATCTCGATGTAGCTGAGCTGGTCGGGCCCGCCGATCTCGAAGACCCGGCCCATCGCGTCGTCGTGGTCGGCCACACCGACCAGGTAGCGGATCACGTCGTCGAGGGCTATCGGCTGGGTGCGCGTCTGCGCCCACTTCGGCACCACCATGGCGGGGAGCTTCTTGACGAGCTGCCGGGTGATCTCCCACGAGATGCCGCCGTCGCCGACGACGATCGCCGCGCGCAGCACGGTCACGGGCACGCCCGCCTCGCCCAGCAGTCCCTCGACCTCGCGCCGCGAGCGGAGGTGCGCCGACAGCTCCTGATCGTCATTGCCGAGGCCACCCATGTAGATGATCTGCCGCACGCCCGCGTCAGCTGCGGCTTCCCCGAAGGCACGCGCCGCGTCGGCGTCCTTTTGTTCGAAGTCCTTGTCGTCGAGCGAGTGCACCAGGTAGTAGGCGATCTCGACGTCGGCCATCGGCTCGGTGAGCGACGCCGGGTCGTGCACGTCGCCCTGCACGGCCTCGCCGTTCCCGTCGTACGACGCGGCGTTGCGCGTCATCGCACGCACCTCGTGGCCCTCCTCGACCAGCGCGGGGACGAGCCGCCGACCGATGAAGCCGGTTGCGCCGGTGACGAGGATGCGAGGCATGTGAGTGACTCTAGGCGGCACGTCGGCACCGACAGCCGAGCCTTGCCTTGCTTGCGGCGTCCGTAGGCACCTTGAACGATGGACTCATGACCACCGACTCCGCGGACGTGCAGGTCGGCCAGCACGACGATGAGCCGCACGCCGAGAGCAACGCATCGCGCCTCAACTGGCTGCGCGCGGCCGTGCTGGGCGCCAACGACGGCATCGTGTCGACCGCGGGCATCGTCGTCGGTGTGTCCGGCGCGACCGACGATCGGACCCAGATCCTGGTGGCCGGCGTCGCCGGACTGGTGGCAGGCGCGATGAGCATGGCTGCCGGTGAGTACGTCTCGGTCAGCACCCAACGCGACTCCGAACGGGCGCTGCTGCGTAAGGAGAGCCGCGAGCTGGTCGAGATGCCCGACGAGGAGCTCGCCGAGCTCGCCGGCATCTACGAGGGCAAGGGCCTCGAGCCCGACCTCGCGCTCGAGGTCGCGCGGCAGCTCACGGACCATGACGCCCTCGGTGCGCACGCCGAGGCCGAGCTCGGCATCGACCCCGACGAGCTCACCGACCCGTGGCACGCAGCGTGGGCGTCGATGCTGTCGTTCACCCTCGGCGCCCTGTTGCCGTTGCTCACGATCCTGCTCGCGCCGCCGGGCGCCCGGCTCGCCGTGACCGTCGGCGCCGTACTCGTCGCCCTCGCGCTCACCGGCCGGGCCAGCGCCTGGCTGGGCCGCAGTCCCTCGGGTCGGGCCATCGCCCGCAACATCGCCGGCGGCCTGCTCGCGATGGCGGTGACCTACGGCATCGGGGCGGTCGTCGGTGTCAACCTCTGACGCATCAGCAGGCCGAGCCCGACCGCGCTCAGCAGGCTGACCACTGCGGCGACCGGCAGCAACCGGTCGAGGCCCCACAGGTCGATGACCTGGCCGCCCACCACCGCGCCCGCGGCGATGCCGAGATTGAACACCGTCACCAGGATCGCGCCAGCCGCATCGCGGAACTCGGGCGAGGCGACCCCGATCACCTGACCTTGCAGCAGCGGCGGCAGCATCCCGAGGAGGAGCCCCCACGCGGCGACCAGGCCACGCACCGCGGCGGGACTGTCGCCGAGGCACGCAAGCACCGCGAACGTCACGGCCAGCAGGGCGACCACCGCGATCAGCGCGTGCTGGCCGAACCTGTCGGGCACGGCGCCGCTCAGCCCCAGCCCGGCCGCGCCCGCGATCCCGAAGACGAGCAGCAACGGGCCGACGGAATCCGCCGACAGGTTCCACCCTTGCGTGGAGAGCGGGGCGACGAACGTGAAGACGGCGAAGTGTGCCAGCAACGCCAACGCCCCTAGCAGGGCGCCACCGATCACGAGGTACGCCGTCGGGTCGCGGCCCTCCCGCTCTGCCGGTACGACGCGCGGCACGTCGTCGTCGGGCAGCAGCCGCACGAGCATCAACGCACCCAGCACCATCGCGGCGCCGACCGTGCCGACCACCCAGCGCCAGCCGAACGGACCGGCGAGCCAGGTGCCGAGTGGCAGGCCGATGACACTGGCGAGGATGGGACCGGCCAAGACGACCGAGATCGCGCGCCCGGCCAGCCCCTCGGGCGCCAGCGAGGCGGCGTACACCAGGAGGACCGACCAGAACAGGCCATGCCCCGCTGCGGCGATGAGGCGCGTGGCAGCCACGGTCAGGTACGTCGGCGCGATCGCCGTCAGCACCGTCGACAGGCCCAGCACAACCAGGGACATGGCCAGGACCGAAGGGCGGCGCCAGCGCCGGGTGGCCCTGCTGAGCGGGACCGTCGTAATCCCGACGGTGAGCGCCCAGACCGTGACGAGCAGCCCGACACGCGAGGGCCGGACGCCCAGGTCGGCGCCCATCGCGGGCAGCAGGCCAGCCGGCAGCATCTCGAGGGTGACGGTCCAGAAGGCCCCGAACGCGAGCAGCAGCAGTGGCCGCCACGAGAACGCGGGGGTGGCGAGAACGGGTTCGGGAAGGGTCTGGCAAGAGGTCATGCTTCGACGGTAGAGTCTGACATTGATGTCAATGTCAAGGAGACCAGCTATAAGGATCGGCGAGCTGTCCGAACGCACCGGGGTGCCGCCCCGGATGCTGCGCTACTACGAACAGCAGGGCCTCGTGCAGCCGTCGCGCGCCGACAACGGCTACCGCGAGTACGCCGTCGGCGACGTGGACCGGGTGCAGACCGTGCGGAGCCTGGTCCGCTCGGGCATGCCGACCAAGCTGATCGCCGCCGTCGTCGACATGCAGGCCGGAGCGGCCGGATGGTCAGACAACTGCTCCGCGACCCTGGCCGGCCAGCTCGCCGAGGAGCTGCGGTCGATCGAGGACAAGCTCAGCTGCCTCACCCTCAGCCGCAACACCCTGCGCGACTACCTCGCCCGCACCGGGCTCGCCGATGTCCTGGCGGGGTAGCCCGGTGCCCGACAGGTCCGACAGGCGGCGACACGGTCGCCGATCGCATCGAGTTCAGGCAGACTGAGACGAACCTCACTCGTTGGTCGGCCTCGACCAGCCGCCCCTCGTCGCCCGGCGTCACCCCGCCAGCGGCCCGAAGGAACAGGAACCCATGTCCACGAGCGTCACGTTCGACCAGGCCACCCGCATCTACCCCGGGTCCACCGACCCTGCCGTCGATGCCCTCGACCTCGAGATCGCCGAGGGCGAGTTCCTGGTGCTGGTCGGGCCGTCCGGCTGTGGCAAGTCCACCAGCCTGCGGATGCTCGCCGGGCTCGAGGACGTCACGTCCGGCACGATCCGGATCGGCGACAAGGACGTCACGAACCTGCGTCCCAAGGACCGCGACATCGCGATGGTGTTCCAGAACTACGCGCTCTACCCCCACATGAGCGTCGCCGAGAACATGGGCTTCGCGCTCAAGATCGCCGGCAACAGCAAGGCCGACATCGACCAGCGCGTGAAGGACGCCGCGCAGATCCTCGACCTCGAGGCCTACCTCGACCGCAAGCCGAAGGCGCTCTCGGGTGGCCAGCGCCAGCGCGTCGCCATGGGTCGCGCGATCGTGCGCCAGCCGCGCGTCTTCCTGATGGACGAGCCGCTCTCCAACCTCGACGCCAAGCTCCGCGTCTCCACCCGCACCCAGATCGCCTCCCTGCAGCGCCGGCTCGACATCACCACGGTCTACGTCACCCACGACCAGGTCGAGGCGATGACGATGGGCGACCGCGTCGCCGTACTCAAGGACGGTGTCCTCCAGCAGGTGGACACCCCGCTCGGCCTCTACGACAACCCCAAGAACGCCTTCGTTGCCGGCTTCATCGGCTCGCCCGCGATGAACCTCGGCACCTTCGCGGTCGCTGACGGCAATGTCGTGATCGGCGACGCCACCGTGCCGCTGCCGCGCTCCACCGTCGGGGCGCTCACCTCCGACAAGGTGCAAATCGGTTTCCGGCCCGAAGCCATGATCCTGGCCAGCGAGAGCGACCCCGGGTCGTTCCCGGTCGAGGCGCTGGTCATCGAGGAGCTCGGCTCCGACGCGTTCCTCTACGGCAACCTGCTCGGCGACAACCTCAAGGCCGACCACATCGTGGCCCGCATCGCGCCGCGTTCGGTGCCCCAGCGCGGCGAGACCGTGTGGTTCACCATCGAGCCGGGCCGCCTGCACGCGTTCGACGTCGAAACCGGGGCCGCACTGCCCACCCAGTGAGAGAACTTCGCGACACCACACTGAGACGGGTGTTCGCATGGCGGAATGTCGCCTAGGTTTCGACGCGTGAAGATCGCAGTAGCCAGGGAAACCCGTGACGGCGAGGCCCGCGTCGCGATGGTGCCCGAGCTGGTCGGCAAGCTGACCGGACTCGGATACACCGTCGCCGTGGAGCCCGGCGCGGGCCAGCACACCCTCATCGACGATGCCGAGTACGCCGAGTCCGGCGCCGTCATCGAGGAGGACGCGCTGGCTGACGCCGACGTGGTGGTGTCGGTGCAACCGCTCTCCACCGACGCCGTACGCCGCCTCAAGCGCGGCGCGGCCACCATCTCGTTCCTGCCGGTGAACACCGAGCAGCACGTGGTCGCCGACCTGCGCGACTGCGGCGTCACGGCGTTCGCGATGGAGCTGGTTCCGCGCATCTCGCGGGCACAGTCGATGGACGCGCTCTCGTCGCAGGCCCTGGTCGCGGGCTACCGAAGCGCCATCGTCGCCGCCGGAATGCTGCGGCGCTTCTTCCCTCTCAACATGACGGCGGCCGGCACCGTGCAGCCTGCCGAGGTCGTCGTACTCGGTGCGGGTGTCGCCGGCCTCCAGGCCATCGCGACGGCCAAGCGTCTCGGCGCGGTGGTCCGGGCGTACGACGTCCGCGCGGCCGCGGCAGAAGAGATCGCCTCGATGGGCGCCAAGCCCATCCACCTCGAGCTCGAGACGCTCGAGGGGGCCGGCGGCTACGCCCGTGAGATGACCGAGGACCGCGCCGCCCGCCAGCGCGAGCTGCTCACCCCCTACATCGCGGCCGCCGACGCGCTCATCACCACCGCAGCCGTGCCGGGGCGCACCGCGCCGATGCTGGTGACCGCGGCCATGGTCGAGGAGATGAAGCCCGGCTCGGTCGTCGTCGACCTGGCCGCCGAGACCGGCGGCAACGTCGAGGGCTCGATCGCCGGAGAGGTCGTCCGCATCGGCAACGCCCAGGTCTGGGGCGGGCGCAACGTGCCGTCACAGATGCCCGGCCCGGCGTCGCGGCTCTACGCGCAGAACGTCGTCAACCTGCTCACCCTGATGACCAGCAGTGGCGACGAGACCGGCGTCTTCGCCCCCGACTTCGACGACGAGATCGTGACCGGCGCCTGCGTCACGCACGACGGCGCGATCCGGCATGAGCCGACGCGCGAGGCGATCGAGGGGCCTCCGTTGGTTGAGGAGGTTGCGCAGCAACCGTCTCGAAACCCGGACGACGTTTTCGACCAGGAGGCACAGCAGTGAGCATCGCCATCGTCTGGCTGACGATCTTCGTCCTCAGCGTGTTCGTCGGCATCGAGGTGATCTCCAAGGTCTCCTCTACGCTGCACACCCCGCTGATGTCCGGCGCCAACGCCATCCACGGCGTGATCCTTCTCGGCGCGATCCTGGTGACGGTGCACATCGAGGGTCCCGGCGTGATCGTCGGCCTGATCGCGATCGTGCTCGCCACCATCAACATGGTCGGCGGCTTCGTGGTCACCGACCGGATGCTGCAGATGTTCACACGCAAGAAGACCCCCAGGGCCACGACGACCGGAGGAGCCAAGTGATCCCGGTCTGGGCACAGTTCGTCTACCTGCTCTGCGCGGTCGGCTTCATCCTCGCCCTCAAGGGACTGTCGGGTCCGAAGACCGCGCGCACCGGCAACCTGATCGGCGCCGGCGCAGCGGTCGTGGCGTGCGCGCTGCCGTTCACGTATCTCGACAACATGAAGAACGTCCCGCTCATCCTGGTCGCGATCGCGGTCGGCACCGTCGCCGGCGTGTACGGCGCCCGCACGGTGCAGATGACGCAGATGCCGCAGATGGTGGCGCTGTTCAACGGCGTCGGCGGTGGGGCGGCTGCCCTGGTCGCGGTGCTCGAGCTCGACGAGATCCTGCCGCAGGGCGACTCGATCGGCTGGTTCACCCTGGTCGCCACCGCGTTCACGATCGTGGTCGGCTCGGTGTCGTTCGCCGGCTCGGTCGTCACGTTCGCCAAGCTCCAGGAGCTGATGACCTCGCGGCCGGTGGTCTTCCCCGGCCTGCCGATCGCGTTCGGCGGCGTGCTCATCGCCTCGGTCGCCCTCTCGGTCGTGCTCGTGCGCGGCCCCGAGCTGTGGATCGGCGTCTTGCTCGCCCTGATCGGCCTGGTCTTCGGGCTGCTGCTCGTGCTGCCCGTGGGCGGCGCCGACGTGCCGATCGTGATCTCGCTGCTCAACGCGTTCACCGGCCTGACGGTCGCGGCCGGCGGCTACGTGTTGTCCAACACCGTGCTGCTCGTCGCCGGCACCCTCGTCGGCGCGTCCGGCACGTTCCTCACCCTGCTGATGGCCAACGCGATGGGCCGGTCGGTGGCCAACATCCTCTTCGGCGCCCTCAAGGGCGGCTCAACGCTCGGCGGCGGCGAGGCGTCCGACCGGCCCGTCCGCTCGGCCACCCCCGAGGACGCCGCGATCCTCCTCGCGTACGCCGATCGCGTGATCATCGTCCCCGGCTACGGGCTCGCCGTGGCCCAGGCACAGCACACGCTGCGCGAGCTGGTCGATGTACTCACCGAGCGCGGAGCGCAGGTCGACTACGCCATCCACCCCGTCGCCGGCCGGATGCCCGGCCACATGAACGTGCTGCTCGCCGAGGCCCAGGTGCCGTACGAGCAGCTCCAGGAGATGGACGAGATCAACGGCGACTTCAAGGAGGCCGATGTCGTGCTGGTCGTCGGCGCCAACGACGTCGTCAACCCGGCTGCCAAGACCTCGCCGGGTGCCCCGATCTACGGGATGCCGATCCTCAACGCTGACGAGGGCAAGCAGATCATCTTCATGAAGCGCTCGATGCGGCCCGGCTTCGCCGGCATTGAGAACGAGCTGCTCTTCGACGAGAAGACGTCGCTGCTGTTCGGCGACGCCAAGGACACCATGAGCAAGCTGCTCAGCGCCGTGAAGGCGCTGTAGCCCGCCCCCGCAGATACGTCCGCGCAAACCCCGTTCGTCGGGCTGACGTCAGCCGGCGACGCCGTACAACCGGTCTCCGGCATCGCCGAGGCCGGGCACGATGTAGCCCTTGTCGTTGAGCTTCTCGTCCATCGCGCCGGTGACGATCGTGATCGGCACGTCGATGTCGGCGACCTGCTGCTCGAGCCGGGCGCAGCCTTCGGGCGCGGCGAGCAGGCAGATGGCGGTGATGTCGTCGGCGCCGCGGTCGGTCAGGAAGCGGATCGCGGCCGCGAGCGTGCCGCCGGTCGCCAGCATCGGGTCGAGCACGTAGCACTGGCGTCCCGACAGGTCGTCGGGCAGCCGCTCGGCGTACGTCGCCGCCTCCAGGGTCTCCTCGTTACGCACCATCCCGAGGAAACCGACCTCGGCCGTCGGCAGCAGCCGCATCATGCCGTCGAGCATGCCGAGCCCCGCCCGCAGGATGGGTACGACGAGTGGCTTGGGTGCCGCGAGCTTGACCCCCGTGGCCGGGGCGACCGGGGTGACGATGTCGACGGTGGTGACCCGGACGTCGCGGGTGGCCTCGTAGGCGAGCAGGGTGACGAGCTCGTCGGCGAGCCGCCGGAAAGTGGGCGAGTCGGTCGACTCGTCGCGGAGAGCGGTCAGCTTGTGGGCCACGAGGGGGTGGTCGACGACGTGGGTGCGCATGGCCGAAACCCTAGTGCAGCAACGCGGCCAGTCATTCGGCCGCAATCGGGGTTGGCCGGGGGGCGCACATCTGCCACTCTTGAAGTGTCCGGATGGCGCCGAGCGGAAGGGATCACCATGGCTGACATGGCCGACGGGGTCGACTTCGCTGTGGCCGCTTACCGCGAGGAGGGCGTCTGGCAGGTGCAGTCGATCGCCCACCCGGTGCTCGAGTCGGTCGACACGCTCGCCCACGCCCTGCGCCGTTTCCCCGGCGACGGTGGCGCGGTCGGCATGGTCGCGGTCGACGAGGACTTCTTCGTGATCGTCCGCGTCGCCGGCGCCAGCACTCGCGTGCTGCTCTCCGACGTCACCGCGGCCGACGAGTGGGAGCTCGCCAGCTCGGCTGTGGAGTTCCTCGGCATCCCCGGACTCGACGACGAGGACGAGCAGGTGCCCGCCGGCGATCTCGACCTGCTCGGCGACCTCGGCATGCACGCCATGGACATGGGTGTGCTGCTCGACGACTTCGAGCTCTACCCCGACGAGATGCTGTCCGACATCGCCCGCAAGCTGGGGTTCGGGCCGCTGTTCGACGACGCGGTCGGGCTCACGTCTGCATGACTCCTGACGACTGGGCACCGGCCATGCGGCTGGCCCTGGCCGAGGCGCGCGCCGCGCTCGAGACCGAGGACGTGCCCATCGGAGCCGTCGTACTCTCCGGCAACGGTGAGGTGCTGGGCCGCGGACGCAACGTCCGCGAGGCCGCACACGACCCGACCGGTCATGCCGAGGTCGTGGCCCTGCGGGCGGCTGCCCTGGCCCGCGGCGAGTGGCGCCTGGAGGGCTGCACCCTCGTGGTCACCCTCGAGCCGTGCACGATGTGCGCCGGAGCCGCTGTGCTGTCGCGCGTGGCTCGCGTCGTCTACGGCGCGCACGACGAGAAGGCCGGCGCGGTCGGCAGCCTCTGGGACGTCGTACGGGACCGTCGCCTCAACCACCGCCCCGAGGTCGTCTCGGGAGTGCTGGCGGGCGAGAGCACCGAGCTGCTCGAGAAATTCTTCGCAGAACATCGCGGCTGACCCATCCGTTGCCGGACCGGCGGCGAATCACGAACGTGGTGGGTTCGGTCCATGGGGTTGTCCGGACCCACCACGCTCAGTAGAGCCTGGTCAGACGGCGCTCTTGTTCCTGCCCGCCACCGACTCGGCGACGCCGATGAGCAGCACGGAGGCGATGACGGCAAGCACGAAGCCGAGGAAGTCGAGCTCCCAGATGCTTCCGGTGCCGATGAGCCACGCGATGGTCCCACCGATGAGGGAGCCGACAAGGCCGAGCCCGAGCGTGGCGAGGATGCCCAGGTTCTGCTTGCCGGGCTTGATGAGGCGTGCGAGGGCGCCGATGATGAGGCCCGCTACGAGGAATCCGAACATGGCGCAAGCCTACCGGCGCTCCCCACGCAGACCGTGGGCAGCGCACCGAGGATCGGAAGCCGGTGTGAGTAGCAATGCGCATCAGCGAGGCTCCCCGGCAGTGGACGATGAGCTGGTGACCTCTCCCAACGCGTTCCCGTGCCCGAACTGCGCCACCATGCTCGAGCCCGGCGTGCAGGCGTGCACCGCGTGCGGCCTGCGGCTGGTCGGACCCGAGGCCGTCCGGCTCTGGCAGGTGGACCAGCAGATCGCGGCCTTGAAGGCCGAGTCGGGCCACCTGATCCAGGCACTGATGGCCCCGCTGGGTGCCGTCCCCGCGACGGAGCCGTACGCCGTCGGCCCCTACCCCGCCGCCCGCACCGCGGCTGCTCACGCTCCCCGCAGGCAGGTGTCGGGCCAGCAGATCCTTCTCGGACTCGGTGCCCTGCTGCTGCTCTCGGCCGCGTCGTTCTTCCTGCTCGTGGTGTGGTTCGTCGTCGGCCTGGTCGGCCAGGCGCTGATCATGGTCACGCTGACGGGTGCCGCCGTCGCCGGCTCGGCGCTGGCGACGAAGAAGTGGCTGCCCGCCGCCGCCGAGACCGCTGCGGTGATCGCGACCGGCCTGCTCACCCTCGACCTCGCGGCCGCCCACTGGCTGGATCTCGCCGGTCTCGGCGATCTGCCAGCCGACGCCTACTGGGCCGGCGCCGGCCTGCTGGGCGGGGTGCTGCTTCTCGGCTTCGACCGCCTCGTCCCCCGCGGATCTGCCGGGGAGACGCTGCGACGGGTCCTCGTCTACCGACCGGCCGGCACCGCGATGCTCGCCGTCGCGGGCTGGTCGGCCCTGAGTGCGCTCGATCCCGCCCCGTTGACGCTGTCCGGCCTGGCGCTGGTGCTCGCCGCCGTCAGCAGCGCGGGCGCGTACTCGGCGTGCCGCCTCGACACACCCGCTCCGGGCCTGACCGGTGTGCGGGTGCCGTTGTCGGCCATGCCGCTGCTCCTCTCGGCCGGGCTCGCACTGGCCACCTACGTCCTGACCTGTCTCGGACTCGGCTACGACCCCTCGTCCTCGATCTCCGAGCGGTACGGCGCCTTCGCGCTGCTGCTGGTCGTCCCCGTCGCAGCGATGATTGCTGCCAGGCGCGTCGACTTGGTGCCGGTAGCGGCTGTGCTCTGGCTGGTCCCGGTGCTGGGCATCCCGCTCCTCGACGCGCCGCGGCTCGTGGTCGTCGGGGTGTCGGTGGTCCTCGCGGCTGCCCTGACCGTCGTCACTGCCGGGCTGAGTGTCGTCCCGCAGCGCCCGTGGGCCAAGGCGGTCGAGATCGTGGCGTGGGCGGCCCAGCCCGTGCTCTTCCTGCTCGTGCTCGTGCTGTCCGAAGAGGGCGCGGCCACGGGTCGGCTGCTCATGGACAGAGTCTCCGATGCCGGGACGGCCGCCTGGTGGGTGCCGGTCGCTCCCGCCCTGGCCTGGGCCGTGCCGTCCGTCGTGGCCGCGCTGCGCACCCGCTCCGTCCTCTGGGTGGCGCTGGCCGAGACGGCAGTGCTGGCCACCCTGTTCACCGCGCTGCGGGACTCCGACGCGGTGGTGTGGTGGCCGGCCGCGCTGGTCCTCGTCGCGAGCAACCTCGGCCTGGCCAGCCTGAGCGCCCGCCGCGGTGTCGAGCGGCGCCCGGTCGAGGGTCTGGCGCTGGTGTTCGGCGTCGTCTGGTCGGCCACCGCCGTGCTCGCCAGCGCGTCGGAGTCGTCGTACCAGCTTGCCGGCGTGCTCATCACGCTCGGCGTGCTGACGCTGCTGTACGCCGCCACCCCCGGACGGCTCGCGTTCTCCTACCTGGGCTCGCTGAGCATCTCGGCCGGTCTCAGCGTCCTGATGTCGGAGGCCGAGGTGACCACCATCGAGGCCTACACGGCTCCGCTCGCACTGCTGCTCGCCGCGATCGGTTGGGTCCAGTGGACGCGCAACCACGAGCTGCCGACGTTCGTCACCATGGGTCCGGCGCTCACCGTCGCGCTGGTGCCGTCCCTGATGGTCGCCGTCGGGGAGGGCAGCGCCCTGCGCCTCCTCCTCGTCACGGCGGCCGGGCTGCTGGCACTCGTGGCTGGCCTGACGAAGCAGTGGCAGGCGCCGGTCACCGTCGGTGGTGTGGTCCTGATCGTCGTCGCGATCACCCAGGGCGGTCCGCTGATGGCGTACGTGCCCGGCTGGATCATCCTCGGCCTCGCCGGCGCCGCGCTGCTGACCATCGGTGTCGCCTGGGAGCGGGCCGTGGTCGCCGGTCGTCGGGCCAACGCGTGGTACGGCGCCCTGCTCTGAACGCAGCGAACCTGCACGACCTTCGACACACCGGCGCCAGCATGGCCGGCGAGGAAGGAGCGCCTGGTGGGAAGTCTCGTAGTAGCCGATGAGCGATCGTCCGGCGCGACATGGCCGCGTCGGGCTACAGGTGAGGGACGCGCGCTACCGTGAAGACCCAGGGGAAATGCGAGGAGCGAAGTCACATGGGTGAGTTGGTCAGAACGAACGATCCCGGCTTGTTATCCGTGATCGAGGGCCTGCTGGAGGAGGCCCAGATCCCTCACCACGTCGCCGACCGCGACATGAGCGTCCTGGAGGGATCCATCCTGGTCATCCAACAGAGAGTTCTGGTGCCGGATGAGCGGGACGCGGAAGCCCGCGCACTACTGGTTGACGCCGATCTGGGCGAATGGCTACGCCGCTGAAGGAACGGCGCGACGGCCTCGTCGTCTTCTGCTCGGGCAATGCCTGACGCATCCGCTCCTGCCGCATAGCCTCGCTGCGGCCATCCGGTCATGCCGCGGACAGTGCATTCAAATGCCGAGGAGCGCTCGTGGCCCTTTTGCTACTCGTGGCTCCACACCTTGACGGCTGATAGGACCAGGAGGGCTGCAAGCAGCGGGATGAGGACGAGGCTGGGAACGACGTCCAGGAGGAGCCCGCCGATGAGTGTTCCTGTGACGGATCCGGCTGCCATGGCGACCAGGAAGGTCTTGTTCTCGGCCAGGACGGCGAAGGACTGGTCGCGGCTGTAGCGGGCGAACGCCACCAGCATGGTGGGCAGCGACACCGCGAGCGACAGCGACCCGGAGACCTTGATGTCGATGCCGTAGAGCAACACGATGGCCGGGATGAGCAGTTCGCCTCCGGCCACACCCATCAGGGCCGCGACGACACCGATCCCCGCTCCGGCTATCACCGCGGCCGTGACCTGCATCGGTCCCGTAATGCCGCTCGGGCGTAGATCGCCCAGGTGGGTGGCGACGAGGGTGACGGCGATGCCCACGAGCAGTACGGCTAGCACCCGATAGAGCGTCTTGGACTGCATCCGCGTGGCCCAGGTCGCTCCGAGCCACGCTCCGATGAGGCTGCCAGCGAGGAGGTTGACGATCACCGTCCAGTGATCCGCCACGCTGCTGTAGGGAACCCCGAGCAGACGTGCTGGCAACGCGGTGATGACCACAACCAGGCTTAGTGCCTTGTTCAAGACGACGGCCTGAAGGGCGACGAACCCGAAGGCGCCGATCAAGAGCGGGAGCCGGAACTCTGCGCCACCGAGCCCGATCATGCCGCCGAGGACGCCGATAGCCGCCCCACTCGCAACGGCAAACGGGAGCGACTTGGCACGTGCCGAACTCACCGCTGCGATCCCACACTGGCCACCGAGACAGCGGAGGGGTGAGCCGGGAGCACATCCGGATTTGCCGCAGACTGCGCACATCGTCACGGACGCTGTTGGTTTCACCGCGCGCGAGTGGCGGCTGGGCTGCCGGGTGTGGGGAAGCATCGCGAGATGACCGCTGACTGTCCCATCGTCCACGCCGAGTTGCAGACCCAGTAGGAGAGAAGGGCAAGGGGTACGACGCCGCCCGCCACGATCAAACCGAGGGCCGAGAGTGCCGGCATGAGGTGTTGGATTCGTGTCACAACTTCCGGCTGCCCGTCGATCGAGGTGTTGGGGGCGACGAGGTACCTCTGTGTGAGGTAGGCGAGGGCGGCCGCTGTCAGGGCCATGCCCGCCACGACGACGAAGTGCGTGGCGCCGGCACCGAGGTATCCCCGTTCTGCCAGAGGAACCCCGAGAAGGGTGGCGGCGCCCAGCGACGCGACAAGTTCCGGAGTCATCGCCCCAACCGCTGCGCCACCGGCGACGTCTGCGAGCAGGTGGTAGAGGGACAGCCAGATCGGCAACTGGAGGAGCATGGGTAAGCAACCGAGTCGTGACACGCCGTGCTCGGCGCTGATGCGACGACGCTCCTCCAAGAGTTGGCGCATGCTCTCGGGATCCTTGCGGTTCTCGTACCGGTTGGTGAGATTTTGCAGGTGTGGCTGCGCCCTTGCCGAGGCGTGCGCAAGACGGACGCCGTGGACGACCAGTGGGAGCAGTGCAATGCGGACCGCGGCGACGACGGCGGCGATGGCGAGCAGCCACGAGATGCCGGCGATGGGGTCGGCGCCTAGGGAGGTCAGTCCGACCTGGGCTGCGGCAAGAACGGCAGCGAGTGCATAAGAAAAGGGATCGAGAAGAGACATGGGGTTACTCCTGGGTTAGTGAAAGTGGTCTGAGCGCGCGTCGCCAACAAAGCGACGGGTCAGACCAGTCCAGGAGCGCGGGGACGCAGAGGGTGTCGGGGCGAGTCGGTCACGCGCCCGGCACGGAGCGCTGGCACTTCACCAGCACTGCGCCGAGGCAGCCCAGGCGGGCCGCTCACCAGCGTCACCGGCAGTCGGTTCATCCCGACGACGGCCGCGACCGTTGCGGAGACGGCGGCAAGCATCACGGCTGAGGGTGCGCTCGTCGTCGTTGTCAGCAGCGAGAGAATCATGAACGCACCCGTGCCACCCAGGGTGAGGGCCAGCGCCTGCCGGAGACGCGCTTCGGCGGCACCCACCATCCGGCTCATGCCGAGAGCGTACTCCTGCCGAAGGTCACGAACCTCGTGAAGCGAGTGCACTCATCCGCCCCAGTCCGTGGTGCCTGGTGCCGTTGAATGAAGCAACGGTGTCGCATGGATCGGACCTGAACCGGTGGGCCACGCGTCAGACTGATTCAACAAGGAGGTGGGCATGGGTGCGCGTCGACGACGGCATAACAGCATCGCCGTGCTGGCCACGGTCGTCGTCACCCTCGTCGGTTGTGGACCCACTCCGACAGGTGGCTCGACCGCGTCGCGCGTTGGACCGTACCTGGATCACCAGCCGCCAAGGGGCCGCTACGGCGCACCGGCGCCCCTCGCCAGCCCTGGTGAAACGCTCACGATCTTCGGACATTGGTACACATCCACCTGCAACGACACTGGGGCGGCGATCCGCTGGAGCCGCTGGCTCCCGTACATCTAACCCTCACGTTGCCAGGTGGCCAGACCGTGCCGCTGGGAGAGTTGACGCCCCGAGAACCAGACATGGGGTTCGACGCTGCAGTTCGCATCCCTCATGGCACAAAGGCAGGCACCGCGATCATTCGGGACGACCAGGGGAGCCCGCCCACCTATCGGTTCGAGGTGCGTTCCTCCAAGTAGGCAAGCGCACTCATATGCCGCGATCCGGGCGACCCACGAAGTGGGTCTTACCACCGTGAGCCGGCCGACAGTCGCGACGCCGTTCATACGGTTCTTCCGGGACGCCGGGCTCGGGTTCTACCCTGAGTAGATGCTCGACCTGGGCGGAATCGACGTTGGGGAGATCGCCACCGCGCTCGCGGATCAGACTGACTACGAGCACCGATGGCTCATCGACCCGCGAACCGGGCAGGTGGTGTTCTGGACCAGCGACACGGGCATCGACGGGGAGAACCCCGTCGAGATCGACGAGCTCGATCTCATCCCCGTCGATCCTCTCCCGTCCTACGTGTGGTTTCAGGACATGGCCGAATTTGCTGACGGCATCAGCTACAGCGCGGTCGGCCGACGCCTGGCCCAGTCTCTGCAGGGGCGGGGAGCGCTCAGACGATTCAAGAACCAGGCCTATGAACACCACCCCGAATTGAATTCGCCATGGCACACCCTGCGTGATGTGGTTCGCGCCTAGCCCGGATCATTCACGGGTCGGCGGCTTGATCGGCGCGTAGAAACACAGAAGTGCCTGCCCAGCAGGGGAAACTTGGTCTTGCGACGGAACAAGTTCTCCAACTGGAAGGCACTCTGCAGGTGAAGCGTAGTTCGTGGTCGAGGGGTCTGTCAGTAACTGGGGGCGGTGTCGGCGTGGTGGCCCACGCGGGAAGCGTCGGGCTGCGTCTCGTAGGTGATCGGACCGGGCTGACTGGACAGCTCTCGAAGGCCCTGGCACGACGTTCGTTCACCCCTGCCCATGACCGCGGCCGGGTCCTGGTCGATGTCGCGGTGATGATCGCCGACGGCGGTGAAGCGATCGCTGACATCGAGGTCCTGCGCCACCAGGAACCCGTGCTCGGTGCGGTGGCCTCGCAGGCCACGGTCTGGCGGGCTTTGGATGAGATCAGCCCCGGGCAGGTCAAGAAAATCGCCGTGGCCAGAGCCAGGACACGGCGCCACGTCTGGGCCCTCATGAACGCCTCACCCGAAGGGTTCCCTGCCTCGAAGGTCGCCGGCACCGACCTCGGCGAGGTGGTCGTGCTCGATGTCGATGCCACGGTCGTGATCACCCACTCCGAGAAAGAGTTGGCATCGGCGACGTTCAAGCGGACGTTCGGGTACCACCCGATCGGGGTGTGGTGCGACAACACAGGCGAGTTCCTCGCCGCCACGTTGCGGACCGGGAAGGCGGGGTCGAACACCGCGACCGATCACATCGAAGTCCTCACCGCGGCAATCGCCCAGGTCCCCGCCGCACAACGCAAGAACCTGCTGATCCGCAGCGATGGCGCGGGTGCCTCCCACAAGCTCCTGGCCTGGCTCACCGAACAAGGCCGCGTGCGGGGACGTCGCTTGGAGTACAGCGTCGGCTACGCAGTCACCGAGAAGATCCGCGAAGCCATCAAGGTCGTCCCCAAGCACGTGTGGACACCCGCGTCCGATGCTGATGGTGGGGTCCGCGAAGGTGGTGACGTCGCCGAGCTCACCGACCTCCTTGACCTGACGGCATGGCCGCCCGGGATGCGGCTCATCGTGCGCCGCGAACGACCCCACCCCGGTGCGCAGCTGTCGCTGTTCGAAGAAGCCGACGGGTGGCGCTACCAAGTGATCGCGACCAACACCACCACCGGACAGCTGGCGTTCCTCGAAGCCCGTCACCGTGCTCACGCCCGCGTCGAGGACCGGATCCGGATCGCCAAGGACACCGGCCTGGGCAGATTCCCCTCACGTGAGTTCGCGATCAACCAGGCCTGGCTGACAGCGACCATGATCGCTGCCGACCTCACCGCCTGGACCAGACTTCTGGCCTTCACCGGCGAGGCTGCTGTGCTCGCCGGCTGTGAGCCGAAAGCGTTGCGCTACCGACTCCTGCACGCACCAGCACGCCTGGTCCACACCGGGCGCCGGCGACAACTCCGGATCCCCGACACCTGGCCCTGGGCGGCAGCGATCGTCGCGACATTCGCCAACATCGCAGCGATCCCACCACCAGCCTGAACATCCCCGCCCACCCACAACCCGAGGACCCGGAGAACCGCACCCGACAGCGACAGTCGGCCTACAGGTCAACCCCGGAACCAGCCCAGGCAACGCACACGTCGTCAACCTCGACGCGCAGCCGTCCGACTACCTCCATGAAAGACCGGGGCTAGCGCCGGGCCATCGAGTGGCTGCTTGACCAGGGGCTCATCCACCACGGCGCGCAACAGTTCGCGAGCGACCACCCAGATCCCGGCCCCCCTTGAAGCCAGCCCGCTTGACGACGGTCTAGGGACACCCGGCTGCTGACGCCGCGACCAAGGCGTCTCACTTCACCGCCTGTTGGCGTCTACCGCTTTGCCGGATCTGGCGAGATCTGTGCACTCGTGCGTTGTTCCAAGACGAGTCATCGGTTTCAGTGACCGGAGGGACCGAAGTTCCGCGGTCTGTAACGGTCTGACACGTCTCTCGTGAAGGCTGGCCCGGAACACGGAGGAGGACCCATGGACACCTGGACCGACGAGCACTCGCGGCTGGTCGCCCAAGCAAGCCCTCCCGCGACGGATATTGATCTCGACCGAACCTGGGAGGCGATTCAGACGGGCATCGAGACCACCGCGCCGGCCCGCCGCTCGCGCAAGGGCAGGCTGATGATCGGAGCCGGCGTGGCGGCTGCCGTCGTGAGTGTCTCCGGGGTCGCGGCTGCCGGCATCCTGAGCGCCCGCACGGGTGAGTACCCGTCGGACGCCGAGGACCTGCGCCTCGGCGGGCCGGGCGAGGCCCTCGACCCGGCGGGCGGTGACTTCCGCCGTGTGATCGAGGAGGAGATCCGCGACATCCCGTTCCCCAGCTTGGCGGCCCGTAAGGTCTCCGTCGACGAGCACGTCCGGGACCTCAAGCGCGACAACGACCCTGAGCCGCGCACCCAATCGGTCACATCCGGGGCAATCCGGGGCTGGACTGCGGTGCACGCCGTCTGCTCGTGGTCGAACGAGTGGGTAAGGGCAGGGCGTGCGGGCGACACGACCGCCGAGGCGGAGGCGGCGCGCATGCTCGTCGGCTCTCGTCACTGGCCGGCGATCACGGCGCTTGATTCCGTACAGAGGAACGGCACCCTGAGGACGGACGTCCGCGACCCTGAGACTGGCCAGACGACCACCGGGACGATCCCCGACCCGACCCAGTACTACTTCCTCCGGCTGGTGAGCAAGGCGGTGAAGGCCGGGGATGTCGACGCGCTCGGAGACACCCTCGCCGACAACGCCTACTGCATCGGCACCTCGCTCGTGCCGGATTTCCAGCAAGCACTGCCTGCGGGCTTTCAGGGCCGCTGAGATGGCACGCACCATCACTTCCGACGAGTTCGAGGCGCTCTACCGTGCCGTGGCACCGGAGCTATTCGGCTACATCCGGCGGCGCGGATCGGCCGACGCCGAGGATCTGGTCGCGGAGGTCTTCACGACCGCGTGGCGCCGCCGCTCGGAGCTGCCGGCTGGCCTGCTGCGCCGGGCCTGGCTCTTCGGCACAGCGCGCCGGCTCCTCCTCGCTGCCGGCAGACGTGCGCAGCACGACCAGGAGGCCGTCGTACACCTGGCGACGCACCCCACCGAACAGGCGACCGAGGACGAGGCAGCAGAGCAAGTCGTGGTGGCCGCGCTCGGCCGCCTCTCACCCGATGACCGCGAGCTCATCCAGCTCGTCGAGTGGGACCGGCTCACACCGGCGGAGATCGCGGTCGCGCTCGGTATCCGGCCTGGCACGGCGCGCGTCCGTCTGCACCGGGCCCGCCAGGCGCTCGCGTCCGACCCGCAGATGCAGGCGCTGGTGAGGCGCTCGTCAGCGTCGAGACCGGCCTTAGCTTGAACGCCCGCACATGCCGCTTTCGGCGCGCCTATGTGATCGGAGTGTTCGCCAGCGACACGAGAGTCCCGACCACCAAGGCTGCCGCAACGGCCGGCATGAACCACCCCGGGCGCACCCGGGCGCGCCACAGCGACCAGATGGCGACCAACGCGAGCAGAATGCCGAACACGATGCTGCCAACGTGACCGAGGTCGGTCAGCGGCCGCGCCTCTTCGCACACGGGCGGGCAGTAGACGATCGGGAAGCCGTTGGTCAGCGCCGCCCAGCCGGCGCCGAGGATCCCGGCGCTGGCGACGCCGCTGCCGTTGCCCAGAGCGCCCGCCATGAAGGAAATCGCCCACCAGAGCTGGATGAGCGCAACGCCGACAAGCGTTGCCGCCTCGGTCAGAGTCAGCGTCCCGTGCAGGTCGAACAGGCCGACGCCGAAGTCGATGATGATGTGCAGCGCGCTGACGAACATCGTCGCCAGGCCGACCCAGAGCCAGACCGGCATCCTCCAGTCGCGGCCGGACCACGCGAGTTGTTCGTTTCCCATGAACCCACTATCGACCACGCGAGGCGATCTGCCCTATGACTCGGCTCGCGTCACTCATCTAGCCGCGATCCGCGCTTGGCCTGTGCATCACTTCGCCGCCAGTGGGACTCAGAGAGGTACCGGCTGGTCAGGCTCGCGTACAGGCATTGGCACCAACTGCCTGAGCCGAGCCAGTCGAGCGGTGCGGTTGCGATAACCACGAAGTCACCCTCGGCGTTGACCACGAGGTGCTCCTTGCGGGTGGCGACGCGAAGCCCCGCGGAAGGATCGGCGCACGCCGTCTCTGGACCTATCGCCGCTGGCTCTGCTAGACATCGAGGATCGCACAGGTCGGAAGTGGGTGGAGGCATGGCAAAGTCCAGGACTCTCGCGGCAATGGCAGCGGTCGCTGCAACGACTGCGGCACTGGCGCTGAGCGGGGTCACTCCCGCAACGGCGCACGACGACCACCATCACCATCACCGGGACGGCTTCCGCACGTCGCGGCCCGCCATGCTGACGCCGGTTCGACCTGGCGTCGAGGTGTCGCCCCTACTTACGGTAGGTGATGCGCTCGCCAGCGGCTACCGCTTCGAGGCGATCCCAGACGGGATCTCGCTCCTGCCCGGCCGCCACGGTCTGGTCGACGTGTACGTCAACCACGAGACGAGCAAGATTCCCTTTCCCTACTCGACAGCCGCGCCCACTGCCGCCAACGGCGAGAATGACTTCGACAACGCGCAGCTGAGCCATCTGGTGCTGAACCAGTCCGGGGACGCCATCTTGAGCGGGGAGATGGCCATCGACAGCAGCGAGGGCTTTCAGCGGTTCTGCTCCAACTACCTCGCCACCGAGCATGAGGGCTTCCGCAGGCCTACCCTGTTCACCAACGAGGAAACGCCGGACTACGTCTACCGCGATGAAGCCTCGTGGCCGCCGGTCCCGGGGAACCCCGACGAGCAAGAGGCCGGCGTCGTCGTGGCGTTGGACGTGAAAAGTGGTAGGCACGTTCCGATCTACGGCATGGGCCGCCACAACCACGAGAACGCAGTCCCCATTCCGGGTTACGAGAAGCCGGTCGTGCTCTCGGGTGACGACACGTTCACCAGCGGGCCACTCACAGGCGTCTTCCCCGCAGGTTCCGTGCCGGCGCAATCGCAGGTCTACTCCTACATCGCGCGGAACTCCCAGTCCCTGATGAAGGACAAGGGCGACCTCTGGGCCTTCGTGTCCGACACCCCCGGCGTGAAGAACTACTACGACGTACTTCCCGGATCCGGAACCGACGTCGAGGGCCACTTCATCAAGGTGCCCAAGAACATCGCCACTGGGATGAATCCCGACGGCACCACCATCAAGGCCACCGACGTTGGCTTCCCCGCACCCCCCAACGACGGCAGCTGGCAGACGGACCTGCGGCTGACGACACCGACGGGCATCGATGGCCCGCAGTGGGTGATGGAGTACTGGAGCGACGTCAACAACGTCTTCCAGTTCGTGCGCATCGAGGATATCGCCTACGACAAGCGCCCCGGCATGCACAACATCGTCTACCTAGCCGATTCGGGCCGAGGACGGCGCGCCGACCAGGGCCTAGATACGCCCAACTTCCGCTCGACCAACGGCCGGATCTGGCGCATGGTGCTGGACGAGCGGGACCCGACCAAGGTGACGTCGCTGACCGTGCTGGTGGAGGGTGATGACAACGCGGTCAAGACGCTGGCGGAGGTGCACCAGCCCGACAATCTCGAGTCGACGCCGACCGGTCTGCTGATCGCCGAGGACCCGGGGTCGAGCCAGCAGTTCCCGTCCGGTTCGACCGATGCGAACGCCACGACGGCTCGGCTGTGGTTCGTGCCGTTCTCCGGCACTCCGGACGTCATCGCCAAGGTCGATCAGGCTGCCGACGGAGGCACGACCGACGTCGACGGCCGGACGCCCGGCAACTGGGGAGCCTGGGAGTCGACGGGCGTGGTCGACGCGTCGTCGGCCTTCGGACCCGGTGCGTTCCTTATCAATGTTCAGGCGCACACGCTGTGGGTCGAGCGGGCACCGGGCGACGACAACAATCGGGACGGCCATCCTGACTTCACCTACAAGCGTGAGGGCGGCCAGTTCGCGCTGATCAGGATCCCGGGCTTGTAGTACCACGGGGGTCTTGGTCCACCCGCCCTCTCGCGGCCGGAGAAGCGGTGCTGCTTGTGGCGGAGGACGTCCAGCCCCTTCGCTCGAGCTGCCCGGGATCTGCACGAGAAGTCGGGGCCGCCCCGCTGACCGCTACGTCCTCAAGATCCTGTCCGTCGACTTACCCTTAACAAGTTCGGCGACCACCTTGGCGAGTAGGTCGTGCGTTGCGTGCGGCCACCGAGGAGCGGACTGCCCGCGGCGCATGGACTCGATACGCCTGGCTGACCTGTGTTGGCATTGCTAGCTCTTCTCGAGACAGTAGATGCGCGTCCTAGGAGGGGAACGCGACGACCTGCATGCGGCGAAGCGGGACTCGCAGACGCAAACCTGACTCTCACCTTCCGCGAATCGCGGGGTTGCCGCGCCGCCGCATAGAGCGACTGCCTAGTCGGTTCCTGAAACGTTCCGGACACGATGGACATATCCACTCGGCGCGTCAGACGCGATTGGCCGGTCGCCGTGCGTCATTCCGCCGCCTACGACCGTCAAGTCCTGGGCCGGAACGAGTGGACTGCTGCAGAAGCCCTCCACACTTTCACCGCTGCCATCTGCGGCTTCGAGAGTTCCGAGCCAGACACACCCCGGTGCTCAGTACGAAGGTCAAGTCCTGCGACTGGATGCCCGAGTCCCGCTGCGCGACGCCCAGGGCCTCGCCCGTCGCGCCGACCTACGCACCACCTAGTCGGGTTTGCGACCGACGACGTACAAGCGATCGGTGGTCTCACCCCGGGCAGTGACTGGTCCGCGCAGATACCACTCGAGGCCGACGAGTCCCGCGGCCTCCACTGTCCGAACCACGTCCGCCGGATCGTGAAGCACCAAGTCGAGGTCGACCTCGTGGCCAAACCACTCGTCGAGGTGGCGAATCTCGGTCCCTGCGTGCATGGCGAGGACCAACCATCCGCCGGGTGCGAGCGGGCGGGCCATGGCTGCGACCGCGTCGGGCAACTCGGAGGCCGCAAAGTGGATGAGCGAGTACCACCCCAGCACTGCCGCCCACCCTGAGCTCGCCGCGGGACGGCTCAGCCGACGCAGATCGCCGACCTCGAAGGTCAGTGCCGGGAAGCGCCGCCGGGCCTCGGCCACCATCGCGGGCGATAGGTCGATCCCCGTTGCAACGGCTCCGCGACCAGCCAGGTACGCCGTGACATGCCCCGGACCCGACCCGACCTCCACCACAGGCTGCCCAGCCGCACGGGCGACCACCCGGTCAAGAAGCCAGGTCTCGAACGGCAGCCCCTCCAGCTCATCGACAAGGAGGTCGGCATAGGCGGTCGCGACGGCGTCGTACGACGACCTGACGTTTTCGTCGCGCACATCCGCTCCCCCGGCAATCACTGCGTCGCGATCAACAGACTCTGCAGCGGCAGCCTGCCGAGGGACCGGACCGAGGAGATGGATCCAGCGAGCATCCTGCTGACCGGGTCGCCGTTCCAGCTCGCGGACCAGCGGTTCAGGGCGTTCCGCCATCCGAGCCAGACACGCCTCGACCTCACCCCGGTCGGCGAAGCCGTGCAACCGTTCCGTCCGCGTGCGCAGCTCGCCCGGTGCCTGCTCGCCCCGGAGCAACAGCACCGTGAGGAGTGCCCGCTCGTCGAGTTCGAGCCCGAGGCGCTCATCGAGGACCTGGTGATACTTCAGCGTCCGTCGACCGGTGGACGCCCACACGATCCGGAGCAGACCTCGATCCTTGAGCGCGCGCGCGGTCTGCTCGACGGCCTGCAGGTCCAAGTCGACGACGGGATCGCGATTGTTCGACTGGTTGCAGGCAGAGCGCAGCGCGTTCGCGGTGAGGGGATACGCCGCCGGCACCGTCGTCTGCTTCTCCAACAGGGCACCCAGAATGCGTTGATCGTTGGCGTCCAGGACGGGGAGCTCGCTCACGCCTACGACCCTAGATCCCCCGTCCCGTTCTCGTTCGCCGTCCTGGCCAGTCGGCTTCGACGAAGCAGAGCACACCTTGAACTGCGATCTGGTCGCCGATCGCCCCGCTGACGATGCCGATCTGCAACCAGCCGCGGACTTGGGGCGACATGCACGGCACTGGCACGGTGTGGAGCGAAACAGCCTCTGACCTGGCATCTTCGCAGGTCAGAGGCTGTTTACGTTGGCGGTGGCGGAGGGATTTGAACCCTCGGTCGGCTTGCACCGACAAACGCTTTCGAGGCGTTCTCCTTAGGCCGCTCGGACACGCCACCGCCGCAGAGATTACCGGACGGCAGGCGGGCGGCTAAATCGGCCGGTCAGGCGAGGACGAGTAGGACGTCGCCTTCTTGTACGACGTCTCCGGTGGCGACCTTGATCGCCTTGACCGTGCCGGACCGCTCGGCGATCACCGGGATCTCCATCTTCATCGACTCCAGGAGGACGACGGTGTCACCCTCGGTGACGGTCTCCCCGACGTCGAACGCCACGCTCAAGACGTTGGCGACCATCTCGGCGAGGATCTCGGTGCTCGTGTCGCGGGCCATGAGGACGACGCTAGCGCCTACCGGCACGTAGCCGCCCCTCGCCGGGCGGGCCGTGTCAGAGGGAGCGGAAGCGGGACGGCTCGGGGCGGTGCGCGGCGGCTGCCTCGGCGGCCCTCGCCCGACTGCCGCGCGGGCCGGTCAGGGCCAGGTCGAGCCGGATGACGACGTAGCCGACGACCAGGCCGAGCAGGACGCCGTACACGGTCTGCAGCGCGGCCTCGAGGAACGAGCCCAGCGGGTTGACCAGGGACTGCGCCACCGGCAGCGTCGCCGCGACACCGAACGCACACACCCACCAACCCTGGCGGCGGCGGGCGCGCATGTGCACTCCCCACACGAGGGCCGGGATGCCCAGCAGCACCACGATCGGTCTCGGGAAGGCCCCCAGGTGCTCCCGGCTCCAGCGGACTACGTCGAGCGCCGGCTCGACGACCGAGGAGATGCCGTAGCGCCGCAAGAGCTCGGCGTACGCGATGGTCAGCACGAGCACGAGCGAGCCGACCAGGACGATGACGAGTCCGCGCCGGCCGAGGCCGTGCAGGCCGGCACCGAAGCGGAACACCAGGACCAGGACGAGCAGGAAGCCGATGGCGAGGGTGACGTACTCGAACCGCTCCCGGTCGGCGTTCGGCTCGAACCCGACGGTGGCGAAGGCGCCCACCGCCGCGATCCCGCTGGCGATGAGGGTCTCCCGCACGGCCAGCAGGTACGACGAGGCAGGCACGGTCATCATCACCGCGAGCACGCCGCTGACGACGCACGTCAGCACCGCCGCTCCGCCGGTGAGCACCTCCATCTGGGTGACGACCGTGACCACGCCCAGCAGCGCGGCGAGGCCGGCGAAGACCAGCGGTCGGCCGCCGGTGCGGGCCGCGAGTGCCCAGGTGTAGGCGGAGATGACCGCGATCGCACCGGCACCGTCGAGCCACCCGGGCCCGACCTCGGCCGCGGCGCAGCCTAGCGCAACAGCGCCCGCCAGCAGGACCACGCACCACACCAACCACGGGGTGCGGTGGGAGAGCCAGCTCTCCCGTGGCGTCCTCGGGGCCTTGGGCTCCGTCGGTGTCGACACTGCCTTCTGCTGCCGCGTGCGCTGGCGGCGCGACTGCGGGCGCGGGGCGGCGCGGCGGCCGCCTGGGGGTGAGGACACGAGCAGAGAGGCTACCGTCGGCGGTTGGCGAGCGAGGGGTTGGTACGCCGGGCCTCCGCGATCACGGAGACATCCAGCACACCCCGGACGATGTCGGCGTCGGGGCCGGCCTCGGCCACCACCTCGCCGAACGGACCCACGATCATCGAGTGCCCGCAGTAGCGCGGAGCCGGCTGCCCGACGGCCGCGACGTAGACGGTGTTCTCGATCGCGCGGGCATGCACGAGGGTGCGCCAGTGGTCGACCTTGTGGTCGCCGGCCACCCACGCCGCCGGCACGACGAGCACGTCGGCACCCGCGTCGACCAGGGACCGCGCGAGCTCGGGAAATCGCAGGTCGTAACAGGTCATCAGGCCGATGGTGAAGCCGGCGAGCTCGAAGGTCACCGGCTCCAGTGGCCCCGCCGAGAGCCGGTCGGACTCCCGGTAGCCGAACGAGTCGTAGAGATGGATCTTGCGGTACGACGCATCGACAGCGCCGCGCACCAGCAGCGTGTTGAACGGGCGGGCCAGGTCGGGGCTCGGCTCGAACATCCCGGCCACGATCGTGGTCTCCCTGGCCGTAGCCACGGCCGCCACCTCCGAGCCGAACGCGCCGTCGGACGTCTCGGCGTACGGCGCGAGGTCTCCGCCGGGGTCACCGAAGTCGCGTTGGAAGGCCTCCGGGAACACCACGAGGTCGGTGTCGGGCGGGGTGAGCTCACTGAGCCACTCGCGGTTGTGGTCGGCGTCCAGCGTGGATGCCTCCTGCACGAGCGCCACCCGCAGTTGTCCGGTCACGAGGCCACCCTGCCACCCTGAGCACGTGGACCACGAGCCCCAGCGCCACCCGGCTTTCTCGGCGGTCGTCCTCGCCGGCGGCACCGCCGCCCGGATGGACGGCGTGGACAAGGCCGGCCTCGAGGTCGCCGGCCGGACCCTCCTTGCCCTCGCCGTCGACGCGCTGCTCGACGCCGATGAGGTCGTGGTGGTCGGAGCCGCCGTCCCGACCGAGCGCCCCGTGACGTTCACCCGCGAGGATCCGCCCTCCGGCGGGCCGGCGGCCGGCCTGCTCACCGGGCGCGACGCCCTGCTGCACCCGCCCGAGTGGCTCGGCGTGCTGGCGGTCGACATGCCGCGCGTGACGACGTACACGTTCCGGAGGCTGCGGGACGCGGCGATCGGGTACGACGCGGCATTCCTCGTCGACGAGTCCGGACGCCGCCAGCTGGCGGGCGTGGTCCAGACCGTTCGGCTCGATGCGGTGCGCCCCGATCACGAGGGCCAGCACGGGATGCCGCTGCACCGGCTACTGGGCGATCTCACGGTCGCCGAGGTGCCTGCGGAAGGGGCCGAGGCACGCGACGTGGACACCTGGGCCGACCTCCGCGATCTGCGCGGATGAGGACTCCCGGAGCAAAGGTCCGGTCAGGGCTTGCGGGAGTCGCTCCGATTCGGAAATGTGGGGGCCGTGAATCTTCACGACTGGATCGATGAGCTGAGCGACGTCCTCGACGTCGAGGCCGAGGTCGACGAGGCCCTGATCCTCGACCTCGCCCGCACCTCCGCGCACCAGGTAGAGAAGAAGTCGGCGCCCATCACCACCTTCCTCCTCGGGTACGCCGCGGCGTCACACGGCGCCGACCCCGAACGCGTCGAGCAGCTGGCCGCTGCCGCCCAGCTGCTCGCCGAGGGCTGGGACCGGCCGGCCGACGCCCCCGACCCGGCCGACATCGACGACCCGGTGCCCGACGACAGCAGCGTGGACCACTCGACCGACGAGTTCGAGGACTGACCGCCGCTCTACGCTGGCGACATGCGTGCCGTGATCGCCTCCGCAGCCGGAGGCCCCGAAGTCCTGTCCGTGGGCGAGGTGCCCGACGCCGTCGCCGGGCCCGGTGAGGTGCTCGTCGCGGTCGTCGCGACCGCCGTCAACAAGGCCGACACCCTGCAGCGGCAGGGCTTCTACCCGCCCCCGCCCGGCGCCTCCGACGTGATCGGCCTGGAGTGCAGCGGCCGGATCGTCGCGCTCGGTGAGGGCGTCGACGGTTGGGCTGTCGGCGACGAGGTGTGCGCACTGCTCTCCGGGGGCGGGTACGCCGAGCTGGTGGCCGTGCCGGCAGGCCAGCTGCTGCCCGTGCCGGCGGGCATCGACCTGGTGACCGCCGCGGCCCTGCCTGAGGTGTCGTGCACGGTCTGGTCGAACGTCTTCATGGTCGCCGGGCTGCAGCCCGGTGAGAACTTCCTCGTGCACGGCGGTGCCGGTGGCATCGGCACCCTGGCGATCCAGCTGGCCACCGCCCTGTCGGCGAAGGTGATGACGACCGCCGGCTCGGCCGAGAAGCTCGCGGTCTGCTCCGACCTCGGTGCCGACGTGACGATCAACTACCGCGACGAGGACTTCGTGCAGGTCGTCAGGGACGTCACCGGCGGCCACGGCGCCGACGTGATCCTCGACAACATGGGCGCGTCGTACCTCGACCGCAACCTCGACGCCCTGGCCACCGAGGGCCGTCTCGTCATCATCGGCATGCAGGGCGGGGCGAAGGGCGAGCTCGACATCGGCAAGCTGCTGCGCAAGCGCGGCGCCGTCATCGCGACCTCCCTGCGTGCCCGACCAACCGACGAGAAGTCGGCGATCTGCGCCGCCGTGGCCGAGCACGTGTGGCCGCTCGTGGCCGAGGGCGCCGTGCGCCCCGTCGTACACGCGACGATGCCGTTGTCCGAGGTAGCCGAAGCGCACCGGCTGATGGACGACAGCGGGCACGTGGGCAAGATCGTGCTCACCGTCGGCTGACTAAGGTGGGTGCATGAGCGAGCAGATCCCCGAAGGGCACGTGCTGGTCATCGGACCCGACGGGCAGCCGATCGGCACCGTCCCGGCGACGTCGATCGAAGGAGCCGTCGAGGCCGCGGCCGAGCAGGCTGCGGACGAGTCGGGCGACGGCAACGGCGAGCGCCACGTCACCGAGCTGGTCGAGCAGCCGGCGAAGGTGATGCGGATCGGCAGCATGATCCGCCAGCTCCTCGAGGAGGTGAAGGCGGCCCCGCTCGACGAGGCCAGCCGCAACCGCCTCAAGGAGATCCACGCCGCCTCGATCAAGGAGCTCGAGTCCGGACTCGCGCCCGAGCTCGTCGACGAGCTGGAGCGCCTGTCGCTGCCGTTCACCGAGGAGGGCACGCCGAGCGAGAGCGAGCTGCGCATCGCGCAGGCCCAGCTGGTGGGCTGGCTCGAAGGACTCTTCCACGGCATCCAGACCGCGATCTACGCCCAGCAGGTGGCCTCGCGTGCGCAACTGGAGCAGATGCGCCGCGCGTTGCCCGAGGGGATGGGGCACCCGCAGGGACAGCCTGGACACCCGGGTGGGCCGATGCCGACGGGACAGCCCGGCGACGAGTCCGGGCCGGGCGCCGGAGGCATGTACCTCTAGGCGCGTCGACCGAGGCGGCGGACGACCATCAGGCCGAGCAGGCCGATGATCACCAGCGCCGCGCCGGGCGCGGCAAGCCGGGCCAGCGTGGCTGGCGCTGCCTGCTCGACCTTCGTGTACGTCGCGCTCTCGGGCGCCGTCGTCGAGGCGACCGGCTCGCCCTGACCGAGCAGCCGGCCGACGCGCTCGTTCATCTTGGCCGAGACCGGCGCCGTACCCCCACAGGACTCGGCGGTGTAGGCCGTGCCGGAGCGGGCGACCAGGAAGACGTAGGGCCGGTCGGCCGGCAGCTCGCCGAGTCCGCAGGCCCCGGTCTTGGCGGGGCTGTGGATGGTGACAACCGACCCGCCGAGGCCGCCCTTGAAGATCCGGTCGGCGGCGACGTCGTAGGTCACGGTGCCCTCGCTGGGCGGCGAGATCGTGCTGACGGAGCCGGTGAAGACGACGTCGGCGGCCTGGATCTGGTCCGCGAAGGTCTGCTGGGTGCAGGTGCAGGCGTGGGCCGGCAGCTGGGTGAGCAGCACCCCGCTCAGCGCCAGCAGCATCACAACCAGGGCTTGGCGGATCAGTGGCATGGCGGACACTCTACGGGCCCCGAATCGATGCCAGGGCGCCCAGCCTCAGAGGCCAAACAGGTCGCTGAGCACGCTCGCGACACCGTCGTCGTCGTTGGCCGGCGCGAGGTGGTCGGCGAGCTCACGCACCAGAGGATGCGCGTTGGTCATGGCGTAGGAGGTGCCCGCCCACTCGAGCAGGGCGAGGTCGTTGGGCATGTCCCCGAACGCGACCACGTCGGCTGCGTCGATGGCGAACTCGTCGCAAACGAGCGCCAGCGTGGACGCCTTGGTCACGTCGAAGGCGCTCAGCTCGACCATCGCCCACTCGCTCGACCAGGTGACGGTGACGCGATCGCCGACCAGCGCCTCCACCTGTCGCCAGTAGACCTCCGGGTCGACGTCCTCGATCTGCGCGAGCACCTTCACCACGGTGCCGTCGAGCAGGTCCTCGAGGGGCGCGACCGGCACCTCCATGTGCTTGCGGTCGTGACGGCGCGTGAACTCCGGCTCGACGCCGAAGCCGGTGGTCTTCTCCAGTGCGTACGCCGTGCCGGGGAGGTCACGGCGCAGCAGCTCGCCCACCTCGAGCACCGTCTCGGCCGGTATCGGGCGCACGCTCCGGATGCCGCGCGCCCCGACGTCGTACACGACGGCGCCGTTGGAGCAGATGGCCAGGCCATGCCCGCCGACGGTCTCCCACAGCGCGTCCATCCAGCGGACCGGCCGGCCGGTGACGTAGACGACCGGCACCCCACGGCGGTCGAGCTCGGCGAGCACCTCGCGCGTGCGGGGGGTGACGGTGCCGTCGGAGTGCAGCAGGGTGCCGTCGAGGTCGGTGGCGACCAGGCGTGGTTTCACGAGTCGGGGAACCAGCGGCTGATCTCGACGGCCGCGCCGTCGTCGGCGACGGAGTCGGTCACGTGGTCGGCGGCGTCGAGGACCTCCTGGACGGCCTGGCCCATGGCGACACCCCGGCCGGCCCAGCGCAGCATCTCGATGTCGTTGCGGCCGTCGCCGATGGCGAGCACGTCTGCTTGCGCGACGCCCAGCCGCTCGGCCACGAGCGCCAGGCCGGATGCCTTCGAGACCCCGACCGGCGACAGGTCGAGCCAGGCGGTCCAGCCGACGACGTAGTCGGTGCCGTGCAGGCCCAGCCGGGCGGCGAGCGCCACGAAGTCGTCGGCGGTGGCGGCCGGGTCGCGGATGATCACCCGGCTCACCGGCCCGGCGATGATGTCGGCGACCGCGGTCTCGATCATCTCGCCCGACAGCTCGCCCATCGGGAACGGCCGGTTGACGCGGTAGCCGACGCCGCGCTCCTCGACGGCGACCAGCGCCTCAGGGTGCTCGCGCAGCACGGCCTCGACCGCCGGTCTAGCGTCGAAGGTCTCCTCGTGCACGACCTCCAGCTCGGGGTAGCGGAAGACCACGGCACCGTTGGATGCCACGATCCAGAGCCGCTCGTCGCCGTCGCGGGGGATCTTGAGCAGGTCGGCGATCGGGCTCATCCCGTGCGGCGAGCGCCCCGAGCTGAGTACGACGTGGGCGCCGGCATCCAGGAGGCGGTGCACCGCGGAGTACACGGCAGGCGGGATCTGCTCGTAGGTCTGGCCGGCACCCTCGACCCACTTGAGCAGCGTGCCGTCGATGTCGAGGGCGACGAGCTTCGGCTGCCAGTCCTCCTGCACGGCCTCAGCCAACGGGGTTCACCGGCTCGAGGACCTCACGGCCCAGCCACTTCTGCAGCGCCTTCGGCACCTTGACCGACCCGTCGGCCTGCTGGTGGGTCTCGAGGATCGCCACGATCGCGCGCGGGATCGCGGTCAGCGTGCCGTTGAGCGTCGCGACCGGGCGGGTGCCGCCCTCGAAGCGGCCCCGGATGTCGAGACGACGGGCCTGGAAGTCGGTGCAGTTGGACGTCGAGGTGAGCTCGCGGTACTTGCCCTGGGTCGGGATCCACGCCTCGCAGTCGAACTTGCGGATCGCGCTCAGGCCGAGGTCGCCGGCGGCGGTGTCGATGACCTGGTACGCCAGCTCGAGCTTGTCGAGGAAGTCCTTCTCCCACTGCAGGAGGCGCTGGTGCTCGGCGTCGGCGTCCTCGAGCGTCGTGTAGACGAACATCTCCACCTTGTCGAACCAGTGCACCCGGATGATGCCCTTCGTGTCCTTGCCGTGCGAGCCTGCCTCCTTGCGGAAGCACGGGCTGAACGCGGCGTAGCGCCGCGGCAACGACTCGACGTCGAGGATCTCGTCGGAGTGGTAGGCCGCCATCGCGACCTCCGAGGTGCCGACGAGGTAGAGGTCCTCGCCCTCGATGCGGTAGACGTCGTCGGCCGCCTGACCGAGGAAGCCGGTGCCCTCCATGGCGCGCGGCTTGACCAGCGATGGCGCGATGACGGGCGTGAAGCCGGCCTCGCGGGCCTGCTCCATCGCCATGTTGACGAGGGCGAACTCCAGCTCGGCGCCTACACCGGTGAGGAAGTAGAAACGGCTGCCGCTGACCTTGGCACCCCGCTCGAGGTCGATCGCGCCGAGGATCTTGCCGAGCTCGACGTGGTCGCGGGGCTCGAACCCCTCGGCCGCGAAGTCACGCGGGGTGCCGATGGTCTCGAGCACGACGAAGTCGTCCTCACCGCCGGCCGGAGCCTCGTCGGCCGCGACATTGGGGATCTCCATGATCGCGTCGCGCCACTGCTCCTCGGCTGCGGTCTGCGCGGCCTCGGCCGCCTTCACCTCGCCGGCGAGCGTCTTGGTCTGCGCGAGCAGGGCCTGCTTCTCCTCTCCCTGCGCCTGCGGGATCAGCTTGCCGAGCTGCTTCTGCTCGCCCCGCTTGGCCTCGAACGCCACGATCGACTCGCGCCGGGCCACGTCGGCAGCCAGCGCCCGGTCGACCACCTCGTCGGACAGGCCGCGCTTGGCCAGCGAGGCGCGCACGCGTTCGGGATCGTCTCGGAGCAGTCGCGGATCAATCATGGCGACAGGCTATCCGTCGGCCCCGGCGCGGAAGGTGGCCGCGGCACCCTCGACCGTCTGGACGTACGACGCCCAGTCGACGTCGTCGGGCACGTTGCTGTTGTCGGCACGCAACCCGGCGGCGCCGTCGACCAGCTCGCGCACGATGTCGGCGTGCCCGGCGTGGCGCTGGGTCTCGGCCACCATGTGCACGAGGAGCTGTTGGAGGGTGACCTCGGGCTTGGTCCACCACGGGACGCTCCCGGTGTCGTCGAGCGCCATCGCCTCGATCGTGGCGTCGGAGTGTGCCCAGCTGCGGTGGTAGAGCGCCACGATGTCGTCGCGTGACTCGTCGGGGGTCGCCCACATGTCGGCGTTGGTCTCGGCGTCGTCGCCGAACCACGGCAGCGGCTCGCCCGAAGGCCGCCCGAAACAGTCGCCGAAGTACTCGATCTCGACGCTCGCGACGTGCTTGACCAGCCCGAGGAGGTTGGTGCCGGTGGGGGTCAGCGGCCGGCGGACGTCGTACTCGCTGAGACCCTCGAGCTTCCACAGCAACGCCTCGCGGGCGGTCTGGAGATAGCGGTGCAGGATCGCCTTCTGGTCGTCAGCACTCATGCTCGTCATCTTGTCAGCCGGCATCGACGCTCGCCTGCCGGTTTCGCGAGTGCGGGGGCTGAGCCCGGGTGGCGGCATACTTGCGCCTCGTGACCGAACGTTCGCGCGTCCGCCTGCTCGGCTGGGCCGGCCTCTCCCTGGTGCTGTTCGCCGTACTGGCGTTCCTCGTCACCCGCGACCGCTCGCCCCTCGACCAGCTCGACCAGCTCGGCCGCCGGGCCGAGGACTGGGCAGACCAGTACGGCACGCTCCAGACGTTCCTCCGGGTCGTGGAGCACGCCTTCGCCACGATCGGCATGACCGTGCTGACCATCCTGCTCGCGGGCGCGCTGCTGCTCCGCAAGCACCGCCGGGCCGCGGCGTACGTCGTCGTCGTCATGATCACGACCTCGCTCGTCACCACCGGACTCAAGCTCTTGCTCGGCCGCGGTCGACCCGACTGGCAGGATGCCACCGGGCTGCTGGCGAGCAAGTCGTTCCCGTCGGGGCATGCCTCGTCGGTCACGGCACTCGTCACGATCCTGGTGCTGCTGACCTGGATGTTCGTACGACGCAGCAACATGCGGCGCCTCGCGCTGGCCGGCTGCGTGCTGTTGTGGCTGGTGGTCTGCCTCGACCGTGTCCTGCTCGGCCGGCACTACCCGACCGACGTCATCGGCGGGTCGCTGCTCGGCATCGCCATCGCCCTGCTCGCGCAGGTGTTCCTCGACCCTCGGCCGCGATCGACCGCGGAGGTCGGCGAGCCGCTGCCGGAGGTCTACAGCTCCGAGCGCCAGCTGGCCGTCGTACTCAACCCGATCAAGGTGGAGGACGTCGGGCAGTTCCGCGCGATCGTCAACGCGATGGCGCTGGAGTCGGGCTGGAACGAACCCAGCTGGCACCACACGACCATCGAGGACCCGGGCACCGGCATGGCGCACGCCGCGTCGGTGGCCGGCGCCGACCTCGTGCTCGTCTGCGGCGGCGACGGCACGGTGCGCGAGGTGTGTGCCGAGCTGGCCGGCACCGGCATCCCGGTGGGCATCATCCCGGCCGGCACGGGCAACCTGCTGGCCCGCAACCTCGGCATCCCGCTCTACCTGCGCTCGGCGATCGACGTCGGCCTCAACGGCCAGGACCGGGCCATCGACCTGGTCAAGGTCGGCGGTGACGGCATCGAGGACACGCACTTCATGGTGATGGCCGGCATGGGGTTCGACGCCGCGCTCATGGAGGGCGTCAACGAGGAGTTCAAGAAGAAGGTCGGCTGGATGGCCTACGTCATCTCCGGCCTGAGGTCACTGATGTTCCCGGCCGTGCGCATCGAGATCTCGGTCGACGGCGGCGACTTCACCCGGCACCGGGCTCGCACCGTGGTGGTCGGCAACGTCGGCTATCTGCAGGCCGGCATGCCGTTGCTGCCCGACGCGGCCATCGACGACGGGGTGCTCGACGTGGTGATCCTGCACCCGAAGCGGTTCCTGTCGTGGATCCCGCTGGCGGCGCGGGTGCTCGCGCGCAGCTCGTTCACCGACGACACGATCATGCGGCTGACCGGTTCGACGGTTGTGGTGCGCGCCGCCGCCGACACGCCCCGCCAGCTCGACGGCGACTCCATCGGCCCGGGGCGTGAGCTGCGCACGGAGTGCATCCATGGGCGGCTGCTGGTGCGGGTTCCGCGCTGACGCCCGCACGAGAGCCGGGCGTCAGCGCGCACTCTTCATCGGAGGATGAAGAAGAGCACCAGGATGACGGCGATGACGAGGGCGGCGATGGCAATGGTGCGAGTGTTCATGATTTCTCCTTCGAGGGGGTGACTTCAACGCTCTCGCGCTGGCCTGAACGTACCCTCCCGGCAGCCGGACGTCTGCGTCCGACACCGGGGCCTCATCGCTACGGACGAGGTTCGAGAGCGTCAGCTCATCGGCACCAGCGGGTGGATCGCGATGTCACCCGAGAGCTGTCCGTCTGCGGCCGCGAGGGCTTCGGCGATGTGGGGCGACTGCATATGGACGTCGAGCGCCTGCTGACTGGTCCAGCGCTCCATCGTCACGAAGGTGCCGGGTGTCGCGGCCGACTCGTACAGGTCGTAGGCCAGGCAGCCCTCCTCCTCGCGGCTGGCAGCGACGAGAGCTCGCAGCGCGACGCGGAGCGCATCGACGGCCTCGGGCTTGGCGGGGATGGTGGCAACGACGTGCAGCTCGCTCATGGGTGGACCTCTCAGTCGGGTTTCCTGCACCCTAGGGCTCGGCGTACTCGCTGAACATCCGCTACGGACGGGCGTGGGTGATCGCCTCGTCCTCCTCCGGCGACAACTGCTGCTCGCAGGTCCAGCCGGAGATGCTCTTGGCGTAGGTGCGGGCTTCGCTTCGGCCGTGGATCGAGCTGAGTACGACGCCGTCGCCGGCGTCGTCGAGCAGTGCGACCGACCACGAGAGGTGACCGCCCATGTCGCCGAACGCGTCGTACCGGACGACGGCGAGGTGACGCAGCGCCGTGCGGGTCTCGGTCTGGAGCGCCGCGACCTCCTGGCGCAGGCCGACGACGTCCTCGGGCAAGGCGTCGGCGCCGCCACTGCGGCTGGCCGAGGATCCGCGCCGGAGCGCGACGACCGAGAAGACGAACGCGACCAGAGCCACGAGCAGGGCGAGAGAGGCAAGGACCGTGGGCACGCGCTGAGCCTATGGCCGTACGGCGGTCGGGCTCGGCCGCACGCACCGGCGCATGGGAAAATGAAGTGTGACCTCCCGACGCATCGCCTACCAGGGTGAACCTGGCGCGAACTCCCACATCGTGTGCCGCCAGCACTACCCCGACTGGGAGGCCGTCGCGTGCGCGTCGTTCGAGGACGTCTTCGCCGCCGTCGAGGGCGGGGACGCCGAGTTGGCGATGATCCCGATCGACAACTCGCTGGCCGGCCGGGTGGCCGACATCCACCACTTCCTGCCCGGCTCCGACCTGCACATCATCGGCGAGCACTTCCTGCGCATCCAGTTCCACCTGATGGCCATCGAGGGCGCGTCGGAGCAGACCATCAAGACCGTGCACAGCCACCTGCACGCGCTGGGTCAGTGCCGCAAGGTGATCCGTGAGCTGCACCTCACGCCGATGGTCTCGGGCGACACCGCCGGGGCTGCCCGTGAGATCGCCGAGGCGCACGACATCTCCCAGGCCGCACTCGCGCCGGCGCTCGCCGCCGAGATCTACGGCCTGCAGGTGCTGCGCGAGGACGTCGAGGACGAGGACCACAACACCACGCGGTTCGTCGTGCTCTCCCGCGAGTACGTCGAGGCGCCGCGCGAACAGGGCGCGGTCGTCACGAGCTTCATCTTCAACGTGCGCAACCTGCCGGCGGCGCTCTACAAGGCACTCGGCGGCTTCGCCACCAACGGCGTCAACATGACCAAGCTGGAGAGCTACATGGTCGATGGTCGCTTCACCGCCACCCAGTTCCTCGCGGAGGTCGACGGGCACCCCGAGGACACCCCGGTGCGCAACGCGCTCGAGGAGCTGGAGTTCTTCACCACCGACGTGAAGATCCTCGGTGTCTACCCGGCCTCGCCCGACCGGAAAGTCGGAGACACCGTCTAGCTCTCCTCCTTCGGGTTCTGCATCAGGCTGAACGTCGCTCCCTGGGGATCGGTCAGCACCGCGATCCGGCCGATGCCCGGCACGTCGAACGGCGCCATGACCTGCTGCCCGCCGAGCTCGGAGGTGCGGGCGGCGATCTGGTCGGCGTCGTCCACGTTGAAGCAGACGTTCCAGTGGGGTGGGATGCCGTCGTTCTGCGGCGGCGAGATGCCGGCGACCGATCGGCCGTCGACGTTGAGCGTCGTGTAGGGATCGCCCTCGTCACCCATGGGCATCGACTCGGCCGTGATGCCGAGGACCTGGTCGTAGAACGGCGTGGCCCGGTCGGCGTCGGCGGTGACCAGCTCGTTCCAGATGTTGGTGCCGTGCTCGTTGGCGCGCTGCGAGCCAGCGAACGTGCCCGCCTGCCAGAGGCCGACCGCCGCACCGACCGGGTCCTGCACCCAGGCCATCCGCCCCTGGTCGCTGACGTCCATCGGCTCGGCCAGCACCTGGCCGCCGGCGTCACGCGCCCGGGCCACCGCGGCGTCGACGTCGTCGACCGCGAGATAGACGCCCCAGCTGGCGGGCTGCCCGACGGCATCGCCGAACTGTGACCCCAGCCCGGCCACCGAGTCGCCCTGGATCTGGGCCATCGCATAGCTGCCGACCTGGGTGTCGCCATCCATCATCGGCTGGTCGTCGTACTGCCAGCCGAACAGGTCGCCGTAGAAATTCTTGGACGCGTCGGGATCGGCACTGCTGTGCTCGATCCAACTGGGCGTGCCCTGGAGATATGAGTCGAATGTGGCCATCGTGAGCTCCTCTGTCGTGAGTGACCGACCCCACCGCCAAGACAACACCCGACCACCGACATCGACAACGCCTTCTGCCGAGTAGGTTCTGTGCGTGACCGAGCCCGACCCCCGCACCGCCGACCTGGGGTTCGCCCGCGTCGATCTCGACCGAGCCGAGCGCACGGGCGACGCCGAGGTCGTGTACGGCGCCGGCAAGACCCCCCAGCAGATCACCGCGATCCTCGGCACCCTGACCGAGCGCCACCCCGACCGCGCGATCCTGGCCACCCGGCTCTCATCCGAGGCCCAGGCGGCCTGCGCCGACCTCGGCGCGACCGTTGACGCGGAGGCGCGCTGCGCCGTACTCGGTGTGCTGCCGGAGCCCCGCGGCCTGGTCATGATCGTCGCGGCCGGCACCTCTGACGGGCCGGTCGCCCGCGAGGCCGCGCTCACCGCCCAGGTGCACGGCGCAGGCGTCGAGATCATCACCGACGTGGGCGTCTCCGGGCTGCACCGCTTGCTGGCGGTGCGCGACGACCTCGAGCGCGCCGACTGCCTGGTCGTGGTGGCCGGCATGGAGGGTGCGCTGCCATCGGTCGTCGGCGGGCTCACCGGTGTGCCGCTCGTGGCGGTGCCGACGAGCGTCGGCTACGGCGCCAGCTTCGGTGGCGTGGCCGCCCTGCTCGCGATGCTCAACTCCTGCGCACCGGGTGTCACGGTCGTCAACATCGACAACGGGTACGGCGCGGGCGTCTTCGCCGCCCGGGTCGCCCGGAGGGCGCACGCATGACGATCTGGATCGACGCGTCCTCGGGCGCCAGCGGCGACATGCTACTGGGTGCGCTGGTGGGCGCTGGCGTGCCCGTCGAGACCATCCAGCAGGCCGTCGACGCGGTCGCCCCCGAGCCGGTCACCCTGCGCGTCGAGAAGGTGCAGCGCAACGGCTTCGCCGCCACCCGCTGCCATGTCGAGATCGCCGACTCCGAGCACCACCGCAGCTGGCGCGACATCCGCACCCTGCTCTCCGCCGCCTCGCTCGACGACGACGTACGCCGCCTCGCGCTGGCCGTCTTCGAACGCCTCGCCGTCGCCGAGGCCACCGCCCACGGCAGCGACCCAATGGACGTCTCCTTCCACGAGGTCGGCGCGTTGGACGCGATCGCCGACGTGGTGGGGGTGAGCGCGGGGTTCGTGTGGCTGGATGCTCACGAGGTCACCGTCTCCCCCGTCGCCGTGGGCTCGGGCAGCGTCCGCGGCGCGCACGGCACCTTGCCGGTGCCACCTCCGGCAGTCGCCGAGCTGCTGCGGGGCGTGCCGTCGTACGCCGGGCCCGAAGGCGCGCCCGCCACCGAGCTGTGCACCCCGACCGGCGCTGCCCTGCTCACCACCATCGCAACAGCCTGGGGCGCGCAGCCCGCGATGACGACCACGGAGATCGGCGTCGGCGCGGGCGGACGCGACCCGGCGGGCCACGCCAACGTGCTGCGGCTCTTCGTCGGCGAGACTGCGGAGCAGCCGGTGACCCCGCTGCTCATCGAGACCAACATCGATGACCTCGACCCGCGGCTATGGCCGCAGATCATCGCTGCACTGATGACCGCTGGCGCTTCCGACGCCTGGTTGACACCGATTCTCATGAAGAAGGGTCGTCCGGCGCACACCCTCAGCGTGCTGGTGCGGGGCGACCTGGCCGAGCCGGTGCGCGCCGCGATCTTCCGCAACACCAGCACCATCGGCGTACGCGAGATCCCGCTCGGCAAGCATGCCCTCGACCGCGAGATGATCGCCGTCGAGGTCGGCGGCCGCACGATCGCGGTCAAGCTGGCCCGGCACCACGGCGAGCTCGTCAACGCCCAGCCCGAGTACGACGACGTCGTGCGCGCCGCCGAGGCGCTGGGGCGGCCGGTCAGCGACGTGCTGGCCGATGCAATAGCGGCGACGCGAAGCGCGATCAAGGGGATCCGATGAGTGAGGCAGTGCGACGTCGTTACCTCGAGGTCAACGGCGACCACCCGATGTTCCCGAACGACGACCACTACGTCCGCGAGCACTTCGTGCCCGCCAACGACGAGGTGCTGGCGCTGATCGAGGCCGGCTCGCTGCCGCTGCCGTCCTACTACCTCTCCGACGGCACACCGATGGTGCCCGCCGACGTGCGCGACCCGATCTCGTGGGCCGGAGGTGTCGAGCGGCTGCACGACTGGTTCGTCGGCCACTGGACCGCCGAGGAGCAGGCGACCGCCGAGAGCGAGTGGGGCGACTACCTGAGCGGCCAATACGTCTGCCTGCGCGACGTACAACCCGTGCGCATGCAGCAGAAGACCCAGCACATCGAGCAGATCAGGGCCGCCATCGCAGTCCTCGAGCAGCACCCCGGCGACCACGTGGCCCGCGGGTCCCTCGGAGAGGCGGTCGAGCGACTGGAGCAGATCGAGCTGCCGATGACCGACTACGACCGGCTGCGGTTCGGTGGTCCGCTCTCACCCGAGGTCTGGATCCACGACGTACGCCGTGACCACCTGCTGCCGAAGCCGCCAGAGCTGCCGATCCGCACCGAGCGGCTGGTCCTGCGGGAGACCACGGCTGAGGACACTGAGGTGCTGCTGTCCTACTACGGCAACCCCGACGTGGCCTACTACACCCTGATGGACGCGTGGACCCCGGGCTACGCGGCCTTCCGGGCCCGCACGCCCGCCGTGTCGACCAAGTTGTCGCTCGCGATCGACCTCGACGGTCGGATGGTCGGTGACGTGGTCCTGATGTTCCAGGGGCCGTCGTACTCCCAGGCAGAGATCGGCTGGGCGCTGCACCCCGACGTGTTCGGCCGGGGCATCGCCACCGAGGCCGCGCGGGCGGCGATCGACCTGCTGTTCGGCCACTACGGCATGCACCGGGTCAACGCCCAGCTCGACGCCCGCAACGACGCGTCGGCGCGACTGTGCGAGCGGCTCGGGATGCGCCGGGAGTCGCACAAGCTCCGCGACTTCTGGTCCAAGGGCGAGTGGACAGACTCGTTCGAGTACGCCGTGCTCGCCGAGGAGTGGCGGGGCTGACCTCTGTGGATGGACGCCGCGCGCCAACGTCGACTCCCCGATGGAGACCAGGCTGCGCATGCTCCTCCTGCTCGCCGGACTGCCGGAGCCGGAGGTCAATCTCGTCATCAGGTCGGCCGACGGGGAACCGTTGAGGAGTACGACCTCTCCTACCGCGCCGCCCGGGTGATCGTGGAGTGCGACGGCCGCCACCACGTCGGGCGCGCAGCGGCGTGGGAGTCCGATCTGGACCGGCGCGAGGCGATCGACGACGACGGCTGGCGGATTCTCGTCGTCGTGAGCAGCGCGCGGCGTGATCGGATCCACGCAGGTGTCCCAGTTGTGGCCCTCGACCGCCCCGGCTCAGGGCCACTTCTCGGGCACGCGCGAGGCGGGGTGGCTCGGCCATCCCGCTACCGATTCGGGTGCCGAGGGAGTCCGGGCTCGCCGCCACCCGAGCGCGCCACTAGAGTCGCGCCATGGTTGATCAGCCCCGGCACCCGCACGGCGCCGACAGTGAGGTCGGTGTCCTCCAGACGGTCATGCTCCACCGCCCCGGACCGGAGCTGAAACGGCTGACGCCCCGCAACAACGACAAGCTCCTCTTCGACGGCATCCCGTGGGTGAGCCGCGCCCAGGACGAGCACGACGCGTTCGCCGACGCCCTGCGCAGCCGCAACGTCGAGGTGCTCTACCTGACGGACCTGCTGATCGAGACCCTCGGGGGCGAGCACGCGCGCGAGCTGGCGATCGAGGGCGTCACGAACACCCTTCACCTCGGCGACACGATGGCGCAGTACCTGCTCGGCTTCCTGCACGAGCTCTCGCCCGACGAGCTCGCGCTGTTCCTCACCGCCGGCGTCCGCAACGACGAGGTCCGCGGCGGCCACGGCCTGGTCACCAGCCTGCTGGCCGACGACGACTTCCTCATCGACCCGCTGCCCAACCTGCTGTTCACCCGCGACTCCAGCGTCTGGATCGGCGACCGCGTCGCGATCACCAGCCTGGCCATGCCGGCCCGCAAGCGCGAGACCCAGCTGACCGAGCTGATCTACACCGAGCACCCGCGCTTCGCCGGCACCCCTTCGATCCACGGCTGGCACCACGAGAACGTCGAGGGTGGCGACGTACTCCTCCTGGGACCGGGCGTCATCGCCGTCGGCGTCGGCGAACGTACGACGCCAGCCGGCGTCGAGCGCCTCGCCCGCCAGGTCTTCGAGGCGGAGCTCGCACACACCGTGCTGGCCGTGCCGATCGCGCAGGAGCGCGCGACCATGCACCTCGACACCGTCTGCACGATGGTCGACACCGACAAGATCGTGATGTATCCCAACGTCGCCGACGCGCTGCGCGCCTACACCGTGACCCAGTCCGAGCCCGGAGTGCTCGTCGTGGGCGACGCCGAGCCGTTCCTCGTGGCCGCCGCGAAGGCGATGGAGATCGACACCCTCCACCAGATCGACACCGGCCTCGACCCGGTCACCGCCGAGCGCGAGCAGTGGGACGACGGCAACAACACCCTCGCCCTCGCGCCGCGGGTGGCGGTGGCCTACGAGCGCAACGACGAGACCAACGACCGCCTCGAGGAGTCCGGCATCGAGGTCGTCCGGATCGCCGGCTCCGAACTCGGGTCGGGTCGTGGCGGGCCGCGCTGCATGAGCTGCCCCATCTCGCGCGCGCCGCTGCCCACGTCCTGAGCCGCATCCACGCATTACGATGCGGCTGGGAGGGAATCCTTCGAAAGGGAACCCACATGGCTGACTCCATCTTCGACGGCTTCACCGACAAGGAAGTCGCGCGCATCAAGGCGGCCGGCCGCGCCGTGAAGGTGCCCGCGGGCTGGTCCCCCATCTGGGAGAAGACCGGCGCCGACAAGGCCTACATCCTGGTGAGCGGTGAGGCGTCAGTACGCCGCGGCGGCCAGGAGATCGCCGTACTCGGCCCTGGCGAGATCATGGGCGAGGCCGGCATCATCAACCACTCTCTGCGCACCGCGTCGATCGTCGCGCTGACGCCGCTCGAGCTGATCCACTTCACCAGCGAGACCGTGCGCGAGCTGGTCGACGAGATCCCCGCGTTCGGCGCCAAGCTGCGTGAGGCGGCGGATGCCCGCCTCGGGGCCACGAGCACCGACGGCGGCTGACTTGGCCGACCACCCCACCAGCGATCTGGCGGCTGCGCTGGGCGAGGTTGAGGCGTTCCTGCTCGGGGAGGCACCGCACCTGACCCGCGTCGAGGTCGCCGAGAAGGCCGGCGTCGACCTCGATGTCGCCATGCAGCTGTGGCGGCTGCTGGGCTTCCCGCATGCCGCCGACGACGAGCCGGCGTTCACCGAGAGCGACGTGGCCGCGCTGCGGATGACCGACGAGCTGATGCAGATGGGCGTCATCGACGAGGAGTCGCAGGCGGCGCTGGTGCGCACCTGGGGACGCAGCTTCGCGCGGCTCGCGGAGTGGCAGACCGACCTGCTGACCGGGATCGCCGTCGAGGGCGAGGACCCAGAGGTGCGGATGGCCGAGCTGGCCACCGGGGTGCTCCCCCGCGTCGAGGCGCTGCAGTCCTACATCTGGCGCCGCCACCTCGCCAGCGCCGCCAACCGGCTGGTCGACACCGGCGGTGACACCGAGGTCACGATGGCGGTTGGCTTCGTCGACATCGTCGGCTACACCACGCACAGCAAGAGCCTCGACGAGCGCGAGCTGGTCTCCTGGATCGAGCACTTCGAGCAGGAGGCCACCGGCACCGTCGTCGACCTCGGCGGCCGGGTCATCAAGACGATCGGCGACGAGATCCTGTACGTCGCGGACGACCCGCTCGACGCCGTCGAGATCGCCCTCACCCTGACCGCGCGCGGTGCCGACGAGGACGACGCCTTCCCGGACGTGCGCGCCGGCATCGCCCATGGCGGGGTGGTCAGCCGGCTCGGTGACGTCTTCGGACCGACGGTCAACATCGCCTCCCGGCTCACCTCGGTGGCCCGCCCCGGCACGGTCGTGGTCGACCGCGGGGTCTACGCCGCGCTGGCCGGCCAGGAGGAGGACCCGGAGACCAACGACGCCGAGTCCGCGTCGTACCGCTTCAAGCGGATGCGCCGGGCCTCTGTGAAGGGCTACTCACGGCTCCAGCCCTGGCGGGTTCGCCGCGCCTGAGGACCTCCGGGCATGAAAGAACCCGGCCGTTGTTGACGGGGGAAACAACAACGACCGGGCCTTCACCAAAACCTACGCGGCACGTGCGGTGGGCACAACCACCGCCCCGCAGAATCAGAAGAGATTTTGCCAGCATCCGGACAGGGTCGTCCGCCCCACGCCGGGTTGGGGCCCGGCGTCCGGCGGACGACTCGACTCAGCGGAGGGTGACCTGCCGGTTGGCGAGTCCCGCACGTGCGGAACGCTGCGCCGGAGTCAGCTCGGAGGTGTCGGCGAGCGCGTCGGCCAGCGCCGTGGCGAACGCCGCGGTCGGCTTCTCCAGCGCCTCGGCCCCGGTGCCGAGCGGGAGGTCCCAGACCGGGGTCAGCAGGCCGTGTGCCCGGAACATGCCGACCAGCCGCGAGTCGGCGACCAGCGAGTCCTCGCCGGCGGCGTGCAGTCGCGAGAGCGCGTCGAGCAGGGCATCCTCGGGCTCCGGCATGATCCAGCGCAGGTGCTCCTTCGTGCCGACGTCGGTCCAGTACGCCGCGTCGACACTGGTCAGCCGAGCAGTCGGCGACGCGGCGCCATTGGCCTGGTCGAGGGCGGCCTGCATGGAGGTGTCGGGGTCCTCCACGTCGTCGATCCAGTAGCCGAAGCCGTCGTGCACGGTCACATCGAGCGTGTCGTTGCTGATCAGGTCCTGCAGCCGCGGGCCCTCGCCGGGCGCGCTCGTGAGGCCGACGATGCCGGGCTCCTCGGTGGCCAGCGCCCTTTCGAGTACGGCGGCCAGGTCGCGTGCCGGGTCGCCGTACTGGTGCTGCACCTGCAACCCCAGCCACACGTCTCCCGACGCGCGCACCATCGCGGGCGCGGCCATCGGCAGCAGGCTGGCGAGACGGACGACGCGGTCGCTGTCCTTGAGGGTCAGCGGCGCGGTTGCGGCGGGCACCAGCTCGCGCAGCGCGATCACGTCGCACTCGCTCGGCATGCCCTCGAACGGCCGGCTGATGTAAGCCGCCGACGCGCCGTCGGCCGAGCCGTGACATGCCTTGTAGCGCTTGCCGGAGCCGCACGGGCAGGGCTGGCGCGGGCCGACTTCGCCGGGGGCGGTGGGCTGGGACGTGGTGCGTGACTTCTTCGCCATGCGGCGAACCTATCGGTCCAACAGCTCCAGCATGTACGCCGGGCGGTCGCTGATCACGGCCTTCACACCGTGGTCGAGGCAGACCTGCAGGTCGTCCTCGGTGTTGACGGTCCAGACGTGGAGGTCGCGCCGGTTCCTGGCCATCTTGCGGGCGAACGACGGCGACTCCCGCAGCGCCTCGATGCCGGGCCCGAGGATCCAGTCGTCACCGACCATCGGCTTGAGGGCGGGCCAGTGATGGCTCTTGTCGATGAGCATCACGACGTCGATGCCCGGCGCGAGCTTCCGGGTGCGCTGGAGAGCACGGTAGGAGAAGCTCATCACCCGCGCCGGCGACCCGGCCCGGTCCCAGCCGAAGTCACGCAGCATCTCGACGAGTCGGCGTTCGACCAGGCCGCCGTACCGCACCGGGTGTTTCGTCTCGATCGCCAGCTCGATGCGGCGGTCGTAGTCGGTCACGGTCTCCAGCAGCTTGCGCAGGGTCAGCACCTTGCCGAGCGCGACGTCCTGGTCGGGAGCCTCGTCGTCGAACTCCGACCATGGGTTCTTCCACGACGCGAAGTCGAGCTCGTCGAGGTCGGCCAGGCGCATGGTGGACACGACCCCCCTGGTCGACGTCGTACGCCGCAGGTCGCGGTCATGCACGCAGATGAGGTGTCCGTCGGCGGTGAGCCGGACGTCGCATTCGAGAGCCTCTGCACCGACGTCGAGCGCACGGAGATAGGCGCCCAGCGTGTGCTCGGCGTTCTCGTGGCTGGCGCCTCGGTGCGCGACGACCTGTGGCCTCATGACGCGCGGGCTCGCTGCTCCACGAGCCCGACGAGGTTGCCTTCGGAGTCGTTGACGAACGCCTGCCACTCGTCGGTGCCGGTCGGACCGAGGGTGTCGTCCTCGTGACCGAAGATGACGTGCGGCTCGGATACCACCTGCACACCGGCGTCACGCAGCCGGCTGACCGCCGCCTCTATGTCGTCGACGGCGAGGTAGAGGGTCGCCGGCGGGGCCGCCTGCTCGAGCAGGAGCCGCACCCCGTCGAGGTCGAAGAACAGCAGCCCGGGCGGGTCGTACGTCGCCGTCGGGGGGCAGCCGAGGAGCATCGTGTAGAACTCCGCAGCACGAGTCAGGTCGTCGGCCCGTTGGGCGATCTGGACGATCCTCATGACGGCAGCATCCCACGCCCCGCGCGACTCGGTTCGGCACCTCGCCCGTGGCTAGGCTGCGTCGCATGGGGACTCTCGGGCAGCACGCGGCCGCACCGTGAAGGAAGCACCGGTCGGGGTCGCCGAGGCAGATGTCCTGGCTGCGGTGCGATCGCACTGGCTGACTTCCGTGGTGCGCGTGACGCACCTGCCGGTCGGGTTCGGGGCGCACCACTGGCGGGCCGACACGGCCGCCGGACCGGCGCTGTTCGTCACCCTCGACGGGCTCGGCTCGCGGCACTCGCTGTCGTCGCTGCGGTCGGCGTACGCCGGCGCCGCTGCACTCGCGGACGCCGGGCTGGAGTTCGTGGTCGCTCCGCTGCCGCCGTACGCCGTGGCGTTCGGTGACGGGGCGCTGAGCGTGACGCCGTGGCTGCCCGGACCAGCCGTCGGCAACGGGGATGTGGTGGATGCAGATGGAGATGCGGCGATGTTGTCGCGCTTGCACGCCTCGGCCCCGGGTGACATCCCCGTCTGGGCGCCCCTCGTCTCCGCGGACTTTGCCTCCGCCCTGCTTCCCCGGCTCTCCTCGTCGTGGGACACCGGGCAGTTCGGGCCGGCTGCTCGCGACGCATTGCGGGCACGGATCGACGCCATCGAGGGCTGGACCGCGTCGTACCACCAACTCGCATCCGCGGCCATCAGCCGGCCGTGGGTGCCGACGCACGGCGAGCCGCACACCCGCAACCAGGTGCGGCTCCCGGACGGGCGCGCAGCGCTAGTCGACTGGGAGTCGCTCAAGCTGGCGCCGCGCGAACGCGACCTGCGCGGCATCGTCGCGGCCGGCCGGTCCGACCTGGTCGATGCCGACGGCGGGATGCTCGAGATGTTCGACCTGGAGTGGCGGCTCGACGAGATCAGTCAGTACGCCGCGTGGTTCGCCGCGCCGCACATCGGCACCGCCAGTGACGAGGAGGCGTTCGGTGGGCTGATGGAGGAGCTCGACCGGCCACCCGCTGGTTGAGGAAGGCGCCCTGGCGCCTCTCTCGAAACCATTGGCGGGTGTGATTCGAACGCAACAGGCTGGGCCCATGACCCTCACCATCCAGTGCCTCGTCATCGACTCCCACGACCCCGACCTGCTTGCCGGCTTCTGGCAGGAGGCGCTGGGCTGGCGGCGTACGCACGACACACCCGACGAGGTCGCCCTCGAGCCACCCGCCGGGAGCCCGCAGGACGGCGTCACGCCAGACCTGCTGTTCGTGCGCGTGCCAGGCGACAAGGCCGGCAAGAACCGGCTGCACCTCGACCTGCGTCCCGAGGACCGCGATGCCGAGGTGGCGCGGGTGGAGTCGCTGGGCGCCACCCGGACCGACGTCGGGCAGGACTCGAGTGTGTCGTGGGTGGTGATGGCGGACCCTGAGGGCAATGAGTTCTGCGTGCTGCGCGCCTTCACCGCGGAGGAGCTGGCGACGCTCTGACTAGCTGGGCAGGAGCGTCTCCGGGTCCAGTCCGCCGAGCCGGCGCGGGCCGCCGCGGATCAGGTACGACTCGAGCACCAGCTCGGCGCGCGGCCAGCGCGGCACCGGTGTCCATCTCGCCGGTCCACGCCTGCGCGAGCTCAGGGCCGTCGTCGTCCCAGCGCAATCGCGCGAACTGATGCCGACCGGCGTACCCGGCGGGTGATCCCTCGTGCGCCTCCCCGAGTACGGCGCCGGGCAGCCGCTCCGCGAACGCAGTGAGGTGGGCCCAGCTGGTCATCGGCTCAGGGTGCGACGAGCGGGGCGTAGTCGGGGTGCCGCTCGATCCAGCCCTTGATGAACGGGCAGTCCGGCTTCACGGTGCGGGTCCCGTCGGCGCGCACGTCGTCGAGTGCCTGCCGGGCCAGCACCCCACCCACGCCCTGGCCCCCGAACGCGTCGGCCACCTCGGTGTGGGTGAAAGTGATCTGCTCGTCGTTCAGCGTGTACGCCGCGAACCCGGCCACCTCGCCGTCGACCAGCGCCTCATAGCGGAACTGCTCAGGGTTGTTGCGCACGGTGACGTCACCGGGCATGGCTTTCCTCCCAAGGTCGTGGCGACCGTGTCATCGTGCGTCGTGGACGTCAAGGTGGCCGCGGCTGTCCCGTCGCCGACATCGTGGCCTGACCGCTATCCCTGCTCGCGCAGGTACCTCCCGAAGTGCGGCACCGTGAACGCGATCCGGCCGCGCTCGCCGGAGTAGATCAGGCCCTTCTTCAGCAGGCTGTCGCGGGCGGGGCTGAGCGACTGCGGCTTCTTCTCGAGTACGCCGGCCACGTCGGCGGTCGGCACGGAGTCGGCGTCGTCGAGTGGCTCGTCCAGGCTCGACGCGACCGACGCCATGGCGCGGAGGTACTCCCGCTCCCCCGGCGTCGCCCGTTCGTAGCGACTGCCGAAGAAGCCGACCGCGAGCTCGGCCTCCGCTTCGGGCGCGGCCACCGAGACGTCGTCGACGGTGATGGGTGAACGGGGGGCCAGGTCCCAGACGGCCTTGCCGTAGGCCTGGATGAAGTACGGGTAGCCCCCGGTCGCGGCGTACATCGCGGCCAGCGCATCGGCCTCGAAGGCAGCCTCCTCACCGGCGGCCGGCGCCGTCAGCGCGAGATCGGCGGCGTCGCGAGCCAGCCGGTCGATGCGCTGGTAGCGGAAGAGCCGTTCGGAGTAGGACTTGCTGGCCGACAGCACCGCCGGCAGGTGCGGCAGCCCTGCCCCGACGACGATGACGGGCAGACCGCTCTGGCTGATCTCGTGGCAGGCCGCGCACAGGGCCGAGACGTCGTCGATGCCGAGGTCCTGCATCTCGTCGACGAAGACGGCGATGCCGAGGCCCTTGTCGGCGGCCAGCCCGCCGAGGTCGGTGAAGAGCTCGACCAGGTCGATCTCGATGTCGCCCGAGTCGGCCCGGCCACGCGCTGCCGGCACGTCGATGCCGGGACTCCACTGGTCCTTCAGCTTCGCGTTGGGTCCGGCGTCGCGCTGCGCGAAGGCCTTGATGACGCCGAGCACCTGGTCGACCTCATCTCGCTGCGGGTGACCGAGCTCGCGCACGGCTTGGTGGAGCGCGCTCGACAGGGGCCGGCGCAACCCCTGGTCGGGTCGCGCCTCGAGCTTGCCGGTGCCCCAGCCCTTGCGCACGGCCGCCGAGCGCAGCGCATTGAGCAGCACGGTCTTGCCGACACCCCGAAGCCCGGTGAGCACGAGGCTGCGCTCGGGCCGGTTCTTCGACACCCGCTCGAGTACGACGTCGAACGCGCGCAGCTGCTCGTCGCGACCGGCCAGCTCGGGCGGGCGCTGGCCGGCGCCGGGTGCGTACGGGTTACGGATCGGGTCCACGATGCGACCGTATCGGTCGATCTAGCGGAATCCCTAGATTTCCGGCGTACGCCGCGGCACGAGGATGCCGTCGCCGATGCCCTGCTCCAGCCAGGCCTGGTAGGCACGACGCGACCAGCCGCTGGTGTCGCGCAGCATCAGGTGCACTTCGGGTGAGGTCAGCGTCCACACCACCTGTCCGGCACGGGTCACGGTCAGCCCGTCACGGAGCGGGCCGTTCGCCGCGATCCAGCCGACGTGTGCCCGCATCGCCGTACCCCGCTGACGAACCTGGATGTCCTCGCGCAGCGCCGCGGCCTCCGGATCGACCGCGGCCGCGCTGCGCAGGATGTCGTCGAGGGGCCGGATCCGCTCGAGCTGACCGGTGACGCCGCGAGCCAGCATCCGGACCTGGACCCGCTGGTCGGTCTCGGTGCGCACCGCCTGCGGGCCGGGTCGCTCCAGCATCGACACCGGGTCGTCGTCACCGCCGATGACGACGTCCAGCACCTCCTTGAGCAGCGCGATCTTGGAACCCAAGGTCTTGTAGACGGTGTCGACCGAGACATCTGCGGCACCCGCGATCATGCCCAGCGTCGTTGCTGCGTAGCCCTTCTCGAGAAAGCTCGAGGTCGCGGCCTCGATGACCCGGCGCCGGGTCTCGGCGGCCCGGGCGGAGCGCACCGACGAACGATAGGGCCGCCGGCCCCTTGACGAACTGCTCTCTTCAGGCACATATTCACTCTAGTGGCACTAGAATAAATAGAACCGCCAACACGCGGAGACAGGAGCCTCACCATGCTGGAAGTCACGAGTCCCCTCGAGGTCGTGCGTCGCATGTTCGACGAGGGGTTCGCCACCGGGAACGACGACATCGTCGACGAGCTGTGCTCGCCGGACCTGGTGGAGCACCAGTTCGGGCTGGTCGGCAGCGGGCCGGACGCCATCGCCCATGTGAAGGCGGCGATCCGCGACGTACACGGAGCAGTGCCCGACATGAGCTTCACCCTCGAGGACTCCGTGGTCGAAGGTGACCGCGTGTGGGTGCGCGCCCGGGGACGCGGCACGAACACCGGCCCGTTCTTCGGACCGCCGTCGGGTCAGCCCGTCGACATCACCGTCTTCGACATGGCACGCGTCGTCGACGGTCGGATCGTGGAGCACTGGGGAGTGCCCGACCGGTTCGCGCTGCTCGCCCAGACCGGGGTTCTGGCGCGGGTGGGCTGACCGCCTCAGGCGCCGGTCGCGTGGTTCCGGTCGCCACGGCTCACCCGACGCCTGGCCCGCGCGTCGTCGTACGCGTAGTCAAGACCGGCGCGCAGCATCTCGATCAGATCGGGAACCTCGTCGACCGCCAGCCTGAACGAGCCGGTGCAGAGGTTGTCCCGCCACAGGCTGAGCACGACCAGGTCGGCCTCGTTGTGCCACGAGACGCGGAGCGCGCGGTCGTCACCACGGGCGTCGAGATGGATCGACCCCGTCGTCGGCAGCGGCCGGGCCACGGTCATGGATCCATTGTGGCTCGGCCACGGTGACGTGTCACGACCTAGGATGGCGCCGTGCCCGAGCTGCCCGAGGTAGAGGCGCTGGCCCAGGACCTGACCGGCCGGCTCCGCGACCGCGCCATCACCCGCATCGACCTGGCCGCGTTCAGCGCGCTCAAGACGTTCGACCCGCCGCTGCAGGCGCTGCACGGCACGATGGTCGATGGCGTCACCCGACGCGGCAAGTTCCTCGACATCGAGGCCAGCGGACTGCACCTGGTGCTCCACCTCGCGCGGATGGGCTGGGTGCGCTGGCGCGACGAGGTGCCCAAGCTGCCGGCCAAGCCCAACAGCAAGAGCCCGCTCGCGGCGCGCGTCGTGCTCGATGACGACACCGGGCTCGACATCACCGAGTACGGCACCAAGAAGAGCCTCGCGATCTACGTCTCCCGCGACCCGTCCGAGATCCCCGGCATCGCCCGGCTCGGGCCCGACCCGCTGGCCGACGAGTTCACCATCGACGTGCTCGGCGAGATCCTCCAGCGTGAGGGCCGCAAGCAGATCAAGGGCGTGCTGCGCCACCAGGGCACCATCGCGGGCATCGGCAACGCCTACTCCGACGAGATCCTGCACGCCGCGCGGATGTCGCCGTTCAAGCCGGCCAGCAGCCTGACTGACGCCGAGCTGCAGACGTTGTACGACGCGATCGAGGGCACGCTCGGTGACGCCGTCGACCGCTCCCGTGGACTGGCGGCCAGCGAGCTCAAGGGCGAGAAGAAGTCACACCTCGCAGTGCACGCACGCACCGGCGAGGCCTGCCCGGTGTGCGGCGACATCGTGCGCGAGGTGAGCTTCGCCGACTCGAGCCTCCAGTACTGCGCCACCTGCCAGACCGGTGGCAAGCCGCTGGCCGACCGGCGGATGTCGAAGCTGCTGAAGTAGCGCCCGTCTGAATGTAGTGCGGTTCCCTTGACTCCTTCTAACGCCTTCGGCAAGGTTTGTAACCGTGGTTACATCAGCGGAGCGGGTGAGGTGGATCTCGCTGATCTACAAGGTGCCCCGCACCCCGTCGGCACCACGCATCGCGATCTGGCGTCGACTCCGCGCCCTGGGTGTGGCGCAGCTCGGCGACGGCGCGGCCGCGCTGCCCGAGGATGCCAGGACCTGTGAGCACCTCGAGTGGGTTGCAGACCAGGTGATCGAGGCCGGAGGCACTGCCCTGCTGTTGCGGTCCGAGGCGTTGTCGGCAGCCGACGAGCGCACGATGGCCAGTGCCATGGCGGCTGCCCGGGCCGAGGAGTACCAGCGGCTCGTGCTGCGCGCGACTGAGGCGATCGCGGGCGATGCTCCGGAGCGGGCGCTCATACGACTCCGGCGGGAGCTGCGCAGGGTGCAACGCCGCGACTACTTCCCACCCGCAGAGCGCGAGGCAGCGGTCGCGGCCCTCGCCGCCCTCGCTGTCGTCGTACGCGAGAGCCCGGTAGGCGACGAAGCGCAGCGGAAGCTCTCGTCATGAGGTGGGCCACGCGCGCCGGCATCCACATCGACCGGGCCTCATCAGCCTGGCTGATCCGGCGGTGCATCGACCCTGCGGCGGAGTTCGTCTTCGTCTCGGCGCCCGACGACGTGCCAGCCGGCGCCACTCCCTTCGACATGCGCGGGGTCGAATACGGCCATCATGGTGACGACTGCACCTTCGAGACCCTGTTGCGCCGCCACGACCTGCATGATCCGGTGCTGTGGCGGATTGCGGCGATCATCCACGAGGCCGACCTCGAGGACGGCCGGTACGACGCGCCGGAGGCACCCGGCCTGGACGTGGTCCTCCGAGGTCTGTCGATGACGCAGGACGACCCCACGGTCCTCGCCCTCACCGGGCCGATCTTCGACGGGCTCTACGACTACTTCCGGCGCAGCATGATCCTCGGGAAGGACGCCCCCGCGTGAGCGCCCAGACCCGCGACGTGATCCCACTGCGCGAGGCCACCAGGGCCTGGTTCGCCATCTCGTTGCAGACCTTCGGCGGTCCCGCCGGCCAGATCGCCGTCATGCAGCGCACCCTGGTCGAGGAGAAGCGGTGGATCGGCCAGCAGCGGTTCCTCTTCGCGCTCTCCTACTGCACCCTGTTGCCCGGCCCCGAGGCGCAACAGCTGGCGACCTACGTCGGGTGGCTCCTCAACGGCGTCAGAGGCGCGCTCGTCGCGGGGATCCTGTTCATCCTGCCTGGCGTCGTCGCGCTTCTCGTCCTGTCAGGGGTGTACGTCGCCTACGGCGACACCACGGTGGTCGAAGCACTGTTCCTGGGGCTGGCACCGGCGGTCATCGCCATCGTCGTCCAGGCCGTCATCCGTGTCGGCAGGAAGGGCCTGAGCCATCCAGCGCTCGTCGGGCTGGCCCTCGCCGCCTTCCTGTCCCTGACACTGTTCGCAGTGCCCTTTCCTGTTGTCGTTGCGGCAGCAGCCTTCATCGGCTGGCTGCTCGGCCGGGCCATCCCCGACCTCACCGCCCCGAAGGGGACAGCAGTCGATGACGGTCCGCCGCCCCTCATCCCCGACGACGCGCTGCACGCCGAGCGCCCGTCCGGTCGACGATCGGCGATGATCCTCGTCACCGGCCTCGTGCTGTGGGCGACGCCGGTCGCGCTGGCCGCGCTGGCGTTCGGGCGATCCAGCATCTTCGTCGACCAGGGCGTCTTCTTCTCCGGTGCCGCGGTCGTCACCTTCGGAGGGGCGTACGCCGTCCTGGCGTACGTCGCCCAGCAAGCCGTCCAGGTCTACGGCTGGCTCGCCCCCGGCGAGATGGTCCGCGGACTCGCCCTTGCCGAGACCACGCCCGGCCCGCTCGTCATGGTCGTCCAGTTCGTCGCTTTCGTCGGCGCCTTCCGTGCTCCCGGAGACCTCAACCCGTGGGTCGCGGCCACCATCGCGGCCCTGCTGACGACATGGGTCACGTTCGTGCCGTGCTTCCTGTTCATCCTGCTCGGCGCGCCGTACGTCGAACGGTTGCGCGGCAACCGCGCCCTCGCGACGGCTCTGACCGGCATCACCGCAGCCGTCGTCGGTGTCATCGCCAACCTCGCGATCTACTTCGCGCTCCACACTCTCTTCGGCGATACCCGGCGCATCACCACCGGGCCGTTCTCCTTCGAGACGCCTGTGCTCGACTCGGTCCAGTGGGCCGCGCTGGCGATCACCGGGCTCGGCTGCGCGCTCATCTTCTGGCGCGGCTGGTCGGTGCTGCGCACACTCGGGGCCTGCGCTCTGGCGGGTGTCGTGATCGGGTTGTTCGATGCGGTGATGTGAGGCGACGATGTGTCCATGTGCCGAGCAGTGCGATGCAGGACGTGTGGCAAGACGACCTGGGCCGGGTGCGGCCAGCACGTCGGTCAGGTCAAGGCCGGCGTGCCAGCCGCGGACTGGTGTCCGGGCGGGCACAGCAGGACCGAGATCGACGCCGCCGGCGGTGGTTGGCTGCGCAGGCTGTTGGGTCGCTGAGTGATCGGCGGGTCTCGATACACCCGCTCGTCCCTCGCGGGCACTCGACCAACGAGAACGGTCAGCTGGGCGCGTCGGACGGCATCAGGTCCTCGAGCGGGTTGCCGCAGCTGTCGGTGACGTAGGTGGTGAACGCCTCGGCCTGCTTCTTCTCGTCGTCGGAGATGTCGGCGCCGAGGTCCTCGAGGCTGGTCTTCTTCAGCTCCTCGATGTCGAGGTCGCTGACCTCGTCCAGGGTGAGCTCGAAGCCCTCGCGGGCGTCGTCGGAGATGCCCTCGGGCGTGCCGATGTCTTCCAGATTCTTGGCCCAGCTCTTGACCGCCTCGAGCGTCTCCTCGTCGCCGGGCGCCTCGCCGTCCTTGCTCATCGCAGCCAGGTCGGTGAACAGCGACTGGTAGCCGTCGCAGAACTCCGCCTTCGACGCATCCGCGGGCGCGCCACCACCGCCACCACCACCGCACGCAACGACACCGCCGGCGACCAGGACGAGTGATGCGGCGAGCAGTGCGTGCTTCATGGCGATTCCCCTCGAAAGCTTCAGGCTGTCACCGACACCCTGCCCTATGGGCGCCGCTTCATGCCTGTTGGGTCGAGTCGAACGCGGGCGGCAGAGGCACCCCGAGTACGCCGGCCAGCCGGGCCGCATAGTCCGTCCGGCTCGTCTCGCTCACCCCCAGCGTCGCGAGGTGGTCGGTGCGCCACTGCACGTCTACGAGCCGGTCACCGGGCGCCTGGTGCAGGAGGTCGACCAGCCCGACCAGGGCCACCTTCGACGCGTCGCGCTCGCGGTGGAACATCGACTCCCCCGCGAACAGACCACCGATCGCCACGCCGTACAGGCCACCGGCGAGCCGGCCGTCACGCCACGCCTCGACCGAGTGCACCCAGCCGAGGTCGTGCAGCCGGAGGTACGCCGCCCGGATGTCGGCGTCGATCCAGCCGTCCGGCCGGGTCGGATCGGCGCAGGCGTCGATGACCTCCGCGCAGGCGGTGTCGACACGGATCTCGTACGTGGGGCAGGCCCGGCGCAGCGACCGCGTCACGCGCAGGTCGGCGAGCTCGAGCACGCCGCGTCGTACGGGGCAGAACCAGTACGGCGGATCGTGCGGCCGCCCGATCGGCATCGGGAACAGCCCCTGCCGGTAGGCGGCGAGGAGGGTGCCCGGCTCGAGGTCGGCGCCGATCGCGACCAGGTCGTCGTCGGGGTCCATCTCCCCCAGGCCCGGCAGCTGCCACGGGCTGACAGCGGGTTCGACGGGCACGGCCTCACCGTAGTGCCCCGTAGGCTGGCGGCATGGGTGTCTCCTCGAACATCGGCAAGAGCCTGGCCCCTCGGATCACCGAGCTGGCTCCGGGGCTGACCACCGGCTTCGTCCGCGAGGCGCTGTCGCGCGCAATCGCCGGCATCGGACCGCTCCCGCCCGCCGCCAAGGCGGCCGACAAGCAGCTGGCCGAGCAGAAGGGCAACGTCGACCGGGCCATCCACGAAGTGATCGAGAACCACGTCCGGTACGCCGGCGCCCAGGGCTTCGTGACCAACATCGGCGGGCTGGTCACCGCGACCCTGACGATCCCGGCGAACATCTCCGGCCTGGCGCTTGTGCAGTGCCGGATGATCGCCGGCATCGCACACCTGCGCGGCTACGACCTCGACGACCCCAAGGTCCGCAATGCGATCCTCGCCTGCCTCCTCGGCGACGAGCAGGTCGCCGAGATGGTGAAGAAGAAGAAGCTGCCGGCCCCGCCGATGGCGCTGGCCACCGCGCCGGCCCACGACCCGCACCTCGACACGGTCATCGCTGCCGTCGTCGCCTCCGACCTGATCGCCCGGGTGGCGGGCAAGAAGCTGGCGACCACGATCGGCCGCCGCGTGCCCGTCGTCGGCGGACTGGTCGGCGCAGGCGCCGACGGCTTCGCCACCTGGCGCATCGGCCGCTACGCCGAGCGCGAGCTCCTGCCGCGCAACCGGCGGTAGGCGCCGAGCCCGATCCGCCCGACGCGTCCGGTCTCGAGGCGTCGTACGAGCTTCTCGCGCATCCTGTACGTCGGCCGCAGATAGGCCCGCTCGAGCTGTGAGCGGGTGTCGGACAGCTCGCGATGGAGGTCCTCCTCGACGCGCCGCAGCCGGGTGGTCTCGACGAGCAGCGCCTTGATCGAGTCGAGCGCGGCCGACGCCACCTCACCCTCGTCGGGGTGGTCGGGGTCGGCGTACGACGTGGGCGGCGGCGGTCCGATCAGGTCGGCGACATCGCCGATGACGTCGTACCCCTGCTTCTCGATGTCGTCGACCCAGCGCTGCGAGACCTCCTGCGCCCAGGTGTGCAGGTGCGGCGGCAGCGCCAGCCGGGACGAGCGACCACGGCTCGACAGCGTCTGGTGGGCGAGCAGCTCGCGCACCAGCGGGCGGTAGTCACCGGGGTCGACGACCTTGATGATCTTGCGGTTGATGCGGCGTACGAGCGCGGTCTCGGGCACGCCGAGGGAGGGGTTGGCGCGCTCGGGTGTCAGGTCGAGGTCGAGCCCGTCGAGGCCGAAGGCGAGGCTGAACCGGCGCCACAGCTCGTCGCGCGGCGCACCCGGAGCGGGCACGGTGACGAGGTGGATGCGGTCGGGCGGGATCGCCGCGCCCCAGCGGTTGATGATGTCGGGGATCTCCTGGACACCCCAGAACCACGTGCCGATGCGGCTGTCGCGCTCGGGGTCGGTGATGACCTCGAGGAAGCGCTCGTAGGTGATGACGCTGCGGTGCTTGACGTTCTCCTGCCACTCGGCCGGGATCTGCCGGACGAGATCGCGCACGGACAGGATCAGGTGTATCTCGGCGCCGTCATCAGCTCCCAGCGAGGTGAGCGCCCGGTCGACCTGGGTGCGCGACGCGGTCGCGAGGATCTCGTGGCTGACGACCGAGGTGCCGGGCCAGGCGCGGACGTCGGCGGCCAAGCGGTCCCAGGCGCCGACGGCCTGGAGCTCGAGGCCGCCCCAGGTCAGCTTCATCAGGTCGAGCGCAGCCAGGAAGTGCTCGTCGAAGCGCTCAGCCGGGTAGAGGATGCCGTGCGTCGCGAGGCGTTCACGGTTGCGGTGCAGCACGTCCTGGAGGTGCGAGGTGCCGGTCTTGGGAGTGCCGACGTGCACCAGCACCCGCTTGCTCACCGCGCCACCCCTTCCGCGTCTCTTGTGGCCGTCTCGGCGCCAGCACCCAGCAGCGTCCGGACCGCCAGCTCGAGCGCGCCGCCGGTGGTCGGCAGCGAAGGCTCCTTGACCAGCGAGGGCACGAGTGCCTCCAGGTCGCCGTGCACAGGGTATCCAGCGCGACGCAGCTCCGTGGCCATCGCCGTCGCGCGGGTGGTCAGCCACCCGTGCAGCTCAGCGGGTACGCCGGCCGGTCGCCCGGGCGCGTCGGCGAGGCGCGGCCAGAACGTGCCCATCATCAGCTCACCCCGCACCGGCGGGGTCACCATCAGCCCGAGCATCGCGGCCACCCGCCTGGCCAGCTCGGCGGCGTCGGCCGACCGGGTCTCCGGCCTCGGGAGACGGCGTACGCCGACGCGCCCGCGCAGGGCGGCCGGCTCGAGCACGATGTGCACCCGGTCGGCGCCGCGGCGCTCGGCCCAGGTCGCGGCGAGGCGCGGCAGGTCGATGCGCGGAGGCAGCCGGCGCCGCTGGCGCCAGGTGTCGACGAAGTCGGGCCACGGCATCGCACCCTGCCCGAAGCAGCGGGCGGTCCAGGCGTCGGAGAGCATCTGGCCGAGATCGGCGCCGACCACGATGATGTCGCCCTTGGGACGCGGAGGGTGGCCGCGGGCGATGAGGTGGCGCCGTACCGGATCGCTCAGCAGCGGGTCGCCCACCAGCCGGTAGCGCTTGCGCCACGGCCTCGGCATGGCCGGCTCGCGGTCGGTCGGGACGCCCGCAGCGGCGACGTCCTCGGCGATGAGGTGGGCCGCGACGCGCAGCAGCTCGTGGTCGCCGAGGTCACCCGGGTCGACGGGTCGGGCTCCGAACGGCGACTCCTCTGCGGCTCCCACCAGCTCGAGGTCGGGTCGCCCGCGGCCGGGCGCGCTGGCGCCGAGGATGCGTTCGGCCAGCCCTGGGGCCGGGCGCGCGACGGCGTTGACCCGGCGGAGCAGCTCCAGCTGTTGGGCTCCGGGTACGACGCGGCCGTGCCCAGAGTTCGGCGCCGTCGTCGTACGCCAATCGCGCCAGCCGGTGGTGCCGCCAGCGCGCAGGTGCTCGACCCAGCCCCAGGCCCGGTCGAGGCCGGTGCTCCCGGTCTGGTCGGTCTGGCTCATCGGCGCCGCAAGCGCTTGCTGTTCTCGCGGATCCGGTAGCCCAGCGCACGCTCGGGGTCGGGTCGCGCGGCGGCCTCGCGGGTCATCACGCTCAGGGCGTCGAGTGCTGCGTCGAGCTGGAGCTTGGCGCCGACCCGGTCGGGGTCGCGCCACTGGGTGCCCTCGGGTGGGCGGCGCGGGCGGAGGTCGTCGACGTCCCCGACGACGTGCACGCCGCTGCCCTTGACCCAGTCGATCCAGAGGTCGGCCTGCTGGTCGGCCCACTCGAAGCGCGAGGGCGGCAGCCGCACCGGCACGGACTCGCGGCTCACCAGCTCACGCTGGGCCAGCAGCTCGCGGATCAGCGCGTCGTAGGTCTGCTCGCGGCGAACCGACAGCTCGAGGCGACGGTTGAGCCGGCGGATCAGCTGCGTCTCGGCGATGCCGAGCGAACGATTGGCACGCTCGCTGTCCTTGGGCGCCCACGCGGGGTCGATCGAGAATGCCTCGGCGAACCGCTGCCACAGCTCGTCCTGGCCGCGGTCGTGCGGCACGGTGACGACGTGCACGCGCTCGGGCGGCAGCTTCACGCTCCAGTTGTTGAGCACGGTCGGCAGGTCGAGGGCCTTCTGGAACCACGTCTCGCCGCGCTCGACCTTGTTGAGGAAACGCCGGAACGTCCACTTGCGACCCTGCTTGATCGACTCCTGCCAGGCAGCCGGCAGCTGGCGGCCAAGGTCACGCGCGGAGTAGACGACGTGCACCTCACAGCCGGCGAAGTCGTTCATCGCCTTCGCGATCTTGTCGGGCTTCGCAGCGCCGAGGATCTCGTGGCTGATGATCGCGGCGCCCGGCGCGCGTCGTACCCGACGCACCATCGAGTCCCAGCTGCCGTCGGCGTGCCCGGGGTCGCCGCCCCAGTCCTGGCCGAGCAGGTCAAGCGCGGCCCGGAAGTGGAACAGGTCGGCGTCGACGAAGCGGTTCTTGGTCGGGATCGTCACCCCGTGCGCGGCCAGCGATTCGGCGTTGAGCATCAGCCGGTCCTGGAGGTACGTCGTGCCCGTCTTCGGCGCTCCGACGTGCAGATAGACGGCCCGGCTCATGCGCGTGAGTCTAGGAGGTCGGATCCTCGCTGCGCTCGCACCTCAACCAGCGGGGGAGGTGAGCGCGCGTACGACGGCCGACGGGCTCGGCCGGCCGAGGTGGCCCGCCATCCACGCGCTGGTGGCGACGACGGCGTCGAGGTCGACCCCATGCTCGATGCCGAGGCCGGTGAGCATCCAGACGAGGTCCTCGGTGGCGAGGTTGCCGGTGGCGCTCTTGGCGTAGGGGCAGCCGCCGAGCCCGCCGGCGCTGGCGTCGAAGGTGGTGATGCCCTCCTGCAGCGCGGAGTAGGCGTTGGCGAGGGCCTGGCCGTAGGTGTCGTGGAAGTGCATCGCGAGCTGGTCGGTGCCCATGCCGGCCTCGCCGAACGCACCGATGAGCTGCTTGACGTGACCGGCCGTGCCGACGCCGATGGTGTCGCCGAGGCTGAGCTGGCCGGCGCCGAGGTCGAAGAGGCGCTTGCCGACGGAGACGACCTGCTCGACGGGTACGTCGCCCTCCCACGGGTCGCCGAAGCACATGGAGACGTAGGCGCGCACGTCGAGACCGGCCTCGCGGGCGCGCCGTACGGTCGGCTCGAACATCGCGAACTGCTCGTCGAGGCTGCGGTTGAGGTTCTTCTGCGCGAAGGTCTCGGTCGCGGAGCCGAAGATGGCGATGTGCTTCAGGCCGAGCTCGAGCGCACGGTCGAGGCCGCGCTCGTTGGGCACGAGCACCGGCAGGTCGCGGCCCTCGTCACCCAGGGTCGTCATCACCTCGGCGGCGTCGGCGAGCTGCGGGACCCACTTCGGGTGCACGAAGCTGGTGGCCTCGACGATCGGCAGCCCGGCCGCGACCAGCCTGCGGATGAACTCCACCTTCACGCCGGCCGGGACGACGGTCTTCTCGTTCTGGAGGCCGTCGCGCGGGCCGACCTCGTAGATCGTGACGCGCGTCGGGAGGCTCATTGGTCGACACCTTCCACTTCTTCGACGACGAAGAGCGTGGCGCCGAGCGAGACCTGCTGGCCCACGACGGCGTCGACCTCGCTGATCGTGCCGGCGAACGGCGCCTTGAGGGTCAGCTCCATCTTCATCGCCTCCATCGCACCGAGTACGTCGCCCTCGGCGACCTCCTGGCCGACCGTGACCCGGACGTCGAGCACGGTGCCGGGCATCGGGGCGGTGATCGACCCGTCGCCGACCTCGACCGTGTCGGCGAGGCGGTCGGGCCGGACGAAGACGTGGCGCTGGCCCTCCCAGGCCACCTCCATGACGTGCGGCTGCACGTTGACCACCGCGCGCACGCGGCGTCCGTCGACGATCGCGTCGAGCACGTGGTTGTCGGCGGAGAGCTGCCGAACGGGCACGCCGTCGACGGTGCCGGCCGCGCGGTCGACGACCACGGGACGGTCGAGCTCGACCAGGGTCGGCGCGGGCGGGCCGCCGAGCCGGAAGCCGTCGGCCTGGAACGCATGGCCCCTGTCCATCGAGGTGATCATCGCCGAGACCCAGGAGACCAGCAGTCGGGGCAGGTCGTCGCCTGGCGCGGGCACGTCGGTGCCGATGTCGACCCGGTCGAGCCAGGCCGTATCAATCGCGGCGTCGCGGAACTCGTCGCTCGCCACCAGCGCCCGCAGGAAGCCGGCGTTGGTCGTGAGCCCGAGGATGGAGGTGTCGTCGAGGGCTGCGACCAGTGCCTGCCGGGCACTCTCGCGGTCGGGCCCGTGGGCGATGACCTTGCCCAGCATCGGGTCGTACGCCGTACTCACGACCTGGTTGGACTCGAGCGCATGGTCGACGCGCACTCCCTTGCCGGAAGGCCATCTCACGATGCTCGTCGCCCCGGCCTGCGGCAGGAACCCGCCGAAGGAGTCCTCCGCATAGACCCGGGCCTCGATGGCGTGCCCATCGAGGCGTACGTCGTCCTGGCTGACCGGCAGCGGCTCGCCGTCGGCCACCCGCAGCTGGAGCTCGACGAGGTCGAGGCCAGTCACCATCTCGGTGACGGGGTGCTCGACCTGGAGGCGGGTGTTCATCTCCAGGAAGTACGTCTCGCCCGTATCGGCATCGAGCAGGAACTCCACGGTGCCGGCGTTCTCGTAGCCGACCTCGCGGGCCAGGGCGACGGCGGACGAGGTCACCTGCTGGCGCTGCGCGTCGGTGATCGTGGGCGCGGGGGCCTCCTCGAGCACCTTCTGGTGCCGGCGCTGGGTGGAGCAGTCGCGTTCGAAGAGGTGGACGACGTTGCCGTGCCCGTCGGCCATCACCTGGACCTCGATGTGGCGGCCGCTCTGCACGTATTTCTCGACCAGGATCGTGTCGTCGCCGAACGCCGAGCTGGCCTCACGCTTGGCCGACGCCATCGACTCGACGAAGTCGGCGGCCGCGCGCACGATGCGCATGCCCTTGCCACCACCGCCGGCCGCTGCCTTGACCAGGACCGGGTAGGCGAACGTCGACGGGTCGTCGTCGAGGGAGTACGCCGGCACGACCGGCACCCCGGCCGCCAGCGCGATCTCGCGGGCGGCGTCCTTGCGGCCCATCTTGTCCATCACCTCGGACGACGGGCCGACGAGCTTGATGCCAGCCGTCTCGAGCGCACGCGCGAAGGCCGCCCGCTCGGAGAGGAAACCGTAGCCCGGGTGCACCGCGTCGGCGCCGCTCTCTCGCGCGGCGGCAACGACGGCGTCGATGTCGAGGTAGCTGTCGACCCGCATCGCGAGGTCGGCGGCGACGACGTGCGGCGCCCCGGCGTCGAGGTCGGTGTGGATCGCGATGGTGTGGATGCTCATCCGCTGCGCGGTGCGGAAGACGCGCAGGGCGATCTCTCCACGGTTGGCGACCAGGAGCGATTTCATGACGAGCAGACCTTTCCCTGAAGGCTCGGGGTCCCCGTGGCGTTGTTCGTGGAGGAGCGAAGCGGGGGAGCGATGAACGTCATGGGGTGAGCTCACATCCGGAAGACGCCGTACGACGGCGCCGGGATCGGGGAGTTGGCGGCGACCGCCAGCCCCATGCCGACGACGCGGCGGGTGTCGGCCGGGTCGATGATGCCGTCGTCCCAGAGGCGGGCCGTCGAGTAGTACGGCGAGCCCTGGTGCTCGTAGGTGTCGCGGATCGGCGCCTTGAACGCCTCCTCGTCCTCGGCGCTCCACTGCTCGCCGGAGCGCTCGATGCCGTCGCGGCGCACGGTTGCGAGCACGGACGCGGCCTGCTCCCCACCCATCACGGAGATGCGCGCGTTAGGCCACATCCACAGGAACCGCGGGTCGTAGGCCCGACCGCACATGCCGTAGTTGCCGGCGCCGAACGAGCCGCCGATGACAACGGTGAACTTGGGTACGACGCTGCACGCCACCGCCGTGACGAGCTTGGCGCCGTCGCGCGCGATGCCGCGGTTCTCGTACTCGCGGCCGACCATGAAGCCGGTGATGTTCTGCAGGAACAGCAGCGGGATGCCGCGCTGGTTGCACAGCTCGATGAAGTGCGCGCCCTTGAGCGCCGACTCGCTGAACAGGATGCCATTGTTGGCGATGATGCCGACCTGGTGGCCGTGGATGCGCGCGAAGCCGCAGACCAGCGTCTCGCCGTACAGCTTCTTGAACTCGTGCAGGCTGCTGCCGTCGACGATGCGGCGGATAACCTCGCGCACGTCGTACGGCGTGCGGGTGTCGGCAGGGATGACGTCGTAGAGGGTGGCGGGGTCCTCGAGTGGCTCCTCGACGTCGGCCACGTCGGGAGCGACGTAGCCCTCGTAGCGAGAGCCGTGCCGCGGCAGCGTGTCGACGATGCCACGCACGATGTCGAGCGCGTGCGCGTCGTCGTCGGCCAGGTGGTCGACGACGCCGGAGGTGCGGGCGTGCACGTCACCGCCGCCGAGCTCCTCGGCGGTGACGACCTCACCGGTCGCGGCCTTCACCAACGGCGGGCCGCCAAGGAAGATCGTGCCCTGGTTCTTGACGATGACGGTCTCGTCGGACATCGCCGGCACGTAGGCGCCGCCGGCGGTGCAGGACCCCATCACGCTGGCGATCTGCGGGATGCCGCGCGCCGACAGGTTGGCCTGGTTGTAGAAGATCCGGCCGAAGTGCTCGCGGTCGGGGAAGACGTCGTCCTGCATCGGCAGGAACGCACCACCCGAGTCGACCAGCGCGATGCACGGCAGGAAGTTGTCGGACGCGATGGTCTGCGCGCGCAGGTGCTTCTTGACGGTGATCGGGTAGTAGGTGCCGCCCTTCACCGTCGCGTCGTTGGCGATCACCATGCACTCGCGGCCGTTCACCCGGCCGATGCCCGTGACGATGCTGGCGCTCGGCACGGCGTTGGCGTCGCCCTCGTCGCGGCCGTACATGCCGTACGCCGCGAGCGGGCTCAGCTCGAGGAACGGGCTGCCCGGGTCGAGCAGCCGGTCGACCCGGTCGCGCACCAGCAGCTTGCCGCGGTCGGTGTGCTTCTTGCGTGCACTCTCGGAGCCACCCTGACGGGCGACCGCCAGCTTCTCGCGCAGCTCGTCGACGAGCTCCCTCAGACCATCCGCCATGTCCGCAAGGTTAGCGTTCGTTAACCTGAACCGCCATCCGCCGGGGAGGTAGTCCGGGGCAATTCATACCTCCACCGGCCACCCGAGGTGCATTTTGCCCCGGACTACCCCGCGAAGCCCGGTTAGTGACCGCTAACCTGAGCGGGTGAGCAGCCGCCGCGAGCAGATCCTCGACACCGCCGCCGACCTGTTCGCGGCGCGGGGCTTCCACGGCGTCTCCATCGCCGACCTGGGTGCGGCCTGCGGGATCTCCGGGCCGGCGATCTACAAGCACTTCGCCTCCAAGGACGCCGTACTCGCGGAGATGCTGGTGTCGATCTCCAAGGAGCTGCTGCGGGTGGGCAGCGAGCGGGTCGGCAACCACGGCCCGGGTGACTCTCTGCGTGCGCTCGTCGACTGGCACACCGACTTCGCGCTGCGCCACAAGCCGCTGATCATCGTCCAGGACCGCGACTGGGAGTCACTGCCCGACGACGCACGGGAGGAGGTGCGGTCGCTCCAGCGGGAGTACGTCGACCTGTGGGCCGCGCAGCTGCGCAAACTGCACCCCGGCATGCCGCTCGACCGGGCCCGCGCGATGGCGCACGTGGTGTTCGGGCTGATCAACTCGACCCCGCACAGCGGGCTGCTGCCCGAGGAGGCCATGCGCGAACTGCTGCCGACGATGGCCCTCGCCGCCCTGGGCGTCGAGCCTCAGACCAGGTGATCGATCGCCCGATCGGGGTCGTCGGACACCTCGAGGATCCGGGCCGCCCGCAGCGCCGCGTCGAGGCCGGTGTCGAGGTCGTCGACCGCCCCGCCCGTCTCGGGATCCGCGGGTGAGCCCAGCGCCTGGAGCCGAGCCAGCAGGTCGTCGCGCGCCAGGCCCCGCAAGAGGATCAGCACGAAATGATCTGTTCGGCGGTCTTGGTCCAGACGAAGGGGTGGGCGCGGTCGTTCCAGCCGCTATGAAGGTATCGAGAACCGGAACGACTCCGCTTTCCAACGTGCTGAAATCAACTAGACCGCCTCAAAGAGGCGGCGTGCCCTTTCCGCGTCGATTTCCCCGCCATTCAGGTCGAGGAAGAACTCGCATTGCCACCACTGAGACCGCTTCGCTTGCGAGTTCGCCGTCGATGACCACGGCGGGTACACGCGAAACCCGCGCTTCCCACCCACCCCGTCAACCGAAACGATCCCGTGCTCCACGAGCGCACTCTTCGGAAAAACGAACAACCCGAAACCGTCGCCCTCTCGAACGGTGATCACCAACGATCGCGCACCGTCCCCGGCCGACAACGGCTCGGTCGAACCATCAGCAGCACGCCGCCACACCGTGACGAACAATCCCACCTTCCGCGGCGTGAGCTTGCCTACGCGAAACCGCGTCTCGCCGGTGACGGAAACCACGGCACCGTAGTCGACATTGTCGGGCTCCGACTCCATGGCCAACTGCTCCGCACCGAATAGATCAGACGCCCTCACCGCAACAGCCACATCCGGATGCAGAACAACAGACACCGCAAACCTCCGATCCGCACGACCCTGGAGGAAATCCCGGACCAACGCTCGCAGCCTAGGTTGCGACCACGCAACGCCCCGCACAGTGGGTCTCGCTTTAGATTGCCACCCTGGGTCCGAGGTCAGCTGACAATCGAGCGCCCGTACGACGACTCAAGAATCCTGTGTTTCCGGGTTTAGCGACAGTCCCACCGCACGGAGACGCTCGTGTCGAGGCCCGATATGGTCTCTGTGAGTCCTGTTCAAGGGTATGGCTCCGTCGGCATGCCGTTGTGGAGTGGTTCTGAGGCGGCCGGTATCCGCCAGCTTGGGGACGATTAGCCTCGCCTTCGCGGTCTCGGTGCTGTCCTCAGGCCCTGAGCAACGCCTGACTGCCCTTCAACACTCAGACGAGGTGGTCGATCCCGCGGTCGGGGTCCTCGGACACCTCGAGGATCCGCGCCGCCCGCAGCGCGGCGTCGAGGCCCGTGTCGAGGTCGTCGACGGCCACGCCGGGCTCGGCCGAGTCGGCCGCCGAGCCCAGGCTCTGCAACCGCGCCAGCAGCTCGTCGCGCGCCAGACCCCGCAGCAGGATCAGCACGAACGGGTCGGCCGCCACCAGCCAGCCGACCTGGGTGCCGACGGCCAGCGCGTGCCGGCACGGGTCCATCCAGGCCGAGCACGAGCAGGTCCACGACAGCTCGCCCGCGAACGGCAGCAGCTCGACGCCCGACTCCTCGACCGCCTCGACGAACGGGTGTGGCAGGTCGCCCGCCATCAGGCTCGCGATGCGGCCGGCGCCGGCTGCGACCACGTCGACCAGCATCGCGGTGGCCGCATCGTCGAGCCGTTCGACCCCGCCCTCGACCGTGAACGTGTCGTCACCCTCGTCGACCGGCGCCACGAACCGGCCTTCGGAGACCACGATGTGCCCGACCGCCGCGCGTCTGGCGAGTGCCTTGCCGGCGCGGAGGTCCTCGACGGAGTAGGCCGACTCCTCGATGGTGCGCCCCCAGGCCTTGCTCCACCAGGTCGACCCGCGCCCGCCCGACCGCGGCCGGAAGCGGGGGTGGGTGACCGCGCTCATGTGTCGACCAGGGACGACTCGGCCTGCGGCCGCAGCTCCACGAGGTCACGCAGCTCGGAGTTGGACAGCTCGGTCAGCCCCGCCTCACCGCGCGCGAGCACGGAGTCGGCCAGCGCGCGCTTGCGGGTCAGCAGCTCGGCGATCTTGTCCTCAATCGTGCCCTGCGTGACGAGCCGGTGCACCTGCACGGGCTTGGTCTGGCCGATCCGGTAGGCGCGGTCGGTCGCCTGGTCCTCCACGGCGGGGTTCCACCAGCGGTCGATGTGCACGACGTGGTCGGCGCGCGTGAGGTTGAGGCCGGTGCCACCGGCCTTCAGCGACAGCAGGAAGACCGGCATCTCACCCGCCTGGAACCGCGCAACCATCCTTTCCCGCTCTCGGACGGTCGTGCCGCCGTGCAGGAACTGGTGGGGTACGCCGGCCGTGACGAGGTGGCGCTCGAGCAGCCTCGCCATGGCGACGTACTGGGTGAAGACGAGCACGGCACCGTCCTCGGCGAGCACGGTGCCGAGCACCTCGTCGAGCAGATCGAGCTTCTCGGAGCGCCCGGCCAGCCGCGGGTTGGCCTGCTTGAGGAAGTGCGCCGGGTGGTTGCAGATCTGCTTGAGCCCCGTGAGCATCTTGAGCACCAGGCCGCGGCGAACGTCCTCGTCGGCGCGCTCGATGCGCTCCATGCAGTCGCGCACGAACGACTCGTACAGCACGACCTGCTCTCGGGTCAGGCCGAGCAGGTGGTCGGTCTCGGTCTTGGCTGGCAGCTCGGGCGCGATGCCCGGGTCGGACTTGCGTCTGCGCAGGAGGAACGGCCCGATCAGGTCGGCGAACTGGCGCGCCTTGTCGGGGTCGACACCACCCTCGATCGGCGCGGCCCACACCTTGCGGAACGCGTTGCGGCTGCCGAGCAGGCCGGGCGTCGCCCAGTCGAGGATCGCCCAGAGCTCGGTCAGGTTGTTCTCGACCGGGGTGCCGGTCAGCGCCACCCGCGCCCGGCTGCGGACCGCACGCAGGGCCTGGGCAGTGGACGATCGCGGGTTCTTGACGTGCTGCGCCTCGTCAGCCACGACCATGTCGAAGCCGACCTGGTCGAGCGCGGCCGCGTCGTTGCGCATCGTGCCGTAGGTGGTCAGCACGAACCCTTCGGTCACGCCGTCGAGGTCGCGGCCGGCGCCGTGGTGGCGGCGTACGACGACACCGGGGGCGAAGCGCCGGATCTCGGCCTCCCAGTTGCCGAGCAGGGAGGCCGGGCAGACGACCAGCGTGGGCCCGGACCCACGGTGCAGGTGCAGCGCGATCAGGGTGACGGTCTTGCCGAGCCCCATGTCGTCGGCCAGGCACGCGCCGAGGCCGAGCGACGTCAGCTCGGCGAGCCAGGTCAGCCCGTGCTTCTGATAGTCGCGCAGCTCGGCTCGCAACGCCGGCGGGATCTCGACCGGCTCGCGGGTCGCCGCGTTGACCAGCCGCTCGCGCACCTTGAGCAGCGAGGCGCCGACGATGACCTGCTCGGGCATGTCCTCGATCTCGGCGACCCCGGTCAGTGCGGCCGCCAGCGCCTGCACGGGCTTGACGGTGCGAACCAGTCGCTTCTTCGCCTTGCGTGCGATGCGCGGGTCGACGATCACCCAGTTGTCGCGCAGCTTGAGCATCGGGCTGGCTGCCTTCGCGAGCTGCGCCATCTCGTCCTCGCTGAGCGGCTCGCCGTGCAGCGCGATCTGCCAGTCGAACGAGAACAGCGCGTCGGCCCCGAACACCCCTGTCTGCAAGGGCTCCTCGCGCTTGCCGGGCGCGCGCTTGTGGTCGAGTACGGCGGTGGCGGTGAGGTCGCGGCCCAGGCTCCGGGGCCACAGCACACTGATGCCGCGCTGCTCGAGGGCTCCGACTCCGTCGTCGAGGAGGCTGACCAGCTCGTCGGTGTCGAGGGTGAGCTGGTCGGGCACGCGCAGCTCGAGGAACCGCTCCAGCACCGGCCACGCGTCGGCCGCGGCCCGCAGGGCAACGCTGGCGTGGGTGCGGGCCCGGTCACCGAACCCGTGGCTGGCATCGGGCCCGGACTCGGTGAACAACACCCCGGCGTCGGAGACGTGCAGCGGGTTGCGCTCGTCGTGCACCTGCAGCACCAGCCGGACCGTGCCGGCCGTCAGCTCCTCGTCGGCGGCCTCGACGCGCAGCGAGAGGCTGACCAGCTGGGGCCGGTTGTCGGGCACCGCGGTGCGGTGCTTGGCGAGCCGGGCCTGGAGACGGTTGGCGTAGTCGCCGAGGGGTTCGGCGCGCTGGACCAGCCGGGCCCGCTCGGTCGACCGGGCGTGCGGGGCGCTGCGCGGCATCGCGTCGACCACCGCGTCGATCATCCGGCGGGCGATGCCCTCGGCCCCGGCGGCGTCGAGCTCGCCGTACGCGAGGGAGACACCGAGCCGGGAGATGCGTTCCTCGTCGTCGGACCCCAGCCCGACCGGCCGCCAGCGCCCCTGCTCCGGATCGGGCTGGAACTTGCCGGCCGCCACCAGCCGCATGCCGAGCAGCGCGGCCCCGGCGAGCAGCCGCACGCTCGGGTGGGTCTGGTCGCCGGCCTGCGCCTTGGTCAGCACCGGCAGGGCCGCCCGCACGGGCAGGCTGACGGTGCGCCGGTCGTCGCGGAACTCCACGACCCCGTCGCGTGGCGGCTCGCCGGACAAGAAGGTGGCGGCGCCGGTGACGGGGACGAAGCTCACGCAGGAGACCTCTCGGCTGGAGTGGGGACCCTGACGCTAACGCTCCCCGCCGACAGTTCGTTCCTGCAAGGACTCCGTCACCGTCGCCGGCGCCGTCAGGGCCGCCGGTGACGACCAGGGTGCCGTGGCTGCGGTGCTCGAGAAGTTCGGCCTCGCTCCCGATCTGCTCAACGGTGTCCTGGCCCAGGTGCCCGGCGACATGGCCGACTCGTTCGCGACGGTCTTCATCGTCGCCACGATCCTGGTCGCCTGCTGCCTGATCCCGGCGGCGTTCCTGCCTCGTAAGAAGGTCGCCCCGGTCGACCCGGCCGCGATGATGGGGCACTGAGCCCAGTCCAGCGACAACCGTCACGGCCGCCCCCGGTTTCCGGTGGGCGGCCGTGCTGCATTTGGTGGCGCTGCACACACCTAGCGGCCGCTCAGGCGGGGCCGTGCCCGGAACACGCGCCCTCGACTTGAATCCGGCACCCCATTCTCGGCACGGTGGGTAGCTCGCCCCGCCGGAGGCTTCTGATCCGGCCCCGCGCCTCACGCAGTGCGCGCGCCCGCCCCTCACCCCGATCGCCAGATCGACCGATCCGTGTCCGAGAGGTCCGATGTGTCCCTGATTTCCCCTCCCCGAACGACGCTGTCCCGAAGAGCCCTTCCCCGCAGTCCCCTCGAACAGGCCCGAGCCGTCGCCAGCCGCGTCGGTTCGCACGACGACGTGCTGCGGCCCCGGCGCCGGCGCCCGCTGCGTCGCGAGATCGTCGCGGTCATCGTCCCCGCCTGGGCCGAGCCCGGGCACGAGCAGGGCCACGACGTGACCGCCTACGCCCGCGCCCCCGAGGCCGTGGCCGACGAAGCCGCCCACCTGCTGGCGGCGTACCTCCAGCGCGACGAAGTCGTCACCGCCACCGACGACGGCCGGCTCGTCTTCCGCCTCCGGCGCGCCGACCGGGCCGCCAAGCCCGTGCGGCTGCAGGAGATGGCCTACCACGCGATCGAGGTCTTCGACCGGCTCGGCTTCCACGCCGGCGTTGTGGACCTCGGCGTCGGCTGGGCGCCGATCACCGCCAAGCAGGGCCCCGACGAGGCCCGCGAGCAGGCCGCCAAGGCGGCCGCCGAGTCCGTGTCCCAGCGCGACCTCCAGCCCCGGCAGCAGGGCGTGCACGTGCGCGACCGCCAGCCGCACGTCAGCTGGTGGACCGGCAGCCGGCAGGTCATCGCCGCCACCGTCGGCAGCGTGCTGCTTCCGTTCTTCGCCCTCGTGGCGGCGTACCGGTTCGGCCTCGACCTGTCCGGCGGCCTGTACTGGGCGCTGGTCGGGGCCCTGCTCGTCACGGCCGCCACCATCTGGGCAGAGAGCGCGCACGCCCTCGATCCGCCGCGCGTTCCCGACGTCCCCGAGGGCCCCGCGCCGCGTGCCAGCGCCCTGATCGCGGCGTACCTGCCGAACGAGGCCGACTCGATCGTCGAGACGCTGCAACACTTCCTCCGCCAGCAGTACGACGGCGGGCTCCAGGTCGTGCTCGCCTACAACACGCCCGCCCCGATGACCGTCGAGGCGGAGCTCGAGGCGATGGCCGCGGAGCACGACGCGCTGACCATCGTCAAGGTGCACGACAGCACGTCCAAGGCGCAGAACGTCAACGCCGCCCTCCGGGTGGCCGACGGCGAGTTCGTCGGCATCTTCGACGCCGACCACCACCCGATGCCGGGCGCGTTCGACCGCGCATGGCGCTGGATCGCCGACGGCGCCGACGTCGTCCAGGGGCACTGCGTGATCCGCAACGCGGGCGACTCGTGGCTGACCCGGCTGATCGCGGTCGAGTTCGAGCAGATCTACGCCGTCTCGCACCCGGGTCGCGCAGCGCTGCACGGGTTCGGCGTCTTCGGCGGGTCCAACGGCTACTGGCGTGCCGCCGCGCTGGAGCGGATCCGGCTGCGCGCGTCGTACCTCACCGAGGACATCGAGGCCTCGATGCGCGTCCTGGAGGCCGGCGGCCGGCTGGTCAACGACCCCGGGCTGATCAGCCGCGAGCTGGCGCCCGACACCGTCTCCGCGCTGTGGAGCCAGCGGATGCGCTGGGCGCAGGGCTGGTTCCAGGTGTCGTGCCGGCATCTGTGGCCCGTCCTGAAGTCGCCGCGACTGAGTCTGCGCCAGAAGGTCGGCGTGAGCTACCTGCTCGGGTGGCGCGAGGTCTACCCGTGGATCGTGATGACCGCGTGGCCCCTGCTGGGCTTCCTAGCCTGGCGCGACGGCGGGCTCGACCTCAGCTCGCCGCTGTTCTTGCTGGCCACTCTGTTCGTCTCGGTGTCGGGGCCGCTCCAGACGCTGGCGGCCTGGCGACTGTCGGCGCCCGAGCTGAAGGCGCACCCGCGCTGGTTCGTGTACGCCGCGATAGCCAACCTGCTCGCCTACACCGAGTTCAAGAACCTGATCAGCCGTGTTGCGCACCTCAAGCAGCTGCGCGGGGAGCACAAGTGGGTGGTGACTCCGCGCACCGCGCAGAGCACAGCCAGCTCCGATGACAAGCCCACAGACGACAGGGACACCACCGTCACGATCGGTGCTCCCGAGGAGGGGGCCGCATGAGCGCCACCGATCTCACCGCCCGCCGTCCGGACGCCGTCCAGACCACAGCGGGCCCGCGTACGACCTACCCCCTCGGCTGGCTGCGCGGACTCGCCGCGCTGGCCGTCGTGTTCTTCCACGCCTACCAGCACAACCGCACCGGCACCGGCGCCGACGGAGTGTGGCCGTTTTCTGGCGGCGCCCACCGGGCAATGCTCGGCACCGAGCTGTTCGTCGAGATGTTCTTCGTCCTGTCGGGCTTCGTGCTCTGGCTGCCCGTCGCCCGGGCGGCTCTCGGCAACGGCCCCGAGCGGCCGGGCTGGGTGCTGCTGTTCCGACGGACGGCGCGGTTGCTGCCGCTCTACTACGTCGTCGTGCTCGTCGTCTGGACCACGACCAACCCGTCGTTGCCCGGGCACTGGCAGGACCTGCTGATGCACCTGACGTTCACCCACGTCTACAGCGACGACTACATCTTCTGGACCATCGGCCCCGCGTGGTCGCTCGGCGTGGAGTTCCACTTCTACGCGCTGATGGCGCTGTCCGTGCCGCTCGTGGCCGCAGGAGTACGCCGCGCGAGCAGCCGCCGCGGTCACCTGGCCGTGGCCTCGGCGCTGCCGGTCGTCCTGACCGTCGCTGGCCTGGGCTACCTCGCCTGGAACATCCTGGTCAGCCAGCCGCCGATCGAGAACTGGTCGACGTGGTTCTCCCCGATCTCCCGGGGCGCCTCCTTCGGACTCGGCACCGCACTCGCGGTCGCCGTGGCCGCCGGTGTCCGCCTCGGCGCCTGGGCGCGCGGCGTGCTCGCCGTCGTCGGTCTGGCCGCGCTCGTCGCTCTGGTGGCGACCCGGCCGCAGACCATCGCGGGCGAGTGGTGGCACCCGGCGTACGCGCTGGCGATCACCGTCGCGATGGCCGCGATCGTGCTGCACGACGGACCGTGGCCGCGCGCGCTCGAGTGGAGGCCGCTGGCCTGGGTCGGCGGACTCGGGTACGGCATCTACCTGATCCACGAGCCCGTGATGCGGTTCCTCGGCAGCATCGGCGCGCTGCCCGAGGCCCGACCGGGAGCCTTCTTCGTCTTCACCGCCGTGTTGGTCGCGATCCCGTCGATCGCGCTGGCCTGGGTGAGCTCACGCACCGTCGAGGTCGCGGGCCTGAAGCTGCTGTCGCTGATCGACCGCGACGGCACGCCGCGCGACTACTACGACCACGTGAGGACGCGGTAGCCGAAGCCTGTCCCCCGGACACCCGGGTGTGTTCTCATACCGACACATCTTCGGGGGGACACATGCGACGGTTCAGCACGGTCACACTGGTTGCCGGGCTGATGCTCGGCTTCACCGCCTGTGCGGGCGGAGGTGCGCCCGACCACGAAGCCGCGCAGTCGACCGAGCCCGTGCCACGTCCGAAGCTCTCGGAGTTCTACGCCACCGCTCTCGATGACATGGCGGAGCTCGAGACTCTCCGGCTCTCGGGATGGTTCACCGACGACGGGCAGCGCATCGACGTGCAGATGCAACTGAGCAAACGCGGCGACTGCCACGGGAACTTGCAACTGGGTGACACCGGCTCCTTCGACCTGATCGGAGTCGACGACGAGTACTTCCTGAAACCTGACGCGACGTTCTGGCGTAGCCAGGTGGGCGCTCGTGCCGACAAGGTCATGTCGCTCGTGGACGACCGATGGGTGAGCGTCCCCGCCGACATGGGTAAGGCCTTCCGCCGCTTCTGCGACCTGGGCAGGTTCCTGGACGGCCTGGCCAAGCGCTCGCCCGACAGCTCGAAGGCGACGGGACAACCCCAAGTGATCAATGACGTCGACGCGTGGCTGTTCCACGAGACGTCAGGCCACGACATACCGCCGCCCATGTACTGGATCTCGGCAAACGCTCCGCACCAGATCCTCAAGATAGACAACCCGTACGGTCCGGCCTCCGACGCCTACGAGCTGGCCGGCTTCGACGAGCAGCTCGACGCCGCTCGACCGGCCGACACCGACATCGTCGACCTGGCCGACCTTATGGGTTCTGAAACAGTCTGAGACCTGACCGCCCACGGCTCAGCTCTGCGTCCCGAGCGCCAGCGGGAGTACGACGGTCGCGCCGGCCGCCTTGAGGGCTCGCGCGGCCAGGGTCATCGTCCAGCCGGTGACCACGAGGTCGTCGACGAGCAGCACCGGGCCGGCGGGGACGTCGGCGTCGAGGCCGAACCGGCGGCTGACGGCGGCGACCCGCTGGGCGGAGTTCATCGCACCCTGCCCGGGGCGCACTTCGGGGTCGACGATGGCGTAGCGGCCGACCACCGGGATCTGCATGACCCTGGAGATGCCCTCGGCCAGGTCGCGGGTCAGGGTCGGCCGGGTCGCGGACTCGACGTGCGCGATCGCCTGCGGACGCTCCGGCCACTCGGCCGCCCAGTCCTTCATCACCTCGAGCAGGGCGCGAGCCAGGCGGGGCGGCACCGGACCGTCCGTCACGTCGCCGGGTCGGAACAGGTCACGCAACGCCTGGCCGTGGCCGAGGTCGGTGAGGCGGGCGATGGTGCGGCCCTCTGCCGCGCCGCCGGAGATCTTGCCCTTGAGGTCGAGGCCGAGGGTGGCGAGCCCGGACGGCCACATCTTACGCGGCTCCAGCACGACGCCCGGGCGGCTCAGCCGCTCGTGCGCCTCGGAGACAGACGCCTCGGAGACAGCGCTCGACAGGGTCATGCCGCCGCAGTTGTCGCACCGGCCGCACGGCTCGGAGGCGGGGTCGTCGAGCTGGTCGCGGAGGTACTGCATGCGGCACCGGTCGGTGTCGAGGTAGGCCAGCATCGCCTGCTGCTCGCGCTCGCGGGCCTCGGCGACCCGGGCGTAGCGGTCGGCGTCGTAGGTCCACGGCTGCCCGGTCGAGGTCCAGCCGCCCTGCACCCGTCGGGCTGCGCCGTCGACGTCGAGCACCTTCAACATCGTCTCGAGCCGGTTGCGGTTGAGCTCGACGTACGTCTCCAGGGCCGCGGTGCTCAGCGGCTTATGTGAGCCGGCCAGCACCTCGAGCGTCTGCCGCACGAGCTCCTCGCGAGGGAACGCGAGCGAGCCGAAGTAGGCCCAGATGTCGCGGTCCTCGATCGCCGGCAGCAGCACGACGGTGGCGTCATCGGTGCCTCGGCCGGCACGGCCGACCTGCTGGTAGTAGGCCACCGGAGAGGCCGGTGCGCCGAGGTTGACGACGAACCCGAGGCTCGCGTCGAAGCCCATTCCGAGCGCGCTCGTCGCGATCAGCGCCTTGACCCGGCCGTCGACCAGCGCCTGCTCGAGCGCCTGCCGCTCGGTCGTCTCGGTCTGGCCGGAGTAGGCCGCGACCTCGTGCCCGCGCGAGCGCAGGTAGTCGGCGACCTCCTGCGTCTGCGCGACGGTCAGGCAGTAGACGATGCCCGACCCCGGCTGCTCGGCCAGGTGGTCGGCCAGCCAGGCGAGCCGCTGCTCGGCGGTCTTGAGGCGGACGACGCCCAGCCGCAGCGACTCGCGGTCGAGTGAGCCGCGCAGCACGAGCACGTCCTTGCCCAGCTGCTCGGCCACGTCGTCGGTCACCCGGGCGTTGGCGGTGGCCGTCGTGGCCAGCACCGGGATGCCGGCGGGCAGGTCGTTGAGCAGGGTGCGGATGCGCCGGTAGTCGGGCCGGAAGTCGTGGCCCCAGTCGGAGATGCAGTGCGCCTCGTCGATCACCAGCAGGCCGGCGGTCGCCGCCAGCCGCGGCAGCACCTCGTCACGGAAGCCCGGATTGTTGAGCCGCTCCGGGCTCACCAGGAGCACGTCGATCTCGCCGGCGTTGATCGCGTCGTGAATCGGCTGCCACTGCTCGATGTTGGTGGAGTTGATCGTGACCGCCCGGATGCCGGCCCGCTCCGCGGCGGCGATCTGGTTGCGCATCAGGGCAAGCAGCGGCGACACGATGATCGTCGGCCCGGACCCCTGCGCTCGCAGCAACAACGTGGCGACGAAGTAGACCGCCGACTTGCCCCAGCCCGTGCGCTGCACCACGAGCGAACGGCGACGGTCGACCGCGAGCGCCTCGATCGCCGACCACTGGTCGTCGCGCAGCCGGGCGTCGTCACGTCCCACCAGCGCGCGCAGGTGCTCCTCGGCAGCGCGGCGTACGGCCGTCGTCTCGGCGGTAGTCACGGTCTCGGTGTCGGGCATGGGCCCTGTCTATCAAGCGCTACCGACAAGGCGGTGTCCCGCATCCACAGGGCCCTGATGGACACCTCTCGTGACAACCGAGAGCTCTTCGACAAGTCGGGTCCATCGACCCGCTGCTGACACATCCTCTACCGCGACGCGTTCGCGACGTTCGTCGGTGACGCGGACTCGGACGAGAGCACTCAGCGGGAGTAGTGGCGATCAGGGGTTGTTGATGCCGGTGGCGCCCTTGCCCATGGAGAAGCCGAAGTCCAGGGCCGTCTCGACCGGCAGGCTGGCGCCCTCGACGACGTACTTCGACAGCGTCTTGGTGGCCGACTCCATGGCCGGACTGATCTTGCCGAGCAGGGCCGCCATCTTGTCGAGCGAGGAGGCCAGCGCCTTCATGAAGGTGCGGCACTTCTCGATGATCGACTTCGCCTTGGCGATGAGGCCGGCCAGGCAGGCCGGAGCAGCGATGCCGAGGGTCATGACGGCCTTCGCTGCCTCGTCGACAAGAGCGCCGACGAGGTCGGAGAACAGGCCCTGGATGAAGTCGCGATCACATCTCCTCGTAGCCGAAGCGGTCGCGGTAGCTGTCGACGAACATCCGCGTGGCCGGCGACTCCTCGCCGTAGATCTCCGTGCCGAGCTCGTCGATCCGGAAGCTCAACCGGCGCCGGGCCTGCGCCAGCGCGGCCATCACGTCGGCGCCGAGCTCAGTGGCTGAAGCGGCGTGGAAGTCGTCGTCGAAGCGCACCTCGATCACCTGGGCCGATCCGTCGACCACGACGGTCACGAGACCATCACCCGACTCGCCGGGCACCTGGAGGTGCTCACTCTTCGAGGCGAACTCGGCTGCCTGGCTCAGCCTCGCTAGGAACTGTCGGCCTTCTCGTCGATGGACGCCAGCACGGCTTCCAGTCGCGACATACTCATCTGTGGAATCTCCTTCAAGCCCGCGTGGTCGCGGTGCTCCCCCCTCGCTAGTACCCCCGACACTATGCTTCCCACACATGTCGACTGGACTCGGGACCGAGCTCCCTCAACGCGGTTTGTTCGTGTGGGGCGGGCTGATCTGTGCGCTGTTCTTCGCGTGGCCCACGTTCCTCGCGATGCGCAAGGCGGCCTCGGTCCGGGAGACCGGGCCGGCCGTCGGCGCGTGGGTCATGGCCGCGGCTCTGCTGGTGCTCGTGGTCCTGCTGCCCCTGGGTCTCGCGTGGTTCTTCAACCGGCTGCACATCTACGTCTCCGACGACGCGGTCACCGGCACCTTCGGTGGCAACGTCCGCACCCAGGTGCGCTTCCAGGACGTCACGCAGGTCGAGATCGGCACCAGCGGCGGCTTCGGGGCGGCGACCAACACAGCGGTGACCGTCAGCGGGACCGACCCGTCCGGCAAGCCCGTCGAGATCAACGCCTCGCGTGCGTTCGTGACAACGCTCGAGCCCCTGCTCGAGCACCTGGACCGAGAGGCCCGCACCCGGCCCGAGATCCTGGGCGACCAGCGCGCCGAGTTCGAGAAGGCTCTCGCCGAGTCCCGCTAGGTCGCCCGGAAGGCGTCCCCGTCGAGCACCGGCACGACCTCGCTCGCGGCGTACTCACCCGCGATGCGTACGTCGTCGTCGAAGCCACCGCTGCTCAGCTCGACCCCGCCCGCGCATTTCGCCAGCTCCTCCGCAAGCACCGGCTCGACCGCGCGGAAGGCAGCGGCCGCGACCCGGGCCTCGGGGCTGAAGCCGGTCTCGTCGAGCCCGGCGAGCACCGCGCCGGCACCCCAGAGGTCCTCGACCGCCGGGCGGAGGGACCCGTCTAGCCACCGCTCCCCCGCGGGTACGACGGCGACCCGCGCGCCGTCGGCGACGTACGGCCGCAGCCAGGCCGCGACGGCGGGTGCGTTGCGCAGGCAGGCACCCACGACCCGGGCTCCCGACTCGGCGAGCAGGAAGGCGATGGTGGAGCCGTTGGGCGAGGGCAGCACGATGCGCCCGACCCCGGTCACCTGCTCCAGCGAGGCCGGCGAGAGCGATACCTGCCCGGTCCGGCCGGCCGCCTCGAACCTCCCGATCGCGAGGACCGCGTCGCGCGCCGCGGCGTACGCGACGGCGGCGTCGTCCTGCCAGCGGTAGGGAAAGACGGTCATCCCGTGCTCGACCGCCACCGACAGCGTGGTGGTGAAGGAGAGCACGTCGACGACGACAGCGATGTCGGCGCCGCCGCCGATTGCGGCGGCGCCAGTGGGGCCCCACTCCATCCGCAGTGGGTACGACGACTGGTCGTGGCCGGGCTTGTGCACAGCGCATTCGACCACAACGCCAGCCCGATCAGGTGTCGTCGGATCCTGACACGCCCTTGCCCAGGGAGATCGCGAAGCTGACGGGCATGTTGGCGCCGTTGCGGCAGATGTCGGCGAGCAGCTTCGTCGAGGACTCCAAGGCCGGGCTGATGTCGGCAAGCAGCTTGGCCATCTTGTCGAGCGACGTGGCCAGTGCCTTCATGAACGCCTGGCAGCGCTGGACGACGCTCTTGGCCTTGGCGATCAGACCGCCCAGGGCAGACGGCGCAGCGATGCCCAGGGTGAGTGCCGACTGCGCGATGGCTCCGGCCGCGTCCCCGACGATGTCGGAGAACAGTCCCTGGATGAAGTCGCGGACTCCCGCCAGGAGGCCACCTGCCACGGTGATGCCGGCACTCACGCCGTACGACACCTTGGACAGGCCCTCGATGACACCGGCGAGGGCGTCGGCGGCGAGGCGGTAGGCGTCGATCGCCAGGCCGGAGTAGCCGGCCGCGTCGGCACTCGCGAGCTGGCTGTACTCGGGACCCAGGGAACCGAGGTGGTCGCCGATGTTGCTCCAGGTCTGGGATGAGGCCTTGATGACGCCGGGGTCACCCAGCAGCTCGTCGAGCCAGTCCTGCAGGGGACCGCAGTGTTCGAGGATCCAGTTGATGACCATCGAGCAGACCGAGCCGAGCGGGTTGAGGATCATGCCGACCACGTCGATGGCCGCGCTGACACCGTTGATCGAGCCCTCGATCCAGTCACCCCTGCTGAATGCGGTGGCCGAGTCGGCGGCACCGTCGACCATCTTCAGACCGTTGGTGCCGTTGGCGAAGCTGTCGAAGTTGGTGACCCAGCCACGGTCGGTGTTGCCGGGCTCGACGACGAGTGAGCTCATCAGAGGCTCCCCTTCATTGCGGTCCAGAAGTCGGTCACGGCGCCCTCGACGAAGCTGAAGGTGTCGGCCATGCCCTTGATGGACTCGGAGGTGTCGCCCAGGGCCCCCTCGATCGACTCGGTCGACAGGACACCCGCGCCCTGGAGCGGCGCCATGAACGGGCCGACGAGCATCGAGCCGATGCTGCCGAACATTTCGGAGGAGAAGCTGACCTGATGGGCGGCGGCCGTGGCCTGACCGGCCTTGTCGGACAGACCCCGGACGCGGTGCGCGTGCTGGCGCATTGCCTCCGGGTCGACGTCGAAGCCACTCATTCGGGAACCTCCTCGTAGCCGTAGCGGTTGCGGTAGGACGTGGTGAACGCCTCGACCGCGGGCGAGCCCTCGCCGTAGATCTCGGCGCCGAGCTGGTCGATGCGGAAGCTCAGCCGGCCCTGCGCCTGGCGCATCGCCTCCATCACACTGCCCGCCAGCTGTGCGGCCGTCGCGTCCGTGAAACCGTCGTCGATGACGAGGGACTGGACCTGACCGGTGCCGTCGACCGAGACTCGGGCGAGCCGATCCTCGGACTCGCCCTCGACCTCGAGGTGCTCGCTGCGGGAGGCGAACTCGGCGGCCTGGTCGAGCTTGGTGAGGGCCGAGTCGGCCTTGGAGTCAATCGAGGCGAGCACGGCCTCGAGTCGCGAGATGGACATGGTCCTCATCCTTGCTTGGTGGGTGTCGCGCGTCGCCGTCGGGCAGGCGCGGCTCAGGAGACTGCCCACCAACGTATGCTCCGCAAACATGGATGCCGGACTCGGAGCCGAATTGCCGCAACGCACGAGCGTCGTATGGCTCCTGCTCGCCTGCGGGCTCGTCTTGGTGATCCCGACCTTGCGCATGGTCGGAAAGGCACTCGCCGAGGACGCGATGCCCGCGCTACTCGTGGGCTGGGGCATGACCCTGGTCGTCTTCCTGCTGTTCGTCGTACTGCCTCTGTACTGCGCGTGGAATCTCCACCAGCGCCACTACGTCGTCTCCGACACCACGGTGACGCGCCTGAAGGGCGACACCCCCACGCAGACGATGGCCTTCGCCGACGTCGAAGAGGTCCGGGCCCGTTTCGAGGGCGGGCTCGGCGCCGCAACCCCCGAGTGGTTCAACCAGGCGGTGGTCATGATCGGCACCGACAAGTCCGGTGAGCGCCGCCAGCTGCGGGTGTCGAAGGTGTTCGTGGAGTCCTTGCACCCGTTGTTGGAGCGCCTCGCCGAAGAGGTCGACCGACGACCCCAGCTGCTCACCAGCGACGCCGAGCGTGAGCTGTTCGCGAGCGCCCTGTCGGACGCCCGAAAGGGCTGAAGACCGGCGTCAGCGCTGCTTGGTGGGTACGACGATCACCGGGCACGGCGAGTTGCGCATGACCTGGTCGGCGGTCGATCCGAAGCCGAGGCCGCGGAAGCCGCCGGCACCGCGCGAGCCGACCACCAGCATCTCGGCGCCCTGCGCCGCCTCGAGCAGTCGGGCGGACGACTGCCCGTGGGCGACGTGCAGCTCGACCTGGCACCCGGCGGGTAGGTCGAGCTTGGCGAGGTCGGCCTCCAGCGCGTCGCGGACGGCCTTCTCGAAGTCGGCGCGCGGCGGGATGTAGCCGCGCTCCATCGTGGCGGGCCGGGGCGCGTTGGTGAGGCTCCACGCCCGCAGCACGTGCAGCGGCACGTGCAGCCGGGCGGCGAGGCCGGCGCTCCAGGCCAGCGCCTGACCGGATGCCTTCGATCCGTCGTGGCCCACCAGCAGTCCGCCGTCGACCCGGACTACCGGTTCCTCGTCGTGGTCCTTCATCGCCGTCTCCTCAGTTCACCAGATACGCACACGCTGGTCGGGGTCGAGCCACAGCTCGTCGCCGGGCGCGGTCTCGAAGACCTCGTGGAACTCGTCGAGGTTGCGCACGATGTTGGCGCGGAACTCCGGCGGCGAGTGCGGGTCGATGGTGAGGTACTGCTGCTCCTGCTCGAGGCGGCGCTTGGTGCGCCAGCAGTAGGCCCAGTTGAGGAAGACGGTGCGGCGGTCCTCGACCGTGGCCTCGCCACCAGAAGCGATGAGGTACGCCGTGTGGCCGATCGCCAGCCCGCCGAGGTCGCCGATGTTCTCGCCGACGGTCAGGGCGCCGTTCACCTTCTCGCCGGGCAGCGCGCGGGGAGAGAATCCGTCGTACTGCTCGATGAGCGCCTTCGACTTCACCTCGAACGCGGCCTTGTCGTCGGCGGTCCACCAGTCGTTGAGGTTGCCCTCGCCGTCGTACTGCGCGCCCTGGTCGTCGAAGCCGTGGCCGATCTCGTGGCCGATGACCGCCCCGATGCCGCCGTAGTTCTCGGCCTCGTGGGCATCGGGGTTGAAGAACGGCTTCTGCAGGATGCCGGCCGGGAAGCAGATCTCGTTGGTGCCCGGGTTGTAGTAGGCGTTGACGGTCTGCGGCAGCATGAACCACTCGTCACGGTCGACCGGCGAGCCGATCTTCGCGAGCTCGCGGGCGGTCTCGAACGACGCCGCCGCGGCCACGTTGCCCATCAGGTCACCGGGAGCGATCTGCAGGTCGGAGTAGTCGCGGAACCTGACCGGGTAGCCGATCTTGGGCCGGAAGGTCTTGAGCTTCTCGAAGGCGCGCTGCTTGGTCTCCTCGCTCATCCAGTCGAGCTTGGCGATCGACTGGCGGTAGGCCTCGAGCAGGTTCGCGACCAGCTGGTCCATCAGCTCCTTCGACCGCGGCGGGAAGTGCCGAGCGACGTACTCCTTGCCGAGGGCCTCGCCGAGGGCGCCCTCCACGAGCGACACCCCGCGCTTCCAGCGCTCGCGCAGCTCGGGGGTGCCCGACAGGGTGCGGCCGTAGAAGTCGAAGTTGGTCTCGACAAGGTCGTCGGTGAGGTACGGCGCGGCCGAGCGCAGCACCCGGACCATCAGCCACGACTGCCACGCCTCGATCGGGGTGGCGCCGAGCACGGCGTTGAGGTGCTCGAAGTACGACGGCTGCCGCACGCACGTCTCGGCGATCGTGTCGGTGGTGCCGCCGAGGTTGGTGATGTAGGCGTCCCAGTCGAACGCCGGCGCCAGCGCCTTGAGCTCGTCGATCGTGGTGAGGTTGTAGGTCTTGAGCACGTCGCGGGTGGCCGAGCGTTCCCAGTGACCCTTCGCCAGCTCGGTCTCGAGGTCGAGCACCTGCCGGGCGGTCTTCTCAGCTTCGGGCCGGTCGCCGAGGTCGAGCAGACGGGCCAGGTAGGCGACGTACTTGTCGCGGATCTCGGCGAACTTGTCGTCGCGGTAGTAGCTCTCGTCGGGCAGGCCGAGCCCGCCCTGGGTCAGGTTGAAGAGGTAGCGGTCGGACTTGCGGGCGTCCGTGTCGACGTACGAGCCGAAGAGGCCGTTGCCGCCGACCCGCTCGAACTCGCCGAGGAACGCCGCCAGGTCGCGGATGTCACGCAGCCCGACGACGGCCTTGACCAACGGCCGGATCGGCCGGGTGCCGAGCTTGTCGACGGTGGCGGTGTCCATGAAGGAGGCGTAGAGGTCGCCGATCTTGCGGGCCTCCTCGGTCGCGCCCTCGCCGGCCGCCAGCTCCTCGATGATGATCCGGACCTGCTCCTCGGCGGTGTCGGCCAGCGACACGAAGGGTCCCCAGCTCGACTTGTCGCTCGGGATCTCGGTGGTCTGGAGCCAGCTGCCGTTGACATGGCCGAAGAGGTCGTCCTGCGGCCGGATGTCGTGGTCCATGCCCGGGCGTGCGTCGTCAAGAGTGCTCACGCCCGCCACCCTAACTATTCGGTGGGTGACGACGCGTGCTAGATCAGCGGACGTGGACCACGGTCTTGCCGAGCGCCCGCCGCTCGTCGATGTCGATGAGGGCCTGGCCGTAGTCCACGAGAGGGTACGTCGCGCCGATCGGCGGCTTGATCGTGCCGTCGGCCAGCATGGGCTCGATCGCCGCCCACTGCTCGTGCATGTAGCCCGGCCGGACCATCGCGTAGGCGCCCCAGCCGACGCCGCGCACGTCGACGTTGTTGAGCAGCAGCCGGTTGACCTTGACCTCCGGGATGCCCTGGCCGGCGGCGAACCCGACGACCATCACCCGGCCCTGCGGGGCGAGGGAGCGCAGTGCGTCGGTGAACGCGTCACCACCGACCGGGTCGACGACGACGTCGACACCCTTGCCACCGGTCAGCTCATGGGCGGCGTCCTTGAAACCGTCGAGCAGGATCACCTCGTCGGCGCCCGCGTCCCGCGCCACCTGGGCCTTGGCGTCGGTGGAGACCACGGCAATCGTGCGGGCGCCCAGGCCCTTCGCGACCTGGAGGGACGCCGTACCCACTCCGCCGGAGGCGCCCAGCACCAGCACCGTCTCGCCCGGCTCGAGCTCGGCGCGCTCGGCCAGGGTGAAGTGGGCGGTGAGGTAGTTCATCGGCAGCGCCGCGCCCTCGTCGAAGCTGACGTGGTCGGGCAGGTGGAACGTGGAGATCGCGGGGTTCGCTACCAGCTCCGCCGCTCCGCCGTACGGCGCGACACCGGCCACCCGGTCGCCCGGCTTGAACCCGTCCGGACCCGACACCACCACGCCCGCGAAGTCGGCGCCGAGCGTGAACGGCGGCTCGGGCTTGAGCTGGTACTGCCCACGGCTGAGCAGGAGGTCGGGGAAGGCGGTGCCGACGCTGTGCACCTCGATGAGTACGTCGTCGAGTCCGGGCGTGGGCTCGGGGACGTCGCGGATCTCGAGGTCGGACGGGCCGGTGGTCGTGATCACCTGTACTGCGCGCATGGCAGCGAGCCTAGGTGGTCGAGATCCGCGGTTCTCGGCCTCGTGCGCCGTCTAGGAAGTTGGGATCGCTTCGAACACCATCGTGACTCGGGCCACGAACGCCGCTCCGCGGCGTGGGTCAGCGCGGGCACGACCGCCATCAAGGAGAGAGATCCATCGTGACGAAGCACATCACTCGCAGTGTCGTGGGGACTGTCGCAGGGATGCTGCTCGCAGCGCCACTCGCGCTCATGTCCCCGGTATCTGCGGCACCCGCCCATCGGCTCGTCGGAGAGGCTTCGCTGTCCATCCCGGACGTCGTCATCTACTCGGGCGCCTGCGCGGAGCACCCGCTCACCTACAGCGTCGCCCCCGACCCCGCCTTCCCGAACTCGTGGAACCTGAAGACCGACGTGTTCCGTCCGGACGGCTCCAACTCCTCCTACGGCTTCATCGGCTCGACGACGGGCACTCCGGCGCCCTCCACCGGGTCGGCCACGATGCAGTACTGCGGCAACCTGGACGCGCCCGGCACGTACACCGCCAGCACCCGGTTCCAGTACGAGACGCGGAACAGCTTCCAGACGGTGATCTTCAGCACGAGCCTGGTAGTCCGCTACCCCGCCACCCAGACCTCGCTGGCGATGAAGAACAAGGTGAAGAAGGGCAGGCGGGTGACGGCCAAGGTCACCACGCTGGCCGAGCGGCCCGGCTCGTACGTCCCGGCGAAGGGCTCGAAGGTCAGGGTGCAGTTCCTGAAGGGCCCTGCCTGGAAGAACATCAAGCGCGCGACGGGCAGGATCGGCAAGAAGGGCAAGGCGTCGATCACGTTCAGGTTCCCCGCGAAGGGCGACACTCAGCTGCGCGCCGTCACGACGAAGTCGCCGAACGCGACGCCGTCCACCTCCGCCGTGATCGTCCGCAAGGGCTGAGCCGCGTGCAGGGGTCTCGATACGCTCGAGCGGGTGTATCGAGACCTCACCTGGCGATCAGCCGCCAGACGATGACGATCCCGACCAGGGCGCCGACGGCCTGCTTCCAGTACGTCTTCGCCAGGATGGGTAGCACCGCCGCGCCCAGATCGAGAGCCTCCGGCTGGGCCGGAGGTGGCTTCTCGACCCGCGGGGGAGGCGCAGCGGTGGGCGCTTGGGCGGACGCGGCCAGGTCCGCGATGGGAGTCGCGGCGGCGGCAGGCGCCGGCCCGCGACCCATCAGCCGCTGCTCCAGGCAGGCCACGAACTGCCCGAGCAGCTTGTCGGAGACGTCCTGCATGACGCCCCGGCCGAACTGGGCCGGCTTGCCGGTGATGGCCAGGTCGGTGTCGACCGCCACGTCGGTCGCGCCGTCGGCATCGGTCATGGAGACCGTGACGTGGGCGCCCGCCGTACCGTTGCCGCGCTTGTCCTTGCCCTTGGCGTCGACGACGAAGCGGTGCGCCGCCTCGTCCTTCTCCACGAAGTTGCCGGAGCCGTTGTAGACCAGCGCGATCGGGCCGAGCTTGACCTTGACCGAGCCCGAGAAGCTCGTCTCGTCGGCCTCCGTCACCTGGGCGCCCGGGAAGCACTCGGCCACCGAGGCGATGTCCTGGAAGTGTGCCCAGGTCTCCTCGACGTCCGTCGGGACGGTGAACCTGTGGTTCAGCTCCATCCGGTCAGGCCCCCGCGGCGGCGAGCACCGCGCGCCGGGTGAGTACGCCGGCGAGGTGCTTGCGGTAGTCGGCCTGACCGTTGAGGTCGGACGGCGGGTTGGTCCCGTCGGCGGCCTTCGCCGCAGCAGCGCGTACGGCGTCCTCGGTGGCCGGCTGGCCCGCAAGTGCCTCCTCGACCGCCGTGGCCCGCAGGGGCGTGGAGCCCATGTTGGTCAGCCCGACACGTGCCTCGGTGATCGTGCCGCCCTCCGACTTGACCGCTGCCGCGACAGCGACGATCGGCCACTGGTGCGCGACCCGGACGAACTTCTCGTAGTGCGCGCCCCAGCCGGTGTGCTTGGGGATGCGGATCTCGACGAGCAGCTCACCTTCGGCGATCGCGGTCTCGAAGAGATCGACGAAGAAGTCGCCGGCCGCCACGGTGCGCCTGCCGCCGGAGCCGGCGATCACGAACTCGGCGCCGAGCGCCAGCGCCGGGGCGCCGAGGTCTCCGGCCGGGTCGGCGTGGGCAAGGGCGCCACCGAACGTGCCGCGGTGCCGGACCTGGGCGTCGGCCAGGTGCTCCTCCGCCTTCGCGAGGAGCGCGGCGTGCTCGGCGACCAGCGGGTCGTGGAGCACGTCGTGGTGGGTGGTCATCGCGCCGATGACGATGGCGTCGCCGTCGTCGCGGACGCCGTGCAGGGCGTCGATGCCGGCGAGGTCGATGACGACCTCGGGGGCGTTGAGGCGCATCCGCAGCACCGGCAGCAGGCTCTGCCCGCCGGCGATGACCTTGGCGTCGTCACCGTGCTCGGCAAGAGCCGCGAGGGCTTCGTCGACGCTGGTCGGGGCGAGGTACTCGAACTGGGTGGGGATCACTGGCCTGCTCCATCCGTGCGGTCGGTCTGGCCTTCCATGCCGGTCTCCTCGGTGAAGTGCGGGGCCGCGGCGCCGGCAGTGGGCGCATCGCCCTTGCTGCCCCCTGTTCCCGATGACGCAGCGTTGATGGCCCGCCAGACTCGCTCGGGCGTGCACGGCATCTGGATGTCGTTGATGCCGAGGTGCCGGATCGCGTCGACGACGGCGTTGACCACTGCCGGGGTCGAGGCGATGGTGCCGGCCTCACCCACGCCCTTGGTGCCGAGCGTGTTGGTGGTCGAGGCCGTCGAGTTGTGCGACACGTCGAAGCTGATCGTGTCGGCCGAGGTCGGCAGCAGGTAGTCGACGAACGAGCCCGAGACCAGCGTGCCGGAGTCGTCGTACACCGCTTCCTCCCAGAGCGCCTGCGCGATGCCCTGGACGAGCCCGCCGTGCACCTGGCCCTCGACGATCATCGGGTTGATGACCACCCCGACGTCGTCGACGCAGGTGTACTTGCGCATGAGTACGCCGCCGGTCTCGGTGTCGACCTCCATCGCGCACAGGTGGGTGCCGTGCGGGTAATTGAAGTTCACCGGGTCGTACGTCGCGTCGCTGTCGAGACTCGGCTCCACGCCGTCGGGCAGGTTGTGCGCCGCGAACGTCGCCATCGCGATCTCGGCCATCGCCAGGCCCTGGTCAGTGCCCCTGACGCCGAAGCGGCCGGCGTCGAACTCGATGTCGTCAACCGACGCCTCCAGCAGGTGCGCCGCGATGACCTTGGCCTTCTCGATCACCTTGTCGGCCGCCTGGACCAGGGCTTCGCCGCCGACGACCAGGGAGCGGGAGCCGTAGGTGTCGAGGCCCTTGTGGGAGATCTGGGTGTCGCCGTGCAGCACCTCGACGTCCTCGAAGGCAACGCCGAGACGGTCGGCGACGATCTGGCTGAACGCCGTCTCGTGGCCCTGACCGTGGGCCGAGGCACCGGTGACGACCTCGACCTTGCCGGTGGCCAGCATGCGCACACTCGCGTGCTCCCAGCCGCCCGCGCCGTAGTTGAGGCTGCCGAGCACCCGGCTGGGCGCGAGCCCGCACATCTCGGTGAACGTCGAGATGCCGATGCCGAGCTGGATGCGGTCGCCAGCGTCGCGGCGCTGCTTCTGCTCGGCCCGCAGCTCGTCGTACCCGAAGTTGGCCTTGGCCTTCTCGGTCGCTGCTTCGTAGTTGCCGGAGTCGTACTCGAGCCCGGCGATCGTGGTGAAGGGGAACTCCTCCTTCGTGATCCAGTTCTTCTCGCGGACCACGAACGGGTCGACCCCGACCTCCGCGGCCAGCTCGTCCATCAGCCGCTCGATGGCGTACGTCGCCTCCGGTCGCCCGGCGCCGCGGTAGGCGTCGGTCCAGGTCTTGTTGGTGAGGACCGTCTGGCAGTTGAACTGGTAGGCGGGGAACTTGTAGATCGCGTTGAACATGAAGGCTCCGAGCACGGGCACGCCGCCACCCACGAGGGAGACGTAGGATCCCAGGTCGGCGAGCAGCTCGACCTTGAGGCCGGTGACGGTGCCGTCCTTCTCGGCGCTCAGCGTCAGCTTCTGCCACTGGTCGCGACCGTGGTGGGCGGCCATCAGCGACTCGGAGCGCGTCTCGGTGTACTTCACGGGCTTGCCGAGCCGGCGGGCCACCGCGAACGTGATCATCTCCTCGGGAGTCTGCTGGAGCTTGCCGCCGAAAGCGCCGCCGACGTCGGGGGCGATGACGCGGATCTTGGACTCGGGCACCCCGGTGGTCGCGGCCAGCGCGAACCGCAGGATGTGGGGGATCTGGGTCGCGCTCCACATGGTGATCTGCTCACCGGTGGGGTCGACGACGGTCGAGCGAGGCTCCATGAAGGCGGGGATGAGCCGCTGCTGGCGGTACTCCCGCTCGATCACGATGCCGTCACCGCGGGCCTTCTCGATGGCCGCGTCGACGTTGCCGCCGGTGCCGGCCTCCTCGGAGTCGAACTTCCAGAAGGCGGACTTGTTGGTGCCGAGATCGGGGTGCGCCAGCACCTCGTCGTTGGCTGCCTTCTTGAGGTCCAGCGCGGCCGGCAGCTCGTCGTACTCGACGTCGACTAGCTCGGCGGCGTCACGGGCGGCGGCGGCGCTGCGGGCCACCACCACGGCCACGATCTCGCCGGCGAAGGTCACCCGCTCCGACGGCATCGGCACGTGCGCCGGCGTGACCTGGTCGGTCGTGATCGCCCAGGCATTGATGCAGACACCCTGACCCTCGCCGAGGTCGGCGCCGGTGAGTACGGCGACGACGTTCTCGGAGGCCTGTGCCGCCTCGACGCCGATCGAGGTGATCGTCGCGTGGGCGAAGGGGCTGCGGACCATCGCCATGTGCAGCATCCCCGGCAGGGTGATGTTGTCGGTCCAGCGCGTGCGGCCGGTGATCAGCCGCTGGTCCTCCTTGCGACGGCGGCCCTGGCCGATCTCCTTGGCGACGTCCGGCAGGTCTTCGGTGGCGGTCGCTGCGCTGTTCACCGGACACCTCCGGCGGCGTGCAACACGCTCTTCACGATGTTGTGGTAGCCCGTGCAGCGGCAGAGGTTGCCCTCCATACCGAGCCGGACGTCCTCCTCGGTGGGATTCGGGTTCTCCTCGAGCAGGTCGACGGCCTGCATGATCATCCCCGGAGTGCAGAACCCGCACTGGAGGCCGTGGCACTCACGGAACGACTCCTGCACCGGGTGCAGCTCGCCCTCGGCGCCGTCGTGGGTGGCCGCGAGCCCTTCGATGGTGGTGACCTCGTGCCCGTTCGCCTGTACGGCGAGCACGTTGCACGACTTCACGCTGCGCCCGTCGAGGTGCACCGTGCAGGCGCCACAGTTGCTGGTGTCGCAGCCGATGACGGTGCCGGTCTTGCCGAGCTTCTCGCGCAGATACTGCACGAGCAGCATGCGTGGCTCCACCTCGTCCGAGACCTTGGAGCCGTCGACGGTGAGTTCGATCCTGGTCATGTACGGCCTCCTGGGCAGCGCTGCGCGGTGTTCACGCGTGTGATGCCAGTCACGCTAGGCCGGTCGGGTTGGTGAATGGTTGGAGGCGGGGTAGTCCGGGGCAAATCACACCCGCCGGGCGCTTGGGAGGTGCATTTTGCCCCGGACTACCCCTCCGATCCAGGTCCCTCGGATGGGTTCGGAACTGAGCCCCGTCCGGGTGGTCAGCGCCTGCTGAGCAGGCGGCGCTACTTGGAGACGTTCGCCGTCAGGGTCTGCAACGTGGCCTGGAGCTTTGAGAACTCCAGGGCGTCGAGGGCCATGGCGTCCTTCATGTCGCACTGGATCTTCGTTGCGTGAGTGCGCATCGCATCGCCCTTGGTCGTCAGGGAGATCTCGACGAAGCGCTCGTCGGCGTGGTCGCGGCGGCGCGCGATGAAGCCGTTGACCTCCATGCGGCCTAGCAAGGGGGTCAGCGTGCCGTGATCGAGGCGCAGAGCGTCGGCGAGCTCGCGCACTGTGCACGTGTCGCGCTCCCAGAGCACGATCAGCACGAGGTACTGCGGATAGGTCAGCCCCAGGTCACGAAGCACCGGGCGGTAGGCGCTGGTGACGGCCCGCGACGCGGCGTACAGGTCGAAGCACAGCTGCTCGGAGAGCGGCGGGGCATCGATGTCAGCCATGTCCCCCACTCTGTCACGGTCTGCGTTACCTTGTACACAAGACGCTCGTGCCGAGGCACGGACCGTCCGGTGGCTTTCCCCCTGCTGATCGCGAAGGAACCACGTTGTCTGCCAGCGCAGCCGTCGACATCGAGGGCCTCCTCATGTCCTCGAGCGCCGGTGACACCGAGGCCTTCGCCGCCCTGTACGAAGCCGTTGCCCCGCGCGTCCACGGCTTGTCGCTCCGGGTCCTGGGGGACGAGCACCAGTCGCAGGAGGTCACCCAGGAGGTGCTGCTCGAGCTCTGGCAGACCTCCGGCCGCTTCGACCCGTCACGCGGAACCGCGCTGACCTGGGTGATGACCCTGACCCACCGGCGGGCCGTCGACCGGGTGCGCGCGAGTGATGCCCGGCGCCGCCGCGACGCCGCCCATGCCGAGAGCACGTCCGAGGCGCCGTACGACGAGACCTCGACGGCAGCGCATGCGCTCCTCGAGGCCCAGAGCGTGCGCACGGCACTCACCGCCCTGACGCCCACGCAGCGCGAGGCCATCGAGCTCGCGTACTACGGCGGCTACACCTACATCGAGGTGTCCCGCCTAATGCAGATCCCGCTCGGCACGGCCAAGAGCCGGATCCGCGACGGGTTGTCGAGACTGCGCGACACGCTCTCGCCGGAGGCGATGGAGGCGGTGTAGCGGCCGTCTCGCGAGTCCGTGGCGAGACATCGTGGGATCTGCGGCACCCGGTGCCGGAAAGTGCACGAGGTCGATAGACATCGAGGCGGAGGGATGAACGGCAGTCCGCAGAGACGACGTGCTGCTCAACAGCGCCGGCACGCTGGTCGGTGCGGTGCTCGCGACCGTGCTCGTTGGCACCTGGCCATCGAGGTGGACGACGACGATGGGGCGACCGTGGGGTGAGTCTCGCTTCACCCGGGTCTCGATACACCCGCTCGTTCCTCGCGGGCACTCGACCACCGACTAGGCGTCGACGAAGAGGTGGATCGACACCAGCTCGCCGAGCTCGATCTCCTCAGCCTTCCGGATCTTGTCCTTGATCGGCACGATGTAGCCGCCGTCCTTGGGCCACAGCGAGGTCGTCCACTCGGTCTCGCCGATGCGCACGGTGACCGGGATCATCCCCCAGCCGTACGTCACGAACGCCGCCGCTTCCTGCAGCTCCTCGCACTCCTCATCCGGGACGCTGACGAAGTGGTACGGCGCCGGCCCGTGCCACGACCACATCTCGCCCTCGAACTCGAGCGTCACGGCTTCGCGAACCTCGCGCCGAGCTCGACGCGCACCGTGGCCGTCTCGTTGAAGTCGTTCGAGGCGATGGCCGAGATGGTCCCCTTGTCACCTGCCGACATCGATGAGATGACCACGACGTACCAGGTCGTCGCGTCCTCGAGCTGCCTCCTGACCTTGGTCACTATCCGGCGCAGGAGGGTGCCGTCGACGTCGTCGAGCGAGAAGCGGTCGGAGGTGCTGGTGCCCTTGCCGCCGAAGTCGCTCCAGTCGCCGTCCCACAGGTACGACAGCTGGCGCCGGGACCTCTCGTCCACGGGTACGGCGATCGTGGCCGGTCCGGGTACATCACCAGCCGGAACGCCTCTCGGCGACCGGTCTTCTCCTCCACGGCGGCGACAAGCTCGGCGTACCCGCGCTTGGTCAGCAGGTCGCGTCCCGGGCCCGGCACGGGCTGCGGGGGCGTGGTGTTCGCCGTGGTGTCAGCCGTGGTGTCCTGGCCGGGGACCAGCCGGGTGAGCGCGGTGGTGATCGTGCTCAGGCCGCCGAGCACGATGAGGGCGCCGAGGCCCGCCGTGACGAGCGCCGGGCGCGTCACTCCTGACCGCCGGGGGGTGGGCGGCCTGGACGGCGTAGTCGTCGGACCGGGCGCCTGCATCGGCATCGGCATCGGCATCGGCATCGGCATCTGGTGGGCGGGAACCTGCGGCAGTCGCGGACCACGGCCTGAACCTCGCCCCGCAGCCCGGCGGCCCGGATCTGCTCGACCCGGAAGGCCCGGTCGTGCTCGACGATGCGGCCGGAGGCGTGCGCCGCCTCCACGATCGCGACCGCCTGGTCGCGATCAGCAGATCGCGCGCGCTCGAGGTCGTCGGTCACGGGACAACGCTAGCGGTCATCTGTCGCCACGGGGCGCCAGATGGAAGCATGGAGCGATCGCCGGCCCACTCCCGAGAGGAACTCCCCGTGATCTTCATCTGCGTCAAGTGGAGGCTGAAGCCCGAGTACGCCGACGACTGGCCCGAGCTGAGTCGAGAGTTCACCGAGGCCACGCGCGCCGAGGAGGGCAACCTGTTCTTCCAGTGGTCGCGCAGTGTCGACGACCCCGACGAGTACGTGCTGATCGAGGCCTTCAAGGACGACGCCGCCGAGGCGCACGTGGCGTCGGACCACTTCAAGAAGGCGCAGGCCGAGCTGCCGCAGTACGTCACCGAGACGCCGCTGATCCGCAACGTGGTGATGGAGGGCGACCAGTGGGACCGTCTCGGGGAGTTCGAGGTCTCGTAGGTCAGCGGTCGGCGACGGCCAGCCGGCCCCGGAGCAGCGCCCTGGCCGGGTGGTCGCGGGTGCCGAGTGCCGCGAGGCAGACCTCGACGACCTGGGTGTCGTACGGCGCCAGCTCGCTGTAGCGCAGCACGGCCTCGGGATCGGGGTCGGCCAGCAGCGCCTCGCGCATGCTCACCGCCAGGTAGTCGCCCATCTCGACGAGCGCTGGTGCGTTCGTGCCGGGCAGCAGGTCGCCGCCGTACGCCGCGACGGCCGAACGCACGTCGCCGCGGCGGAGCAGGTGCTGCACCTCGTCGATGTCGGTGGCGACGGGCAGGGTGAGGCGATAGGGGCGGGACGACAGCTGACCGCCCAGTGCCGAACGGAGGTGGGAGACCTCGGCCTTGAGCGTCGACGTGGTGACGGCCGCGTCGCCGTAGACGAGGGAGTGGAGGTGTTCGAGTGAGAGCCCGTTGGGGTGCATGGCGAGCAGCGCCAAGATCTCGGTCTGCCGGCGGTTGAGCAGGAGCCGCTGGCCGTCGAGCCAGGCCTCGGCCGTGCCGAGCAACGACAGGGTCAGGCCGGGATCGGGCGGAGCGATCGCGGCCAGCCCGGTGCTGCGCCGCGAGGTGGGCATCGCGGTCTCGATCAGCCGGGCCATCAAGCGGGCGGTGGCCAGGCCGATCGGGTGGGCGCGGTCCCACGTTGTCGACAGGTCGATCACGCCGAGCTGCTCACCGCTGAGGGGGTCGTGCACGGGTGCCGCCCAGCACACCCAGTTGTGCACGATCGACGCGTAGTGCTCGGCGCTGAACACCATCGACGGGTCGCCGGTGCGGCTCGCGATGGCGAGCGCGTTGGTGCCGACGCTCGCCTCGTCCCAGCGGCCACCGGGCACGAAGTTGACCGTCTCGGCCTTGCGGCGCATCACGCGGCCGCCGTACGTCCAGAGGATCCGTGTCTCGGCGTCGGTGATGGCGATGACGAGGTCGCCGTCCTCGGCCGTGCGCCGCAGCTCCGACTCGATCCGAGCGACCGCCGTCTGCAGCGGAGAGTGACGCCAGTAGGCCGCAGTGTCGGACTCGTCAGCCAGCGGCGCCTCGGTCAGGTCGGGCGCGACCGTGTTGGTGGAGAGCTGCCAGCTGTCGAAGATCTCTGGACGAACGCGCTCGGCCGCGCCGTCTCCGTGCTCGACGAAGGCGGTCCAAGCCTGGACGGCTTCGAGCCGTCTGTCGCGCAGGTCGCGGTGAGCGCTCATGGTCCCCCAGACGATCGGGTGTGACTGTCGTCACGGTAGCGCGAGGAGCGCGATCGTGGGGTTGTCGACGGCGACTCCTCGTGCCTCGGGCGTCAGCGGACGACGTTCGGGTGCTGGTGGATGCGGCCGCTGGCCCCGGCCAGCCGGTTGCCGGTGCCGCCCCACTGCCGGGCCACGATCTCGGCGGCGATCGAGACGGCCGTCTCCTCGGGCGTACGGGCGCCGAGGTCGAGCCCGATCGGGCTGCTCAGCCGGCCGATCTCCTCCTCGGTGAGGCCGGCCTCGCGGAGGCGTGCCAGCCGGTCGTCGTGGGTACGGCGCGAGCCCATCGCCCCGACGTACGCGACATCGGGCAGGCGGAGGGCGACCTCCAGCAGGGGTACGTCGAACTTGGGGTCGTGGGTCAGCACGCACATCACGGTGCGCTGGTCGATGCGCCCGGCCTCGGCCTCGGCCGTGAGGTAGCGGTGCGGCCACTGCACGACTACCTCGTCGGCGCCGGGGAAGCGCGTGTCGGTGGCGAAGACGGGGCGGGCGTCGCAGACCGTGACGTGGTAGCCGAGGAAGGCGCCCATCCGCGCGACGGCTGCCGCGAAGTCGATGGCGCCGAAGACGAGCATCCGGGGCGGCGGCGCGAAGGCCCAGACGAAGACCCGCATGCCCTCGCCGCGACGTTCCCCGTCGGGGCCGTAGGTCAACGTGCCGTTGTGGCCCGACGCCAGCAGGCCGAGGGCGTCGTCGGCGACGGCGTCGTCGGCGCGCGGGCTGCCGATGGACCCGGACCGCTGCCCGTCCGCGTCGGACCGCACGATCATCCGGCGGCCCAGCCAGGCCGGGTCGGGGTGCTCGATGACGGTGGCCAGTGCGACGGGCCGGCCGGCCTCGATGTCGGCAGCGATCTCGCCGAGGTCGGGGAAGGTCTCGCGGTTCACCTTCTCGACGAAGACGTCCAGGATGCCGCCACAGGTCAGGCCGACCGCGAAGGCGTCGTCGTCGGAGACGCCGTACCTCTCGAGCACGGGCGCACCCGACTCGACGACGTTCTGTCCGAGCTCGTAGACCGCGCCCTCGACGCAGCCGCCGGACACCGAGCCGACCGCCTCGCCGTCGGGGCCGACCAGCATCGACGCGCCGGGCGGGCGGGGAGCTGACTGGAACGTCGCCACCACCGTGCCGACGCCGATCGTCTCGCCGGCCTCCCACCAGGCCAGCAGCTCGGGCATCACCTCACGCACGCGCCACCACCTTGCAGAGCTCTGCGAACGTCGCCAGCGAGTGGCCGGCGACGAAGTCGTCGATGTGCGGGAGAGCGGCGGCGATGCCCTGCTGGACCGGCGCGTAGCCCTCCTTGCCGCGGTGCGGGTTGACCCACACCACGCGGTGCGCGATCCGGTGCAGCCGCTGCATCTGCTCAGCGAGCAGGGCCGCGTCGCCGCGCTCCCAACCGTCGCTGAAGATCACGACCACCGCGCCTCGGGCCATGCCGCGCGCCCCCCAGCGGTCGAGGAAGACCTTGACCGTCTCGCCCAGCCGGGTGCCGCCCGACCAGTCGGGCACAGTGTCGCCCGCGGCCACGATGGCGCGCTCGGGGTCGTGGTGGTGCATCGCGCGGGTGAGGTGGGTGAGCCGGGTGCCGACGGTGAACACCTCGACCCGGTCGCCTGTGACCACGAACCGGTGAGCCAACCGCAGCAACGCATCGGCGTACCCGCTCATGGAGCCGGAGACGTCGACGAGGAGTACGACGCGGCGCGGCCGCTGACGCCGCCTGCGCCAGACGATCTCGGCCGGCTCCCCGAAACGGCGCATGCTCAGCCGCATGGTGCGCGACGCGTCGAGGGTGCCGCGGTGCCAGCGCTGGTGTCGCGCCGTACGACGGAGGGGGGCACGCGGGTTCAGGACGCTGAAGAGCGCGGCCAGCCGCGCCTTCTCGGCCATGTCGAGGGAGGCGACGTCGCGGTGCCGGAGCACCTCGGTGGAGGTAGCGGCGGCGTGGATGGCCTCGTCCTCCATCTCGGCACCCTCACCGGTCGACTCGCTCTCGGGGAACGCGGTCACAGTCTGGCTGGGGGGTGAGGCCGGGCGGGTCCGGGGCAGCCCGTCGCGGGCGTTGAACCAGGCATGGAAGACCTGGTCGTAGCGGGCCAGGTCGTCGGGGCCGGCGCAGAGGGTGGCGCGGCCCGCCCAGTACGTCGCGCTCTGGTCGTCGAGCCCGAGCAGGGCCGTGGCCTCGAGGAATCCGTGCGAGCGGTCCGGCGTGACGGGGACTCCCGCGGCGCGCAGCGCGCGCGTGAACCCGAGCAGGATCTCGTCGGGCTGCCGGATCTGCGTGGTCATGTCGTCAGCATCCGGTCGAGTGCCTGGCGGACCCGGTCGGCGTCCTCGCGGTACTTCACCAGTGCGCCGAGCGACGACGCGGCCGAGGCCAGGTCGAGCTCGGCGGTGCCGAGGTAGGTGAGCGCGCGCGCCCAGTCGATGGTCTCCGCGACGCCGGGCGGCTTGAGCAGGTCGTCACGGTCGCGCAGCTGCTGCACCACGTTGACCACCTGGCGGGCCAGTGTCTCGGACACCTCCGGCGCCCGGGAACGGACGATCTGGACCTCACGCTCGAGCCCCGGGTGGTCGATCCAGTGGTAGAGGCAGCGCCGTTTGAGCGCGTCGTGCAGCTCGCGGGTGCGGTTGGAGGTGAGTACGACGATCGGCGGCTCGGCCGCGGCCACGGTGCCGAGCTCGGGGACGGTCACCTGCCAGGTCGACAGCACCTCGAGCAGGAACGCCTCGAACTCGTCGTCGGCCCGGTCGACCTCGTCGACGAGCAGCACCGCCGGGCTTTGTTGGAGCGCCTGCAGCACGGGACGCGCGAGCAGGAAGCGGGCGTCGTACAGGCTCTTCTCGGCCTCCTCGACCGAGCCCTCGGCGTTGCCTCCTGCGACCGCCTCGAGGGCGCGCAGGTGGAGGATCTGGCGAGGGAAGTCCCAGTCGTAGAGAGCCTGGGTGGCGTCGATGCCCTCGTAGCACTGGAGCCGGATCAGCGGCAGGTCCAGCGACTCGGCGAGGGCCTCGGCCAGGGCGGTCTTGCCGGTGCCGGGCTCACCCTCGAGCAGCAGCGGCCGCTGCATGCGGGTGGCGAGGAAGACGACGGTGGCCAGCTCCGGGTCGGCCAGGTATCCGGCCGTGACGAGGCGGGAGGCGACGTCGGACGCGGACTCCATACCCTGAATCTACGTGCGGGGACGTTGGCCGGACGTTGGCCGGTCCACGTCCTGGCCGGTGGCGAGGTCGCCGCACGCGACGAGCGTGACGTCGCGGGTGGCGAGGTAGTCGCGAGCTCCCGCGTCGCCCGACGCGATGCCGATGATCCGGGACCAGTGGTCACGGCCGATCAGGACCGGGTGCCCCGGCCTTCCGTCGTACGACGCCCGCGCCAAGACGGCCGGCCCCGACCCGGCATCGAGGACGCGCGCGACGACGGCCGCCGAGACATCGGGCAGGTCGACGAGGGTGACCAGCGCGGCCTCCTCGCCCGTGATCGCGGTGCCCTTGATCGCGGTGAGTCCGGCGCGCAGGGAGGCGCTCATCCCGTCGTCCCAGTCGTCGGCGACCACCACCTGGACATCCAGCCCGTCGAGGAGCAGCCTGGCCTGGTCGGCGGCCGCGCCGAGGACCACATACACGGAGGCGCAGCCGCCGTCGGTCAGGACCCGCACCGCGCGCTGCAGCCAGCTGGTGCCGTCGGTGTCGTGGACGAGGGCCTTCGGGGCGCCCATCCGGCGGCCGGAGCCGGCGGCGAGGAGGAGTCCGGCGGTCATGGGGTCATCGTTGCACTGCTGTTTTGTTCGGAATCCCCGGTCGACCGGGGATTCCTGAACTTGTCGGCCAGTGCACGGCCCGACAAGTTCAGGAAGTGCCCGTCAAGTGGGAGCGGTGAGACGGTCGCGCCGCGTCAGCGGACGTCGACGAGCCGGTTCATCTCGAAGTGCATCGGGTCGGTGTAGCCCCAGTCCCCACCCCAGGCGAAGCCCCACTTCTTGAAGATCGCCACCACGTCGCGGTCCATCTCGCCGACGGTGCCGCGCTGGTTGCCGGGCACGTTCATGTCCAGCGCGATGCCGAACGAGTGCAGCGAGAGCTGGGTGGTGTTGGCGATGAAGCGCGGGTAGAAGCAACCGGCGTACTCCCCGGGGTGGATCTTGTCGGCCAGCCCCCGGCTCTGCACCTCGAGCAGCGCGGCGCGCAGCTGCGGGATCATCACCTTGTGGCAGGTGACGGTGCCCAGGATCGGCACCGGCTCGCTGCGGATGTTCTCGCTGACCCACGAGGACTCCGGCGTGATCCGGCCGCCACCGATGACGCGGTAGGAGAACGTGCCGACGGCCTCGGCGACCGAGCCGCCGGTCAGGAACGCGGTCTGCGTGGCGGACAGGTCGAGGTCGGGACCCAGGATCTGCACCGACAGGTCCTTGCCGACGATCTTCTGGATCTTGTCCTGTACGACCTGCGGGGAGGTGAGGTCGGTCGAGACGAGCAGCGCGTTGCCCCTCCGCATGCCGAGTGTCTCGGCCCACTTCTCGTTGACGACCGCGTCGACTTGCGGCACTTGTAGGGCGTAGGCGCCGATGTGCACCCGCGCGGCATCCTGGTCGTTGCCGAGTTTGAGGAAGCCGGCGTCGTCCTGCAGCTTCTTGCCCAGCGGCGTGTCGATCGCCAGCTCGCCGCCCGCGACCCGGTCCCAGACCTCCTGGAGCTGGGCGATGTCGCTGCGGGCGAAGCGGCGGTACGACGCCGGGTCGACCGCACCGATGGTGATGACCCGGTTCTCGATGGCCACCTGCGCGAGTGACAGCGGCTCGGTCGCGTCGATGCCGTCGATCTTGCGGATCTGGGACGTCATGTCGTCGGACAGCGGCTCCTGGCTGTAGACGAGGATGTCGGCGCCCTGACAGCAACCCTCGATCTTGCCGGGCGGCGGCACGGAGTGAGCGGGGTCCGCCACCGTCGGCTGCCCGGACGACGGTGACGAGGGCGACGACGACGACGAGCCGGTCGCGTCCGCCGGGGGTTTGGCCCTCGGAGTCTCCTCGCCGCACGCGGCCAGGGCGAGCGACAGCAGCAGCACGCCTGTCGCGAGCGCGCGCCCGCGCGCCGACCCCCATGCCTGCATGCCCTCGACCTCCCGGAGACAGGGTATGTGCGCCGCCATGGGACCAGACCCCGATGGCTGACATTGCCGCGGTCGACGACAAGGGAGGCACCGGTGTCCACCACGATCCTGCTGCCCGAAGGCGATCGACACCTGTACGCCGCGGCCTGGGCCGGGCTCGGCGAGGTGCAGGCTCTGGAAGCGCTGGGCATCCTGCCGGCCGACTCGCTGGTGCTGCGAGTTGCGGCCGGAGCGCTGCCCGGTCCACACGTGCTGTCCCGGCTCTCGGATGCCCGCACGGACGACCGTCCCGCGTCCGCCCGCACGGTGCCCATCGAGCCCGACGAGCCCGCCTGCGTGCTCTGCGCCGCCGGTCAGCTGCGTGCCGGAGTCGAGCCCGAAGACGGGCAACGACCTTCTTCCTGAGCTCGAGGAGCACCCGGCGCGACTGCAGGAGATGGTGGCCGCGGCGACCGGTCGCGAGGAGACCCTGCGCAAGCGCGTCAAGAAGCTGCGCGCGCGGCTCGGCGAAGCGGACGACTGAACGACCCGATTCCCGGCAACCGCCGTGGCACCCTAGGACGCATGACGACGTCGCGGCTCGTGGCCGCCCTGGTGCTCAGCGTGGTGGCAAGTGTGGCGTGCCAGGCCACGGGTGACGACGAGCCGGCCGCGTCAGCCGCGACGTACGCCTCGAGCGCGCCGGCTGCAGCGCGCAGGGCCGTCCCGGCCACCAGGGCCGGCGGACCCGGCTGCAAGGCCAAGCGCAACATCGAGGTCTGCTTCTCCTCGCCGGGCACCCACGGCGGCACCCACCCGGTGGTCATCAACCGGATGCGCCGGCTCTTCAAGAAGTCACAGGCCGGCGACTCGCTGCGGATCGCGATGTTCCGCTGGGACATCCCCGGCGCCGCCGACAACCTCGTCGAGGCACAGGCCCGCGGCGTGCACGTCGAGCTGGTCGTCGACCACGACGTCATCGCCAACGCGGTCGGCGCGAGCCTGGTCCAGCGCATCGAGGCCGGCGACCCGGCCCCCGGCAACACGGTCGTGTGCGACGGCGCCTGCCTGCCCTGGACCGGCGCCGGCCCCGCGCCGTACGCCCAGGACATCAACCACCTCAAGCTGATCGTCGCCGACGTCGGCGGCGAACGGTCGGTGGTGACGAGCTCGAGCAACCTGGCCGGGCTGCAGTACCAGCAGTACAACTCGCTGCTGCGGATCGTCAGCCCGAAGTACTACAAGTTCGCCGACGCCTGGTACGACGCGCTCAAGACGCAGCGCGTCGGCACCATCAAGACGACGCTCGCCAACCCGCCGGCGATGCTCTACCCCCGACGCGGCGACATCCTGGCCGACACGTTGCGGCAGGTGCGCTGCACGCCGCAGCTCGACCAGGTCGACGTACACCTCGCGGTGATCCAGCGCGCCGACATCCGCAGCCGGCTGGTGCAGCTGAGCGAGAGCGGCTGCCGGGTGCGGGTGGTCGTCGACCGGCCGGCGGTCGAGAAGTGGCTCGAGCAGAAGGTGGACGGCCACCGCCTGCCCAAGGCACTCGTCCGGCAGGTCAGCACCCACGACAAGGGCGTGATCATCCACGCGCTGGTGGGCGGCAAGCCGCAGTACGTCGTGGTGACCGGCACCAGCAACGCCACGTGCGGCGGCCTCTACTACAACGACGAGATCATGCTGCGGCTCAAGGGGAAGTGGATCCACGACCGCTACGGCAAACACTTCAACGACGCGTTCGGGCACGGGCGCGACAGCGCCCGCGGCGTGCGGACGCCGGACTTCGACCCCTGCACCTAGCCGCTACATCACGGGTGCGTCGGCGAGATCGGGCCGAGGGTTGCGGATGGTCAGCCAGGACACGACCCCACCGAGGGCCAGCAGCACGGCGCAGATGACCGCGGCCCGGACGTACGCCGCGTCGAAGGCCGACGCGACGGCGTACTCCTCGCCGGAGAGCCCGACCGCCACCGGCAGCGCGGCGACGGCGAGCAGGGAGCCGGCACGGGCGACCGCGTTGTTGACGCCGCTGGCGATGCCGGCGTTCTCGTCAGGGGCAGCGGCCAGCACCGTGCCGGTGAGCGGCGCGACCATCAGCGAGAGGCCGAGGCCGAAGACGGTCAGACCGGGGAAGACGTCGCGCCAGTAGCTGGTGTCGGCGTCGACCGCGAGCAGCAGCAGGGTGCCGGCGGCCATCACGATCGGTCCGACGGTCATCGGGATGCGGGGGCCGATGCGGGTGCCGAGAGCGCCCGCGCGGGAGGCGAGGAAGAGCATGCACACGGTGATCGGCAAGGTGGCGATGCCGGCTTGCAGGGCGCCGTAGCCGGCCACGGTCTGGAGCTGGATGACTAGGAAGAACAGCACCGCGCCGAGGGCCGCGTAGACGAGGAACGTCATGGCGTTGGCCGCGCTGAACGTGCGGTTGGAGAACAGGCCGAGCGGCATCATCGGCTCACGACCGCGGGCCTCGACGACGATGAACGCCGCGCCGCAGAGCAGACCGCCTGCCGCTGCGTACGGCGCGGAGGGCTTGCCCCACTCGATCAGCGCCCAGGTCACGCCACCCAGTGCGATGCAGGCCAGCGCGGCACCGGGGATGTCGAAGCGGCCGGTCGCGCGGGCGTCGCGGGTCTCCGACACGGAGCGCTGCGCGATGAGCACGGTGATGACGGCGAGCGGCAGGTTGATGAGGAAGATCCAGCGCCAGGAGACGTACTGCACGAGCGCGCCGCCGATGAACGGCCCGATCGCAGCAGCGATGCCGCCGAGCCCGGACCAGGCGCCGATGGCCTTGCCGCGGTCGGCGGGCCGGAAGACCGACTGGATGATCGAGAGGCTGCCGGGGGTGAGCAGCGCCGCGCCGATGCCCTGCAGGACGCGCGCCAGGATCAGCACCAGTGGTGTCGGCGCGATGCCGCAGAGCAGTGACGCGAGCGCGAACCACACGGTGCCGATGACGAAGATCCGGCGCCGGCCGAACCGGTCACCGAGCGCGCCCCCCAGCAGGATCAGCGACGCCATCGAGAGCAGGTAGCCGTTGGTGATCCACTGCAGGTCGGCCAGCGACGCGTCGAGGTCCTCGCCGATGGTCTTCAGCGCGACGTTGACGACGGTGCCGTCAAGCAGGGTGAGACCGGAGCCGAGGGTGGCGGCGGCGACCACCATCCGGCCCGTCGACGAGTCGAGGGAGATCAGCTCGGGGTCGCTCACCCGCTCACCGTAGGCCCCGCCGACGACATGCTCAGCCGAGTCCACGCAACCATGGCACCGCCACGAACGCGGTCGGTACGACGACCACCGCCACGGCGCCCAGGCACACCACCGTGGCCTGCACCGGGTGGCGTCGTACGTCGAGGAGGCGGCGGGCGAACTGCTCCTTCAGGTCCTCACCCACACCACCCGAGATGGTGCAGGAGCGTTACGACTGGGTGGTGTGCGCGGTGCAGCAGATCCTTCCCGCGCTCAGAGAGGCGGGTCTGCGCGCGGTGACCCCCAGTGGCGTACTGGGAGATCCGACGCTCGCCCGTGCCGACGAGGGGCACCGGCTGCTCGACGCCTGGGCGGCCGGTCTGATGGCCGCCGGCAGGTCCTGGCGCCTGACACATCCCGGCGCAGGCCGCCCCGAGCCAACTACCAGGCAGGGGACACAATCTCACCGTGCAGTACACGATGCTGGGCCCGATGGAAGTACGGAACGCAGCCGGCGAGCCGCTCGATCTCGGCGGCCCGCGCCCGCGTTCGGTGCTCGCGCTCCTGCTGGCGGACCCCGGCCGGGTGGTGACCACCGACCGCCTGATCGACGAGGTGTACGGCGCGGAGCCGCCGGCCGGCACGGCCAACGCGCTCCAGTCCCAGATCTCCCGGCTGCGGCGGCGCCTGGGCGTGACGATCGAGTCGCTGCCCACCGGCTACCGCCTCGACGTGGACCCCGACGACGTGGACGCGCACCGCTTCGAGCGCCTGGCGCGACAGGGCCGCCAAGCGCTGTCCCTGGGGGACAACGGGCGGGCAGCGGCGCTGCTGCGGGAGGCTCTGGGGCTGTGGCGCGGCCCGGCCCAGACCCAGGCGGCGCGCCTGGATGAGCTGCGGCTCGCGGCGTCCGAAGACCGCTTCGACGCGGAGCTCGCGCTGGGCGAGTCGGGTGCGCTGGTCCCGGAGTTGCAGCAGCTGGTGACGGCCCACCCGCTGCGGGAGCGGCTGTGCGGGCAGCTGATGCGGGCGCTGCACGGCAGCGGGCGGCAGGCCGAGGCGCTGAGTGTGTACGAGCGGACACGGGCGACCCTCGCCGAGGAGCTGGGGGCCGATCCCTCCGCCGAACTGGCCGGGGTGCATCTGGCGTTGCTGCGGGCCGAGCGCCCGCCGGCCGAGGCCACCGCGCGCGCGGTGCCCGCCCAGTTCACCAGCTTCGTGGGGCGGGACACGGAGCTGAGCCGGATCGGGACGCTACTTTCGACGGCCCGTCTGGTCACGCTCATCGGCCCCGGCGGAGTGGGCAAGACCCGGCTGGCCGTCGAGGCGGCGGGCCGGGAGACCACCGATGTGTGCTTCGTGGAGCTGGCGCCGCTCGCGGAGGGGGCGCAGATCCCGGCCGCGGTGCTGGGGGCGCTGGGCCTGCGGCCCTCGTCGGGCGGTGGCCCCGACCCGGAGGAACGCCTCGTCACCGCGCTCGCCGAGCGACGCCTCCTGCTGGTCCTGGACAACTGTGAGCACGTCGTCGAGGACACCGCCCGGCTCGCGCGGCGCCTCCTCGGAGAGTGCCCGGGGGTGCGGGTCCTCGCGACGGGGCGCGAGGCGCTGGGGCTCACCGGTGAGGCGCTGTGCCCGCTGTGGCCGCTGTGGCCGCTGGAACGCGAGTCGGCGGTGCGGCTGTTCCGGGACCGGGCGGCGGCGGTGTCCCCGGGTTTCGCGGCGGCGGAGGCGGCGGACGACCGGTTCCCGGGAAGCGGAGAGCCGGGCACCGGGGAGTCGCACGCCGCCGTCGTGGAGCGGATCTGCGCCGCGCTGGACGGGTTGCCGCTGGCACTCGAGCTGGCTGCGGCGCGACTGCGGACGCTGTCGGTGGAGGACATCGCGGCACGCCTCGACGACCGCTTCCGGCTGCTGTCGCGCGGTGACCGCACGGCGGCGCCCCGCCATCAGACGCTGCGCGCGGTGGTGGAGTGGAGCTGGGAGCTGCTCGACGACGACGAGAAGGCCCTGGCGGGGCGGCTGACCGTCTTCGCGGGCGGTGCGACGCTGGCCTCGGCCGAGGCGGTGTGCGCGCTGCCCGACACCGAGGAGCTGCTGGACTCGCTGGTGGGGAAGTCGCTGGTGGAGGCCAGGGACGGGCGCTTGCGGATGTTCGAGACGGTACGGGCGTTCTGCGCCGAGCGGCTCGCGGAGTCCGGGGACGAGGAGCGTTTCCGGCGGGCCCACGCCGAGCATTTCCTGACGCTGGCCGGGACCGCGGAGCCGTATCTGCGCCGTACCGAACAGGTGCGGTGGCTGGCCGGGCTCGCCGCCGAGCAGGACAACTTCCAGGCGGCGCTGCGCTGGTCGGTGGCGACCGACACGACGGTCGCGCTGCGGCTGATGGCGGACCTGACCTGGTACTGGTGGCTGCGCGGGCTGCACGGTGAGACCGCGCCGCTGGCCGCGACGCTGTTGGCGGCGGTCGGGGACGAACCGCCGAAGGAGTTGGACGAGGAGTACGTCCTGTGCGTACTCAACGCCCATACGGAGGGTGGCAGTTCTCCTGAGACGGACGCCAGGCTCGACCGGGTCGAGGCGATCCTGCAGGGCATCGACCGTCCGCTGCGGCGGCCGATCCTGACCGTGCTGTGGGCGGTGACCGGTGGCCCGGGGCGGGCGGCGGACGACCGTACGCAGCGCAAACAGATCGGTACGGACACCTGGTCCCGGGCGGTGAGTCTGATGGGCAGCGGCTTCCAGCCGTGGTTCGCGGGCAGACCCGACGAGGCGGAGGCGCAGTTCGGCACCGCGCTGGCGGGCTTCCGGGAGACCGGGGACCGCTGGGGGATGGCGAATTCGCTCGATCCGCTCGCCATGTTCGCCGACTGGCGCGGAGACCGGGAGCTGGCCCTGGCCCGGCTGGACGAGGCGCTGACGCTGGTCGGGCAGCTGGACTCCCCCGAGGAGACCGCCGACCTGCTGCGCCGCCGCGCCGACACCCTGCTGCACGGCGGGGATCTGGACCAGGCGCGGGCGCACTACGAGCGGGCGGCCGAGCTGGCCCGGCGCATCGGTCTCCCGGACAAACTGGCCGCCGCGCAGCGCGGCCTGGGCGATCTGGCGCGGCTCTCGGGCCGGCCCGCCGACGCGCGGCACTGGTACGAACAGGCACTGGCATCCGTGGCGGACAACTGGTCGAGTGTCGCGGAGATGCAACTGGTCTTTACCGGTCTGGGCCGGACCGCTGAGGCCGAGGGGCAGCCGGACGAGGCCCGCTCCTGGCACGAGCGGGCGCTCGCCCTGGCTCTCGACCGGCGTACGCCCGCCGATCTCGCCGACGCGGCGGAGGGCCTGGCGGGCCTGGCCGCGCTGGAGGGGGCGGGCGAGCGATCCGCGCTGCTGCTGGGGGCGGGGGTGACGCTGCGCGGGATGGCGGTGGCCAGGGATCCCGACGCGGCCCGTATCGCGGCCGCGTCAAGGGAGCTGATCGGTGAGGCGGCGTACGCGGAGGCTTACAGCAGGGGTCTGGCGCTGACCCATGAGGAGGCACTGACGGCGCTCGGTCAGGGACGGTCAGGGGACGGTACCTGATCGGTAAGCGGGATTGGAGAAGCTCTTTCCAGAAGCAGGAACAACAACTGGACGAGGAGCACACCATGAACGAGAACCTCCGCAAGCCGCTGCAGAACCGGACCGTCCTGATCTCCGGTGCGAGCATCGCGGGCCCGGCGCTGGCCTACTGGCTGAGCGAGTACGGCTACAAGGTGACCGTCGTCGAGAAGGCCCCGGCGCTCCGCGAAGGCGGCTTCGCGGTGGACTTCCGCGGCGACGCGCACCGCACGGTGCTGCAGCGGATGGGCATCTGGGACGAGATCCACCAGCGCCAGACCCACATGGGCGGTCAGACGCTGCTCGACGCGAACGGCGCGGAGCAGATGACCCTGCCCCCGGCGTTCATGAGCGGCGATGTGGAGATCTTCCGCGGCGACCTCTCCAAGATCCTTCACGAGCGGACGAAGGACAGCGTCGAGTACGTCTTCGGCGACTCGATCACCGCGCTCGACGAGACCGAGGACGAGGTCCTGGTCAGCTTCGAGCGGTCGGCTCCGCGCACCTTCGACCTGGTGGTGGGTGCGGACGGGCTGCATTCGAACGTGCGCCGCCTCGCCTTCGGGGACGAGTCGCAGTTCCTGCGCCACCTCGGCTACTACGTCGCCGGCTTCTCCGCACCCAACCACCTGGGCCTGGACCGCTCCGCCTCCTGGTTCAACGCCCCTGGCCGGGCCATGAGCGTCTCCAACTACGACGGCGACCCGGACCGCGCCGGTGTCTCTATGGTCTTCGAGTCGGAGCAGCTGACCTACGACCGGCGTGACACGGAGCAGCAGAAGCGGATCCTGACCGAGAAGTACGCCGGGCTCGGCTGGGAGGTCCCCCGGGCGCTCGCCGACCTCGGGAACACCGACGACCTGTACTTCGACGCGATCGCCCAGATCCACCTGGAGCGGTACTCCAAGGGGCGGGTGGTGCTGCTCGGCGACGCCGGGTACGGCGCCACCATGGGCGGCATGGGCACCGGGCTCGCCATCGTCTGCGCCTATGTGCTGGCCGGGGAGCTGGTGACGCACGGCGACCACCGCACCGCCTTCGCCGGTTACGAGGCCGGGATCCGGAAGTACGCAAAGGGCTGCCAGAAGACCGCGAACGGCGCGGGCGGATTCCTCGCACCGGCCACCGAGAAGAAGATCCGCAGCCGCAACCGCACGTACCGGATGCTCTGCTCCCGCCTGATGTCCGGGATCTTCGCGAAGCTGACGGTCAAGGCGGCGAACAACATCGAGCTCAAGGACTACCCGGCTCCGGAGGGCCGGGCGGCCGGAGCAGCCGCCGCGTAAGGGCCGGCGCTTGAATCCCGTTCGAGCCACGGAGCTCGAACGGGATATCGGCGCTTCTTGTTCGGCAGCCCTCGAGGCACATTCAAGGGCCGTGCTCCAGGCATTCCCCTGGCCCGGACCATTCAGCGGCCGGGCCGGTTTGGAGCTGATCTCCCTCGACTCCTCGACAGACAGCCATGGCCGTTGACGCTGCTAGTGACGATTAGCTCCGGCTGCCGGGTGGTGCACGGGTCGCTCACCCGCTCACCGTAGGCCGCGCCGCCGACATGCTCAGCCGAGTCCACGCAACCATGGCACCGCCACGAACGCGGTCGGTACGACGACCACCGCCACGGCGCCCAGGCACACCACCATGGCCTGCACCGGGTGGCGTCGTACGTCGAGCAGCTCGATCCGCTCGACCAGGGCCCCGCCGGCGGCGCCGAGGGCGGCATCGGGAGCCGGGGCACCGGCGAGGGTGACGAGCGCGCGGGCCACCGGCCGGGCGCCGTACTGCCGGCTTGCGGCCCGGTCGGCGAGCACCTCCACGAGGGTGCGCACCTCGCGCAGCGCGGCCGCGCTGGAGACCCAGCGCGGGAACGCCCGGTGCAGCACGCTGAAGGCCTCGAGCACCAGGTCGTGCCGGGCCCGCAGGTGTGCGCGTTCGTGGGCGAGCACGGCGTCGAGCTCGTCGGGCGCCAGCCGCGCCAGCGTGCCGCTGGACACGACCACTCGCGACGCCTGCACGCCGGGCACGCAGTAGGCCAGCGGCCGCTCGGTCTCCAGCACCGAGATGCCCGGCCGGTCGGCTCCCGGCGGCGTGGCGAGCAGGTCGAGCTGCTCGCGGTGGTGCCGTCGTACGGCGCGGAGAGAGGTGCCGACCCGGTGCCCGCTCACCAGCAGCCGGACCGCCACGACCGCCGTGACACCGAGCGCCAGCCCGCCGACCAGTCCAGCGCCGTGGTCGGTGGCCAGCGAGAGCCCGGCGCCGAGTGCGGAGAGCACCGCTGCCAGGGCGACGCCCTGCCACAGCAGCATCGCGGCACGCGGCGTACGACGCAGTCCGCGCCACCGGGCGAGCAGCGCCGGCACCGGGCCGGCGAGCAGGACGCCCAGCGCGGCGAGGAGTGCCGGGGTCACGGCCGTTCGAGGCGGGCCAGCGCCTCCCGCAGCGCCTCGACGTCGTCGGCCGAGGCGTCCTCGACGAAGGCCACCAGCGCCGACTGCCGGTCGTGGGTGCCGAACTCGTCGAGGGTGCCGTGCAGCAGGTCGGCGATCATCTCGCTGCGGCTCGCCCGGGCGCGGTAGGTGTAGGCGCGACCGGCCCGCTGCTGCAGGATCTGCTCCTTGCGCGCCAGCCGGTCGAGCACCGTCATCACGGTTGTGTAGGCGACCTCGCGCCCGACAAGGGCTCGGTGCACCTCTCGCACGGTCAGCCAGCTGTCCTCGGACGCGGCTGCCCAGAGGACGTCGAGCACGGCGCGCTCGAGGCCGCCGAAGGAGTTGGGCATGCGGAAAGTGTACCTACGCGCCCGGTAGTACTACAGTCAGTAGTACGTACTACACAACGTCGTAGGGTCGCAGGAGGACACCATGGACGTCGTCGACATCGCCAGGCTCCAGTTCGGGGCCGTGACCGTGTTCCACTTCCTGTTCGTCCCGCTCACCATCGGGCTGACGGCCATCGTCGCCGGGCTCGAAACCGCGTGGGTGCGCACCCGGCGCCCCGACCTGCTGCGTCTCACGAAGTTCTTCGGGACCCTGATGCTGATCAACTTCGCCATCGGCGTGGTGACCGGCATCGTGCAGGAGTTCCAGTTCGGCATGAACTGGTCCGACTACTCCCGCTTCGTCGGTGACGTCTTCGGCGCCCCGCTCGCGATCGAGGGCCTGCTGGCGTTCTTCCTCGAGTCGACGTTCCTCGGGCTCTGGATCTTCGGCTGGGACAAGCTGCCGCGCGGCGTGCATGCCGGCTGCATGTGGGTCGTGCACCTCGGCACGCTCGCGTCGTCGTGGTTCATCCTGGCCGCCAACTCCTGGATGCAGAACCCGGTCGGCCACACCTACAACCCCGCCACCGGCCGGGCCGAGCTGACCGACTTCGCCGCCGTGATGTTCAACGAGGTGCAGCTGGTCGCCTTTCCGCACGTCATCGCTTCGGCGTACATGACGGCGGGTGCCTTCGTCGTCGGCATCTGCGGCTGGCTCTACCTGCGCCGCCCGGGCGACCGCGACCTGCACCGCCTCGGGCTGCGCATCGGCGCGATCGTCACGCTGGTCGCGGGCATCGGCATGGCCGTCAGCGGAGACATGCAGGGCAAGGTGATGACGCAGGTGCAGCCGATGAAGATGGCCGCGGCCGAGGGCCTCTACGAGACCTCCGACAGCTGCGCCCCGTTCTCGATCCTCACCGTCGGCACGCCCGACGGGAAGCACGAGAAGTTCGCGGTCACCGTGCCGTGCCTGCTGTCCTTCCTCGGCACCGGCTCGTTCGACGGCAAGGTCGAGGGCATCGACGACCTGCGCGCGGAGTACGTCGCGGAGTACGGCACCGACCCGGGCGCGACGTACTACAGCCCCGGCGACTACACGCCGTACATCCCGGTCACCTACTGGAGCTTCCGCTTCATGATCGGGCTCGGCATGGCCGGCGCGTTCGGCGCCGCGCTGCTGCTGTGGCTGACCCGCAAGGGCCGCGTGCCCGGAGCCAGGTGGCTCGCACCGATGGCGCTCTCGCTGCCCCTGCTGCTGCTCGGCGCCAACTCGTTCGGCTGGATCTTCACCGAGATGGGCCGCCAGCCGTGGGTGGTCTTCGGACTGATGACGACCCAGCAGGGCATCTCGCCGAGCGTGAGTGCGATCGAAGCCGGCGTCTCGCTCGCCGTACTCACTCTCGTGTACGTCGTCCTCGGCGTCATCGAGGTGCGACTGATCGCCCGCACCGTGCACAGGGGCGTCGCCGAGTACGTCCCACCGCCGGAGCCGGGCAGCACGCCCGCCGACGACGACCAGCCCCTCACCTTCGCCTACTGAGACGGGACATCCCATGGAGCTCACCACCGTCTGGTTCTGCCTGATCGCCGTCCTCTGGATCGGCTACTTCGCCCTCGAGGGCTTCGACTTCGGGGTCGGCATGCTGCTGCCGGTGCTGGCCCGCAACGACCGCGAGCGCCGGGTGCTGATCAACACGATCGGCCCGGTCTGGGACGGCAACGAGGTGTGGCTGCTGGTCGCGGGCGGGGCGACGTTCGCTGCCTTCCCGGAGTGGTACGCGACCCTGTTCAGCGGGTTCTACCTGCCGCTACTGGCGATTCTGGCCGCGCTGATCGTGCGCGGAGTCGCGTTCGAGTACCGCCACCAGCGCCCCGAGGCCTCGTGGCAGGCCGGCTGGGACCGCGCCATCTTCGTCGGCTCGCTGGTGCCCGCGATCTTGTGGGGTGTCGCCTTCGCCAACATCGTGAACGGCGTGCCCATCGACGCAGCCAAGGAGTACACCGGCGGCCTGCTCACCCTGCTCAACCCGGTCGGCCTGCTGGGTGGCCTCGTCACCGCCAGCCTCTTCCTCACCCACGGCGCGATGTTCGTCGCGCTCAAGACCGACGGCGAGATCCGGCACCGCGCCCGGGCACTCGCCTGGAAGGTCGGCATCGTCGCCGCAGTGCTCGCGGTCGTCTTCCTGGCTCTGACCCAGGTCGAGACCGGCAACAGCGGCTCGCTCGTGCTCTTCACGGTCGCGGCGCTCGCGCTGGTCGCCGGCCTCGTCGCTGCGTACGCCGGCCTCGAGGGCTGGGCCTTCCTCGGCACGTTCGTCACGATCGCGCTGGCGGTCGGCGGTCTCTTCGTGGCGCTGTTCCCCGACGTGATGCCCTCCTCGACCGACCCCGCCTTCTCGCTCACGACGACGAGCGCGGCCGCGACGGCGTACACGTTGAGGTTGATGACGTGGGTCGCGGCGATCTTCACGCCGCTGGTGGTCGGCTACCAGGCGTGGTCCTACTGGGTGTTCCGCAAGCGGATCTCGGTGCACCACATCCCCGAGGCCGAGCTGGCCGAAGCCCGATGAACGTCCGCGAGCTCGCCCCCCACCTGCGGCCCGCGCGCGGGCTCCTGGCGCTCGCCGTCGCGGCGTCGATCGTGGGCGGGCTGGCCGTGATCGGCCAGGCCTTCGCCGTCGGTGAGTTGGTCGTCGCGGTGGCAACCGGCGGCTCACTCGTCACGCCCGCTGTGTGGCTCGTGGCGCTGCTCGTCGTCCGCGCCGGGTGCGGCGCCGTGGTCGAGCTCGCCACGGCTGCCTCGGCCACCCGGGTCGGCAGCCACCTGCGCGGCCGGCTGCTGTCGGCTGCCCTCACGGCGACGGGCACGCGGCGTCGTACCGGCGAGCTGGCGGTGCTCCTCACCCGCGGCGTCGAGGCGACCGGACCGTGGTTCACCCGCTATCTGCCGGCCATGCTGCTTGCCGGCGTGCTGCCGGTGGCCACTCTCGCGACGATCACCTGGCTCGACCCGTGGAGCGGGCTGATCGTGCTCCTCACCCTCCCGCTCGTCCCGCTCTTCGCCGCGCTGGTCGGCATCGCCACCCGCGACAAGGCCCGTGCCCAGTGGCGGCTGATGGGCTCACTGTCGGGTCACTTCGTCGACGTGCTCCGCGGTCTGCCCACCCTGGTCGCCTACCGTCGGGCGCTGGCCCAGGGCACCACCATCCGGGCCGTGACCGACCGCTACCGCCGGGCCAGCGCGGACACGCTGCGGCTGGCGTTCGCGTCGTCGGTGGTGCTGGAGCTGGTGGCGACGCTGTCGGTGGCCGTGGTCGCGGTGTGCGTCGGCCTGCGACTCGCGGCCGACACCCTCGACTTCCGCACCGCGCTCATCGTGCTGCTGCTGGCGCCCGAGGCCTACTGGCCGCTGCGCCGGGTGGGTGCTGAGTTCCACGCCGCCGCCGAGGGTGGCGCCGCCCTCGACGACGCCCAGCGCGTGCTCGCCGACCCGGTCGCCAGGGGTGGCCTGGCTGCCCGACCGGACTGCATCGCGCTCAGAGACGTCTCCCTCGGGTACGACGGCCGGCCCGTGGTCGAGGGCCTGAATGTCGACTTCGGCATCGGCCTCACCGCTGTCACCGGGCCCTCGGGCTGTGGCAAGTCGACCCTGCTGGCCGCCCTGGTGGGCGAGCTGCGGCCGATGTCTGGTCGGATCGCGGTGGGTGCCGACGACCTGACCGACGTCGACCCCGACGACTGGCGGCGTCAGGTCGCATGGGCGCCGCAGCGGCCCTGGCTCTTCGCGGGCACCGTGGCCGACAACGTGCGCATCGGCCGGCCCGAGGCCACCGACGCCGAGGTCTGGAGCGCGCTGGAGACGGCCGGCCTGGCGCACGTCGTACTCACCCTCGCCGACGGCATCGACAGCCCCCTCGGCGAGGACGGCGCCGGGCTCTCGGCCGGCGAACGGGCGAGGCTCGTGCTGGCGCGGGTGCTGCTGGCCGACCGACCGGTCGTGGTGCTCGACGAGCCGACCGCCCACCTCGACGCCGAGACCGAGCAGGTCCTGCTGGAAGCCGTGCGACTGCTCGCCCGCGACCGCATCGTCGTGGTGGTCGCGCACCGCGAGGCCGTCGCGGCTGCTGCCGACCACGTGGTGGCGCTGGCACCGACGACAGCCGTCGTCACCGCGCATCCGCAGCGCACCGCGGCGCCGGTGGCGGCGCCGGCCCCCGACGACAGCCGACCCTCGCGGCCCTGGGCGGGCGTCGTACTCGGTGCGCTCTCCGCCATCTCGGGCGTGGCGCTGACCGCCACCGCCGGGTGGCTCATCACCCGCGCCGCGGCCCACCCGCCGGTGCTGCACCTGATGGTCGCGATCGTGGCCGTGCGCACGTTCGGCATCGCCCGGCCCGTGCTCGCGTACGTCGAGCGGCTGGCGTCGCACGACCTCGCCCTGCGACTGCTGGCCCGGCGTCGCGCGGAGGTGTACGACGCGCTGGTGCCGCTCGTGCCCGGGCGCCTGGACCTGCGGCGCGGTGACCTGCTGGCCACCGTCGTCGACGACGTCGACGTGGTGGTCGACGAGCGGCTGCGGGTGCGTGACCCGCTGGTCGCCGGAGCGCTCGTGGCCCTGGCCGTCGTGGGGGTGGCGACCTGGCTGCTGCCCGTCGCCGGACTGGTCATCGCGGCGGTCGTGGTGCTCACCGCCCTCGTCGTCACCCTGGTGTCCCGGCTGGCCGGTGCCGCCGAGCGTGCGCAGGTCGCCGCCCGCGGTGCTCTCGGCACCGGGGTCGAAGAGGCCCTGGCGGCCGGCCGCAACCTCGTGCTCTGGCAGCGCGACGACGAGGCGGTCGCCGGCATCGAACGGGCCAGCCGACGGCTCGGCGTGGCTGCCGGCCGATCCGCACGGGTGCGAGCCGGGGCACGTGCCCTGCTCGTGGTGGCCTTCGGAGCCGCCGTACCCGCCATCGCCTTGCTCGCAGAAGACTCGGTCGCGCCCGCCACCGCCGCCCTGCTGGTGCTGCTGCCGCTCGCTCTGGCCGACGTGCTGGTGCCGCTCGTCGACGCGGGAGCGCTCGCCGGACGCTGTCGGGGCGCCCGGGCCCGGCTGGCCGCGCTCGACGCCCTCGCCCCGGCCGTGGTCGAGGTGGCCACCCCTCTCCGGTTGATCGGTGGCCGCACCCGGGTCGACGTGCTCGACGGCGGGATCGACCGCTTCCCCGTCAGCTTCGAGCTCGCCCCCGGCGACCGGGTCGGCATCGTGGGCCCTTCGGGCAGCGGCAAGTCGACCCTGGCCGCGCAGCTGGTGCGCTTCCGCGACCCCGTCCCGGGACGCATCGACCTCGACGGCCGCGACGCCCGCGATGTGCGGCTCGACGACGTCCGGTCGCGGGTGGGCCTGGTCGACGACGACCCGTACCTGTTCGCGACGACGCTGGCCGAGAACGTCAGGCTGGCTCGGCCCGGCGCTTCCGACGACGACGTACGGCGTGCCCTCGAGCAGGCCCGCCTCGGCAGCTGGGTGGCCGGCCTGCCCGACGGGCTGGACACCCGGATCGGCGAGGGCCACGCGGCCGTGTCCGGTGGTGAACGTGCCCGCATCGGCATCGCCCGCGCACTGCTCGCCGACCAGCCCGTCGTCGTACTCGACGAACCGACAGCGCACCTCGACCTCGAGACAGCACAGCGAGTAGCGCACGACGTGGCCGCCGCGACGCAGGGCCGGTCGCTCGTGTGGATCTCGCACACCGACGCCGGCCTCGACCTGATGGACCGGATCGTCGAGGTCGGCGTCACGCCTGGGCTGGTCCGCGGATCCTAGAGTCCGCGCCCGGTTGACCGCCAACGGGCGCACGGGCACGAAAGCTCCTGGCCGAGTACGTCGCCTGATCGTCAGGCGAGCACTCGCCGGGCGATCCAGGCGATGTCGGCGGCCGTGTCCGCGGCCGCGCTGGACGGCTGCATGACGTGGCTGAGCACGACGCGCACGACCATGTCGATGGCGGCGTCGAGGTGCCGCTCGTCGAGATCCACGTCGTAGGCGCCGACCCGCTCGCGCACCACAACCTTCGCCGCCCCGAGGAGCACAGCGGAATGGGTGGTCAACAGCGGCAGCAGCTCGGTGTCGGCACCGTGGGTCGCGGACACGACCGCGTGCAGGAGCTGGTTGTCCTCTGCCATCTCGAGTACGGCGAGCGCGGCCGCTTCGATCGCCACGGCGAGGTCGCCCGGATGCGCGTCGAAGGCGGTGTTCACGACCGTGAGGAAGCGCTCGAGCTCGGCGAGGATCATCGCCTCGGCCAGCGCGTTCTTGGTGCCGATCTCGTTGTAGACGGTCTGCCGGCTTACCCCGACGCGGTCGGCCAGCTTGGCCATCGTGATCGCCGACCAGCCGGCCTCCGCCGTGAGCGCGCTCGCAGCCGACACGATGCGCGCCTGCATCGAGACTGGCTGTGCTGCGCCACTCATGCCAAGCAGTCTAGGAAGGAGGCCCGCCGCCACCATCACGCCGCATCGGCGCGAGCGACCGGCACGAAGTCGGCCTTGTCGCGCACCCCGCAGTCGGGGCAGCACCAGTCGGCCGGCACATCGGCCCACGCCGTGCCCGCCGCGAAGCCCTCGTGCTCGTCGCCGGCCTCGACCTCGTAGGTGTAGCCGCACCCAGGGCAGCGTGCCGCGAGCACCTCGTCAACCAGGCCTGGAGTCGCGTCCTCGGCCAGGAGCCGGGCACGTTCCGCGGGGGTCGAGCCGGCGCCGTACGCCTTGAGGATCTTCTCGCGCTTCCGAGGGCTGATGTTGGCCAAGGTCACGTCGCCCTTGAAGTGGCCGAGCACCCGCCGGTCCATCACCCGGCGCCACACCGGCGGCAGCAGCGCGAGCACGATCATGCCGGCGTACCCCGTGGGCAGCACCGGCGACTCCTCGAAGTCACGCAGCGCCTGGTAGCGCCTGGTCGGGTTGGCGTGGTGGTCGCTGTGGCGCTGCAGGTGGTAGAGCAGCACGTTGGTGGCGATGTTGTTGGAGTTCCAGCTGTGACTGGGGTCCACGCGCTCGTAGCGCTCCCGCTCGCCGACGCCGACCTTTTGGCGCAGCATGCCGTAGTGCTCCATGTAGTTGACGACCTCGAGCAGCGAGAAGCCGATGACGGCCTGCAGCACCAGGAACGGCAGAAGCCCGACACCGAGCCAGGCGACCAGGGCGCCCCAGAGGACGGCGGTCATCAGCCAGGCGTTGAGCACGTCGTTGCCGATCCGGAACGGGTGCTGCTTCCTGCGCGCGTAGCGACGCTTCTCGATCCGCCAGGCCGACGCGAGGGAGCCGAGGACCGTGCGCGGCCAGAACCGGTAGAAGCTCTCGCCCAGCCGGCTGCTCGCGGGGTCCTCGGGTGTCGCGACGCGCACGTGGTGGCCGCGGTTGTGCTCGATGTAGAAGTGGCCGTAGGCGACCTGGGCGAGCGCGATCTTCGAGAGCCAGCGCTCGTTCGCCTCGCGCTTGTGGCCCAGTTCGTGAGCGGTGTTGATGCCGATGCCGCCGATGCAGCCGATCGAGATCGCCAGGCCGATCTTGTCGACCACGCTCAGGTCGCCGTGCGCGAGCAGCCACATGGCGCCGACGAACCCGACGTACTGGATGGGCAGGAAGAGGTAGGTGATCCACCGGTAGTAGCGGTCGTTCTCGAGCGCCTCGATCACGTCGTCGGGCGGGTTGGAGCGGTCGAGGCCGGCGACCAGGTCGATCGAGGGTACGACGCCGAGGATCACGATCGGCCCCAGCCAGAACCACACTCCCCAGCCGGTCAGCTCGTGCAGGCCGTAGCCGATGAAAGCCAGCGACGGTACGACGAGGCCGATCAGCCACAGGTAGCGCTTGTGGTCACGCCAGGCCCGGGTCGACCCGGCGGGCACGGTGCTGTTGGCGATCGTGGACATCGTCTGCTCCTGTCGTCCGAGACTGCTGAGTTGACAGGACCATACGATTTGTAAAGCGACTTGACAAGGGTCACCATTTTGTATAATGGGCCGATGGCATCCAGTGGTCGCAGCCCTTGGGCGTAGGAGACGGACACCACAAGGTTGGTCGACATTGTGATGTTGTCGCCGTCTAGGGTGCTGGCGTGTCCCGCGACCGCACCTACCGCGCCGTGATCCGCGGTCTCCGGGTCGTCTTCGCGGCCCTCGGACTACGCATCGACCTGCGCGGCGCCGAGCACCTGCCGACGCAGGGCGGTGCGGTGGTCGCGGCCAACCACACGGGCTATCTCGACTTCGCACTCGTCGGGTACGTCGGTGCGGAGCGCGGCCGGCACGTCCGCTTCCTGGCCAAGTCGGGCATCTTCGAGAACCGCATCTCCGGGTGGGCGATGCGGGCGATGGGCCACGTCCCGGTCGACCGCGTGCAGGGTGCCGGCGCGTTGCGTCAGGCGACCCGGCTGGCCGCGGCCGGCGAGGTCGTCGGCGTCTTCTCCGAGGGCACCATCTCGCGCTCGTGGCTGGTCAAGCCGCTCGCCCCCGGGGTCGCCGCGATGGCTATCGCGGCCGGAGTGCCCCTCGTCCCGATGGTGACCTTCGGCGGCCACCGGTTGCTCACCGTCGACCGGATGGGCGACCTGCGACGACGTACGCCGGTCAGCATCCGGGTCGGCGCCCCCCTGCATCCCGCGCCCGGCGAGGACGCGCACGCCCTGACCCTGCGCCTGCACGACCGGCTCGACGAGCTGGTCGAGGAGACCATCGAGGAGTACCCGCGCACCGGCCACGACGGTGCCTGGTGGCTGCCCGCTCGATGGGGCGGGTCGGCGCCCCGCCTCGAGGACGCGGCGCGCCTCGACGCCGACGGGCTGGCCAGGATGGCCGCCCGCCGGCGTCGAAAGGCCCTGAGCTGAGCAAACGAGCTAGGCGTTCTCCTTGCGGAATGTCGAGGTGCCCCACCAGACCGCGAGCGCGAACAGGGCCAGCGCCCAGGCGGTGCCCCACATGACACCCGAGCTCGCCACATCGCCTGCGAACGAGTCGCGCACGCCGTCGACGATCCAGCGGAACGGCATGAAGTCGCTGATGCGCAGAAGCCACGTCGGGCCCAGGTTCATCGGCAGCAGGATGCCGCTCAGCAGCAGCACCGGCATCATCACCATGTTGATGACCGGGGCCATCACGTCCTCGGACTTGGTGGTCAGCGCCAGGGCGTTGGACGCCGCGGCGCAAGCACCACCGACGAGCAGCGTGAGCACCACGCCGAACACGATGCCGCCCGCTCCGCCACGCATGCCCATCGCCAGACCGAGGCCGACCAGGATCAGCGCCTGCGCGAACAGCTGCAGCAGGTCGCGCATCAGCCGGCCGACGAGCAGCGCGGTGCGCGAGGCCGGGGTCACCCGCTCGGCCTCCACCACACCCTCGCGCCACTCGGCGATCAGCCCGAAGCCGGCGAAGAACGCCCCGAACATGCCCAGCTGCACGAGCAGGCCGGGCACCAGGAACGTGAACTCGTTGTCGGCCGCACCCGGGAACGACGAGACGATCGGCTTGAGCAACGGGCCGAAGAGCAGCAGGTAGAGCACCGGCTGCAGGGCGCCGATGACGACCCAGGCGGGGTTGCGCAGGTTCATCCGGATCTGGCGCCGGAAGACGATGAAGCATTCGCGCATGAACGTGGTCATCGGTCGGCTCCCTCGAGAGTGGGGACTTCGGCCTGGTCGCCGACGGGCTCGCCGGACTCGGTGGCGGACTCGGTGGCGGACTCCGCGTCTGCCTCGGACTCGGCGTCTCGCAGCGAGCGGCCGGTGAGGGTGAGGAACACGTCGTCGAGCGTCGGCCGGTGGATCTCGATCGACTCGAGCTGGACGCCGCCTGACTCGAGGTCGCGCAGCAGGCCGGGCACGGCTCGCCCGGCCCGGGCCACTCGGCCGCGGACGTGCAGGCCGTCGACGGACACCGAGTCGCTGATCGAGCCGAGCTTCTCGGCGGCCATCGTCACCTGCGCCGTCGGCACCTCCAAGATCACCAGGTCACCGGAGACCTGCGACTTGAGGTTGTCGCTGGTGTCGGAGGCGACGATGCGCCCCTGGTCGATGATCACGATCCGGTCGGAGAGCGCGTCGGCCTCGTCGAGGTAGTGGGTCGTCAGGAACACGGTCGCGCCGCGCTCGGTGCGCAGCCGGGCGATGTGCTCCCAGAGGTTGGCCCGCGCCTGCGGGTCGAGACCCGTGGTCGGCTCGTCGAGGAACACCAGCGTCGGGTTGTGGATCAGGCCCATCACGATGTCGAGGCGGCGCTTCTGGCCACCCGACATGTTCTTGGGCATCCGCTCCCACAGCCCTTCGAGCTGGAGCTGCGCGAAGAGCTCGCGCCCGGTCTTCTCGACCTCCTTCTGGGAGAGGCCGTAGAGCATGCCGTGGTCCATGACCTCCTCGCCGGCCCGGGCGCTGGAGAACACCCCGCCCGCCTGCGAGACGTAGCCGATGCTGTTGCGGACCTGCTTGCTCTGCGTCACCACGTCGTAGCCGGCGACCGTGGCGGAGCCCGCCGTCGGCCGGAGCAGCGTGGTGAGCATGCGCAGTGTCGTGGTCTTGCCGGCGCCGTTGGGGCCGAGGAACCCGACCACCTCGCCCTCGGCGACATCGAGGTCGACGCCGTCGACGGCGTGGACCTCCTTCTTCTTCTTGCCCTGCCCTGTGTGGAACGTCTGCACGAGTCCCCGTGCGGTGATCATTCGCGTCTCCCTCGTCTGGTCCCGTGCCGTCAGCCCGGACCCATATGTTCAACATTGAACACTTGCCTTGTCAAGTCGCTCTGCTCACACCTTCATCCCGACCCGCCAAGCGTCCCACCCGCCACCGACACTCCCGCTCGGGTCACCGCGGTTCCACACCTGCAGGTACAGCGCCACGCTCTCCCCGGCCAGCAGCACGTCGTACGCCGGCAGCTCGGCCGCCGGGTCCAGCCGGGTGGTCACGGGCAGCTCGTCCGAGACCTCGACGAGCCAGGCACCACCCTCACCCTCTGTCCGTACGACGAGCCGCACCGCCTCCTCGGAACGCAATCGCGACCTGGGCCGAGGCACGAAGCCCGTCAGCAGCTCGTCGATGCCGTCTCGTGCGACCGCCGGGTCGATCCACGTCTCGGCCGCCGTCGGGTAGCGGCCCAGCGCCGCCGACAGCGCGTCGACCGCATGGATCGTCGTCTCGTGGCACTGCCGCCGCGCCCAGAACTCACGCGGCGTGCCCGGGTCGGCGTCGACAAGGAAGACCACCGGACGCACGCCCGGCGCCGTCTCCTCGCTCACCGCCCGGGCGAACTCGATGGTGCCGTCGCGCAGCCACTGGAGCGGATCGGGCGACGATCGGCCCTCGCGCTCGACCACGTCGCGGTCGTTCTCGTGGCCGCGCAGGTTCGCGACCGCCCACCGGTGCACGTTGCCCTGGTGCGCGACCAGGTCGCGGACCGTCCAGCCGGGACAGGTCGGCACCGGCGCGTCGAGCCCGGCCCGGTCGGCGTACCGGACGAAGGCCATCGCGGCGGTGCGCAGTCCTTCGAGGTGCTCGGCGATGTCCATGCGCCCAGCGTCCCGCGATCGGCCCGGCATTGCCCGGCATTTTCGCTCTGATGACCATCAGAGGCGGGCGGGACACTCGAGGCGCAGGCTCGACGAGAAACCGTTCAACCTGGTGTTCGAGGCCCGACCCTGACGGTGGGGAGTGCCGTCAGCGGCCGAGCATCGTCCGGTACTTCTCCCGGTCGAGGTTCATCTGCCAGCCGGGATCGTCGTCGGGCGGCACCCAGTCCCAGTCCTCGTCGGCGGTGAACTTCAGCTCGCCCGACGTGATCTGGCGCAGCGTCTCGTCGAGCCAGACACTCTCGGCCCGGGCCAGGTCGAGCCAGAGGCTCCAGCCGCGGCGGGCGTGCGGCGGCCCGTTGGCGGGGTCGTCCTTGCCCGTCACGAACAGCCCGATCTGCTCCGCCAGTGACGTACGACGCCGCTCGAGGGCCGCGACCACGCGGCTGCGGTCCAGGTGCGGCACCATCCCGAAGGCCGCCTGGAACCCCACCCGGTCGTGCAGGTCGACCTCCTCGAGCGCCTGCACCAGGAGCCGGTCAAGCTCTGCCCGGCCGTCGTCGGTGAGCTCGTAGACCGCGACATCGCGGCGGCCGTCGACGAGGTCGTGGCGCTGCAGCAGCCCGTGCCGGGTCAACGTCGCGAGGCCGGCGTAGATCGAGCCCGGGTTGACGTGCGCCCACTCGTCCACACGCCACGAGATCAGCTCGCGGCGGATCTGGTATCCGTTGACCGGCTCGAACAGCGACACCGCGCCGAGCAGCAGCATGCGTGTCGTCGGGACGGCCATGCGCCGCAGTCTAGGAGGGCCTGGCTTGCGAGCGGGGGCCGTTCCGGGAAGGCTGCGCGCATGGCAGCGCACGAGACTTCAGACGGCATGCCCCTCGGCATCGACTTCGGCGGCAGCGGCATCAAGGGCGCGGCCGTCGACCTCACCAAGGGTGACTTCGCCGGCGACCGGGTCAAGATCAAGACCCCCAGGAAGTCGACGCCCGACGCGGTCGCCGACGTGGTCGCCGAGCTGATCGAGAAGATCATGAAGCAGCACCCCGACGCCACGGGTCCGGTCGGCGTGACCGTGCCGGGCGTCGTACAGCACGGCATCGTGCGCAGCGCCGCCAACATCGACAAGTCATGGATCGACGTCGACGCCGACGAGGTGTTCACCCAGGCCTCCGGCCGCGACGTACACGTCATGAACGACGCCGACGCCGCCGGACTGGCCGAGGCACGGTACGGCGCGGCGCGCGACCACAAGCGCGGCCTGGTCATCCTCACCACCCTCGGCACCGGCATCGGGTCGGCGTTCATCCATGACGGCGTGCTGGTGCCGAACAGCGAGCTCGGCCACCTCGAGATCGACGGCCACGTCGCCGAGAAGCGCGCCGCCAGCAGCATCCGCGAGGAGGAGGACCTGTCGTGGGAGGAGTGGGGTGACCGCCTGACGGTCTACTACCGGACCGTCGAGAAGCTCTTCACGCCCGACCTCCTCGTCGTCGGCGGCGGCGTGAGCCGCGATGCCGAGCACTTCTTGCACCTGATCGACATCCGCACCCCCATCGTGGCCGCGCAGCTTCAGAACCGGGCCGGCATCATCGGCGCCGCGCTGGTGGCTCAGGAGTCAGCCGACTCGTAGGTCGCTCGGGCTCGCCGGGACGTCATACGAATCGTGGAAGCGGGTCCACGATTCGTATGACGTCCCGGCGCCGGCCTTCGGAGCGGTGACAGCGATCAGGCCTGCGTCGTCTTGTCTCCACGGATCGCGGCGGCGACGGCTTTGGGCACGTCGGCGTTGAACACCGACGGGATGATGAAGCTGGGGTTCAGCTCCTCGTCGGTGACCACGCTGGCGATCGCGGTGGCGGCGCGCAGCAGCATGTCGATGGTGATCTCGGAGGCACGCGCGTCGAGCAGGCCGCGGAAGACGCCGGGGAACGCGAGCACGTTGTTGATCTGGTTGGGGTAGTCGCTGCGGCCGCTGGCCACGACGGCCGCCCGCTTGCCGGCCTCGGCCGGGTCGACCTCCGGGTCGGGGTTGGCCAGGGCGAAGACGACGGGGTCGGTCGCCATGTCGTCGATCCACTCGGGCTTCAGGATGCCCGGGGCACTGACGCCGACGAAGACATCCGCGTCGACGAGCACTTCCTGCAGGGAACCCGTCGCCCGGCGCGGGTTCGTGACGCTCGCCAGCTCGGCGTGCGCCTCCGAAAGCGTCTCGTCGTCGGCCGACAGGGCGCCGAAGCGGTCGACGACGACCACGTCATCGGCACCGGCGGCCAGCAGCAGGGTCACGATGGCGGTGCCGGCCGCGCCCGCGCCGGAGACCACGAGTCGCACGCCGGCGAGGTCCTTCTTGACCACCCGGAGGGCGTTGGTGAGAGCGGCGAGTACGACGATCGCCGTACCGTGCTGGTCGTCGTGGAAGACCGGGATGTCGAGCGACTCGCGCAGCCGGGCCTCGATCTCGAAGCAGCGGGGTGCGGCGATGTCCTCGAGGTTGATGCCGCCGAATCCGGGCGCGATCATCTCGACCGCCTTGACGATCTCGTCGGTGTCCTGGCTGGCCAGGCAGATCGGCCACGCGTCGATGTTGGCGAACCGCTTGAACAACGCGGCCTTGCCCTCCATCACCGGCAGCGCGGCACCCGGGCCGATGTTGCCGAGGCCGAGGACGGCCGAGCCGTCGGTGACGACCGCGACGCTGTTGCCCTTGATGGTCAGTCGCGAGACGTCGGCCGGGTTGTTGTAGATCGCCATGCTGACGCGGCCGACGCCGGGCGTGTAGGCCATCGACAGGTCGTCGCGGGTGCGGAGCGGGACCTTCGAGTTGACCTCGATCTTGCCGCCGATGTGCAGCAGGAACGTGCGATCGCTGACCTTGTAGACCTCGACACCGTCGAGCTCGGCGACCGCTGCCACCAGCTCCTCGGAGTGGTTGGAGTCCGACGCGCTGCACGTGACGTCGAGCACCAGCCGGTCGTGGCGCGACTCCGCCACGTCGATCGCGGTGACGATGCCACCGCACTCGGTGATCGTGGTGGCGACCGTCCCGACCACCCCGTGGTCGGGGGCGGTGTGCAGCCGCATGGTGATCGAGTACGACGAGGTGGTGGCGGCCATGTCAGCCACCCTCCACTGCCTGCGTGGTTACGGGCAAGTCACCCCGGCGCGATCCCGCGGGCCGGATGCAGGTCTCGATACGCTCGCTGGCGCTCGCTACCCGACCAACGAGAAGATCAGGCGAGCGCCTTCTCGATGTCGCCACCGAGGGACTCCGGCTTGGTGGTCGGCGCGTAGCGGCTGATGACCGAGCCGTCGCGGCCGACGAGGAACTTGGTGAAGTTCCACTTGATCTTGCTGCCGAGCAGGCCGCCCTTCTCCTCGCGCAGCCACTGGTAGAGCGGGTGCGCGGCGTCGCCGTTGACCTCGACCTTGGCGAACATGGGGAAGGAGACGCCGAAGCTGCTCTCGCAGAACGTGGCGATCTCGCCCTCGCTGCCGGGCTCCTGGTTGCCGAACTGGTCGCACGGGAAGCCGAGCACGGTGAACCCCTGGTCGGCGTACTCCTCGTGCAGCTTCTGGAGGCCCTCGTACTGCGGCGTGAAGCCGCACTGCGAGGCGGTGTTCACGACGAGCACCACCTTGTCGGCGTAGTCGGACAGCTCGACCGGGCGACCGTCGATGGCATTGGCGGTGAAGCTCGCGAAAGACGTCATGGCGACGAGTCTGGCATCGGGTCCGAAACGTCCTCGGGTCGGGAACGCCGTCGCAGCCACACGACGAGCACCACCAGCAGCACGATCGCGTCGGCGCCGAGAGTGATCCACAGACCCAGCCGCCGCGGTGTGGCGCCCTCGACGGCGTGCGATGTCGGGTCACTCGGCACCACTCGCACCGCGAGCTCGCGGCTGACGTTGGCCGCCCTGTACGTCGCCCGGGTGACCTCCTCGGAGAACTGCTCGCGGTCCTTGTCGACGGACCCGTCGAACCGGTAGGTGAGCCAGTACTCCGGGTCGGCCTCGGTGCCGAACAACCGGCCGCCGAGGACCTCCGCGGTCACCACCGTCCCGCTGCTCGAGATCCTGGCCTTCGTGGCCAGCGACATCAGCAGTGGCGTGTTGAGCAGGACCACCACGACCAGCAGGGTCCACCAGTTCCGGCGCGTACGTCGTGAAGCCATGCGAGCAGTATCCGCGAGGTCACTCACCCCTGCCCAAAACCCACCGACAGGAATACGCTGGATCGAGGGAAACCGGCTCGGCGGCGCCCTTTGCTCACCGGTCCAACCCCCCGGAGCCGGTCGCGAGGGCGGCGGCTGCTGGTCGGGTCCTGGATGGCGGCACTGGATTGCTCCTGCGTGAGCGGCCGGGCCGCCATCCGCCATGTCCCGCCGAGAACGTCGCCGGCGTCGCGTAGCCTGCGACCTGCAGGTTCAGCCCGCCGCCCAGGTGGCGCATCTGCCCTGAATGCTCATTCATCGAGGGGGACCCATGTCCAGTCGTCATACGAGGCAAGCGCTCGTCGCGTTGCTGACCTCCCTGTTCCTTGCGGTGTCGGTGACCTCCGCGCCTGCCGAGGCCAGGCCCGGCCGGAAACACACGAAAGGCAGCGTCACCTGGGTGACCGACACGTGGGTCTCCGGCTCCGGCACCGGCTACGCGCTCACCGGCACGATCAACGGTTCGAAGAAGCGCAAGCTGCTGCTCCAGTACAAGGCACCCAACGGATGGAAGAAGCTCAACAAGACCAAGGCCGTCGACGGCAACTACAGCTTCACCGGCACCTGGGACTGGTACGGCACGCACAAGGTGCGCGTCGTGGCCCCCCAGACCAGGAAGCACCAGAAGCGCGCGTTCAAGGCGCACAGCGTCAACGTCGTCCCGAGCTACGCCGCCCGCGGCATGGCCAGCGACCACAACCTGATCAAGAACCATGGCCTCCGCGAACGCCTCAACCCGTGCCAGACGGTCCGCTACAAGCTCAACCTCGACGACATCGGCGACGGCGTGCTGCCGATCATCAACTCGGTGCTCGGCCAGTTCACCGCGGCCACCGGTGTGCAGTTCAAGTACACCGGCCGCACCCACACCATCCCGCAGGGCCTGCGCAAGCAGGACCGCAACACCGACCTGGTCATCGCGTGGGCCACCCAGGCAGAGCGTCCCGCTCTCGTGGGCGCCGTCGCGGTCAGCCAGGTGGTCAAGCTCGGTCTGGGCCGGGACAAACATGGCCGGGTCTTGAGCGTCAAGCAGACCGGCGTCACGGTCAACACCGACGCCACGGTGCCGGGCCCCAACCAGGCCGTCGACCTCGCGCTCGACTCCCCGAGCCGGGCGACCCTGGGCATGACCCTGCTGCACGAGATCGGGCACTCCTTCGGTCTCGACCACACCGACCAGAACGCCGCCGGTCAGACCCAGCTGATGTACTACTCGACCGACATGCTGCCCTGGAGCGACGGCTTCTTCCGGTCGCTCTTCGGTGCCGGCGACCTGGCCGGCCTGAAGAAGGTCGGTCTGGCGGGCGGCTGCGTCCGAGGCTGACTCGTCCGCATCCCGCACTGCTCGGCGGCCCCGGTCCCGGTCCCTGTGACCGGGGCCGCTGTGCGTTTACCTGATGCTTACGTCGGCTCAACCGGCGCGCAACTACCGGCGGGCATCGTTGTCCCATGAACGAGAAGGCATCGGGCCGAGACCCTGCCGACCCCCGCACCGACCTGCGTGTGCGCTCGAGCGCGAGGCACGCGATTGCCGTCACCTCGCTGCTCGAGCGGCATCCCACGATGAGGGGCGTGTCCCGCCTTGCCGACCAGGTGGACGAGTCGGTGCGCTGGGCCGTCTGAGGTCGCCGCCTAGGCTCACCTGCATGCGCATCTACGGCTTCGGTGAGTACGGCGACGCACAGGTGCAGGAGCACCTCGACCGCCCCGATCCGGTGCCCGGCCCGGGTCAGCTGCTCGTCGAGATGACGGCCGCCGGGGTGAACCCGGCAGACATCAAGGTGCGGTCCGGCCTCCGCAAGGACAACGTGGAGGTCGTCTTCCCGATGGCGATGGGCCGCGAGGCAGCCGGCGTCGTGCAATCGGTCGGCGCCGGGGTCGTCGGCTTCGTGCCTGGCCAACGCGTGTTCGGGCAGACCGTCTCCGGCACCGGCGGGCTGGCCGAGCTGGTGCTCCTCGACGCGGCCTCGAGCGCCGTCGTACCCGATGGCGTGGAGGATGCGCAGGCCACCTGCATCCCGGTGTCGGTCGGCACCGCCCACGACGCGCTCGACCAACTCGAACTGGTGCCCGGCGAGACACTGCTGGTGACGGGTGCCGGTGGCGGAGTCGGTACGGCGACCTGCCAGCTCGCCCGGTTGCGCGGACTGCGCGTCGTCGCGCTGGCCTCCGCCGCCAAGGCCGAGCTCGTCGCCAGCCTCGGCGCGACGCACGTCGAGTCCGGTGACGGCTGGCCCGAGCGGGTCCGGGCGATCGCACCCGAGGGCGTCGCGGCGGTGTTCGACCTGGTCGGCGCCCCGGTGCTGGCCGATGCCCTCACCCTCGTCACGGACCCCGCGCGCGTGATCAGCATCGCCACCCCGGCCGCGGCGAAGGAGGCCGGCGGGTCGGGCGTCGAGCGGCGTCGTACGACCGAGGTGTTCGCGCACCTGGCCGGCCTGATCGCCGCGGGCGACCTCAGCCCGGTGGTGTCGGCGACGTACCCGTTCGAGCAGGCCGCCGACGCGGTGGCCGCGGTCGAGACGGGCCACGCCGCCGGCAAGGTGGTCGTCGTCCGGGCTCCTCGTCTCGTCGTGCACCGGCGCTCGGACCACCAGCGGATGCCGTGGCGCAACGGCGGCGGCATCACCTCGGAGGTGACCCGCTCCCCTGCTGACGGGGAGGACTTCGACTGGCGGGTCAGCTTTGCCGAGGTGGACGCCGGCGGACCGTTCTCGTCCTTTGCCGGCGTCGACCGGATCATCGTCGTGGTGGACGGACCCGGCTTCGCGCTGTCCGTCGACGGCGTCGAGCACGCGCTGCGGCTGCACGAGCCCTTCACCTTCTCCGGCGACAGCGACACGACGGCGGAGATCGGCGGCCCGACGGTCGACCTGAACGTGATGACCCGACGCGGGCGGTGCGCCGCCACGATGGAGGTCGTGCACCTGGTCGACGGCGAGCCGGTCAGCCTGCCGGCTGAGGCTGACCTGCTGGTCGCCGTACTCGACGGCACGGTGTCGCTGTCGTCGGCGGGCGAGACCGTCAGCGCCGAGCGGCTCGACGTCGTCGCGGCGTCGGCGGCATCGCTCATCCTTGCGGGCGCCGGGACCGTCGCGGTGATCGGGCTGTCAGTCCGGTAGTGCCGCGACCTGCTCGACGCACCACGGGCTCACGTCGCGCCGGCCACTGGTGACGTCGTCGCGGAACGTAACCCAGTCGACCCACTCATGCTCGGCCACCTCGTCTGGGTCTGGCGCCAGCGCAGCCGGGTCGTCGCATCTGGCCGTGTACACGGGGCAGACCTCGTTCTCGACCGTGCCGTCGGCCATTTCGGCGCGGTAGCGGAAATCGGGCAGCACCAGGCGCAGGTCGGTGATGCGGACGCCGAGCTCCTGCTGCACGCGACGCTCGACGGCCAGCGCCACGGCCTCCTCCGGGCCCGGGTGGCCGCAGCAGCTGTTGGTCCAGACGCCGGGCCAGGTGCGCTTGCTCCAGGCCCGGCGCGTCAGCAGCAGCCGGCCGTCGGGGTCGAAGAGGTAGCACGAGAACGCCAGGTGCAGCGGGGTGTCGCGGTGGTGCACCTCGGTCTTGGGGGCGGTGCCGATCGGGGTGCCGTCGTCGGCAAGCAGTACGACGAGCTCCTGTGGTGGTGTGGTCATGCGGGCCTCGCGAGCTGGTCGACGGCCGCCCCGAACAGACCCGGCATGCGCTGGGCGGCCGAGACGATCCGGCGGCGCAGGACGGGCACGCTCGTGGCGACGAGCAGTGAGTGGGTGAGGAGGTCGTGACGCCGGCCCAACCGGCGGTAGTCCTCCTCGTAGCGGTCCGGCTCACCGTCGCTGACCGCCGCGACCGCCGCGCGCGCCTGGGCGAGCCCGAGGGCGATGCCCTCCCCGGTCAACGCGTCGACGTACCCGGCGGCATCGCCCACGAGCAGGACCCGACCGCTGACCCGAGCCCTGACCCGTTGTCGCAGCGGGCCGGCACCGCGGACCCGCGTCCGCGGCTGGCCGGCCAACCGCTCGGCCAGGGCCGGGAAGTCGCGCAGCAGGTCCTCGAACGGGCGGCGCTCGGCGCTGAGCACGGCTATCCCGACCAGGCCGTGGCCCACTGGCGTCACGTAGGCCTCGCCCCTGGCGCCCCAGTGCACCTCGACGTACGGCGTCCAGGGGGCGAGCCGGACATGGCACCGCAGTCCGTAGCGGCGCTGCCGGGGCGGCGGACCGTCCAGCCCGAGCCGGCGACGCACCGGCGAGTGCAGGCCGTCGGCTGCGATCAGGTGGCGCGTGGCCTCGCCGTCGACGAGCAGGTGGTCACCCCGGTCGACGATCTCGTGCACGGCGGAGGGGCTTGTGGTGACACCGGCCGCGGCCGCTCGCTCGCGCAAGGCTGCATGGAGTGCCGTACGCCGAACACCCATGCCCGGGCCGTGACGGAACGTGGCCTCGGCGCTGCTGGTGCCGTCGACGTAGCGGATCCCGGCGATCGGGTGCCCGTCGAGCCGGACACCCAGGTCGGCGAGGTCGGCGACGGCGCTGGGCATCAGTCCTTCGCCACAAGCCTTGTCGATGTCACCGGCGCGCGGTTCGCGGATCTCGACGTCGAGGCCGGCGCGGGCGGCGTACAGGGCTGCGGCAAGACCGGTCGGCCCGCCGCCGGCGATGAGTAGGTCACGCATGGGCGAGGGCCTCGTTCTCGACCCGGATGCGCACGGTGAGCAGCGCGGCGTTGGCGGCGGTGAAGACGAGGGCCGTGATCCAGGAGGCGTGCACGAGCGGCAGCGCGATGCCCTCGACGACGACTGCGACGTAGTTGGGATGGGGGAAGAAGCGATAAGGGCCGGACCGGACGAGCTGGAGGCCGGGCACCACGATGACGCGTGTGTTCCAACGCTCGCCGAGGGTGAGGATGCACCACCAGCGCAGGCACTGGGCGACGACGACGACCACGACCATCGCCCAGGCGAAGCCCTCGGACACGACCGGGCTGCGTACGAACGCCTCGACCAGCATCGCCACCAGGAAGCCGGTGTGCAGCAGCACCATGACCGGGTAGTGGCCCCGACCCGTCTCGCGGCCACCGTGGGCCAGGCTCCACGCGGCGTTGCGGTTGGAGACGACCAGCTCGGCCAGCCGCTCCAGGGCGACCAGCACGACCACGACCACGAAGGCCGTCAGTGTCGTCACGACTCTCCTCCCGAGGGTGCCCGCAGCAGCACGAGCTCGGAGCAGAAGCCCGGGCCCATGGCCATCAGCATGCCGTGCGAGCCGGGTGGCGGCGGTCGGTGGGCCAGGGTGTCGGACAGCACGTGCAGCACCGATGCAGAGGAGAGGTTGCCGATCTCGGACAACGAGGTCCGGGTAAGGGCCAGGTCGTGATCGGTCAGGTCGAGGGCGTCACGCAGGGCGTCGATCACCTTGGGTCCACCGGGGTGGCAGACCCACCAGCCGATGTCGGCCCGGGTGAGCCCGTGCGACTCGAGGAACAGGTCGACGTCCTCGCGGATGTAGCTACCCACGATCGCCGGCACCTGCGCGTCGAGCACGATGCGCAGCCCGCTGCCGCCGAAGTCGAATCCCATGGTGCGTTCGGAGTCGGGGTAGAGCCGGCTCCGGCTGTCGAGCACGGCTGTATGACCGCCGGTCGTCGCACCGCTCGCCACGACGGCGGCCGCGCCGTCGCCGAAGAGCCCGCTGGCCACCAGGTTCGGGACCGACACGTCATCGCGTTGCACGGTCAGCGAGCACAGCTCGACGGCCACCAGCACCGCGACCTGGTCGGGATGCCCGGTGAGGTAGTCGTGCAGCCGGGCCACGCCGGCCGCCCCCGCGACACACCCGAGGCCGAAGAGCGGCACCCGCTTCACGTCGGGCCGGAGGCCGACCACCGCGGCGATCCGGGCGTCCAGCGACGGCACAGCGAGCCCGGTGACGGTGGCGGAGATGATCAGGTCGACGGCGCTGGGTGTCAGGTCGGCCGCCTTGAGGGCGTCCACGAGCGCCTGGGCACCCAGGTCGACTGCGTGCTCGAGGAAGAGGTCGTTGGCCCGGTCGAAGCTCCCGAGCCCGGCGTACTCCTCCAGCGGCAGCACCAGGTGCCGGTGCTCGACCCCGGCGTTGCCGTGGAAGGTACGCAGGAGACGCTCGTTGAGGGCGCCACCCGACGTGCCGACGACTTCGGCGAAGGCGTCGGTGATCTCGGCCTGGGGATACCGGTGCTCCGGCACGGCGCCGCGAACGGACAGGATGCGCATGGTCAGATCTCCCTGTTCATGACTCGGTGCCCGGCGCGACTGGCCAGGAGCTCGTGGCCCAGCCCGCCGACCAGTCGTGGCGTGAGCCGCCCGTCACCGAGGCCGAGCTCGACGAGGTCGTCGAAGACCCGACGGTCTCGGGCCGAGGCTGCGATACCCGCCTCGACCACCCGGGCGCTCCGGGACAGTCGGGCGGCGGTCCAGGTGTGCTTCAGGTGCCGGCCCAGCAGAGAGCCCACGGCCTTTCGGTGCCCGGCGCCGGCCACGTCGGGCTGACCCCGCCGGACGGCATCCCCGGCGATCCGCCCCGCGATCGCGCCGGTGGCCACCGCGTAGTAGATGCCCTCGCCCGTCATCGGGTTGACCAGCCCGGCAGCGTCGCCCACCAGGAGCACGGGTCCGTCCGGCTGTCCCGCGCCGCGGCCCCATCCCGAGAGCGGTAGGTGATGGGCGCGCCACTCGGAGCCCGAGGTCGCGGCGCCCGGGATCAGCTGCTCCAGCTGGTCGAGCAGGAGTGCCTTCGAGAGTCCGGTGTCGGAGTCGAGGAGCTCGCCGTAGCCGACGTTCGACTGCCCGTCCCCCCGGTCGAAGGCCCAGGCGTACGACGGCTGCCGGCGCTCCCCGTAACGAATGAGCTGGAGTCCACGCCTGGTCCCGGCGGTGGGCGCATAGCCGCGGATGGCGATGGCGCGTTGACCGCGCAGCCGGGAGCCAACCGAATCACGGACCACGGACTGGTCTCCGTCGGCACCGATCACCACCCGGGCGACGAACTGGTCGTCGATGACCACGCCGCGATCGGTGGTGCGCAGGTGCCGCACCCGATGCCGCACCAAGGACGCACCGGCCTCCACGGCACGGCCCACCAGGCGAGCGTCGAACACCGACCGGGGCACCACCCACACCGGGCGAGCAAGGTGCCCCTCGACCCGCGTGCCGCCGCGAGACAGGTCGAGCCGGCGCACGGGCTCCCAGCCCTCGACGACGTCGTGGACTCCGAGACCCGCGAGAACGTCGAGGGCCTGCGGGGCGATGCCGTCGCCACAGCTCTTGTCTCGGGGAAAGTCGTCGCGGTCGAGGAGGAGCACCCGCACCCCGGGCATCCGCGCCAGTGCGGCGATCGCCGCAGTGGCACCGGCTGGTCCGGCTCCCACGACGACGACGTCCCAACGCTCCTGCCCGGTCACCGCGAGGCCACCAGCAGCGCCACGTCGACGAGGGCGATGGCCACGGCGGCCCGGAAGGGCGCGCGGCCTCGACCGACGAGTGCCGCGACGGCGAGCGCGGCCACCAGCGTGAGCGCCGTGAGCGACACCGCCCCGGACACCGAGCGGGTGCCAGCGGTGATCACGGCCGAGGCGGCGACGAGGATCGCCACGGCCACACGCGGTGTCCAGCGGGCACCCAGTCGGTGTGGCAGCCCGCGCACACCGGTGGCCTCGTCGTCGGCGAGGTCGGGCAACGCGTTCACGAGGTGTGCTCCGACGCCCAGCATGCCGGCGGCCAGCGGCACCCACGCAGCCGGCATGCCGAGGCCCGGCCCGGCGAGGATCACGAAGACCGGCAGGCCACCGAAGGCCACCGCGTACGGCGCCCAGGAGAAGGGTGTCGACTTGAGACCGAGGTTGTAGCTCCACCCCGCGATGACGAGCGCCAGGTGGAGGAGGCCGGCCCCCCAGCCGCAAGCCAGGGAGAGGACGACAGTCGTCGCGACCGCGGCGCCGCAGGCCAACCGCGTCACACCGAGCGACAGCTCACCGGTGGCGAGCGGCTTGTCGCTGCGTCGTACGCACCGGTCACGATCAAGGTCGACGAGGTCGTTGGACCAGCCGATGCTCAGCTGCCCGGCGAGTACGGCGGCAGTGACCAGGGACGCACGTCCGGGGGCAAGGTCACCGGCCAGGGCGAGCGCGGCAGTCATCGTCGTGACTGCCAAGGTGGGACCGGCATGCGCCGCACGCAGGAGAGCCACGGCCGGACGCGCGCCCGAGGGGCGGACGGCAACGATCATCCCTTCGCGTCCTGCGGGGCGTGGACCCATGCCCCCAGCCTTGCACCCGACGCAACAGACCGCGCCGTCCGAAGGGGTGCCTCAGCCTTCGGTCGCGCTGGTGGCCTGGACGTCATCCCCCTCGGCCTCTTCCTCGCGGATCTCGCGGAAGTTCAGGTAGCTGTAGATGATCATGCCGGCTGCGATCGCCGCCGAGACGATGAGCGAGATGCCGGTGCCCCAGCCGCCCGGGAGCCACAGCGAGTCGGACAGCGGCCACCAGCTCGGGGCGTCGGCGCGGAGTCCCCAGGTGATGCCGACGGCGACGAGTCCGGCCACGCCGAGCGCCGACATCAGGATGCGCGGCCACGAGGCGACGCTGTCGGCAGCGGTGCGCAGGGCCTGCCTCTTCACCGGCTCCAGCCGCTTCTCGGCCCACTCGTACTGGGTGGCCAGCAGGGCCAGTCCGGCGAACAGGGCGAGCAGGCCGGGGCCTGGCAGCACCAGCGCAGCGATGCCGAGCAGGACGAGGAGCCAGCCGGCCCCTTCGATGAGCACCCGCTTGAACCTTCGCCCCACATGCAACGCCATGGGCGCAAGACTGCCACGCGGCTACACACCTCGCCCCGGATTGAGCAGGCCGGCGGGATCCAGGGGTAACAGATACTGGCCCGATGGACTTCGAGCAGATGAGGACGAAGGCGCGTGCCGTCCGCGCCCAGTACGCCGAGTTCGAGGCGGCCCGCTACGGGCGTGCCTGGACCGAGGAAGAGCTGATGCTGGGGTTTCTCGGGGACGTCGGCGACCTGGCCAAGCTCGTGCAGGGGAAGGCCGGCGTCCGACCCCGTGACGACCTGGATGAGGCTCTCGCGCACGAGCTCGCCGACTGCCTCTGGTCGGTCATGGCGCTCGCCGACGTGTACGACGTCGACCTCGAGTCCGCGTTCGACGACACGATGGACTCGCTCAGCGAACACCTGACGGGCCTGACGGACGCGCCCTAGCTCGTAGCCCGCCGCGGAGCGGTGATTGTCTCGGGAGCATCGCTCCCGGGTGTCAGCGCTCCCCGGGCCGGACCAGGCCGTGGTCGAAGGCCCACACCACCGCCGCTGCCCGGTCCCGCAGGTCCAGCTTGGCGAACAGGTGCCCCACATGGGTCTTCACGGTGCCCTCACCGAGGGTGAGCCGGCCGGCGATCTCGGAGTTGCTGAGGCCGGCTCCGATCAGGGCGAGCACCTCGCGCTCGCGGGGGGTGAGCACGTCGAGAGCCGGCGTCGGTCCGTTCACCGCGCCGCCGTCGCGGTAGGCCTGAAGCACCCGCGCGGTGACCGCCGGGTCGAGCCAGGCACCACCCTCGGCGACCTCGCGTACGGCGCGTTGCAGGTCCTCGGCCGGCACTCCCTTGAGCAGGAAGCCGGCCGCGCCGGCACGCAGGGCACCGGCCAGCACCTCCTCGTCCTCGAACGTCGTCAGCACCAGCACCGGCGGGGCGCCCGGGACGGCACGGACCAGCCGGGTGGCCGTGACGCCATCGACGCCGGGCATCCGGATGTCCATGAGCACCACGTCGGGATGCGTCTCGGCCACGGTCTCGACGACCCGGGCGCCGTCGGCCAGCTCGCCCACGATCTCGAATCCGAACCGCGTGCGCAGGATGCCGCGCAGCCCGGTCCGGATCAGCTCCTGGTCGTCGACGAGCAGCACCCGCACCGTCCCGGTCATGCCGGCAGCACCGCCTCGACGCGCCAGCCCCGGCCGGCCGGTCCGGCGCTGAGGCGACCGCCCACGGTCTCAGCCCGCTCGCGCATGCCCAGCAACCCCACGCCGTCCGTCGTACGACGTGCAGGCGGGCCGTCGCTCTCGATGGTGACCCGGGTGTCGGCGGCCGCGATCTGCACAGCCACGGAGGTGACCGAGCCCGGGGCATGACGAGCGACGTTGGTCAGCGCCTCCTGCACGATTCGGTAGACCGCGAGCGCGGAGGTGGATGTCAGCGCGGCCGGATCGCCCACCACCTCGAGGGAGACAGGTGTGCCCGCGCGGCGGAACGACTCGACCAGCTCTCCGAGATCGGCCGCCCCGGGCAGGGGAACGGCGTCGGGCGAGGATGAGCGCATCAGCCCGACCGTCGCGCGGACCTCGTCCAGGCTCTTGCGGGCCAGCCGCTCGGCCTCCTCGAGTGACGCCCGGGCCTCGGCGGGATCCTCGTCCATCGCCAGCCGCGCGCTGCTGACGTGCAGCAAGGAGACCGTCAGCGCGTGCCCGATGACGTCGTGCATCTCGGCGGCGATGCGGTTGCGCTCCTCGGCACGAGTCCTGTCGGCGAGCCCGGCCTGGGCTTCTCGCAGCTGGTCCAGCAACACCCGTTGCCGCCGGGCGAAGACGCACGCGACGGTGGTGAACACGGTGCCGGCGATCCAGGCACCCCAGCCCGGCTCGTCGCTGAGCAGCAGCCACTGGACCACGAACCCGAGGACCGTCGCGCCGCCGTACGTCGCCGCGGCCGTGGTCGAGGCCGCGAGCGCGCACCAGCCGGCCAGCACGCAGACGGTGAACCAGCCCAGGTTCGAGGGCTGGGTGTGGCACACGACCGTGACGCCGGCCGCCGCGACCAGCGCGCCGACCACGAGCGACCAGCCGGTCGTCGCGCGGATGGACAGCACGACACAAACGGCGATCGCCACCAGTCCGGCCACGGCGGCGAGGAGCTTCGGCTGCACGCTCAAGAGCACACCGATCACGACGAACAGCGCGACGGCGGCCGGGGCCACCGTGCGCGCTGCCCGATCGATCATGGCCGCGATCCTAGGGCGTGTTGGTCAGCGCTCGGCCGTCGCGAGCGGCGTTCGGTGCGTGCCGTGGCAAGGCGTCGGCGCGAAGCCATGCCGGGGTTCGTCTCGCGGGTGCCGGCAACGCTGCCAACGTGCTTGCAGGGCGTCGCACAGCAGGCCATGGTGTTGACCAACGCGCCCGTCTTCACAGCGCCGTACGACGCGCGGCCAAGGCGGTCGCGACAACGGCCAGCGCGGCCACCAGCGCCAGCGTCCCGGTCGCGTTGCCGATCCCCAGCCACGGCTGCCGGATCGTGTCGTTGGCCATCGCGAGCGGCAGCCAGTCGGCGATGTTGCGCAGTGCCGGGCTCATCACTGCCGGTGGCGGGCCACCTACGCCGAGCAGGAAGGACGGGAAGAACAGCAGCAACCCGATGGCCTGGGCGGCGCGAGCCGACGGCAGCAGGGTGCCGAGCAACACACCGATGCTGACGAACAACACCGACCCGACCACGATCCCGAGGGCGGCCCGGATCGGGTCCTCGACCGTCGGCACGCCGTACACGGGAGCCGCGACAGCCAGCAGCAGCGTGCCTGCAATCGCGATCGCGACGAGACCGACGACCAGCTGGGCCAGGGCGAAGGACCAGCGCGGGAACCCAGAGGCTGCGAACCGACGTAGCACGCCGCGCTCGCGGTAGGACGCGATGTGCACCGGCAACATGATCAGGCCGGTCGCGCCGATGACGACGGTGAGGTACGACGCGACGTACCAGTGCGACGGGTTGACCGGGAACACCTCGTCGGGGGTGGTGCCGAACGAGCCGCCGATGATCAGCATCGTCACGATCGGGAAAACGAGCACGAAGGTCAGCGTCATCGGGTCGCGCCCGAGCAGGCGCAGCTCGGCGGCGACCAGGCGTCGCGTGGCCGAACGGTGCCGTCGCGTGGGCACGTCGACTGCGGGCACCGCCTCGGGCGTCGGTCGGGTCAGGGTCTCGGTGGACATCAGGCAGCTCCGGTCTCGTGGTGGGCGGGTGAGTCGAGCAGGGCGAGCAGGGCGGTCTCGAGGTCGGGGACCTCGACCCGCAGGTCGTCGGGGATGCGGCCGCGTGAGACGAGCCAGGCGCCGGCGTGGGCGATCACGGACCGCTCGCCGTGGACGGTGACCTGGTCGCCGTACCTCGCGACGTCGGCGACTCCGGGCAGCCGGCGCAGGGCGTCGAGCGACTCGGACGCGCGACCTGACGGCAGGGCGAACCGCACCGTCGCCCAGCTCGCGTGCCGGGCGACCAGCTCCGCCGGGGTGCCCGCATCGAGCACCTGGCCGGCGCGCATGGCCACGACCCGCTCGCACAGCTCCTCGGCCTCGTCGAGCTCGTGGGTCACCAACAAGACGGTGGTGCCGGCCTCTCGCAGCTGGGAGACGGCGCTCCACACCTCGCGACGGGCTGACGGGTCGAGACCCTGGGTGAGCTCGTCAAGGATCACCAGGCGGGGCTGGTTGAGCAGCGCCAGCACCAGGAAGAGCCGTTGCCGTTCGCCACCACTCATGGTGCCGAACGCGTACTTGCGACGATGGCCGAGTCCGAACCGCTCGAGCAGCAGGTCGGCGTCCCGGGCCCGGCGCCCGGAGAAGAGCTCGACCGCCTCGGCGACGCGCAGCCGGTCGGGCAGGCCCGAGCTCTGCAGCTGGCTGCCGATCAGCGGCCGGAGCTTCCCGGCATCGCGCACCGGGTCGAGCCCGAGGACGCTGATCGTGCCGCTGTCGGGGCGCCGGAGGCCCTGGATGCACTCGACGGCGGTGGTCTTGCCGGCGCCGTTGGCGCCGATCAGGCCGACCACCTCACCGGCGTCTACGTCGAGGTCGAGGTGGTCGACGACGACGCGGCCGCCGTACGACTTGGTCAGGCCGCGGACCGCGACCACAGCAGTTGATTTCATGGCTCCATGCTTGGCCAGCCGGGGCCCTCGGCACATCGGCCCACGGGCAGAACTCCGCCTCTGCCCTCAGGGGGAGGTGCGGCCTAGGCGAGCTTCTCGAAGCTGGTCGGTGAGCCACCGTCGGCGTCCCACGCCAGCACCGTGTCGCGCGGGCTGACCGCGTAGACGCGCGAACCGTCGGGCGACCACAGCACCGTACGCGGAGCGTCGGTCGCGCCGGAGAGCGTCTGTAGGTCGTCGTCGTGCCATGACCAGGTGAGCACGTCACGCTCGTTCTTCTCGCTCAACGCCAGAGCGTCCCGGCTCGGCGAGAAGGCCAGCACATCACCCGCGCGGTGCAGGGTCGTGACGAGCGTCAACGCGGTGGAGTCCCAGATCGTCGTGGCTGCGTCGCCATCCAGCGCATGGCTGGCCGCTGCAATCCAAGCGCCGTCGGGGCTCCACGCGACCGCCCCCTGCGGCGCAGCGTCCAGCACGCCGATCTCGTCGCCGGACTCGACGTCGCGGATGGTCACGGGGGCATCGGATGAGGCCACGGCGATGCTGGTGCCGTCCGGGGAGAACGCCACCGCTTGCGGTTGTTCACCCTCGAGATCGAGCTCCATCTCATCGGAGGGATCGCTCACCGACCACAGGCGCACGACGCCGTCGCCACCGACTCCGGCCAAGGTCTCGCCGTCGGGTGAGAATTTCAGATCCAGGAGGCCGCCACCCGGGTCGTCGTCGATGATCACGCTCTTCCCCGTCTCGAAGGACGCCGACTCTTGTCCGGTCGCCGCATCGAGCAGCACAACTCTGACCGTCTCTCCGTCGAGTCCGTCGGTGGCGACCACGTCACCCCTAGGGCTCCAGGCCACCACCGAGCCGCCGTCCCACGTGTCGGCGAGGGCACCGTCGGCGGTGTCCCAGACACAGAGCCGACCATCGCAGGGCACCGCGATCTGCGAGCCATCGGGGCTCAGCGCCGCCGAGTCGCCGTCGACATGGACACCGGGAACCTCCACCAGATCGCCAGATCCGGAGCCACTGCCCTCAGGGTCCGGCTCGGCCTCAGAAGAGCACCCCGCGAACGAGACCACCAGGAGACATGCAGCGGCGGCGCGGCTCAAGACAGACCTCATGCAGACACCAGGTGGCTGGCGTCGAACCAGGCCTCGCTGCCGTCGGTGCACACGTGGTGGTCGAAGGATCGACCCTCGATGGCGACCAGCGTCTGTTCGCGCGACACCCGGCCCCCAGCACGCAACAGGTCGTACTCATCACTGATCCGCAACACGCTCCAAGGCTGCTCTCGGGTGCCGTCGCCAGTGCTGCGGATGGAATCGAGCGCCAGCACCTGCGTACGCCGTTCGTGCCGGGCACGCGTGGCATCGCCGAGCGCGGCGTGGGCGGCGCCCAGGGCCGCATGGGCAGAGGGGCTGAAGAACGCGCCGGGCATCAGGGCTTCCACGGCCGCCACCACCTCGGCCTGCGCGCCGCGCGCGAACAGCGGCGACACCACCTCGACGACGTTGAGGCCGGGATCGAAGTCCGGAGATCGACGGATGAGGTCGCGCAGGCGAGCCAGATCTCCGGCACCGCGGCCCTCGGCATAGGAAGCTGCCAACTCGGCCAGGCCGTTCGGCTCGTTGGTCCCCGACGTCATCGTGCCTCCTCCCGGATGCGCTCGAGCTCATCCTTGTCGAGACCGTCAAGGTAGCCGCCCCCGGTCTCTCGGGCATCACGTTCGATCGGCTGGTCGTGGTAGGCGTCGAAACCGTCGTCCTGGGAGGTCTTGTAGTCGTCGAAGTTCTCCTTCCAGTCCTCCACCTCCTCCTGACTCACGCCGGGCGGACCGTGGTAGTCCTCCCACCACCACCAGGGCAGGTCGTCCACGGCCTTGTGCTGCTGGGCGTGACGCACTTCGTGGGCCACCGTGCCGATGATCGTCGGATCGTCGAGGTTCCCTTCATCGATGCGAAGCACGCGGTCGTCCTCGCTCCAACTGCCGCGCGAGTCGGTGGTCGGGTCATCGTCCACACCGTCGCCGTCCTGGTCCTCCAGGTCCTCCACCCGCACCTCGAAGTCGTCGACGCCGGCCTCGCGGGCGCGCTGTTCGGCGATGTGCTCGATGACGGCACGACGCTCGTCGTCGGACATCTCCGCCCACTCGCGAGCCACCTCTGGATCCACGACGTACTCCGGGCCGTCGCTGCTGAACGAGCCCTGCGGCCTGGCGTTGACGAGTGCCGTGTCGACTTCGTAGGCGTCGTCGAACACCGCCTCCATCCGCTCGACCAGGGCGTCGCGCAGGTGCTGGCGACCCAGCTGGTGTTCATGGCGCTCGAAGGAGTTCTCGAATGTCTGCGGTGGAGAGATGTCGGAGACGACGCCGGCGGAATCGATCGAGAACTGCTGGTTTGCGGCATCGGTGTCGATGTCCTGGACGGTGCGCTCGATGCTCGACACCGGACCGTGCTGGGCGTAGACCGCGCGTTCGAAGATCGTGAGGCCCTCGATGTGCGTCGTCATCTGTCCCACGAGCACAGCCCTGCGAACCAGAGCCATCGTGGAGCCCAGCCCGACATAGCTCCCGGGCACGGCATGGGTGTCAACCGCATCGCGCGACTTCTCGAGTGTCCTGAGATCGGCGCGCAGCATCTCGCTCGCCGAGCTCACGCCGGACGCCCGCCACGACCTGAGGTCGCCATAGGTGATGCTCATGATCCGCCTCCGAGGAACTTCTTCAGCCATTCCTGGAACTGCCGGCTGCGTTCGTCGGCAGCCTCGGCATCGCTCGCAGCCGCCTCGAGCCCCTCTGCGAAGTCGTCGACGGAGTTGGCCCAGTCGTCGATGCCCTCGTCCCAGGCTGTGGCGAACTGCGGCATCACCGTCGCGGTGCTGCTGTTCGGCAGGGCCCCGCCCAGTGTGGAGATCGCATCAGAGGCGTCCGCGCCGCGCGCAGAGGTGGCAGCCGTACGCAGCTCGTCGGCGCTGGCCCGCAGCTCGGCTGGCTCCATCCCGAATTCCGTCATGGCTCGAAGGTTCCCGCGCTGCTCCCGCGGCAAACCTGCCCACCACAGTTCTGGCCGACGAGGACGGCCATACACGCAAGATGTGCCCCGCAGCAGGCCCCAGCGCCGCCGTCGCCTGCCCGCTTCAGAAACCTCGTTGATACCGACCGGATGGACTTCGATCAGATGAAGACGAAGGCACGTGCCCAGTACGCCGAGTTCGAGACGACCCGCTACGGGCGTGCCTGGAACGAGGAAGAGCTGATGCTCGGGTTCCTCGGAGACGTCGGCGACCTGGCCAAGCTCGTGCAGGGAAAGGCCGGCGTCCGCCTACTTGTCGTCAAGCGGCGTTGAGCCAGGTGCGGTAGGAGTTCGCGAGGTCGTCGTTGCGGCGGATGCCGGACCAGTACTGGCGTGACCCGCCTCCGCGTGCTCGTGACTACGTTCCTTGTCACCTGCCGCCCTGGCAGCGAGTCGGTTGAGCGCTAGGCGACTGTCAGCGCTGTGTCAGCGGTAGGCATCAGCCTTGGCGCGGGAGCGGCTCGGTGCCGCCCCATCCCCGTGGCCACGTTGTGCGTTGTCGATTAGGAGAGGCGCCGATGCCTGACCGCAAGATGCACCGGGACGACCCGCTCGACGACTTCGACGCTCGCAGCATCGACCTGCAAGGGATCCGCAAGATCGTGCACGTCAGCGGGAGCGGCCCAGCGGTGATCATCATGCCCGAGATGCCTGGGATCAGCCCTCAGGTAGCTCGATTCGGCCGTTGGGTGCGCGACGCCGGGTTCACCACCTTCATGCCCTCGCTGTTCGGGCGCGACGGTGCCGTGCCGCAGGCGGAGGAAGGCACGGCAGTCTTCAAGAGGGCGTGCGTGAGCACCGAGTTTCACGCCTTCGGCGCCAACGCTGCCAGCCCCGTCACCTCATGGCTTCGAGCGCTCGCGAGGTTGGCGCACGACGAGTGCACTGGGCCTGGCGTCGGCGCGATCGGCATGTGCTTCACAGCCAACTTCGCGCTGACGATGATGCTGGAGCCTTCGATGCTGGCCGCTGTCGTCTCGCAGCCGTCGCTGCCGCTCGATGATCCCGGAGGACTCGAGATTGCACCGGAGGAACTGGCCAACGTCAGACAACGGCTCGAGCAGGAGAACCTCACGGTTCTCGCCTATCGCTTCGCCGGAGACCCGTTCTGCCGGGCGCAACGGTTCGCGGCCTACTCGCACGCGCTGGGCGAGAGGTTCATCGGGCGGGTGCTGCCTGACAGCGCGGCCAATCCCGATCCCCCGCCGTTCTTCAAGCACGTCATTGGCAGCCCGCACAGCGTTCTGACGGCTCATCTGATCGACGAGACGGGCCAGCCGACGAGGGCAGCCCGGGACGAGGTTCTGGCCTTCCTCACCGATCGCCTACTCGCATGACCGAGTGCGGCCGCAGGTGTCGGCGTACCCACCCACGGCTCGGGCTGTGACGACGTGGCTGGCCTCTGTCGCGACGCTCGCTCTCGTCATGGCCGCGACCCCCGGGCCGAACAATGTCCTCTTCGCGGCCAGTGGGGCGCGCGTGGGTTACCTACGGTCGCTTCCTGCCCTGTTCGGCATGCTCGTCGGCTTCTCGTGTGTCATCGGTGCTTCAGCATTGGGGATCGGCTCCCTGATGAAGACGTACCCGGACCTGAAGGTCTCGCTCCAGGTGGCGGCCTCGGGCTACATGCTGTGGATCGCTCTCCGGCTTTGGCGCTCTGCGGGCAACAGCAGAACGCCGCCCGTGGATCGCCCCGCAGTGAAGTGGTGGCACCTCACCGCGCTACAGCTCGCCAACCCGAAGACGTGGCTTGCCAGCCTCGCGTTCGTGTCCGGCTTTCTCGGTCCCAACGCTCCCGGAGGCGTCCTCACGGACGCACTCGGCATCGCTTGGTTCCTCACCGTGGTGGCGATCTCGGCAAGCGTGTGGGTTGTCTTCGGGGCCGGCCTCCGCACAGGTCTGGGTGCCGGACGCTGGTCCACCGTGAACAGGGCCCTGGGTGTGTTGGCAGCCGCCACCGTCGTCACATTCTGGATCTGAACCCTCGCGCGAAGAATCGACGGAGCGCTCGCGCACCGATGCCCACAGGAGGAATCTCATGACGCAGGAGAAGGTGCCGCCCGACGACACTCAGACCATCGGCTTCATCGGTCTCGGCAACATGGGACTGCCCATGGCCCTCAACCTTGCCAGAGCCGGAGTCAGCCTCGTCGTGTGGAATCGCTCCGACGGCAAGTACGAGGCGCTGCGGCGAGCCGGAGCCCACGTGGCCAGCGACTCGGCAGAGGTTCTCGAATCCTCTCGAGTCGTGTTCTTGATGCTGGCGAATGCGGCCGCGATCGACGAGGTGTTGGGGCGTGGGACACCGAGGTTCGCAACGAACGTCGCCGACCACACTATCGTCCACATGGGGACCACCGCGCCTGCCTACTCAGCCTCCCTCGAAGCAGATGTGCGCGCCGCCGACGGCTCGTACGCCGAGGCTCCCGTCTCCGGCTCACGGACTCCGGCGGAGGCTGGGGAACTCGTCGCCATGCTCGCAGGGTCCCCCTCCCTCATGCCGGAGCTCGTAGATCTGCTCCGGCCGATGTGCCACCACACGGTTGACTGCGGCGCGGTACCCAATGCCCTCCGCATGAAGCTTGCCGTGAACCTCTTCCTCATCACGCAGGTGACCGGTCTCGCCGAGGCGTTCCACTTCGCAGACCGGCTCGGTCTAGATCTCGAGCGCTTCCGATCGGTGCTCGATGCAGGCCCCCTGGCGAGCGCCGTGTCGCGGACCAAGATGGCCAAACTGGTCGCCGACGACCACTCCGTGCAGGCTTCGATCAGAGACGTCTACTACAACAACCGGCTCATCGCCGAAGCAGCGCGCGACTCTGGGGTTGCGTCCCCACTGTTGGACGTCTGCCACGCGCTGTTCGGCGAGGCCGAAGCGTCGGGACACGCGGAAGCAGACATGGTCGCCGTCCTGAGGGCTATTGAGGCGCGCACCCGTGACCAGGCGCAGTAGGACAGTGGATGGTCGCGGCGGCCAAGGTCGCACACGGCTCGGCATCGGGCAGGCTGGTGCCATGCAAGACCTGCTGCGCCGCCAATGGTCGAGCCTGGGTGACTGGCTCGCGACGACTGATGCACTCAGCCGGGGCGACCTGCCGATCGGGCTCGGCACTTGGTCGGTCCGCGACGTCATCGCGCACCTCGGCTACGGAATTGGGATGGTCGCTGAACTCAGGGACGCGCCCGACGGCACCGTCCCATTGACCTTGGAGCGGTACGTGGCGGCCTACCCGCCGGCAGCGCCTGTCATTGCGAAACAGACACACGAGCTGGCGACGAGACTGGGCCGCGACCTGTTGTCGGGGATCGACTCGATGGCCCAGGCAGCCTGGGCGCATCTGGACAGCATCCAGACCGACGTTGTCCTGGGGAGGCGTGGGCCTCTCACTCGTGACGACTACCTGGCCACGAGGCTCATCGAGGTGGTGGTGCATGGCGACGACCTTGCGCGGACACTCCTTCACCACAAAGCCCGGTCCCCCCTCCTTCCACAAGCACTCGAGCTCGTCTCTGAAGTCTTGGCGGCTGTCTACGAGGCACGCGCCGGAACCGCGCCTGATAAGCCGGACGCAGTCCTGTGGATCCGACGCTCGTGCGGTCGCATCCCGACGTACGACGAGCACCTACCCCTCCTCTAGCTCCGGCCCGGGTGCCGGCGGCAGGCTCACCATGCAGCAGCGGTCCGCGCCGGCTCCGCGGCGCCTTCCCGCCAGAGCGGCATGAAGGCAGCCCCCATCTCTCGGGCAAGGTCTCTGCGGCGCACCCCCACGGGGCGTTGCTGGCGAGCTGGGAGCGGCGCCGTCGAAGCTTCTCGCAGGGAGGCGGCGGCGCCCAACGCCCGGATCGCGTCGGTTGGATCCTCGACCACCAGTGCGAACGCCTCGAGACTGTGCGCGAGAGCTCGGGGATCTCGGGTCGGGACCGCTTGATGCAGGGACTCGACAGCCCACCCTGCCGCGGCGTCGCGGTCGGTGGCGTGAACCACGGCCAGCCGTGCACCGGTGTAGGCCAGACCGGCGAGAGACTGGGCCTCGGTGTAATAGGACCAGGCTGCGAGATGTTCGGCAGCGGCTCCGGCGGCGTCGCCGCGGAGGTGGAGCGCGACGCCAAGACCGTTGCGGGAGAGTGCCGTGATCGTCTCAGAGCGGATCTCGGTGCTCAACCTTCTCGCGGCCGTCAGGTCGTCGATGGCATTGGCGGTGCCGGCGAGAGCGCCCACGTTGCCCAGGCGTGTCAGCTGGGCAGCCTCCCAGTCTGGTGACTCACTGCGACGGGCAAGGTCGAGCGCTTGCCGATGCAGGGTGTGGGCTCGGGCGAGGTCGCCGAGTACTTCTGCGCAATAGCCGAGGATGTCCAGAGCCATGATCTGCCCCGGGTGATCCCCCAGTTCGGCGAACTCGGCGAGCCGGGCGTACGTCGCGGCCTGGGCGCCGGGGACGTCGCCGGCGAGCAGGCGGCCCCGGGCCGCCACCGTGCCGCACAGGACTTGCCCCCACTCGTCCCCGGCCACACCGTAGTGACGGGTCGCCAGGCGGAGGAGTCGTCCTCCGCGCGAGTGTTCGCCGCGCTCGTAGAGGCGCTCGGCAACGAGGACCGCGGCCAAGGCGTCGTGCCGGCTCCAGGCAGCGCGACCTGGCGCGCGCAAAGTCCGCTCGGATGAGTCGAGGTTCACTGCGGCTTGGGCAGTGACGGATCGGAAGACGCCGAGCCAGGCGCGTGCGCTCAGCTGGGCGGCGCCAGCAACGGCGCCGGTGTCCTCGGAACGCTCCAGTAGGTCCTCGAGGAGTTCGCGCGCCGGTCCGCGCGAGCCCCCCGTCCACCACCACCACGCTCCCCGGACCGCGAGCTGTATGCCGCCCTCGAGATCGCCGTCATCGGCCAGCCAACGGGAGGCGGCGAGCAACCCGTCGGGTGCCGCCCTCGGTGTTCGTTGCAGCAGATCGGCACGACGGGTCGCGTGGCGCTCGGCTTCCAGGAGCAGCTCGAAGGCAGCTCGCAGCTCCGAAGGAGGTTCGAGTCCGAAGCGCTGGAGAAACAGTCGGCGGCCGGCATCGTAGACGGCGAGAGCTTCCGGTCGGCGGCCGCTCAGCTCGAGACCCTGCATCAAGGCCTGCCGGGCGCGGGGGCGCAAGGGTTCACGTTCCAGGATGTCTCGCAGGTCGGCGATCGCGGTGGAACGGGTCACCCGATCGGGAAGTCGAGCCTCGGCGTGTCCCTCCTGGGCCGTCGCATGGAGTTCGCCAAGCCTCAGTTGGGCCGCTGCCACTCGAGGGTCGTGGCCGAACTCGGTCAGCGGCGCTCCGCGCCAGGCCCCCAGCGCGGCCGCGAACTCGACCAACGCGCGTGCGTGATCCTGGTCGCGCAAGGCGGCCTCTCCGCGCCCGATGCACGCCACGAAGCGACCTACGTCGCTGTCCTCTGGGTCGAGCACGAGCCGATAGGCACCCTGCGAGTACGTCAGCCTGTGCGCCTGATCGCCGAGCAGTGCGCGTAGCCGTGAGATCTTGACCTGGAGCGCGTTGTGGGCCCGGGCAGGTGGGTCGTCGGGCCACAGCGCATCGATCATCAGGTCGACTGACAGGGCTCGGCCTTCGGCGAGAGTCAAGTGCACGAGCACGGCTCGGCCGAGTTTGCCCCCCACGGGTTGTGGGCCGGCGGGGCCGAGGACTGTCACCTGGCCCAGCAGGCACACACGAGGCGGGTCATGACCGGGGTCGAGGGTCATCGGCTCGCCCCCAGTTCCGGGACGGGGGGAACTCCCATCCCATTGGGGTACGGCACGTCGCCTCCGGTGATGATTCGGGAGGCGATCGGGGTGAGAAGCTCGATCAGCCGGGTGGTCGCGGTCTCACGTGACGGGCGCCACGGTTCCTCGGCCATGGTGTCGGTGACTCGCTCGATGGCGGCACGGGCGCGCCTTCCTGGGGGAGTGAGCTTGCCTTCGGAGGTGATCCAGCCCCGGGCGGTCAGCCGTTGGACTCGCTCATCCCAGTCTTCATCGGTCCATCCCCGGAAGCGGCGTTGTTCGGCGGGTACCAGACCCAGGGCGGCCATCAGTACATGCGCCTCACAGCCGTCCACCTCGGCCGCGGCCAGGGCGGATACGTGTCCGTCGCCACGGAACTCCCGGAGTGCGGAGGAAGCCCAGAAGAGCGCCAGGTGAGGCTCAGTGGGCAAAGGGAGGGCGGCGTGCGCAGCGAACAGGGGTCGACCGGCGTATCCACACCTTTCCACTGCGGCGACTGCGATATCCGCCGCCTCGCGCAGTCCGCGCTCAGTCACCCCGTCGCCCTGCAGCCGGTGGATGGCCTCGTCGAACACGGCGAGCCTCGCCTGGATCGCCAGCTCGGGGCTCGTGTAGAGCCAGGCGTCTGGCAAGGCCCGAGCAACCATGGTGTGCTTGAAGTTGTAGAAGCAGGCGGTCACCACGGCCGGGGGGACCATGCCCAACGGGCCGGACCGGGTGGCGAAGTACGCCATCCAGCCACCCTTGAGGCCAAGTGCCTGATAGTGCTTGGGCCGCTCGGGCGCGAAGTAGACCACCGAGTGGTAGATCTCCAACAACCGCCACAGTGTGTTGGTGGCCTGTCGGCTCATCGCGTGGCCTTCCGTCCGGTGTCCTGGCCCGTCCGTCAGGGGGCGAGCACAAACCAGCTGGGATCGTCGAATGGATCCTTCCGCTCCCAGCCATCGCGGCGATGAAGGGACATTGTGGCACCCGGCGGTCGGTCCTGTGTCAAGGCCCGAAGGTCGCATCGAATCCTGACGAAGCGCTGACGGGACACCTCCGGCGCTTCGCAAGGCCGGATGGCGGATAGGCGCCTCGACGGCTCAGATCAGGCCTTCGCCGGCACGTGGTGGGCGGCTCTCGCCGTCCTGAGGTCGCCACGGATAGTCCATCTGTCGGGCGGTGGCCAGCGCCGTGGGCAGGCCAGCCAGGCGCACCACCAGGTGTAATGACAGATCGATGCCAGCGCTGATGCCTGCCGAGGTCGCGATCGCACCCTGGTCGATGAAGCGCGCGTCGTCCTCGACGTCCAGCTGGGGGAAGCGACGACGCAGGTCGTCGACGTCCTCCCAATGAGTGGTGACAGCCCCGGCCAGGAGATCGGCCTCGGCGAGGATGAACGCTCCCGTGCACACCGCCGCCAGTATCTCGGCCGTGTCGCGCTGGACCCGGATCCAATCCAGCAGGCTCTGCTGCTTCTCGATTGTGCTGGTGACGCCGCCGGGCACGATCACGACGTCCGCGGCGGGTGAGTCACCCAGGGTGTGGTCCGCGCTCAGCCGGAGACCGCCGCGCGCGGTCACATCTCGCCTCGATCCCGCGGCGACGGTCCGGACCAGGAAGGGGTCAGGGGCCGACGTACCGGGGCCGTCTCGTCGTGCGACTCGGTTGGCGACCGAGAACACCTCGAACGGGCCGCAGGCGTCAAGCACCTCGACCTCGTCGTAGACCAGCACGGAAACTGTGATCGTCTGCATCAAGATCCCCTTCTGGGTTGCTTGGCGCTTGCGGTGAACGCTGGTCGGCGGGCGCCCGTTGTATCTGCCACTGGTCGTGGTGACCTACGTCAAGACGTCCTCTGCGCGTCGTGCCTCGAGGACTGTGAACGGGCCAGCGATGCCGGCGCGTCGTCCAGTGAGGTACGCGAGAAGTGCGGGCCCGTGGCCGTGGTGCTGACCGAGATCCGTGGCCAACCGCAACGCGGAGCGGGTCCCCAGCTCCGGGCCGACGGCTGCTTCACCGACGGCGCGCAGCAGGTCACCGGTGTGCACCACAAGCTCGAAAGTCCGGGTGGGCAGATATTCGGCCAGCACCATGGTCCCGAAAGGTGTTCGCACCCGGGCCAGCCCGGTGGCGGCGACTACTCGTTCTCTGACGCGCGTCACCAACTCGGTCACCGTTGCTGCCGGCTCTGCGCCCAGAGCCGCGCCGGCCTCTCGCCCGCGAAGAGCGATCTGCAGGGGATCGGTGCGCAGGGCAGTGGCGAAGTACCCGACAGAGGAGACCACACCGACTGGCTCCGTGGTGTCGTCGGTGAGGTAGGACTCCACCGTCGACAGCGCTCTCGACGTGTGCCCCATGAGGTCTCGGACCGACCAGTCCCCCAGCCCGGGGGCGTCCAGCGAATCGGCCGCCCGCTGACAGGAATCGGCGAACCAGTCCGCGGCCTCCAGGAAGGCACCCCGCCACATCGGAGTGTGTTCACCCAGCGAGTTCGTGTCCATCGGTCACCCCACGGCCCTTCCTGTGTGCGTCACACACTTGGTAGGGAAACTCTGCGCCCGCGCGCTGACAGATCCCTGAACGCCGGGGCTGGCGCGCTTGTCTCAACCGGGCTCAGGGCCTAGTCCGAGCCACCCTGGTAGAGGCGAAACGATGTGGACGGTTCGACTCCGCGTTCCTAACGGTGATCACAAGCAAAAGGGCCCCCGACCAGTCGACCTGGTCGGAGGCCCTTCCCACTGCCTGAATCGCGCCAGCCAATTCGCTGGGCCGTTCCACGTGCGCGAGGGGGGAGTTGAACCCCCACGTCCTTTCGGACACACGGACCTGAACCGTGCGCGTCTGCCTATTCCGCCACTCGCGCGTGAAGCAGGGGTCAGGCTATCCCAGCGGCCGGAGTTGCCCCAAACCGGGAGAGGCCGGACGGGCTGGGTGCCGAGAAGAGAGCCACGGCCCGGATAGCATCGGTCGCAGCCCGGACCCTGCCGGGCCGGTCGTGGTGCATTCTTGCGCCCCGGTCACAAGCGAGGTGAGGAGTCGGAGTGGGCGGGTTGCAGCGCTTCGAACAGCGGCTGGAACGGCTGATCTCCGGTGCCTTCGCCCGGGCGTTCCGCAGCGCCGTGCAGCCGGTCGAGATCTCGGCTGCCCTGCAGCGCGAGGTCGACAACAACACCCAGATCCTCAGCCGCGACCGGCGGCTGGTGCCCAACGACTTCCACGTCGAGCTGTCGGCCACCGACCTGGAGCGACTCACGCCGTACGACAACGCGATGGCCCGCGACCTCACCGACCAGCTCGAGGACCACGCCGAACACCAGGGCTACGTCTTCCCGGGTCCGGTCAGCATCGCGTTCGAGACGGCAGACGACCTGACCACCGGGCGCTTCCGCATCCGCAGCCGCGCGCAGGCGTCGGTCACCGGGCCCAGCAGCGCAGGCACCGAGAGCACCCGTCCCTCGTCGCGCCGCGTGAAGGCGACCCTCGAGATCAACGGCACCAGGCACCCGCTCGTGCCGCCCGGCCTGGTGATCGGCCGGGGCAGTGAGGCCGACGTACGCATCAACGACCCCGGCGTGAGCAGGCAGCACGTGGAGTTCGAGGTGGCCGCGTCGGGCGGCACCGGGCTCGACCTCTCCGTCCGGGACCTGGGCTCCACCAACGGCATGCTCGTCGACGGCCACAAGATGGCCCGGGCCTCGCTGCGCGACGGCAGCACGGTGCGCATCGGCAACACCACGATGACGGTGCGGCTCAACTCCTCGAGCGATGGGGCGGCAGGGGACAACCTCGATGTCTGAGCTGACGCTGTTCCTGATCCGCCTTGCCTACCTGGCGATCCTCTGGATCTTCGTGCTGTCCGCGATCTCGGTGATCCGCTCCGACATGTTCGGTGCGCGGGTGCCCGAGGCCGCTCGCGGCGCCGGAGCTCCGGGCAAGCCGCCCAAGCCGGCGAAGAGCGTCCGCCGCCGTGGCGCACCCACCCACCTGGTCGTGGTCGAGGGCGAGAACTCCGGCGCCCGCGCCGAGCTCGCCGACGCTCCCCTTCTCATCGGCCGCGGCACCGACGCGGCGATCCGGCTCGACGACGACTACGTCTCCACCCGGCACGCCCGGGTGGCTGCCTCCGGCGACCAGTGGTTCGTCGAGGACCTCGGCTCCACCAACGGCACCTACCTCGGCTCGGTCCGGATCACCCAGCCCACGACCATGTCGCTGGGCACCCAGATCCGCATCGGCAAGACGATTCTCGAGCTTCGGAAGTAGGCGGCCCATGACCCAGCGCGGGACCGATCCGGAGAACGACACGGTCATCCGAGACAGCCGGATGGCCCTCGACCTGGGCCGCCTCAAGGGCGACGACGAGGCCGGCGGCACCAGCGACAGCCACCCCGACGACCAGCACCTCGACACCGTCGAGCGCGAGGGCCTCGCGCCGGCCGCGTCGGAGCCCGCGCTGCGACTCGACTACTCCGCCATCTCCGACGTCGGTCGGGTACGTCGCGACAACCAGGACTCCGGGTATGCCGGACCGTGGCTGCTGGCCGTTTGTGACGGAGTGGGCGGCGCCGTGCGAGGCGACCTCGCGTCGAGCACCGTGATCGGCGTGATCCGCCGGCTCGACGTCGAGCCGGCAGCCGACCTGCTCGGTCAGGTGGCCGGCTCGCTGCACCGCGCCCACGACCGGATCGGCGAGCTGGTCGACGAGGACCCAGCCCTCAACGGCACCAGCACCACCGCCACCGTCGCGCTCTTCGACGGCCAGCGCCTCGGCATGGGCCATGTCGGCGACTCGCGTGCCTACCTCCTGCGTCGCGGCGAGCTCTCGCAGCTGACCCACGACCACACGTTCGTGCAGAGCCTCATCGACGAGGGACGGATCACCGAGGAGGAGTCGCGCACGCACCCGCACCGCAACCTCATCCTCCAGGCGATCGACGGCATCCGTGAGGTCGATCCCGACCTCTTCGTCGTCACCCTCGAGGCCGGCGACCGGGTTTTCCTCTGCTCCGACGGCGCCTGCGGCGTGCTGCCCAACTCCCGCATCGCCGACATCCTCGGCTCCGGCAACCCCGACTTCGCCGCCGTCGAGCTGGTGCGTGCCAGCCTCGAGGCCGGCACCACCGACAACGTCACCTGCGTGGTGGCCGAGGTCGTGCCCGTCGACCAGGCCATCAGCGCCGAGCAGCCGCTGCTGGTCGGCGCCGCAGCCGAGCTGCCCCGCAAGGCCCAGCCGGGCGAGCCGGGCAGCGGCCTGTTCCAGGGTCACCGCTCCGGCGACACCGGCGAGATCGAGCCGGTGGGCGGCCCGGCCGAGCCGGGCCGGGCTGCGCCGTACACCGCGGCCGGCGACCCGGTCGACCCCGAGGACGCCCGCTACGCCCCGCGGGATCCGGGTCGCCACGCCTGGCTGCGCCGGGTGCTCGTGCTCGCCACCGTCGTCGGCATCGCCTGGCTCGCCGGCGCCTCCGCGTGGCACTGGACCCAGCAGCAGTTCTACGTCGGTGAGTACGACGGCGTGGTGACCATCTACCGCGGCCTCAACACCGACGTACCCGGTCTCGACCTTTCCAGCCCCTACGAGACGTCCGACATCTCGACCGACACGCTGTCCGACTACGACGCCACCCAGGTCCGCGAGGGCATGGAGGCCGACAACCTCGACGACGCACACCTCACCGTCGACAACCTGGCCCAACAGGCCACCGGCTGACTCCCGTGTCCCAGTCATCGACCCTGATGGGCTTCGTGCACCGGCGCCGCCGGGGTGCGGAGCTGCTTCTGCTCGTCCTCGCGCTCGCCGTCGGCATCGGCGCCTACGCCGCGGTCGGGCTCGGCGTCGAGGGTGCCGTGCCGACCGACATCATCGGCTACGGCGGCTGGCTGGCCGCCCTGATCCTGGCCGCGCACGTGGCGATGCGGCTCACCGCGCCGTACGCCGATCCGGTGCTGCTGCCGGTCGTCGCAGCGATCAACGGGCTCGGCCTGGCGGTCATCCACCGGCTCGACCTCGCCAAGGAGGCCGCCGGCAAGGACGCGGGCTTCGCCCAACAGCAGCTGACCTGGATGACGCTCGGCGTGGTGCTGTTCGTCCTCGCGCTGGTGGTCCTGCGTGACCACCGGGTCCTGCAGCGGTTCACCTACACCTTCGGGCTCATCGCGATCGTGCTGCTCCTGCTGCCGCTGATCCCGGGGCTCGGCACGACCATCAACGGCGCCACCATCTGGATCCGCGTCGGCCCGTTCAGCTTCCAGCCCGGCGAGGTCGCCAAGGTCCTGCTGGTGGTCGCGTTCGCCGGCTACCTCGTCCAGCACCGTGACGCACTCGCGCTCGCCGGCCGCCGGGTGCTCTTCGTCGACCTGCCGCGCGGCCGGGACCTGGGGCCGATCCTGGTGATGTGGCTGGTCAGCCTCGGCGTACTCGTCTTCCAGAAGGACCTCGGCTCCTCACTGTTGTTCTTCGGTCTCTTCCTCGTCATGCTCTACGTCGCCACCGAGCGCCCGGGCTGGCTGGTGCTCGGCGCCGGTCTCTTCGCTATGGGCGCCTATGCCGGCTACCGGGCGTTCGGGCACGTGCAGACCCGTGTCGACGTCTGGCTGCACCCGATGAGCTTCTACTCCGACGCCGACGGCGCCAAGAGCTTCCAGATCGTCGAGTCCATGTTCGGCATGGGCTGGGGCGGCCTGATCGGTCGCGGCTTCGGCGGCGGCAGCCCCGACCGCATCCCCTACGCCGAGTCCGACTTCATCATCGGCGCCATCGGCGAGGAGCTCGGGCTCACCGGCGTCATCGCGGTGATCCTGCTCTACGGCCTCATCGTCGAGCGCGCGCTGCGCACCGCCTTGATCTGCCGCGACGGGTTCGGCAAACTCGTCGCGCTGGGCCTCGGCGGGGTCTTTGCGCTCCAGGTCTTCGTCGTCATCGGCGGCGTCACCAAGCTCATCCCGCTGACCGGCCTGACCACGCCGTTCCTGTCGTACGGCGGGTCCTCGCTCGTGGCCAACTGGGTGATCATCGCGCTGCTGTCGCGGGTCTCCGACCAGGCCCGGCGGCCGGTGCCAGACCTCTCGGTGCCCGACGACTCCGACTCCGATGCCACCCAGGTTGTGAAGCTCCCGTGACCCCTCCCTCTGCCATGGCCTACTGCGCGACGCCCCACGGGCGCCTCGCTGCGTTGCCGTCGATCGAAGATGAGCCACAGCGCCTCACTCCGGCGCCTTGCGATGCATCCTGTCGGACGCCGCTCGCGACGGCCGAGCAGAGGGAGGCGTCACGATGAACAAGCCGATTCGCGCGATCTCGATCTTCTGCATGGGACTGTTCCTCGCGCTCATGGTCAACGCGACCTATCTGCAGTACGTCGACGCCGGCGACCTTGCCAAGGACCCCAACAACCGGCGGATCATCGCCGCGGCGTTCTCGCGCGAGCGCGGCCCGATCCTGGTCGGCAAGACCCCGGTGGCCGAGAGCGTGCCGTCGAACGACCAGTACAAGTTCCAGCGCCAGTACCCCAGCCCGCTGCTCTACGCCCCGGTCACTGGTGCGTTCACCTACTTCAGCCAGTCCGGCACCGAGCGCAGCCAGAACGACTGGCTCTCGGGCGACGACCCCGGCCTCTTCGTGACCCGCCTCGTCGACATGTTCACCAACGCCGAGCCCAAGGGCGGCCGCGTCAACCTCACCCTCGACCCGGATGCCCAGCAGGCTGCGTACGACGGCCTGACGGGGCTGCCGGGTCCCGTGGAAGGCGCGGTCGTGGCGATCGCCCCGTCGTCGGGCAAGATCCTGGCGATGGTCTCCGTGCCGTCGTACGACCCCAACCGGCTGGCCAGCCACCGGTTCGGCGAGGTCTCCAAGGCAGCCCAGGAGCTCGAGGCCGACGAATCGGACCCGCTGATCAACCGGGCCATCTCGACGCGGCTGCCTCCCGGCTCGACGTTCAAGCTCGTCACCGCCGCCGCCGCGATCGAGAGCGGCAACTACAACGCCGACTCCAAGGTGCCGGGCGGCCCGGCCTACCAGCTGCCGCTGACCACCGGCCCGACCGGCCTCATCGACAACGAGGGCCGGGCCTGCGGCACCAACCGCATCCCGTTCGTGCAGGCGATGGAGAACTCCTGCAACACCACCTTCGCCGCGCTCGCTGTCGAGCTCGGGCCCGAGGCGATGCTGGAGCAGGCGGAGAAGTTCGGCTTCAACGCGCAGTACCTCGACGACCTCGGGGGCCAGGCCACCTCGGTCTTCCCCTCCGGCCTGGACCAGGCTCAGGTCGGCCAGACCGGCATCGGCCAGTTCGAGGTGTCGTCGACGCCGCTCCAGATGGCGATGGTTGCCGCGGCGATCGGCAACGGCGGGTCGGTGATGAAGCCCTACATCGTCGACGAGACCGTCAAGCCCAACCTGCAGGTCCAGTACAAGCCCGGTGACCGGGAGCTCTCTCAGGCCGTCTCGTCGACGACTGCGCGCGAGCTGACCGACCTGCTCGTCGCCACCGTCGACACCGGCACGGCATCCCCGGCCGCCATCCCGGGCGTCAAGGTGGCCGGCAAGACGGGCACCGCACAGAGCGGCGTCGCCGACGTGCCGCCGTACGCCTGGTTCGTGTCCTTCGCCCCCGCCGACGACCCGGAGGTCGCCGTCGCCGTGATGATCCAGAAGGCCGGCATCGAGCGCGGCGAGATCGCCGGTGGCCGCCTCGCCGGCCCGATCGCGCGGTCCGTGATGGAGGCGGTGATGAACAAGTGAGCGAGCGTCCCGCTGCCGACGACGCCGGTCGCTACCTGCTCGACTCCCGGATCGCCACGGGCGGCATGGGCGAGGTCTGGAAGGGCACCGACTCGGTGCTCGGCCGCACCGTCGCGATCAAGCTGCTCAAGGCGGAGTACGCCGACGACGCGACGTTCCGCGCCCGATTCGAGGTCGAGGCGCAGCATGCCGCCGCCCTGCACCACCCGGGCATTGCGGCCGTCTACGACTTCGGCGAGGCCACCCCCAGGGACGGCTCGGGCGCCCACCGCCCCTACCTCGTGATGGAGCTGGTCGACGGGCAGCCGCTCTCGGCGCTGCTGCGTCCGGGCCAGCCGCTCGATGACGCTGCCACCCGCGACCTGCTCTCCCAGGTCGGCGACGCGCTGGGCGCTGCCCACGCGGCCGGCATCGTGCACCGTGACGTGAAGCCCGCCAACCTGCTCGTCACGCCCGACCGCCGCGTCAAGGTCACCGACTTCGGCATCGCCCGGGCGACCGACGGCATGGCGCTGACCCAGACCGGGCAGGTGATGGGCACGCCGCAGTACCTCGCTCCCGAGCAGGCCGAGGGCAAGACCGCCAGCCCGGCCTCCGACGTCTACTCCCTGGCCGTGGTGGCCTTCGAGTGCCTGGTCGGCCGCCGGCCCTTCGACGCCGAGACCGCCGTGGCCACCGCCCTGGCCCACGTCCGCGAACCGGTGCCAGACCTGCCGCGCACGGTCCCGGCCGACCTCGCTGCCGTCGTACGGCGCGCGCTGTCGAAGGATCCCGCCGACCGCTACGCCAACGGCACGGAGTTCGCGGACGCCTTGCGTGACCCGGCCACCGCCGCGACTGCGATGGTGGCCGCGCCGATGCCGACGCCTGCTGACGGCATGACCCAGGTGCTGCCGGGCGTGCCCGCCCAGCCTGTCACCACCCAGACCGCTGACCCGCCGGCCCGCAAGGCACCGGTGTGGCCCTGGGCCCTGCTCGTGGTCGCGCTGGCCGTGGCTGCGATCTTCATCTGGCAGGTCACGTCCGGCGACTCGGGCGACGAGCCCTCGGACCCGCAGAGCTCGGCCTCGCCGCTTGAGACCGACACCCCGTCACCGTCGGAGACGCCCGAGACGATCAGCATCGATGCCGACGACTACGTCGGCCGCGACATCCGCGACGTCGCGCGCGAGCTGACCCGGGCCGGCCTGCGGGTCTCACGCGACGAGGTCAAGAACCCCGGCGGTGAGCAGAAGGGCGAGGTCACTGCGGTCGAGCCGTCGGGCGACCTCACCGAGGGCGACACGGTGACCGTCAGCTTCTACGGCGCCGAGCCGGAGCCGACGGAGGAGCCGTCGCCCACCGAGACGCCGACCCCGACCCCGACTCCCACGCCGACCCCGACTCCCACGCCGACCCCGACCCCGACTCCCACGCCGACCCCGACGCCGACGCCGACCCCCGTCGTACCCGCGGCGTCGTCAGGGTCCCCGTCCACCAGCCCGCTGGGCCTGAAAGGTGATCGATGAGCAAGCCGGAGCCGATCCTGATCGGCGGTCGTTACGAGCTCGGCGAGCTGCTGGGTCGCGGCGGCATGGCCGAGGTGCGCAAGGGCACCGACTCGCGGCTGGGCCGCACGGTCGCGGTCAAGCGGCTGCGCACCGACCTGGCGAGTGACGCGACCTTCCAGGCCAGGTTCCGGCGCGAGGCGCAGTCGTCGGCATCGCTCAACCACCCCTCGATCGTCTCGGTCTACGACACCGGCGAGGAGATGCCTGTCGCCGGTGGCCCCGGCGACCGCGGCGTCGCCCAGCCCTACATCGTCATGGAGTACGTCGCGGGGCGCACGCTGCGCGAGATCCTGCGCGAAGGCCGCAAGATCCTGCCCGAGCGCGCGCTCGAGATCACCAGTGGCGTGCTGTCGGCGCTCGACTACAGCCACCGCGCGGGCATCATCCACCGCGACATCAAGCCCGGCAACGTGATGCTGACCCCCAGCGGCGACGTGAAGGTGATGGACTTCGGCATCGCCCGGGCCATCTCCGACGCCTCCAACACGATGACCCAGACCGCGGCCGTCGTCGGCACCGCGCAGTACCTATCCCCGGAGCAGGCGCGCGGCGAGACCGTCGACTCGCGCTCCGACGTCTACTCCACCGGCTGCCTGCTCTACGAGCTGCTGACCGGCCGTCCGCCGTTCGTGGGCGACTCCCCCGTCGCGGTCGCGATCCAGCACGTTCGGGAGCCCGCCGTACCTCCGAGCGATCTCGATGCCGAGCTCGCTCCCGGGATCGACGCCATCGTGATGAAGTCGCTCGCCAAGCGCGTCGAGGACCGCTACCAGAGCGCGGCGGCCATGCGCGCCGACATCGAGCGCTACCTGGCCGGGAGCCCGGTGCAGGCGCCCAAGGTGGTGCCGGCGCCCGTCGCCGCGCCGGCCACCGTGATGGTGCCGCAGGCCACCAGCCAGCAGCGGCCGCTCGGTCCGCCCACCGGCCAGCAGCCCGTCTCCGGCAACGACCGTGGCTCGCGCACCGGCCTCGTGGTGCTGCTCGGCCTGCTCGCGATCGGGCTCATCGCGGCCGCCGCGTTCCTGCTCCCGCGGATGTTCGAGGACCCCAGCACCGAGGTGCGCGTGCCCAACCTGATCGGCATGACCGAGGTGGAGGCCCGGGCCGCGATCGGCGAGGCCGGCTTCGTGGACGGCCGGGTCGACTTCGAGCCTTCCGCCGACGAGCCCGCCGACACGGTGATCCGTCAGGACCCCAACCGCGACGTGTACGTCGAGGCCGGCTCCACCATCGGCTTCGTCGTCTCCACCGGCAAGCCGGAGGTGGAGGTGCCCTACGTCATGGGGCTGCCCAAGGGTCAGGCGCGCGACGACCTGAACGCGCGCAACCTGAAGGTGAAGCTGGTCGAGACGGAGTCCGACGAGCCCAAGGACCAGGTCATCGAGGTCAGCCCTCCCGCCGGCCAGAGCGTGGCCGAGGGCACCACTGTCACGATCACGTGGTCCGACGGGCCGGAGACGATCCCCGACGTAGTCGGCATGCAGCAGGGCAAGGCCAAGAAGCTGCTGACCGCAGCGTCGTTCGAGGTGGAGGTCGTGCCGACGGCCGAGACCACCGAGCCCGCGGGCACGGTCGTGCGGCAGATCCCGGAGTCGCGTGAGTCCCCTGCGGGCACCACGGTCACGATCTTCGTCTCGACGTACGTCGCTCCGACCGCGCCCCCGACCGAGGCGCCGACGCTCCCGCCGACCGAGGTGCCGACGATCCCGCCGACGCTTCCGCCGACCGAGCCGCCCCCCACGGGATGAGCGCGGTCAGCCGGCAGCCGTGGGCAACGGCTGAGCGAAGCTCAGGCTGAGCAGGCCGTCGTACGCCGGAGCAACGGCCTCGGCCGGCAGCTCGAGGCCCCAGCCGACGGCGATGTCGGGGTCGGCGGCGTCGCGGCGGTAGCGCGCGATGTAGTCGTCGGTGTCGATCGAGGTGAGCATGTCGCCCTGGTCACCGATGCCGGTGATGACGTACGGCGGGGCGTAGGGCTGGCCCTGGAGCCTGACCGTGTTGCCGGAGCACTTGATGCCGGTGGTCGAGATGATGCGCTGGCCCTGCACCGTCACGGCGGTCGCGCCGCCGCGCCACAGCGCGTTGACCACGGCCTGGATGTCTTGCTGGTGCACGACCAGGAAGTTGGGATCCTCGGCGGAGGTCTCGATGAGCTCCTGCGGCGCGTCGGTCAGCACGACGGTCACGCCCGGGCCGCTGCGCGGGGTGAGGCCGGCCGGGTCCGAGAGCGCGTCGATCTGGCGCTGGTAGCGGTTGACGGCCCGGTCACCCAGGCCCGAGCTGAGCCCCTCGACGGCGTCGTTCAGGCTGGCCACCTGGTTGGTGAGCTGGTTGGCCTCGCCGGCCTCTGCCCGCACCACCGAGGCCAGGTCGGTGTAGCGACCGGGTCGCAGGTCGGTGCCGTCGCTGTTCTCGGCGCTGACGACGAACAGGGCCCCACTGAGCAGGAACACCACCGGTGTGCCGACCTGCCACAGCCGCTGCCTCCGGGTGCGCGGAGGGCGCGCGCCGGGGCTTGCATGGGAACCGTGTGGCATGGCGACTACGCTAACGCCTCGGTGGGCGTGCCGTACGCGCATGCCTGTCGCATCCGACCATGACCCAGTAAGGATCCACCGGTGGCCAAGCCGTCCACGTCCAGCAAGTACCTCGACCCGACTGCGGGTCCCCTGATCACGCCGCGCCTCATCGTCTCGCTGCTGATGGTCGTGCTGGGCATCGCCTGGGTCGTCTACTACTACGTCGCGGTGCGGGTCGACCCGACCACGCTCCCCGCGCCCAAGCCGGGCGGTCCCGGCTTCGTGGCCGACCTCGCGAAGTGGAACTACGCGATCGGCTTCGGCCTGATGATGCTCGGCCTCGCCATCTCCGCGCACCCCGCCACCCCCCTCGGGCGCGGCCGCGGCGTCGTGACCGGCATGTTGGGCTGCTTCGTCATCGGCCTGATCTGGATCTGCACGTTCTACGTCATCAGCGAGCCCGACTCGCTGGCCAAGGTGCCGGTCTTCAACGACCTCGGTCAGTACAACCTGCTCGTGGGCATCGCGTTCATGGCCGTCGGCTTCACCTTCGCGACGCGCTGGGAGTAACCCCCGTCGCACCCCCGCTCCGACCCGCCCTGGGATCCCCCGGGCGGGTCGGTGCCATTTGGGGTCGTCGTACACAGGTGGGGATGAGGTTGTGCAGAACTACAGGCGTGTAGTTATCCCCAGGTGTGTGCACAGCTGTGGACAACTCTTCCCGGTTGCCACGCGCCATGTAACGCGGAGTTAGGGCAACTGGGAGCCCGGTCTGCGGGGGTCCCAGTGCTCCTAACTCCGCGTTACATGGCGCGTGGCGTCGAGGGACCACCAGGTAGCTGGGGTCAGTTCAGGGTCAGTTCAGCGCGAGCGTGCGGGCCACGATGAGGGCCACGAGCACGGCGGAGAGGGCGGAGAGCCCGACCACTTGTACGACGGCGCGCCGGGCCCTGGGCGCGTACACGATGATCGCGGCGATGAGCACGCCGCCGACGAGTCCGCCGGCGTGGCCCTGCCAGGAGATGAACCCGCGGCCGACGACGGTGATGACGACGTTGATGCCGACCCACATCAGGATCTGCTGCACGTTGCCGCGCACCTTGAACGCGACCACCAGCAGCCCGCCCATCAGGCCGAAGACCGCGCCCGAGGCGCCGAGGGTGGAGCCCTGGGGCGCGGAGAGCAGGTAGACCAGGGTCGAGCCGGCCAGCGCGGAGAGCAGGTAGAGCGCCAGGAACCGGGTCCGGCCCAGCGCGGCCTCGAGCTGCGGGCCGAGCACCCACAGGGCCAGCATGTTGAAGCCGATGTGCCAGATCTGCACGTGCAGGAACGCGCTGGTGATCAGCTGCCAGACGGCGCCGTCGGCGACGCCGGAGACCCACCTCGTGCCGGAGACAGTCGCGCAGCTCGCGGCGTCCGACGCCCCCGGCGCACCCAGGCAGCGGCCCATCGGCAGAAGGATGAGCCGTTCCAGGATCGCCGAGGAGGATCCGCCGCTCGCAAGGACGAGCAGGAACACCGCCGCGTTGATGCCGATCAGCACCTTCGACGTCAGCGTCGGGTCGCCGGACCGCTTCCCGCCGTACGCCGCAAGGCCGGACCGCGTCGACTTCGCACCCTCCGCCACGCAGCCGGGGCACTGGAACCCGACGGCCGCGTCGCGCATGCAGTCAGGGCAGATGGGCTTGCCGCAGCGCTGGCAGGAGATGTAGGTCTCCCGACCGGGGTGCCGGTAACAGGTCGGCACCCCCGTCGGGGCGGTCGGCTCGGTCAAAGGTGGCTCAGACTTCGGCGATCTCGACGGTCTCGATGACCACGGGCACGGCCGGGCGGTCCATAGCGCCGGTCTTGACCTTGCCGACCGCGTCGACGACGTCGCGCGAGGACTGGTCGGCGACCTCACCGAAGATGGTGTGCTTGGCGTTGAGGTGCGGCGTCTTGCCGAGCGTGATGAAGAACTGCGATCCGTTGGTCGCGGGGCCGGCGTTGGCCATCGCGAGCAGGTACGGCTTGTCGAAGACCAGCTCGGGGTGCGGCTCGTCCTTGAACGTGTAGCCCGGGCCACCGGTGCCGGTGCCGAGCGGGCAGCCGCCCTGGATCATGAAGCCGTCGATGACCCGGTGGAAGCCGAGGCCGTCGTAGTAACGCTCGCCGCTGCGGCCGGCGTCGTCCTTGTAGTCCTTGGTGCCCTCGGCCAGGCCGACGAAGTTCGCGACGGTCTCGGGCGCGTGGTTGGGGAACAGGTTGATGACGATGTCACCCAGGTTGGTCTTCAGGGTGGCCTGCTGGTCAGCCATGGCTGCCTCTCGATCGACGATGTGTGTGGTGCTTCCGCACGTGTGAAGTGCAGGGGCGATCCTCCCACGAGGCCCAAGGCAGTACGCCGCCCGGCCGAGCCGTTCACCGGACTGGCTGTAGCACCGGTTGGCGGGACATGGTGAGATGGAGGTCCACCGTAGAAAGGTTGGCCACATGCGACTGCGCCGCAAGCAGACACTGATGGATCGGGCCTCGGAGTTCGCCGAGTCGGTCCTCCCCCAGATCGAGTCCGCCCTCGAGTCGGCCCTCGAGTCCAGCAAGGAGTCGGCGCGTGATGCGCAGGCGAAGGCCGCGCCACTGATTGCGCAGGGTCGGCAGATCGCTGCCGAGAAGGGCGCCGAGGCTGCTGCCGTCGCCGCCGACAAGGCGTCGAAGGGTGCCTCTCTCGCAGCCGAGAAGGCCCAGGTCGGCGCGGCCTACGCCGCCGACAGGGCGTCGGTCGGCCGTGAGGTCGCCGCCGCCCGGGTCGCCACCCTGCGTGGCCAGGAGCCCGAGCCCAAGGGCGGCAAGCTGAAGAAGATCCTGCTGTTCGGTGGCCTGCTGGCCCTCGGCGGCTTCCTCTTCAACAAGCTGCGCGGCCAGACCGAGGACAGCTGGCAGTCGTCGTACGAGCCGAAGCCCGCCCCGACGAGCGTCCCGAGCAGCACCGGCAGCCACGCTGCCACGCCCTCCGCCGCGACCGGCTTGAGCGACGACAGCGCCGGCGGCACGCCCGGCGAGGCCGTTGCCGACTCGATCGAGGAGCCGCACGCGGCAACCACGCCCGACGACCCGGCGACGATCATCGACGTCGACGACGTACCGGACGACGCCAAGAAGTAGCAGCAGCTCAGCGAGCTCAGGACCGGCTGGAGGAGAGATCCTCCGGTCGGTTCTCTGCTATCCAGGCGTCGATCGTCGCCCACCACTCGAAGAGCCACTCGATGCGCTCCTCGCGGTCGGCCGGGATCTCCTCGCGCGGCACCTCCCACCAGCGCATGATGATCCGCTTGTCGAGCGGCACCTCGCGCCAGACGTCGCCGACGCTCAGCAGGTGGTCGAGGCCGGTGTGCGCGACCATCACCACGTCGGCGTCCGGCGCCGCGTCGAGCGCCGCCAGGAACCCGCCCGGGCGCGGAGCCAGCACGTGGATCATCTGCTCGGCACGCTGCGCCATCCGCTCCAGGCCGAGCTTGCGCAGCCGGGCGATCGCCCGCTCCCGGCGCTGCGGGGTGAAGTTGCCGCCCTCCGGGAAGATCACGAACGCGTCGTTGCTGTCGAGGTGCGAGGCCAGCTCGGCGATCTGCGACTCGAGGTCCTCGCCCTGCCCAGGGTTGGCCGAGATGAACCGCGCCGGGATACGCCGCAGGAGCACGTCGATGACGGGGTCCCAGGCCAGGGTGTCCTTGAGTACGACGCGGGGCTCGCGCCCGTACCAGTGCATCAACGCGTACATCAGCGTGAACGAGTCGCCCGGCCCCGCGTGGCGGCAGCACACCAGGATCGGCTTGTCGGGGTGCTGGTCGGGCGCCGGGCCGTCGGTATGGACCTGGAGCCGCAGCACCCGCCGCGCCTCCCGGAAGAACACCACGAGCAAGCCCTCGACCAGGTCGTAGTGGATGCCGGCGAAGTACGGCGACCTGATCCTCCAGCCGAACCCGCTGGCCAGCCACAGCCCGAAGAGCACGACCAGCAGCAGCGACTCGCACGTCAGGTAGAGGATCGCCACCCACCCCACGCGCAGCGCCCGCCACTTGCCCGGGAGCACCTTCGCGACGAGCGGCGACAATGCCGCGGCGACGATCAGCCACAGCGGCAGGGTGATCCAGATCAGCGCGGTCAGGCCGATCAGGGCGGGCGCGACCAGCAGCCGCCGGACCGCCCAGTTCATTCGAGGCCGTCCAGGAAGTCGACGCTCGCCTCGTACGTCGCGTCGATGCGCCGCAGGATCCCGTCGAAGTCGCGGTGTGCCCGCAACGAGTCGTCACGCGCCGACGTACCGGCAGCGGGCAGGACGTGCGCGACCACGCCCTCGGGCAGCTCGGCCATCTCGCGGGCGAAGCGGTGCCGCCGGGCGATCTCGAAGCTCACCCGGGCCACCTCCCACGGCCGGCTCGGCGGAGTCAGCGGCCGGTCGATGCGGCCGACCTGGAGAACGAAGATCCGGGTCGCGCCGAGCTGTGCCGCCCGGCCGACCGGGATGGAGTTGACGATGCCGCCGTCGAGAAAATGTTCGACGCCGAGGTCTGTCACGACCTTGGCGGGCGGCAGCAGTCCGGGTACGGCGGCGCTCGCGACCACCGCGTCGACCACCGGGCCGGTGGAGAACCAGTGCTCGGCGGCCCGTTCGATGCTGGCCGCACACACCTGGAACCGCACCGGCAGCTCCTCGAACGTGAGGTCGCCGAACTCCTCGCGCAGCCGGCGGCTCAACGGCCTGGCGGAGTACGCGTGGGTGCCCGTGGAGATCACCCGGCGGACCGTGCGCAGCGGACGGTCGCCGTACACGTCTCGCGAGCGGGAGGTGTCGTGCCACAGCTCGGTGAGGCGTTCGATCACGGAGAGCGTGGGGTCGCGGGCGACCATCGCGCCGTTGAGGGCGCCGACGCTGGTGCCGAGGACGAGGTCGGGCAAGATCCCGCGTTCGAGCAGGGCGCGCAGCATGCCGACCTCGACCGCACCGAGGACGCCGCCGCCGCCCAGCACGAACGCGGTGGTCACCCGGCGACTCGTGCCGGGGGCTGGAGCTCGGGGTGCTCGGCGCGCAGGCGGGTCGTGACGCGGTGCTCCACCCAGAAGATGAGCAGCGGGATCAGGCCCGCCAGCAGCATCACCAGTAGGAACTGGAGAGACCAGCCGGCCCGGCGCGAGAGCAGGAACGCCACCACGACGTAGACGATGTAGACCCAGCCGTGGATCAGCGCCACGACGCCGGTGAGGCTGTCGCCGAAGCTCTGGAGGTCACCGCCCTTGGCCCACGCGGCTGCGTCAATCACGTTGTGGCCGTATTTGAGCACCATGCCGGCGGCCAGGGCGACGAGCAGGAGACCCACGACGAGGGCCAGGACGCGGTAGGTCGTGAAGAGCTTGCGCACCACGTCAAACTACCGAGTCGCCCGCACCGTCCCCGGTGTGGGCCAGCTCGTCGCGCATCCAGCGCCACCAGATGAACGCCGCGAACGCGCCGAAGAACCACCACTCGATCGCGTAGAGCAGGTTGCGCAGCGCGGTGAACCGGCTGGCGTCCGGCAGCTGCTCGAGATCGGCCGGCGCGAGCGCCTCGTTGCCGGCGTTCGACTGCGCGGCCTGCGGGTCGACGACCGCGTAGGCGCCGTACAGGTCCTGGTCGACGTGCTGGATGGCGTCGGCGATCCGCAGCTGCGGGAGTACGTCGTCGGTCGGGTCGCTGTCGAGCTGACCGGTGCCGTCGGGTGGCTGGAGCCAGGCGGTCACCATTGCCTCACCGGTCGGCGGCGACCCCGCGTCGGCCACCGTGGCCGCCCAGCCGCGCACCACCAGCAGCGCCGAGTCGGCCTGCCCGGTGACGGCGAGCGGCGTGACCGCCCAGACGCCGTCCTGGCCGCCATGCTTCCGGCCCTCGACGTAGACCGTGCCGCTCGGCACCCAGCTGCCCGCGACGGTGACCGGCTGCCCGACCCGGTTGCCGGGGAACGGGTCGTCGGGACCCATCGTCTCGGTGAGCGACATCGGCTCGGTGCGGGTCAGGTCGGTGGCCTCGGCGGTGCGCTGGGCCTGCCACGCGCCGAGCTGCCAGAACCCCAGCGCGACGGCGGCCGCGAGGAGCACCAGCGCGAGCGCGTGCACCCCCAGCGCCCTCGGCCTCAGCAGCAGAGGCAGGCGGGGCGGGGTCACGCCGGAAGCCTAACGAGGCGACCTCAGAGCCCGGTCGGCTCCTGCATGGGCATGCTCAATCAGGCTCGGCCTCGTTGCACACCGCCCACGGGAGCCCGTCGGTCAGCGTCAGCGCGGCGGCCACGCGCGGGTTGCGCACGTCCCAGCCGATCCGGCCGGTCGACGGGTCGGCCACGGCGTTCTCGAAGGCGTCGCCGAACCCGATCGGGCCGGAGGTCGGGGCGTCCGTCGCGAGAGCGGAGCGTTCGAACAGGTCGGCCCGGTCGGGTCCGAGCCGCGCGGTGCCCAGCCCGTCGCCGTACGACACGGAGAAGGCCTCGAGGTCATCGAAGGCGGTCACGTCGTGCGTGGCCAGTGCGGTGGCGGGCGGCACGCAGCCGACCCGGAGGTACGTCGACTCCGCCGGCACCGCCGTCGTGAGGTCCCGCGCATCGGCACGGTCGCCCCACACCTCGTCGTCCTCACCGGCCAGGCCAACCGACAGCAGGTGTCGCTCGGCGTCGGCCGTCGCGCCCTTCAACGGACCCACGCCCTCGGCCACCGCGCCGGCGACCCGGCCGAACGGCAGGTCGGACCGGAACGCGAGCACCCAGCCCGGCCCCTCCGGCGTGACCCAGTGCGCCTCCCAGTCGACGTCGTCCTGGGTGAAGCCGTGGTCGAGCATGAACCGTGAGTTCTGCTCGCGCAGCAAACCCTCGGTGAGCAGCACCGTCTCCTGCGGCGCCCGCTCCCAGAAGTCGTTGCGGTCGGTCATCGGATCGTCGCTCGTCAGGTCGGGCAGCCCGAGCTCGGCGCGCGCCCGGTCGAAGTCGGTGATCGTGATGGTGGTCGCGATCGCCGGGATCAGCGACAGCGCGGCCCGACCGGGTGCGACGTCGCGCGCCGCGTCGTACGACGCGATCAGGGGGTCCGCGCCTTCGAGCGACGGGGCCATCGTGGGAGCCGCGTCGTCACCACATCCGGCGAGCGCCAGGCCGCACGCGAGAAGCAGGGAGACGAGAGCCGGACGCACGGGCGGCAAGTCTGCCAGTGTCCTTTCCCGGGTCGTAGTCTTCGGTGCGCACCGACACCGCGCACCGCTTACCTGGGGGACCAATGACGATCACGACCGCTCAGGCCGAGCGCTTCCGCGACGCGTTCGACCAGATGACGGCCAACATCGGCAAGGCCGTGCTCGGCAAGGACCACGTCGTCCGGCTCTCGCTGACCTGCCTGCTCGCCGAGGGTCACCTGTTGCTCGAGGACCTGCCCGGCACCGGCAAGACCATGCTGGCCCGGGCGCTCTCCAACACCATCGAGGGCACGCACGCGCGCATCCAGTTCACCCCCGACCTGCTGCCGACCGACGTCACCGGCGTCACCGTCTACGACCAGCACAAGGGCACCTTCGAGTTCCACCAGGGACCGATCTTCCATGACATCGTGCTGGCCGACGAGATCAACCGTGCCTCCCCCAAGACCCAGGCCGCGCTGCTCGAGGTGATGGAGGAGGGTCACGTCACCGTGGACGGCATCGCGCACGACGTACCCCGCCCCTTCATGGTCATCGCCACCCAGAACCCCATCGAGCAGGCCGGCACCTACCGCCTCCCCGAGGCCCAGCTCGACCGCTTCCTGATGAAGACCAGCGTCGGCTACCCCGATGCCGAGTCCACCGAGGAGCTGCTGCTGGGCGCCAACATCCGCGACCGAGCCGCCCTGGTGTCGCCGGTGGCCAGCGGCGACCTGGTGCGCGAGATGAGCGCGCTCGCCGACGAGGTGTACGTCGACCGCGCCATCGTCCGCTACGTCCGGCAGCTCGCCGAGGCCTCGCGCGGGCGTCCGCACGTGCGGATGGGCCTGTCGGCGCGCGGCGCGCTGGCGATGATCCGGGTCGCCAAGACCTGGGCGATCTCCACCGGCCGCACCGCGGTCACCCCCGCCGATGTCACCACGCTCGCCCACCCGGTGCTCTGCCACCGGCTGCTGCTCGACCCGCAGGCCACGTTCAGCGGCATCGGTGTCCACGACGTGATCACCGACCTGCTCGCAGCGGTCGAGCCTCCGGTCGACCGGGCCTGACCGGGCTGCTCGTGCGGGCGTTCAGGATCGTCACACCTGCGGGATGGGCCGTAGCGATGCTCTCTGCCCTGGCGCTGGTCGCGGGGCAGGCGACCGGCCTGGGCGAGCTGCGGCTGATCGGGCTCGCGGGCATGGTCGCGCTCGTGATCGCCGTACCCTTCGCGGTGCTGCCGACCCGCGTCGACGCCAGGCTCAGCGTGCAGCCCCGGCACACCACCGCCGGTGGCCGCGGCCTGGCCCGGCTCGAGGTCACCAACCTGCTGCCCGCCCCCCTGCTGCACCCGACCGTGCGGATCCCGGTCGAGCACCGGCAGACCTACCTGCGCCTGCCCCTGCTGCGCCGGGGGCGACCGGCGGCCGAGGAGGTCGACGTGCCCACCGAGCGCCGCGGCGTCGTCGACATCGGACCGGTGTGGGGCACCCGCGCCGACCCGCTCGGCCTCTTGCGCCGCGAGCAGCGCTGGGCCGATCCGGTGGAGTTCTACGTGCGGCCGCGGATCGTCGGGCTGCAGCCGCTGCCGCCCGGCGGCCTGCACGACCTCGAGGGTGTGCCGAGCGACCAGACCTCGATGACCGACCTGGCCTTCCATGCGTTGCGTGAGTACGTCCCCGGGGACGACCTCCGCCACGTGCACTGGCGGTCCTCTGCGAGGGCCGGTGAGCTGCTGGTGCGGCAGTACCACGACACCCGGCGCAGCCACGCGTGCGTCGTGGTCGACGACGCGCGCGATGCGTACCTCGATGCGGAGGACTTCGAGCTCGCGCTGCAGGCGGCGGCGTCGCTCATCGTGCGTGCGGGCATCGACGACTACGAGACGGCGCTGGTGTGCGGCGTACAACAGGCGTTCGGTGACCCGGGGACGCTCCTCGACGCGTGCTGCCGGGCCCACCTCGGCGGCCTTGGCCTGCTCGGGGCCGCGCGACAGGCGATGACGCTGGCGCCCGACACGTCGCTGCTGGTCCTGATCACCGGCCGTAAAGGTGGCGTGCGCGCCGACGAGACGCTGATGCGGGCGGCGCGGGAGTTCCCGGCCGGGGTACGCACCATCGCGATCTCGGTCGACCGGCCCGACGGTGAGCTGCGGGTGGGCATCGGCGAGCTCGGCGGGTTCACGCTGACCGCGCTGGACGACCTGCCGGCCATGCTCAACGGACTCGCGCGGTTCGGCCGATGACCGAGTCCCGGCCCAACCTCGACATGGTGCTGACCGCAGCGCTGACTGCGTGCGCACTGGCCGCGTGGGACTCCACCTACGACTCCTACAGCTGGGTCGTCGTCGCCCTGATCGGTCTCGCGCTCGGTCTCGGCGTCTCGGTCTTCACTGGCACGCTCAACTTGTCGATGTGGATCCATGTGCCCGCGCTGCTTGGGCTCTACGTGCTCACCGCCGGTGTCGTCGCCACCCAGGCGCCGCCCGGCGTGACGTTCATCGGCGACTCGATCGCCGCCACGATCTCCTGCTGGGCCGACCTGGCCGGCACCCACCCGACCGTCGCCGGCGAAGGCACCCTGCTGCTCCCGCCGTACGCCGTCGCGCTGCTGAGCAGCGGGCTGGCCGGCGGTATCGCCCTGCACACCCGGCGGGTCGTGGTGCCGGTGCTGCCGCTCATGGCCGCCTTCGTGGTGGTGCTGGTCCTGGGGCGGCAGGGCTTCACCTCGCTGCCCTACGCCGCCGCGTTCGCCGTCGTCGCCACACTCTGGATCGGCCTCCGCAGCCGCCGGGTTGTCGCGCACCCCAGGCCCCCGGCCGACTCGTGGGGCGGCCGCCTCGAACGGCTTGTGCCTGCCACGGTCGTCCTCGCCCTTGCTGCCGGGACGGCGTACACACTGACCGGCGACGCGGGCGACACGGCCGACCGACTGCTGCTGCGCAACCACATCGGTGCGTACGACGCGGCTGCAGTTCGGACGCCACTCGACGACTTCCGGCGGTTCACCGACCAGCCCGGTGCGGCCAACAACCTGCACGACCGGCTGCTGATGACGCTGCGCGGGGCGCCGACGGGCGGCCGGGTGCGCTTCGCGACGCTCGACCAGTACGACGGCCGGCACTGGTACGCCGGCAACGGCACCGACCCGTCACGGTACGACGATCGCTACCTGCACATCTCTGACCACTTCGAGAACCAGGCGACGGGCAAGCGGGCGTACGTCTCGCTGCGCGTGAGCCGCGACTGGGACAGCCCGTGGGTGCCGCTGGTCGGGTCGCCGCAGTCGGTCGATGCCGGGTTGACGCGCGCGGGTGACAGCCGTCTGGACGAGATGCGGATCAACCTGGCGTCGTCGTCGGCGCTGATGACCAGCGACCTGACGGTGCGCGACCAGCTGGAGTACGACACCCGGATCCCGAAGGACCGGTTCAGCGAGAGGTCCTTCCCGTCCGGCTTCGTCGAGCCCACAGCATTCGAGCAGGCGGAGTACTTCGGCGGCCCGATCCTGGTCTGGACCCAGGGTGCTGCCTTCCCGATGCAGGCGCTGATGCAGGCCGCGAGGGTGTTGCGCACCCGGGGCTACTACTCCGACGGACTCGAGCCCGACGGGCAGGTCTACCTCGCCGGCCAGTCGACCCAACGGCTCGGCAAGGGCTTCGTCTACGCGCCGCGGATGGTGGGCAACGACGAGCAGTACGCCTCCCTCATGGCGCTGATCGCCTCCCGGCTGCGCATCCCTGCACGAGTCGTCATAGGAGCGGTGGTGCCGGGCGACGGGCAGGTCTTCGGAAGCGACGTGCAGGCGTGGATCGAGGTGCGCACCAACGACGGCCTCTGGCGCACGATCCCCACCGAGGCGTTCATGTCTCGCCGGCCGCCGCCACGCACCAACCCTCCCCCGCCCGCCTTCACGGTGCCCCGCAACGTCGATCGCGACGACGAGGACCAGACCCAGCAGGACCAGCCGCGCGATGAGCAGGCCGGTGAAAAGGACCGGGACCAGCCCGATACCCCGCTGCCCCGCTGGCCGTTGGCGTTGCTGCCGGTGGTGCTCCTCGGCGTCGTACTCGTCGCGAAGTGGTGGCGCCGCCTCCGCCGTCAGCGCGCCACCCGCCCCTCCCTGCGCTTCGCCGGCGCCTGGCAGGAGCTCGTCGACCGCGCCCGCGACCTCGGCCTCGACGTGCCCGCGCGTACGACGCGGCCGGCCCAGGCCACGGCGCTCGGTGTCGACCCGGCGCTGGCGGTCATCGCCGACGCACAGATTTTCGCCCGCGACGAGCCGACCGCCTCCGACGCCGATGTCTATTGGTCGCTGATGACCGACGTACGCCGCCGCGTCGGGGAGCCCGTGCCGCGGTGGCGGCGGTGGCTGGCGTGGGCCAACCCCCGCTCGATCCTCCCGTGAATTGGGCATGCCGGTGATGCAGTGCCTCGTCTATCGTTCAACCCACATCCGGGGGGTGACGTCGATGTGGGGTGTGTTCAGGCGCTGGGTCGCGGGGCCGGGAGGTCTCGCCGTCGTCGTTGCCCTGGGAGTCTCCGTCGCTGGCGCGATCGCGGTGCCGCACGACGCAACGCTCGACACCCCGGGCCAGGGAGCGCATCACGGGAAGCCTCCGGAGGGGCACGGCTCGATGCCGATGCTGGCGGTGCCGGCTGCGGCGTACGTGCCCGTCGCGCCGACCCTCGACCGTTCGGGTTGGACCGCCATGTCGCCTCCGGGTCGGTCGGGCCGACGCGCGCGGGCCGCGGCCAGGAACCAGGCCATGAAGGTTCTCGACGGCCGCGCCGGTACGGCGTGGCACCCGGCCGTGCCGCGCCCGGGCACCGGTCGCGCCGGGACTCTCCGTCTGCGCCAGCTCACGATCGACCTGCACGGCCCGGCCATGGTCTCGGGGTTGCGCTACACCCCAGGGCGCAAGCCTCTCGGGCGGATCGGGCGCTATGTCATCCACGTCAGCTTCGAAGGACAGACCTGGCAGCGGGTCGCCCACGGCCGCTGGGCCGACAGTGCACAGGTCAAGGCCACGACCTTCGCTCCCGTCCCGGCCGGCCGCGTCCGGCTCAGCGTCAGGTCCAGGGCCGGCAAGCAGGCGCAGGTGGAGAGCGCGGCCGAGATCGAGCTCCTTGGGACCCCGCCTCCCCCGCCTCCCCCACCTCCCCCACCTCCCCCACCTCCCCCACCTCCGGCCACCGATCAACCGCCGGGCTTCCACCCGGGCCTGTGGAGCGACCCGATTGGGCTGCCGATCGTTCCCGCGACGGCCATCTTGCTGCCGAACAACAAGGTGCTGACGTTCTCGGGCGTGGCCGCTAACGGGTTCACGACCGACTCCACCAACGGCGGCAAGACCCAGATCTCGATCCTCGACGTCAGCAACGGCGTCAACGCCGGCAGGCGTGAGGTCGCCGAGACGGGCCACGAGATGTTCTGCACGGGCCTCTCGATCCTGGCCGACGGCCGGGTCGTGATCACCGGCGGTTCCGGCGCGTCCAACACCACGATTTACGACCCCGGGACCGACACGTTCACCACCGGGCCACAGATGGCGATCCCGCGGGGCTACCAGACCTCCGTGACCCTTTCCGACGGGCGGGTCCTCGCGCTCGGAGGTTCGTGGAGTGGCGGCGCGACCGATAAGGACGGCGAGGTGATGGCCGCTGCCGGGACCTCGTGGCGCCGCCTCGCAGGGGTGAGGGCCAATTCCATCCTCACCCCCGACTGGCAGGGCTGGTCGCGCCAGGACAACCACGCCTGGCTCTTCGCGATGTCGGGCGGCCGGGTCTTCCACGCCGGTCCCAGCACCCAGATGAACTGGTTCGGCACCTCGGGTGACGGCACGACGACCTCTGCGGGCGACCGGGCCGACGCGCCGGTGATGATGAACGGCAACGCCGTGATGTACGACGCCGGCAAGATCCTCGCCGTCGGCGGTGCGCCCAACTACCAGGAGAACAACGACGACTCCGCGCGGTTGGCCACACCCCGGGCCTACACGCTCGACATCACCGCCGGGTTCGGCCAGCCGGTCGGTGTACGCCGGGTCGGTGACATGTCGGAGCCGCGGACCTTCGCCAACAGCGTCGTGCTGCCCGACGGCTCGGTCATGGTCACCGGTGGTCAGCAGCGCGCCAAGCCGTTCACGGACACCGCAGCGGTCCGAGCGGCCGAGATGTGGGACCCGGCGACCGGGCTGTTCACCAGGCTGGCCCCCGAGGCCATCCCGCGTACGTACCACTCGTTCTCGCTGCTGCTTGCCGACGGCCGCGTGATGGCAGGTGGCGGGGGGCTGTGCTGGACCTGCGAGACCAACCACCCCGATGTCGAGATCCTCACCCCGCCATACCTGCTCAAGGCCGACGGGACTCTCCGCACTCGGCCCGCCATCACGGGAGGCGTCCCCGCCGAGGTGTCGGCGGGTGCCACCCTCACCGTCACCACGGACAAGCCGGTTGCGTCGTTCGCACTGGTCCGAGTGGGAACGTCCACGCATTCGATCAACTCCGACCAGCGCCGCGTGGCCCTGACCCCGTCCCCGACCGGGCAGAACACCTACCAGGTGACGATCCCGGCCGACCGCGGCACGACCGTCCCCGGCCCGTGGCTACTGTTCGCGCTCGACGCCTATGGCACTCCCAGCAAGGGGCAATGGGTGCAGATTCCGTGATGGAGTGACCAGAGCCGCTACCTATTGCGCGGCGCTCCCAGAAGTTGTGGAGCCTAGGGGACTCGAACCCCTAACCCCCTGCTTGCAAAGCAGGTGCGCTACCAATTGCGCCAAGGCCCCGGGGTTGTCCCGAGTGGTGCGGAGACGAAGAAGCGTCAGGCCTTGTCGACGTTGTCGGTGGCCTCGGCCCAGAGGGCCTGCTCGTTGCGGCTCTCTTCCATCTTCTTCTTCGCGAACGCGGCGCCGACGGCGGCCAGCAGGACGAGCAGAACCTTCTTCATGGTGTTCCTCCGTGAGTCCCGGCGAGGATGGGAGTGGGCCTAACAGGACTTGAACCTGTGACCTCTTCCTTATCAGGGAAGCGCTCTAACCGTCTGAGCTATAGGCCCGCCGCACAACCGTCGAGTGACCTCGCGGCGAGTGCTCGGGAAGGCTACCCCACGCCTGCAGACGCCGACAAAACGGCCGGGCTGCGCGGCGTACGTCGTCACGGCTGGAGTGCTGAGAAGCACCGCCAAAGAGGGGTTTTCGGGTGCTTCTCGGCTACCGAGCAGTCGGGATACCCGCGTACCCGGGTATCACGACCGAACGAGCGCCTAGTCCTCCGACAACGTCACTTCCACGCCACCCAGCAGCGCGGCGGCCATGTTGTAGAGGAACGCACCCAGCGTCGCGATGGCGGTCAGCAAGATGACGTCGATGACCGAGATCAGCAGGGTGAAGCCCAGCACCCGCGACATCCCGACGTAGTTGGTGACGTCGAAGTCGCTGGGCTGGTCACCCTCGATGACGCTGGCGACGGTGGAGTTGATGGAGTCCCACACGCCGGCGGCGCCGAGCACCGACCAGATCATGAACACGGCCACGAACGTCACCACTCCGAAGGCGATCGAGAGCAGGAACGACGCCTTCATCACCGACCAGGGGTCGATGCGGCTCAGCCGCAGGCGGGCGCGGCGCGGCTGCTTCTTGCCCGTACGACGCGGCGCAGCCTCCGGGTTCGCGTTGTCGCGGTGCTCGGTGGCAGCCACGGACAACGCGCCAGCGATCCGGTCCTTCAGGGCAGGCCGCACCGCCGTGTCGCCGGTCGGGTCGCCGGCCGGGGCGCGGTCACGCCGGCGGGTCGCCTTGTCGGCGGTGCGTTCGCTCATCAGGACTCACTCTCCCCCGGCTCGTCGCCGGAAGCCTCGCCCGAGTCGTCGGTGTCCGTCTCGGGGTCGTCGTTCTCGATTGTCGCATCTTCGACGGTAGCCGATGCGTCCGCGACAACCGAGTCATCAGACTCGACAACCGCGCCCTCGACGATCTCGCCCTCTGCCTCTTCCTCGTCCTTCGCCTCGACCGAGCGGGCAACCACGGCCACGGCGTCGCCGGACTTGGGCGACACGAACTTCACGCCCATCGTGGAGCGGCGGGTGGGCCGGAAGTTCTCGTTGATCGGGCTGCGCACCACCTGGCCGGAGTTGGTGATCGACAAGATCTCGTCACCCTCCACGACGATGAAGGCACCGACGAGACCGCCCCGGTCCTCGTTGGCCAGCGACATCGCCTTGATGCCGATGCCACCGCGCGACTGGAGCCGGTAGTCGGAGATGCGCGAGCGCTTGGCGAAGCCGCCGTCGGTCATGGTGAAGACGTACTGCTCCTTCACCTCGCTCTCCTCGACGGAGTCGCCAGCGGACTCGGCAGCCTCCTCGGCCGCGACCTGCTCGGCACGGATGACCGACATCGACAGCAGCGAGTCATCTGGGCGGAACTTCATGCCCGCGACACCGGACGTGGCCCGGCCCATCGGCCGCAGCTGGCTGTCGTCGGCGCGGAAGCGGATCGCCTGACCCTTGCGGGACACCAGCAGGATGTCGTCGCCGGCGTTGACCAGCTCGGCGCCGATCAGCTCGTCGTCGTCCTCACGGAAGTTGATCGCGATGACGCCGGCCTGGCGCGGGCTGTTGTAGTCGCCCAGCCGGGTCTTCTTGGCCAATCCGTTGCGGGTGGCGAGGACGAGGTACGGCGCCTGGTCGTAGTCGCGGATCGCCAGCACCTGCGCGATGTTCTCGTCGGGCTGGAAGCTCAGCAGGCCGGCGACGTGGCCGCCCTTCGCGTCGCGCTGCGCCTCGGGCAGGTTGTAGGCCTTGGTGCGGTAGACGCGGCCCTGCGTGGTGAAGAACAGCAACCAGTGGTGGTTGGACGTCGCGATGAAGTGCTCGACCACGTCGTCGCCACGCAGCGTCGCGCCGCGCACGCCCTTGCCGCCGCGCTTCTGGGTGCGGTACTGGTCGGCACGCGTGCGCTTGGCGTAGCCGCCACGGGTGATGGAAACGACGAGCTCCTCGTCGGGGATGAGGTCCTCCATCGACAGGTCGCCGTCGGCCGCGATGATCTGGGTACGACGCTCGTTGCCGTACTTGTCGACGACCTCGGCCAGCTCGTCGGAGACGATCTGTCGCTGGCGCACGTCGTTGGCGAGGATGTCGAGCAGGTCGGCGATGCGGATCTCGATCTCGGCCAGGTCGTCGATGATCTTCTGACGCTGCAGGGCGGCCAGCTGGCGCAGCTGCATGTCGAGGATCGCGGTGGCCTGGAGCTCGTCGATGTCGAGCAGCGCGATCAAGCCGGTGCGGGCCTCGCTGACGTCGGGCGAGCGCCGGATCAGCGCGATGACCTCGTCGAGCATGTCGAGGGCCTTGGCCAGACCGCGCAGCACGTGGGCGCGTTCCTCGGCCTTGCGCAGCCGGAACGCCGTACGGCGGCGGATGACGTCGATCTGGTGGGTCACCCAGTTGCTGATGAACTGGTCGACCGTCAACGTGCGCGGCACCCCGTCGACGAGCGCCAGCATGTTGGCGCTGAAGTTGGTCTGAAGTTCGGTGTGCTTGAGCAGGTTGTTGAGTACGACGCGAGCGACGGCGTCTCGCTTGAGCACGACCACCAGCCGCTGACCGGTGCGGTCGGACGTGTCGTCGCGGACGTCGGCAATGCCCTGGACCTTGCCGGAGTCGGCGAGCTCGGCGATCTTCAGCGCGAGGTTGTCGGGGTTGACCATGTAGGGCAGCTCGGTGACGACCAGGCAGGTGCGGCCCTTGGCGTCCTCGTCGACCTCGATCACCGCTCGCTGGGTGACCGAGCCACGGCCGGTGCGGTAGGTCTGCTCGATGCCCTCGTGGCCGACGATCAGCGCGCCGTTGGGGAAGTCGGGGCCCTTGATGCGCTCGATCAGCGCGTCCTGCAGCTCTTCACGGGTGGCATCGGGGTGCTCGAGCGCCCAGGTGGCGCCGGCTGCGACCTCGAGCAGGTTGTGCGGCGGGATGCTGGTGGCCATGCCGACCGCGATGCCGGCCGATCCGTTGACGAGCAGGTTGGGGTAGCGCGCCGGCAGTACGACGGGCTCCGACGAGCGACCGTCGTAGTTGGGCTGGAAGTCGACGGTGTCCTCGTCGATGTCGCGCACCATCTCCATGGCCAGCGGAGCCATTCGGCACTCGGTGTACCGCATGGCCGCCGCGGAGTCATTGCCCGGCGAGCCGAAGTTGCCCTGGCCGTTGATCAGCGGGGCACGCATCACCCACGGCTGCGCGAGCCGGACCAGGGTGTCGTAGATCGCGGTGTCACCGTGCGGGTGGTACTGACCCATCACGTCGCCGACGACACGCGAGCACTTCGAGAAGCCGCGGTCGGGCCGGTAGCCGCCGTCCCACATGGCGTAGAGCACGCGCCGGTGCACCGGCTTGAGCCCGTCGCGTACGTCGGGCAGCGCGCGGCCGACGATGACGGCCATCGCGTAGTCGATGTAGGAGCGCTTCATCGACTCCTGGAGGTCGATCTCCTGGATCCGCCCCCCGCCGCCGTCGCCATCCCCGATGAGGTTGTCGGTCTGCTCAGTCATTCGCTGTCTCTCTGCTGGTATCTACTCGAATCTAAGGTCAGTGCTAGACACCTAGATATCTCTGCAGTTTGTCGCCGTCCTGCGGGGCTCGCCTCCGGCACACCTCGCTGCGCTCGGCGTACCTCCACCTCACTCCTCAGATGTCGAGGAATCGAACGTCCTTGGCATTGCGCTGGATGAAGGACCGCCGCTGCTCGACGTCCTCGCCCATCAGGATCGAGAAGATCTCGTCGGCCTGGGCGGCGTCCTCGAGGGTGACCTGCAGCAGCAGCCGCTGGTCAGGGTCCATCGTGGTCTCCCACAGCTCCTTGGCGTTCATCTCACCGAGGCCCTTGTAGCGCTGGACCGGGTTCTCCTTGGGCAGCTTCTTGCCGCTCGCCAGACCGTCGGCCTGGAGGGCGTTGCGCTCAGCGTCGGAGTAGACGAACTCGTGCTCGTGCGGCTTGTTCCAGCGCAGCCTGTAGAGCGGCGGCTGGGCCATGTAGACGTAGCCGTGCTCGATCAGCGGCTTCATGAAGCGGAACAGCAGCGTGAGCAGCAACGTGTTGATGTGGTGGCCGTCGACGTCGGCGTCAGCCATCAGCACGACCTTGTGATAGCGCAGCTTGTCGAGGTTGAACTCCTCGTGGATGCCAGTGCCGAGCGCCGAGATGATCGCCTGGACCTCGGTGTTGGCCAGCACCTTGTCGAGGCGCGCCTTCTCGACGTTGAGGATCTTGCCGCGGATCGGCAGGATCGCCTGGATGCGCGGGTCGCGGCCCTGACGGGCCGAGCCGCCGGCCGAGTCACCCTCGACGATGAAGACCTCGCACTCGGCGGGGTTGGTCGACTGGCAGTCGCTGAGCTTGCCCGGCAGGCCACCGCCACCCAGCAGGCCCTTGCGGGACCGGGCCAGGTCGCGCGCCTTGCGGGCGGCGATGCGGGCCTGCGCGGCAGCCTGCGACTTGCGCACGATGTCGCGACCCTCGGCGGGGTTCTGCTCGAGCCAGGCTCCGAGCTGGTCGTTGACGATCTTCTGGGTGAAGCCCTTGGCCTCGGTGTTGCCGAGCTTGGTCTTGGTCTGGCCCTCGAACTGCGGCTCGCCCAGCTTGATCGAGATGATCGCGGTCAGGCCCTCGCGGATGTCGTCACCCGAGACGCGGTCCTCGCGCTTCTTGATCAGGCCCCACTCCTCGCCCCAGTTGTTGACCAGCGAGGTCAGTGCCGCGCGGAAGCCTTCCTCGTGGGTGCCGCCCTCGTGGGTGTTGATCGTGTTGGCGAAGGTGTGCACCGACTCGCTGAACGTGGTGTTCCACTGCATCGCGAGCTCGAGGCTCATGTGCTGGTTGCCGGTCGCGGGGTCGGCGGCCGTCTCGGCCTCGAAGTTGATGACTGTCGGGTTGGCCACCGTCTTGCGCCGGTTGAGGTGCTCGACGTAGTCGACCAGGCCGCGGTCGTACTTGAAGACCTGCACGAGCCCACCGGCGTCGGCCTTCTGGATCGCGTCGTGGCCGGCGGTGTCGATGGTGTTGTCGATAGTGCCGTCGTGGACCGCGTCGACGACGTCGGCGGCCGCGGGCCGCTCATCGCGTACGACGATCTCGAGGCCCTTGTTCAAGAAGGCGTACTCACGGATCCGTGTCGTGATCGTCTCGAGGGAGTAGGTCGTGGTCTCGAAGATGTCCTCGGACGCCCAGTAGGTGACCGTGGTGCCGGCCTCCTCGCCGTCCTCGAGCGGGCGGACCTGCTCGAGGTCGCCCTCGGGCACACCGAGCTGGAAGCTCTGGCGCCACAGGTGGCCACGGTTCTTGACCTCCACGATCAGCCGCGAGCTCAGCGCGTTGACGACCGAGACGCCGACGCCGTGCAGGCCGCCGGAGACCTTGTAGCCACCGCCACCGAACTTGCCGCCGGCGTGCAGCATCGTCAGCGCCATCGTGACGGCCGGCATGTCTTGGCCGGGGGCGGTGTCGGTGGGGATGCCGCGGCCGTTGTCGACCACTCGCACCGCGCCGTCCGCGGTGAGGGTGAGCTCGATCCGGGTGCAGAAGCCGGCCAGCGACTCGTCGACCGCGTTGTCGACGATCTCCCAGACCAGGTGGTGCAGGCCGCGCTCGCCGGTGGAGCCGATGTACATGCCGGGACGCTTGCGGACCGCCTCGAGGCCCTCCAGCACCTGGATCGCCGATGCGTCGTAGGCAACCCCTTCGTCGGGTGCGTTGGACCTCAACGTCGGCTTCTCTGCGGGCAGTTCAGCGGTCACGGCTGGCCTTCTTCCGGGGCCCACTAGGGGCCTCTCGACATGACAAAGGCCGCTGCTCTTCCGTGGCATCCGGAACGCCTGCGACCCTCGCCTCATATTACCGGCCAGACACCCAGAATCCACGCACCCATCCCCAGTTTGGGGGGATCTGTGGACAAAGTGGCCCCTCAGCGGCCTGAGAAGGCCGATTCTCGGCCCGATCAGGGGTCGGGATGACTCCCCATACGGCGAAGGTGCGCCCAGATCGGCAGCCACGCCTCACGGGCCGGCCGCGCCTGCCACCCAGAACGCCTTGTAGGCCAGGTCTGGATGCCGGTGCTCGCGGGAGGTGCTGCCAGCCACCTCGAAACCCCACGCCGCGACCTGTGCGGCCAGCCGATCCTCGTCCCGTTCCTCGTTGAAGACGCCGACCACCAGCCGGCCACCGGGCTCCACCAGGCGCAGCAGCCTCGCGACGTACGACGGCGCACGCGACGCCGGCACGTAGTCGAGCCCGGTGCGCACGTAGGTGAACCGCCGACCCGGGTCGAAGCGGTCGGCGTTGGCGGTCCAGATGCGATCGGCCCACTGCGGGCAGCGGCGCCGGGCGAGCACGGCCAGGGCGACGGAGATGTCGACGCCGTACGGCTCGAGGTCCCCGTCGGACCACGTCGCGACCGACTCCATGAGCAGTCCGTTGGCGCAGCCGATGTCGAGGAAGGTCCCCGGCCCGGTGACGGCGTCGAGCATCAGCCGGCGCGCCCGCTCCCAGCGCTTGTCGTCACCGCTGTGCCCCGAGCCACCCTGCGGAGTGTCGGCATCGAGGTACGCCGCCTCGATCTGGGCGGTCGTCAGTCGGTGCCAGCCCTCGTGGTCGATCTCACCGCGGGCCAGGGCGTCGTCGATCGCGTCGAGACTTCGCCACCCACGGTCCTTGGCCGTGCGCAGGTCGTCCGGCTCAGCCATAGGTGTCGCGCGGCCCTCGGCCGTCGCGCACCGAGCGCGGTCCGCGCTTCCAGCTCGGCAGGTGCGGCCCGAGCACGTCGATGATCGTGACGGTGCCGTTGCCGAGGTCCTCGTTGAGGCGTCGTACGAGGGTCGGCGCCATCAGCTTCAGCTGGGTAGCCCACGCCGTGGCGTCAGTGCGCACGACGAGCTTTCCGTCGACGAGGGTCTCGGGCTTGCAGTGGTCGGCGACCTCGGCGCCGACGATCTCGGCCCACCGGCCGAAGACCTGCTGCACGCGCAGGTCGACCTCCCACCCGTGCGAGATCACCATCCGCTCGACCAGGCCCTCGATGAGTTGGGGGTCGCGCTCGTTGGGATGCGCGCCCGATCCGCCGCCACCAGTGCGTCGGGTACGACGCCGGTCGGCGTCGCTCGGCGGGCCACCGCGGCGCTTGGCCGGCGTACCGCCGGGTGCCTTCGACGCGGCTCGGGCGGCGGCACGCGCGTAGTCGAGCCCGTCGTCGGCGTGCGGCGGCTGGTCTTCTGGTGGGGTCGGTTCGTCACCCATCTCTGCATACCTCCCCTCCCGCGACCAGGAACCGGGTGCCGGCCAGTGCCTGCGGCACGTCCGCGGCCACCGCGGCGGTGACCAGCACCTGCTCGGCGCCGGCAACGAGTTCGGCAAGCTGCTGGCGGCGTTCGGTGTCGAGCTCGGCGAACACGTCGTCCAGGATCAGGATCGGGTCATCGCCGTCGGCGCGCAACAGGTCGTACGACGCGAGCTTGAGCGCCAGCGCGAACGACCATGACTCCCCGTGCGACGCGTAGCCCTTCAACGGCAGGTCGCCGAGCCTCAGCAACAGCTCGTCGCGGTGCGGGCCGACCAGTGAGATGCCGCGGACCAGCTCGTCGTCGCGGCGTCGTGCGATCTCGGCGAGCAGCACGGTGGTCAGCTCGTCGCGCTTGGTCGCCCCCTCGAGGTCGAACGACGACTTGTAGGCCAGATGGGCGTCGTCGCGCGAGGCCCCGCGCGCCACCGCTTCGTAGGCGGTGCCGACGTAGGGACGCAGGCCCTCGACGAGCGCGAGACGTTCCTCGAGCAGCTCGGCCCCGGCCTCGACCAGGTGCGAGTCCCATACCCCGAGCGTCGAGAGCGCAGACTCCTGCGACGACGACCCGCGGCGGGCGTGGCCGGCGGTCTTGAGCAGCGAGTTGCGCTGGCGAAGGATCCGGTCGTAGTCGGCACGGACGCCGGCAAGCCGCGGCGTACGCAGGATCAGCAGGTCGTCGAGGAACCGCCTCCGGTCGGACGGATCGCCCTTGACCAGCGTGAGGTCGTCCGGCGAGAAGATGACGGTGCGCACGAGGCCGAGGATCTCGCGCGGGCGCGGCACCTGTGAGCGGTTGATGCGCGCGCGGTTGGCGCGGCCGGGGTTGAGCTCGACCTCGATGATGGCCTCGCGGCCGTCGCGCACGACCGCGGCCCGCACGAGCGCCTGCTCGGCGCCGGCCCGCACCAGCGGAGCATCGGACGCGACGCGGTGCGACCCCAGGCGGGACAGGTAGTCGATGGCCTCGACCAGGTTGGTCTTGCCCTGCCCGTTGCGACCGATGAACGCCGTGGCCCCGGGGTCCAGCTCGATGTCCAGCTGCGGATAGGAGCGGAAGTCGTGCAGGGAGAGCCGGGCGACGTGCAAGCTAGCTCTTCGGGGTCGTGCCGGCGTCGACGTCACCGCCGGGGGGCGGCCCGGTCTTCACCGCGTGGCCGCCGAACTGGTTGCGCATCGCCGCGATCGCCTTCATCGACGGACTGTCGTCCTGCTGTGAGACGAAACGGGCGAAGAGCGCTGCGGTGATCGCCGGCACGGGTACGCCGTTGTCGATGGCCGCCTCGACCGTCCAGCGGCCCTCGCCGGAATCCTCGGCGTAGCCCGAGATCGAGGCCAGGTCGGGATCGTCGTCGAGCGCGGTGACCAGCAGATCCAGCAACCACGACCGGATCACGGTGCCCTCGCGCCACGACCGGAAGACCTCGGTGACATTGTCGACCAGGTCGACCTTCTCGAGCAGCTCCCAGCCCTCGGCGTAGCTCTGCATCATGGCGTACTCGATGCCGTTGTGGACCATCTTCGAGAAGTGCCCGGCGCCCGGCTTCTTGCCCGCGTGCACGGCGCCGAACTCGCCTTCCGGCTTGAGTGCGTCGAAGGCCGGCTGCACCTTCGCGACGTCCTCGTCGGCGCCGCCGTACATCAGGGCGTAGCCGTTCTTGAGGCCCCAGACGCCACCGGAGACGCCGCAGTCGACGAAGCCGATGCCCTTGCCGGACAGCATCTCGGCGTTGGCCTGGTCGTCGGTCCAGCGGGAGTTGCCGCCGTCGACGACGAGGTCGCCCTCGCTGAGCAGGTCGCCCAGGGCGGCCACGGTCTCGCTGGTGGGGTCACCGGCGGGCACCATCACCCAGACAACCTTCGGCGAGGGCAGCGCCTCGACCATCTCGGCCAGCGACGCCACGTCGGCCACGTCGGGGTTGCGGTCATAACCAACGACCGTGTGGCCGGCGTCCTGCAGGCGGGTGCGCATGTTGCCACCCATCTTGCCGAGCCCGACGAGACCGATATCCATGTGGCGAGCCTAGCCGGGCACGACGCAGGAGTGCACGGCGTGGCGAGTCAGGTCGAGCAAGCCTGCGTCCGAGCCTGCAAGGACGAAAGGGCGTGTCGAGACACGGCCCCGTCGGGAAAACGGCCTCAACTGAGGAGCCGGCGAGGCATCAGCAGGTAGCGGAAGCCGGCGCCGCGGCCCTTCGAGTCGGCCTCGGCAGCGTCGGTCGCCGAGATCACTACCGGCTTGTTGGCCTGGGTGAACGCCAGGTCGACCAGCTCGCCGTCGAGAGCGGTCAGGCCGTCGAGCAGGTATTGCGGGTTGAAGCCCGTCATGATGTCGTCGCCGTTGATCTCGGCGGTGATCGCCTCGGTCGCCTGCGCCTCGTCACCTGAGCTCGAGTCGAGCACGAGCTCGCCGTCGCCGAACTTCAGCTGCACCGCCGAGTTGCGCTCTGCCACCAGCGCCACGCGCTTGACGGTGTCGATGAGCTCCTGCTTGTTGACCTTGGCCACCGTCAGGTGCTCGCTCGGGAACAGCGACCTGACCTTCGGGAACTCACCGTCGAGGAGCCGGGTGGTCGTACGCCGCGTGCCGGTCTGCTCGTCGCCGTACTCGAAGCCGATGATGCCCTCGCCGGTGCCGCCGGCCGCCAGCGAGATCGTGACCTCCCCGCCGGTGAGCGACTTCGCGGTGTCGCCGAGCACCTTGGCCGGGACCAGCGCGGCCATCGACGCGTCGGTGTCCTGGGGGTTCCAGCCGAGCTCGCGGTGCGAGAGGCGGAAGCGGTCGGTCGCGAGCAGCGACATGGTGTCGCCCTCGATCTCGATGCGTACGCCGGTCAGCACAGGCAGCATGTCGTCGCGACCGGCGGCCGTGACCGCCTGGGCGACGGCGTGCGCGAAGTCGGTGCTGTTGACCGTGCCGCTCGCCGACGGCATCTCGGGCAGTGTGGGGTAGTCCTCGACGGGCATCGTCTGGAGGCTGAAGCGACCGGCGCCACAGGTCAGCTCGACCTTGGCGCCCGTCAGCGTGACCTCGATCGGCTTGGCGGGCAGGCTGCGACAGATGTCAGCCAGCAACCGGCCGCTGACCAGGCAGGTGCCCTCACCGCTGACGTCGGCCTTCACGGTCGCGCGGGCGGAGGTTTCGTAGTCGAACGACGACAGGACCAGGCCACCGTCGCTGGCCTCGATGAGGAGGCCGGCGAGGACGGGAGCGCTGGGTCGCACGGGCAGGCTGCGGGCAGCCCATGCGACGGCATCGGCGAAGACGTCGCGTTCGACGCGGAACTTCACGGTGTGGTCCTCCTGGGTATGGGGTGTGAATCCTGCCATGCGGTCACGCCCAGCGCACCGCGCCCCGTCGACTTCCGGGCCGCCGGCACCACGAGCATCTGGCAGTTGTGCACAGGTCGGGCCCGGATTGGATGTTCACTGGTGGTCCGGAGATGGATAGGTCCGCAGTAGTCATAGCGTCTGTGGAATCTGTGGAGAACCCGTGTCTTCGCAGGTCAGCGGCCATTTTTGGTTGAGCAATTGGCTGTGGACGGGCTGTGCAGTCCTGCACGGGCTTGTGCAGCGAGCCGGTGGTTCGGGCCCGAGGCTGCCGGTCGTGCACAGGGCATGTGTACGACGCACCGGGTTGAACCACACGTCGTACACAGGTTTCGCTCGTGTAGTTCAGGACTGCCTGGCCTGCATCTTGATGCGGTTGGTGAGCTCGCTGACCTGGTTGAAGACCGCCCGGCGCTCGGCGAGGAGCTCCTTGATCTTGCCGTTGGCGTACATCACCGTCGTGTGGTCGCGGCCGAACTCCTTGCCGATCTGCGGCAGCGACATGCTGGTCAGCTCGCGGCACAGGTACATCGAGATCTGTCGGGCGAGCACCAGGTGCCGGCCGCGGCTGGGCCCGGTGAGGTCCTCGAGCGAGACCCCGAAGTACGCCGCTGTCTGGGCCACGATCAGCGCGGCGGTGATCTCTGGCTCGCCGCCGTCGGGGATCAGGTCCTTCAGCACGATCTCGGCCAGGGTCATGTCGACCTCCTGGCGGTTCAGGTTGGCGAACGCCGTGACCCGGATCAGCGCGCCCTCGAGCTCGCGGATGTTGGTCTGGATCTTCGACGCGATGAACTCGAGCACGTCGGGCGGCGCGGTGAGCCGGTCCATGGCGGCCTTCTTACGGAGGATCGCGATGCGGGTCTCGAGGTCGGGCGCCTGGACGTCGGTGATCAGGCCCCACTCGAAGCGGTTGCGCAGCCGGTCCTCGAGCGCCTCGAGCGACTTGGGGGGCCGGTCGGAGGTGAGCACGATCTGCTTGTTGGCGTTGTGGAGGGTGTTGAACGTGTGGAAGAACTCTTCCTGCGTCTGGGTCTTGCCCTCGAGGAACTGGATGTCGTCGATCAGGAGCACGTCGACATCGCGGTAGCGTCGCTTGAACCGGTCCTGGCGGTCGTCGCGGATCGCGTTGATGAACTCGTTGGTGAACTCCTCGCTGGAGACGTACCGCACCTTGGCGCCGCTGTAGAGGCTGCGCACGTAGTGGCCGATGGCGTGCAGGAGGTGGGTCTTGCCTAGGCCCGAGTCGCCGTAGATGAGCAGCGGGTTGTAGGCCTTGCCCGGCGCCTCGGCCACCGCTACGGCGGCCGCGTGCGGAAAGCGGTTCGATGAGCCGATGACGAACGTCTCGAAGGTGTACTTCGGGTTCAGCCGGGACTCGGCGACACTGTGCCTGGAGCGGTCTTGCTCGTCGCCGTGCATGGGCAGATCGACGACCGGAGCATTCCAACTCTTTGTCGACATATCGTTTTCTCGACGTATTGATTCGTCGGCGGGCGGGTTGACCGGGGGGGTCATGGTGCCGTCGTCCAGTGCGGAGTTGACGGTGACGGCCAGCCGGATCTCGCGGCCGAAGCCCTCGCTCAACGCGTCCTCGACCTGGCCGCGCAGCCGGCCCTCGAGCTGGGTCCGGGTGAAGTCGTTGGGCACCGCGATGATCGCGGTGTTCTCGTGCAGGGTGACCGGCTCGCTGGCCCGCAGCCAGGCGCGCTGGTGAGGTTGGAGGTCGTCGACCACGGTGCGCCAGATGATGTCCAGGCTGTGCTCGTTCCTGGGTTCACTCCTGGGACCCGCGCTCCTGGGGTCATCGGGCCTCGCTGCTGCTCGGTCGCCGGACTGGTCCTCGGTGCCGGGGTCGTTTGCCACAGGTATTGCCCTCTTCATCACGTCGCGGCCTCGTCTGGGGCCCCGGGACCGATCTGGAGTCCACAACTTTATGCACAGGTTGTGCATGTGGCCCGTTCTACGTCGCTCTTCCTCGTCCGAGGTCGAGACGGACACCCTGACGAGCGATGTTCGTGCAGGTCAGGAGCGGTTTCGGGCCCAAAGTGACCCGGGTCACAGCAGCCGCGGAAACGACGTGTCCGGGATCGGGGGGAACCTCGGTGACAGGCAACGTAACAAGCGGCGTCGGCCCACGGCAACCCGTCATCCACAGGTTGTGGTGCCGACCAGTTTGACCCTGATCTGCGCGCTCGCGTACCGTTGGCCGGTCACCTCAGGTCTTTCGTTCCTCGAGGGTTCACCCGGTGTCGACCGGTGCCGCATGTCCACGACGCTCTTCACTGGCGCGTGGGTGGGCGGTGCCAGCCGAACTGGTTACCGCGTCCCACCCGGGTGGACGTCCAGAAGATCCGATCCAACGGAGAGTTACTCGTGAGCAAGCGTACCTACCAGCCGAACAACCGTCGCCGTCACAAGGTTCACGGTTTCCGCCTGCGCATGCGCACCCGCGCGGGCCGGGCGATCCTGTCGACTCGTCGCCGCAAGGGCCGCAAGAGCCTGGCGGTCTGACGGTCGCCCACAGCGACCCCCGGGTCCGCGTCGTGTTGCCACAAAGGCACCGGCTCACCAACGGTGAGTCGTTTCGGCGCACCGTCCGGGTCGGGCGACGTAGCGGTGCGCGCACTCTGGTCGTGCACCTCGACGTACTCCCGGAGTCGACGGCAGCTCCGCTGCAGGTCGGCTTCGTCGTGAGCAAGGCCGTCGGCAATGCCGTCATCCGTAACCGCGTGAAGCGCCGACTACGTCACCTGTGTGGGGAGCAGCTCGATGGGCTCCCCGGCTCCGGTGCGCTCGTCGTCCGGGCCCTCCCCGCCGCCGCGACGGCGACCTCGGAGGAACTGCGCGCCGACCTCGTTCGTTGCCTGCAACGGGTGACGAGAGCGACAGCGTCAGTGACTGCGTCAGCGACAGGGAGCCGATGAAGTACCTGCTGATCGGTCTGCTTCGTGCTTACCGCACTCTGATCAGCCCGCTCTACGGCCAGGTGTGCCGCTATCACCCGTCCTGCTCGGCGTACGCACTCGACGCCGTGACCGCACATGGCACCATCTTGGGTTCGTGGTTGGCGGTGCGCCGCCTGGCCCGCTGCCATCCCTGGGCCGCCGGCGGTAACGACCCCGTACCACCCGTCTCGGCCCGCCCGGGCAAGACCGGCTGACATCTAGGAGCCTGAGCAACTTGTTGGACTTCTTCCAAAGCATCGGCGGCTTCATCATGACGCCGCTGTACTACGTGATCTCGGCGATCCTCGTCGGCTTCCACAAGGTGTGGGGCGCGGCCTTCGGCCCCGAGACCGGTGTGGCCTGGGTGCTGTCGATCATCTGCCTGACCCTGGTGATCCGGATCCTGCTGATCCCGCTGTTCGTCAAGCAGATCAAGTCCAGCCGGAACATGCAGCTGATCCAGCCCAAGGTCAAGGAGCTGCAGAAGAAGTACGGCCACGATCGCGAGAAGCTCGCGCAGGAGACGATGGCGCTCTACAAGGAGACGGGCACCAACCCGTTCGCCTCCTGCCTGCCGATCATCTTGCAGATGCCGATCTTCCTGGCTCTCTTCCGATTGATCGACCAGGCAGCCAAGAAGCCGGGCAGCCCCAAGGGGCTGATGACCGAGCAGCTCAACAGGCAGTTCGGCGACGCGGTGTTCCTGGGCGCGAAGATCTCGGACACCTTCTTGTCCACCGACCTGATCGGCGTGCGCATTCTCGCCGCGGTACTGGTCTTGTCGATGACCGCGACGACCTTCCTCACCCAGCGACAGCTGATGAGCAAGAACATGCCGGCCGACGCGCTGAGCGGCCCGTACGCCCAACAGCAGAAGCTGCTCCTCTACGTCTTGCCGCTCGTCTTCGCTGTCGGCGGCATCGCCTTCCCGGTGGGCGTGCTCTTCTACTGGACCACCTCGAACTTGTGGACCATGGGCCAGCAGTTCTACGTGATCCGCAACAACCCCGCGCCCGGCACGCCGGCCTTCAAGGCCAAGCAGGACCGCGACAAGGCCAAAGCCGCCCGGAAGGGCGTCAAGCCCGATGCCGAAGTGAGCCAGGAGGACCTGGACGCCGCCGAGGCGGCCAGGGTCGAGCAGGAGCGGCGAACCGCCCAGCGCCAGCAGCCCAAGCGGCAGACCCGTTCCCAGCGCAAGAAGCCCTGATCCTCAGTACGTGCGTCCAGGCACCCGTACGCCACACCCCAGCAGGAGCCCAACTGTGAGTGACACCGTGAGCGAAACCCAGAACGACGACGTGACCGAGAACGACGACCTCGACACCACCGACGAAGCCTCTGACGCCGACGACTCGGCCTCGCGCCCGTCGAAGGTGGAGCGCCTCGAGCAGGAAGGCGACATCGCCGCCGATTACCTCGAGGAGTTCCTCGACATCGCCGACCTCGACGGCGACCTCGACATGGACGTCGAGGGGGACCGCGCGTCGGTCTCCATCGTCGGCGCCGACCTCAGCCAGCTCGTCGGCGGCAATGGCGAGGTCCTGGACGCGCTCCAGGAGCTCACCCGGCTGGCCGTCTACCGCGAGACCGGTGAGCGGTCGCGGCTGATGCTCGACGTGTCCGGCCACCGGGCCGCGCGCCGTGAGGCGCTCGTCGTACTCGCCGAGAAGCTCATCGCCGACGTGAAGTCGTCGGGTGAGCGTGCCGAACTGGAGCCGATGACGTCCTTCGAGCGCAAGGTCGTGCATGACGCCGTGGCCGCCGCCGGCCTGACCTCGGAGTCCGAGGGTGTGGAGCCGCGGCGTTACGTCGTGGTGCTGCCCGCGTGATGGTGTGACCAACGACGTTTCACGTGAAACAGAAGTGACGCCCTCCCTGCCACCGACACCCTCGGTGGTGCGGAGGGTGTTCGCTTCTGAGCGCCTCCCCCTGATCGAGGCGTACGGCGAACTCCTGGCCAGCGACGGGGTGGTCCGTGGTCTGATCGGGCCGCGGGAAGTGCCACGCCTGTGGGACCGGCACCTTCTCAACTGTGCCGTTCTGGGTCGCACCCTCCCTGCCGGCGCTTCGGTCTGCGACATCGGCTCCGGCGCGGGACTGCCCGGCCTGGTGCTGGCGATCGCCCGCCCGGACCTGGAGATCACCCTCGTGGAGCCTCTGCTGAGGCGCACGAATTTTCTGGTCGAGGTTGTCCAAGCGCTCGGGCTGGAGCATGTGCGCGTGCACCGCGGCCGGGCCGACTCCCTGCACGGCACCGAGCGCTTCGACGTTGTCACCTCCCGGGCGGTCGCTCCGCTCGAGCGGTTGCTGGACTGGTCAATGCCACTGGTCGCGCCGACGGGGTCGCTGATCGCGATGAAGGGCGCGTCGGTCCACGACGAGATTGCGTCGGCGTCACGGGTGCTCGCTCGCTTGGGTGCGGACGACCCTGAGGTGCTCTCGCTGGGAGGCGACGTACTTGAGGAGACCACCTGTGCAGTACGGGTTTCCTGGGCGGACCCGTCGCGGGTAGGTTTGCCGCTTGCCTCTCCGGGTGCGTCCTCATCCGCGCCGACGTCTCGTAGCACGTCGCACGGGAAGCGCCCGCTCCGTTCAAACCGAAAGGGTCCACGGTGACCGACGGACCAGTCTCGGGGCCGGAGAAGTCCGAGCCTTCAGAGTTATCCACCGATGAATCACCCACTCTTGAGCGTGGTTATCCACAGACGAGCCCTGTTTATACACAGGAAGCCGCTGGTCGGTCCCAGCCGGTTTCACGTGAAACGGGCACCGATGTTTCACGTGAAACGGACACCACCAAGCCCTACACGGTCCGAACCGCCGCCGATCTGGCCGACACCCGTGGTGGCACCATGTTCGACGACAACACTCCCCTGGCCCGTGCCGCCGAGCACACCGTGCTGGTCCGCAGAGGTGGTCGGCAGGCTGCTCCTCGGCCGGACGCCACCCGCGTCTTCGTGGTCGCCAACCAGAAGGGCGGCGTCGGCAAAACCACGTCCACGGTGAACGTTGCCGCCGGCCTGGCCCAGCTCGGCCAGCGGGTGCTGGTCATCGACCTCGACCCGCAGGGCAACGCGTCGACCGCGCTGAGCATCGAGCACCAACGCGGCGTGCCCTCGACGTACGACATGCTCGTCGACGACTCGCCCCTCGGAGACGTCATCTCCGAGTGCCCCGACGTGCCCGGGCTGTTCGTGGTGCCGGCCACCATCGACCTGGCCGGCGCCGAGATCGAGCTGGTCAGCGTGGTGGCCCGGGAGAACCGGCTGCACCGGGCCATCTCGGCACACCCCCTGATCGGCAGCGCCGAGGCGGCTGGTGACGGCCGATTCGACTACGTGCTCATCGACTGCCCGCCCTCGCTGGGCCTACTCACGCTCAACGCCCTGTGCGCGGGCGCGGAGATGCTGATCCCGATCCAGGCGGAGTACTACGCGCTGGAGGGCCTGGGCCAACTGCTCGAGACCGTCGAGATGGTCAAGAAGCACCTCAACCCGCGACTGGTTGTCTCCACCATCCTCGTCACGATGTACGACGCCCGCACCCGGCTCGCGGCCGGTGTGGCCCAGGAGGTGCGTGAACACTTCGGCGACACCGTGCTCAAGACCTCCGTACCTCGTTCGGTGCGGGTCTCGGAGGCGCCGTCGTACGGCCAGACCGTGATGACCTACGACCCGGGCTCCCCCGGGGCGCTGAGCTACCTCGAGGCGGCCCGCGAGATCGCGAGCCGTCCCGCCCCGACCCACACGTCCTGACCGCACCGAGATGGGCCCCGAGATATGTCACTGAGGAACCGCGCGTGAACACTCCTGCCAAGCCGGCACGCCGTGGCCTGGGCCGTGGCCTGGGCTCGCTCATCCCCACCGCCCCTCCTGTTGAGGAGCGTGAGCATCAATCCGTGGTCGACACTCCGTCAGCCGAGGGACCCGGCGGAGGCGCAGGGGCCGGGAGCACCATGGAGAACAACGACGGGGTCGCCCCGCCGTCCTTGGCCCAGGCGCGCGCGGACGGCAACGCAGGCACCGTGGCCGGCGCCTACTTCGCCGAGCTGCCGATCGACCAGGTCGCCCCGAACCACCGCCAGCCTCGTCATGTCTTCGAGGAGGAGGCGCTGGCCGAGCTCGTGCACTCCATCACCGAGGTCGGGCTGCTGCAGCCCGTCGTCGTGCGGCGTACCGGCGCGGAGTCCTACGAGCTCGTCATGGGCGAGCGCCGCTGGCGCGCGTCGCAGGAGGCCGGACTCACGACGATCCCCGCGATCGTGCGCGAGACCGAGGACTCCGACATGCTGCGCGACGCGCTGCTGGAGAACCTGCACCGGGCACAGCTCAACCCGCTCGAGGAAGCCGCGGCGTATGGACAGTTGCTCGACGACTTCGGCTGCACCCACGACGACCTGGCCCAGCGGATCGGTCGTTCCCGGCCACAGATCAGCAACACACTCCGTCTGCTGAAGCTCAGCCCGGCGGTGCAGCGGCGGGTGGCCGCAGGTGTCCTGTCGGCCGGTCACGCGCGAGCGTTGCTGTCGGTCGACGACGGAGACCTGCAGGACCGCCTCGCCCAGCGCGTCGTCGCCGAGGGCATCAGCGTGCGCGGCCTCGAGGAGATCGTCTCGGTCGGCGATCACGGAGGTCAGTCGGCAGCTCGTCGTCGCAAGCCGGTCGCCCCGGGACTGGCGGACCTGGCCGAGCGGCTCTCGGACCGCTTCGAGACCCGGGTGAAGGTCGACCTCGGCCGGAGCAAGGGCAAGATCACCGTGGAGTTCGCGTCACTCGACGATCTACGGCGAATTGTCGACATCATGGACCCGCGGAACCGCCAGGACCGGCCAATCTGAGCCTGAGACCCGGACATATGTCGACAAAGGGATAAAACGCTAAGTCCGTCTCACCACTTAGCGATGAACAGCTAAGCCTTCTTCTTCGCGCGGCGTTCGGCCCGCTTGCGGGCGCGCTCGCGCTTCTCCTCGCCGTCGAGGCGTGCGGCTTCCTGCAGGCTGGGTGCCGAGCCACCGTGGGTGGCCGGCAGCCACCAGGAGCCGGGCGGCTGCTCGTCGGCCGGGTAGGCGGCGATGACCTCGTCGAGCATCCGGCTCATCGTCTCGTGCAGGCGCCTGGTCTCGCCCGCGGCGTCCCTGGGGTTGATCTGCATCGGCTCGCCGACGTGGATCGAGATGCTCTTGCCGCGTGAGAAGTCGCGCGGGTGGTCCTTGGTCATCATCCGCTGGGTGCCCCACAGGATGACCGGGATCAGCGGCACGCCCGCGTCGGCTGCGATCCGCACGGCGCCGGTCTTGAACTCCTTGAGCTCCATCGCCCGGGAGATCGTGGCTTCGGGGAAGATCCCGACGATCTCGCCGTCCTTCAGACACTCCACCGCCCGCTCGTAGGACGCGATGCCGTCGCCCCGGTCGACCTCGATGTGGTGCAGCGACCGCATCAACGGCCCCGTAGCCTTGTGGTCGAACAGCTCGCGCTTGGCCATGAAGCGCACCAGGCGGCCGGACGGGTTGGCCGCGAGGCCGCCGTACACGAAGTCGACGTAGCTGACGTGGTTGTAGGCCATCAGCGCACCGCCGGTGCGGGGCACGTGCTCGGTGCCGGTCATGGTGAACCGGTTGCCCAGTGCGCGGAAGGCCGTCTTGGCGGCCACGATGATCGGGGGGTACGTGAGGTCGCGCATGACCTCACCCTAGGGTGCGACCTGGTCGTGGTCAGCGGCGTGTGGCGAGGAAGTCCGCGATCCGCCCGATGGCCTCTTCGAGCACCGATGCCTCGGGCAGGGTGACGAGCCGGAAGTGGTCGGGCGCGGGCCAGTTGAAGCCGCTGCCGTGGGTGACCAGGAGCTTCTTGGCACGCAGCAGGTCGATGACGAACTCCTCGTCGTCGTCGATGGCGTAGACCTCGGGGTCCAGGCGCGGGAAGCAGTAGAGCGCGCCCCGCGGGGTGACGTTGGAGACGCCCGGGATGTCGTTGAGCAACCGGTCGGCCAGCATCGACTGCTCGTAGTAGCGGCCGCCGGGCACGATCAGCTCCTCGACCGACTGGTAGCCGCCCAGCGCGGTCTGGATGGCGTGCTGGGCCGGGACGTTCGCGCACATCCGCATGTTCGCGATCAGCGTCAGTCCCTCGAGGAAGTCGGTGGCGAGCTCCTTCGGACCGGAGATCATCACCCAGCCAGCTCGGTAGCCGCAGACGCGGTACGCCTTGGATAGGCCGGAGAAGGTCAGGCAGAGCACATCGTTGGCTGCGTACGTCGCGGCGTGGTGGTGCTCGGCATCGTCGAAGATGATCTTCTCGTAGATCTCGTCGGCGAAGATCACCAGGTCGTGGCGGCGCGCGATGTCGATCAGGCCCTTGACCGTCGCCTCGCTGTAGACCGCGCCGGTCGGGTTGTTCGGGTTGATGATCACCAGACCGTGGGTGTTCTCGGTGATCTGGGCCTCGATGTCGGCCAGGTCGGGGCTCCAGCCGTTCTCCTCGTCGCAGCGGTAGTGCACCGCCGTACCGCCGGAAAGGGTCACCGCGGCGGTCCAGAGCGGGTAGTCGGGCGCGGGCACCAAGATCTCGTTGCCGTCGTCGACGAATGCCTGGAGCACCATCGAGATGAGCTCGGAGACGCCGTTGCCGATGAAGATGTCCTCGACGCCGACCTCGCGCAGCCCCCGCGACTGGTAGTAGTTCATGACGGCCGTGCGCGCGGAGTAGATGCCCTGGGAGTCGCTGTAGCCCTGCGACTTCGGCAGGTGGTGGATCATGTCGGCGAGGATCGCCTCGGGCGCCTCGAAGCCGAACGGCGCGGTGTTGCCGATGTTGAGCTTGAGGATGCGGTGGCCCTCGGCCTCCAGGCGGTGGGCCTCGACGAGGATCGGCCCCCGCACGTCGTAGCGGACACCTTGCAGCTTCTTGCTCTGACGGATCTGGCGCACAGACGCATCCTGTCAGGCCGTACGCCGCCTAGCATGGCCATATCGGGAGGTGAACCATGGCCCGCACGCTCGCGCGCCTCACGCTTGACCATCTGGGGGAGTTCGACGACCACGTCCGCAGCTGCCTGTTCTGGCAGCTCGACCCCGTGTCCCGCTCCCGCATCGACGACGACCAGCGTGCGGCAGAGCTGGAGGCGTGGGTCTCCGAGGTGCTGCGCGAGTGGGGGTCGTGCGGGCGCGTGCTGCTTGTCGACGACGTACCGGTCGGGATGGCGCTCTACGCGCCCGTGCGGTTCCTGGCCGGAGCCATGACGATGCCGACCGCGCCGGTCTCGCCGGACGCCGTACTGCTTGCCACGGTGTACGTCGCCCCGCAGCACCGGAGCGGCGGACTGGGCAGGATGCTGGTGCAGGGGACGGCCCGCGACCTGGTGGAGCGGAAGATCGTCGCGGTCGAGGCCTTCGGCGACACCCGCGGCACCGCCGGGCGCGACTGCGTGCTGCCGGTGGACTTCCTGGACGCGGTGGGCTTCAAGACCCAACGCTCGCACGCGACGACGCCGCGGATGCGGATGGATCTGCGCACCACCCGGACCTGGATGAGCGAGGTCGAGCTTGCCGTCGAAAGACTGCTGGGTGTGGTGCGACCGATGCCGAAGAAAGCGACCCGGCTCGGGCGAGAGCCCGGCCGGGTCGGCTAGTCAGTCCGGTTCTCGATACACCCGGTTCTCGATACACCCGCTCGTTCCTCGCGGGCACTCGACCACCGAGGACAGCCGCGGGCACTCGACCACCGAACCAGAGGCTCAGAGGAGGTCTTCGAGCTCCTTGAGGATCGCGGCCTTGGGGCGCGCGCCGACGATGGTCTTCACGACCTCACCGCCCTGGTAGACGTTGATCGTCGGGATGCCGGTGACCTTGTAGGACGCCGGGGTCACGGGGTTCTCGTCGACGTTCATCTTCACGAACGTGATCTTGTCGCCGTGGGCGCCGGCGATCTCGTCGAGGATGGGAGCCACCTGACGGCACGGGCCGCACCACTCGGCCCAGAAGTCCACCAGGACGGGCTTGTCGGACTTGAGGACCTCGGCCTCGAAGTCGGCGTCGGTCACTGCTGCCATGTTCGCCACGGGATGCCCTTTCGGAAGAGATATCTAGCTGGTCCTCAGTGAACACCACCCCACCGACAGTTGTTCCCTGCCGGCGGCCGTGTCCTGCCGGCGTCCGAAGTGCGATCTCACTACATAGTGAAGTGCCTTCACGATATGACGAACATCCGGACCAGCGACGCGCTCGACAAGGTGCTGGCACTCAGCATGCTCGTCACCAGCGACCTCGAGCGCTTCGAGGCGGCCGAGCAGATGAGCACCCTGCGCGCGCACTGCTCTGGCAGCTCGGCGCCACCGGCCCGAGCACCCAGCGCGACCTGGCCGCCGCCCTCGAGGTCAGCCCCCGCAACATCACCGGGCTGGTGGACGGGCTCGTCGCCTCCGGCCACGTCACCCGCGAGCCGCACCCGACCGACCGCCGAGCGACGCTCGTGACGCCCAGCGCGAAGGGATCGGCGTTCGTCGCCGAGCTGCAACGCAGCCACGCCGAGCAGCTGTTCGCAGACATGGGGGAGCGCCGGCTGTCCGGCTTCGTGGCCGCCCTCGACGACACGTTGACCCGGTTCGCGAACCTGGCGGACGAGACCCGATGACCGCGCTACGACGCGTGGCGAGGCTGGCAAGGCAGCTGGTCGTGACGGAGTTCAGGCTCTACCGCGCGCTGGCGTGGTGGATCCTGCGCCGCAGGCCGGGGCAGGGCGCCGGCACCGAGCGTCGCCGTACTGCAGGTGAGGGAGCAGGACTGGCCGAGCTCGATCCGCACGGTCCAGTGGGGCGACGACGACGCGCTCGCGATCGCCGTCGGAGCGCGCACCAACGTGGTGGCGACCCTCGTCGAGCCCGCCACGCTCACCGTGAAGGGGGAGCCCGCACGTTATGGAGCGTGGCGTTCTGGGTCGACGAGCCCCGCGAGTTCGCGCGGGAGCACAGGTGGGCCGTCAGGCGGTGACCGACTCCATCTCGGCCGGACCGGCCGTCGAGGCCTGGTGGTCCAGCATCGCGACGTACCGCTCGGCGTCGAGGGCGGCCGCACACCCCGTGCCGGCCGCGGTGATCGCCTGCCGGTAGTGGTGGTCGACCAGGTCGCCGGCCGCGAAGACGCCGGTGAGGTTGGTGGCCGTCGACGGGTGCTTGACCAGCACGTAACCGTCGTCGTCGAGGTCGACCTGCCCGGTCAACAGCTCCGAGCGCGGGTCGTGGCCGATCGCGATGAACAGGCCGGTGACGGCCAGCGGGCGCTCCTCGCCGGTCTTCGTGTCGCGCAGGGTGATGCCCTCGAGGCGCTCGTCGCCCTGGATCGAGGCGACCTCGGAGTCCCACACCATCTCGAGCTTGGGGTCGGCGAAGGCGCGCTCCTGCATGATCTTCGACGCGCGAAGCTCGCCGCGGCGGTGCACCAGGTAGACCTTCGTCGCGAAGCGCGTCAGGAACGTAGCCTCCTCGATCGCCGAGTCGCCGCCGCCGATGACGGCGATCTCCTGGTCGCGGAAGAAGAACCCGTCGCACGTCGCGCACCACGAGACGCCGCGTCCCGAGAGCTCCTCCTCGCGGGGGAGGCCGAGCTTGCGGTAGCCGGAACCGGTCGAGAGGATCACCGAGCGCGCGGTGTAGGTGTCGGTGGCCGTCTTCACGATCTTGATTTCGCCGGTGAGGTCGACCTCGACGATGTCGTCGGCGACCAGCTCGGCGCCGAACCGCTCGGCCTGAGCGCGCATCTCGTCCATCAGCGCCGGACCCATGATGCCGTCGCGGAAGCCGGGGAAGTTCTCCACCTCGGTGGTGTTCATCAATGCGCCACCGGCGGTGACGGAGCCCTCGAAGACGAGGGGCGCCAGGGTCGCGCGGGCGGCGTACAGGGCTGCGGTGTAACCGGACGGACCGGAGCCGATCACGATGACATTGCGGGGTGCGGTCTGCTCAGACATGGCTCTCACTCGTGGGGGTTTGGGTACGTCGATTGAACCGATCGTAGACGCGCGTTGTTCCCGCGGGTGAGCCTGGCTCAGGGTGCCGCGACGATGCCGCTGCGGAGTACGTCGTCCCCGTCACACGCGAACAGGTCGACCACTTGGCTGCCGTCCGGGGCGGGGCGGAACACCAGCGCCGCCCGGTCGCCCTGGTAGCGCACCAGCACCCGCTCGCCGTCGCCCCACGCGTCTCGGTCACAGGTGCCGTCGAACAGGGTGCCGGGGCTGTCATCGTCGGGAGCGGTCGTCGCGTCGGTGTTGCCCTGGCGCGCCCGGGCGTCCGCAGCGTCGGCGTCGAAGGTGGCGTCGTCGACTCGTGGCAGTGCGGACAGGGCCGACTTGGCGCCATTGCGGTCGGGCGCCGACTCGCCACCGGTGTCGCCACGGGACTCGGCGGAGGGCGATAGGGGCTGGGATTCCTGGTCGGGTGCTTCGGCCGCCTCCCCCGCCCCGCTGTCGGCGGAGTCGTCGGCCGTGCTCATGCCCAGGTCGGTGTCCATCCCGGACACGACCTGAGCCACGCCGATGCCCACCGCAACCACGGCCACCGCGGCGACAAGGAGCTGGGTCACGCGCCGGCGCCGGCGGGACGCCAGGGTCACCACGGTGGATGAATGGAGCTCACGCCGCTCCTCGGCCAGCGTCGCCAGCGTGCGGTCGAGTCGGGCCGCCACGTCTGCGGGGACCGGGTCGGTGTGCCGGGCCTCGGCGAGCAGGCGTCGTACGCGCTCGGTCTCGGCGGGACTGAGCTCGGGCAGTTCGTCGTTCACGGGCGGGTCACCTCCTCAGGGCGTGATGGTCAGTCGGTCAAGGGTCTAGGACCGGTGGGCCACGGGGCGCGTCGGGCCGGTGGTCAGCTGATCGGACGGGTGAGTCGGCATCGGGGTTCCGTGCTGGTGGGGTGCCGTGCAGCACACCGAGCAGCGGCGCCAGCCGGGCCCGGCCGCGGGAGCAGCGCGACTTCACGGTGCCTTCGGCGCAGCCCAGCATCTCGGCGGCCTCGGCCACGGAGTAGCCCTCCATGTCGACCAGCACCAGCGCCGCGCGCTGCTCCGGCGTCAGCGTGGCGAGGGCGTCGAGCACCAGCCGGCAGCGCTCGTCGGCGACCACGATCTCGGCCGGGTCGAGCTCGGTGGCGGCCGTGGTCAGCGACCCGCGGTCGGCGTACTCGTCGATGTCGTCAGGCAGCGGCTGCGCGGCGCGCACCTTGGCGGCCCGGTGCCGGTCGAGGCAGGCGTTCACGACGACGCGGTGCAGCCAGGTGGTGACGGCGGCGTCGCCACGGAAGGACGCGGCCCGGCGGTACGCCGCGATCAACCCGTCCTGCAGCCCGTCGGCCGCGTCGTCGGGGTTGCCCATCGTGCGCAGCGCGACCGCCCAGAGCCGGTCGCGGTGTCGGCCGAAGAGGGTGCCGAACGCGTCGGGGTCACCCTCGACGTGGGCCTGGAGCAGCTCGGCGTCGCTGGCTGGCGCGGAGTCGGTCACCCGGCCACCACCACCTCGGCGATCTGGCCGCGGAATCCGCCGTCGACCGGGGGCAGCGAGGTGAGCCACACGACGACGTACTGGTCGGCGACGTCGTCGGGCAGGCGCAGCGTCAGCGCCGGGTCGTCGCCCGTGGTGCTGCCGTCGGCGACGGCCTCGAGCCCGTCGACCGTGGTCGGCACCTCGCCGGTGCGGAAGACCTCTGCCGAGGTCGGTCCCCCGGGCAGGGTGAGCCGCACCGAGCGCAGGGTCTTGGCCGAGCCCAGGTCAAGCACCAGGCCGACACCGGTCTTGAGACCGCCCGGCCCGAGGTTCTGGTTGTAGGTGTTGGTCTGCCAGGCGGTCGCGGGGTCGCCGTCGAGGGCGAGCGGGACGAGGTCGGGGTACTCCTCGAAGGGTGCATCGCCCTGGGGGTCGAAGTCCTGCGCGGTGACACCGGTGAGGGGTACGGCGCGAGGCCGGTCGCGGGCCTGGCCGGTGGTGTCCTCGCTGGCCGGGTCACCGTCGTCGTTGCGGAGCTGGAGGACAGCGAGCACGGCGACGACGAGCAGCGCGACGAGCCCGACGACCATGGCCAGGCGTAGCCAGTTGCGGCCGGGCACCTCCTCTTCGGCCACGGAGCTCAGGATCCCGGAGCCGGTGCCGCTCTCCCACGGCCAGAAGCCGCTGCCGGTGTGGGCCCGTGAGTCGCGTACGGCGGCCGGGGCCGACGCCGGGGCAGTGGTCGTGACGCCGGGACGGGGTCGGCGTACGGGCTGGCCGCGGGGCGGGTCGGGCGCGAAGAGCGGCCGGTCCGGCGGCTGGGCGAAGGCCGGCGGCGGAGGTGGCCGGTCGTCACGCGGAGTCAGCCAGCTGACGTCGTCCTCCGGGTCGTCCTCGGTGAATGCGGGGATTCCGGCCTGGGTGGGCATGTCGACGGGCTCGGGCTTCGCGGCGGGAGGTGGCACCGACCCGATGGCGGGCTCGGTCTCGGGGTGCCGGTGCGGCTCGCGCGTCGGGGCGTCGCCGACGAACTCGGTGAGCGCATCGGCCAGGCCCCGCGCTGTCGAGAGGTCGTGGTCGGGCCGGCTGGCGTGCGAGGCGGCGTAGGGGTTGAGCACCTCGTCGCACAGGCCGTCGAGCAGGCGCGGGATGCCCGCCCGGACCCGCCTGGGCCGCAGCAGCGCGCCCTGCTCCTGAGGGGCACCGGGCACCCGGGAGGTGGAGGTGCCGGCCCAGCGGCCCGTCATCGCGGCGTACAGGAGGCCGGCGAGGTCGTGTACGTCGGTGCTGCGGCGCCCGGGGGGCAGTCCGTGCAGAGCGGCGTCGACGCCGAAGCCGATGATCCTGACCTCGCCGTTGTGGTCGACGAGGACGTTCTCGGGGTTCAGCCGGCCATGTGCGAGGCCGGCCTCGTGGGCCCGGGCGATCGTTTCGGCGACCTCGGCCACCAGCCACGCGGCCTCGCGGGGGGCCATCGGACCGGCGCCGGTGAGCGTGATGTCGAGCGAGTCGCCCGAGCCCCACTCGTTGACGACGTAGACGACGCCGCCCGAGTCGCGGGCGTCGAGCACCCGCAGGATGCGGCGGTCGACGAGGGTGGCCGAACGGCGGGCGGCGTCGAGCAGCCGAGGCGCGCGCTCGTCGGTGCTGGCAATGATGTGGATCGCGACCGAGCGCGTCAGGACCGTGTCGAAGGCATGCCAGAAGCGGGCGTCACCGCTCTCGCTCAACAGGTCGTCGAGCCGATAGCGCTGCGCGAGCACGTCTCCCGCACGGATCGAGCCGGGCATGATGCCTGCGCCCCTCCCTCGCGTCGGACCTTGACCAGACTCATCGTAGGCCCGGCTCAGCGTCGGGAGAGCCGCCCTTGAACCGTGTCCACCACCGAGGTGATCTCGCGCAGGCGCAGGAGGCGGGCCATCACCAGCAGCACCGCGAGATCGGCACCGCCGATGAGTGCGCCGCGCCACAGCGCCGTCACCTTGCCCGGCTGGTCGCCCCAGCCGGGCAGGAGTACGGCGACTGCCAGGGCCGCACCGGTCGAGACGGCGACAGCCAGCACCATCCGGACCGCGAACCGCACCAGCGTCGGTGTGTGCAGCCCGCCGAGGTGGCGCCGGAGCACGGAGTAGCTGATGCAGGCGCCGACGAGGTACGCCGCGGCGTACGCGAGGGTCAGGGCGGGTGAGGTGTCGGCGGCGTTGCTACGGCCGACGAACAGCACGGCGGCGGCGATGTTGACCAGCGACACCGCGCACTGGATGAAGAAGACGGTGCGGGTCTGCTCGAGGGCGTAGAAGCCCCGAAGCATCAGGTAGTGGACGGTGAAGACGACCAGGCCGGCCCCGAAGAGCGACAGCGTGGGCACGAAGTTCTTGCTGCTGGTCGCGCCCGCGCCGAAGCCGAACATCAGCGACGCCAGTTCGGGGGCAACGAGGGGCAGCAGAGCCGCGAACGGGATCACCACCGCCAGCGCGGTGCGCAGGGTGCTGGCGAGGCTGGTGGACAGGGCGGCGTACTCGTTCTCGCGCGCGTAGGCGGAGAGACGGGGCAGGATCGCGGTCGCGAGCGACACGGTCAGAATCGCGTGCGGCACCATCACGAGCAGGAACGAGTAGGAGTAGATCGTGAGGCCGGTGCCGCCGGGTCCGTCGGCGGTGCCGCCCGAGGCCAGCTTGACGACCACGGTGTACGCGACCTGGTTGACGATGACGAAGAGCACGGTCCAGGTGCCCAGCCGCAGGGTGTGGCCCAGGCCGGTGCCGCGGAAGTCGAAACGCGGCCGGTAGGTGAAGCCGGCCTTCTTGAGATAGGGCAGCAGGATCAGCAGCTGCGCGACGATCCCGGCGGTCGAGCCGAGGCCCAGCAGGAGCTCCTGGCCGCTGGTGAACGGGCCGGACTTCTCCGCTCCGGTGGCCTCCCCGAAGACGAACAGGTAGGTCACCAGCACCCCGACCGAGATGACGTTGTTGGCGATCGGCGCCCACATCATCGGTCCGAAGCGGCCGCGGGCGTTGAGGATCTGCCCGACCAGCACGAACATCCCGTAGAAGAACACCTGCGGCAGGCAGAAGCGCGCGAAGTCGATCACCGACTGGCGCTGCCCGGCCAGCTCGGGCTTCGAGTACCTCGAGTCGAGGAGCACCGACATGATCAGGGGTGCGGCGACGATCAGCAGCACGGTCACCGCGGCCAGGAACAGCGCGGCCAGGGTGATCACCCGGTTGGTGTAGGCCTCGCCGCCGTCGGCGTCATCCTTCAGCGAGCGCACCAGCTGTGGAACGAGCACCGCGTTGAAGACGCCACCGGCCAGCAGGATGTAGAGCATGTTCGGCACCGTGTTGGCGACATTGAAGACGTCGGCGTGCAGCGCGTTGCCCAGTGCCCAGACGAGCAGCGAGGACCGGACGTAGCCCGAGAGCCGCGACACCGTGGTGCCGGCCGCCATCACCGCGCTGGAGGACAGGATCTTGGCGTCGGTGTTGTCGCTCATGTGGCCGTCGACCCAGGCTCGGGCTCGGCGTTCTCGGCGTCCGGCTCGTCCTCACCGGGCTGGTCGGGCAGGCCGCGCAGGCGTCGTACGAGCCGGACCCCGATCGCCCCGAAGAGCATCACCGCGCCCGCGGCCATGATCAGCCAGATGACCTGGCTGACCTGGGCGGTGCGCACCGAGAACGTGGTGGCAGAGCCGAGTGGCTCGCCCTCGACGTCGGTGACGCGCAGGGTCACGGTGTGGATGCCCTGGCGGGTCGCGGTCGCGTCGAGCAGGATCCGCCGCCGCGAGAGCGGCGCGAGGGTGATCGTCTCGGGCCCTTCGAGCTGGATGCCGCCGTCGGTCAGGGCGACGACCCGCACCGTGACGGCCTCGGTGAGTTCGTTGGAGATGGTGGCGCCGAGGTTGCCCTGGTCACTGGAGAGGGTGACCTTGGAGGGTCCGTCGATGGTCACCTTGCCGAGGATGTCGGAGATGCCTCCGGCCGACCGTTGGGTGGCGAGCCGGGAGCTCTCGGGGTCACGACGGGAGAAGTACGACAGACCGGTGAGGGCGATGTTGCCGACCGAGTAGCCGATGCCGGCCGGTAGGTCGAGCACGCAGGAGAGGACCATGCCGTCGGCCATCAGCGCCCGGGCGCTCTCGAAGTTCGCCGTCGGCAGCTCGCCCTCGAGCTCCGCGTCGGGGTAGACGAGCTCGTCGTCGGCCAAGGTCTCCGAGCCGGCTGAGACCAGTTCGGAGAGCTCCCGCATCTGGAGCACTCCTTCGGCGAAGCTGTCGTAGAGCGTCTGGGAGTCGGCCGGGTTCCACGTCGGGGGCGGCACCATGATGATCGGCGTCCTGTCACCGGAGACCATCCGCAGCGCGGCCTCGCTCAACAGCCGCTGGCGTACGGCGATCGGCGAGCTCGACGACTCCGGACCCGGTCCGCCCGCGGCCACGCCCGACGACGTCGTGGCGATCTGGTGGCCGAGCAGCTGGCCGGACGACGGGGCCAGACCGCCGAGTCCGGCGACCGCGGTGTCCGACAGCAGGACGAGCGCCTCGCGCGGAGCCCGGGCCAAGGCCTCCGGGCTGAGGTACCCCGAGTGGGGCGCCAGGGCCGGGCTGGCGGCTACCTGCAGGCCGGTCATCGCGTCGGCGGAGCGTTCGAGGGCGAGGTCGTAGGTCTCCGGGGCGTGTCGGGCGGCCGCGGACATGTCGACGTCGCCGTACGGCAGGGTCAAGACGCTGCGCGGTCCGATCGCCTGCTGGAAGAGCAGGAGCCAGTCTCTCGCGGCGCTGGCGGCCGCGGCGTTCTCGGGCGACAGGTCCTCGTCGGCCGGAGCGGGGGTGGGCGTGACGGGCGGCGGCGAGTCCGTGGACGGGGTCTCGCCGTTCTCGGGCTCGTCGCCTCCCTCGCTGCCGGGCAGGGGAGCCAGGCTGAGCGGCTGGTTGCCCTCGGCCAGCCGGGTGACGGCCTGCACCACGGCGGGGTCGACCAGCCAGGTGACCGGACGTGACCCGGCCGTCTGACCGGCTCGGAGGACGTTGCTCAGCCGGCCGCCCGCGCCGAGCCGCTTGGCCCAGCCGACGGGATCGGAGACCCGGCCGTCGGGGTCGTAGTGCACTGTCGCGCGCAGCGGCAGGACGAGCGCGGCGTCGATCGGCTTGCTGTCCTCGGGGAGCAGCGGGATGAACGTGCGCGCCCTGCCGTCGGCGAGGGCGTCGCCCGGGGTGCTGGGCGAGGCGCCGAGCGCGTGTACGCCGACCCAGTAGACGCCCGCCTGGTTGCCGGTGGCGAGCGCTTCGCGAGGCACGATCGCGGTGAACGTGGCGGTCTCGTCCGCCGCGAGGCTCGGCACCGTGGCGTACGTGTCGGGCTCGAGGATCCGGTCGCCCAGGTACTCGTCGGCCTCCGACTCGGCGGCCAGCGCGAGGCTGGCAGCGTCGGGGATCGGGGTCATCGAGCGGAACGTGTAGAGATTGATGTCGGTCCACGTCTCGCTGGTGGTGTTGGTGACGGTGCCCGAGATCGTGACGTCGGCATCGGGCTCGATGACCGACGGCGTGAGGTCGGTGATCTTGATCTCCAGCGGCGTGGTGACCTCCGCCGTAGTCGTCGCCGCCACCTGCCTCGTGGTGGCTATCTCGTTGCTGGACGCCAGGGTGGCGTTGGCCGGCGGCACGCCACCGAGCAGACATCCCGCCGTCGCCAGGACACCCACGAGCGCAGCCGTCAGCGATGGGGGGCGAAACACGCACCGACTCTAGTGCGGCGACCCCCGCCGACTGGTCAGGCCCGCACGGATGCCGGACTCCCTGCTCTCCTTTCGTAGACTGGCCAGTCGTGTCCGACGCCACCGCCCCGCGCCCCGAGCCCGCCGTACTCCCGGCGGGGTCACAGGCACCGTTGTCGATGGCCCAGGTGCAGGAGACGGTGGCGCGCGAGCTCGACCGGATCGGCTCGGTGATCGACGAGCTGGGCGACCTGTTCGCGGCCGCCGGTGAGCAACTGGCGCTGGTCGGCGGGCCAGTGCGCGACGCGATGCTCGGACGGCTTCAGAACGACCTCGACTTCACCACGTCGGCCCGACCCGACGTCACCGAGCGGCTGGTGTCGAAGTGGGCCGAGGCCGTGTGGGACATGGGCCGGGCGTTCGGCACGATCGGCTGCCGCAAGGGGCCGTGGCAGGTCGAGATCACCACCTACCGCGCCGAGACGTACGACCCGGCGTCGCGCAAGCCCGAGGTCGACTTCGGTGACTCGCTGGCCGGTGACCTGGGTCGGCGCGACTTCACGGTCAACGCGATGGCCGTCACCGTCCCCGGTCGGGTCTTCGAGGATCCGTACGGCGGCATCGCCGACCTCGCTGAGCGCGTGCTCCGCACCCCGGGCCGGCCGGAGGACTCCTTCTCCGACGACCCGCTGCGGATGATGCGTGCCGCCCGGTTCTCCGCGCAGCTGGGCTTCGACGTGGCGCCCGAGGTGGTGGCTGCGATGACCGCCATGGCCGACCGCATCTCGATCATCTCGGCCGAACGTGTGCGGGACGAGATCGTCAAGCTGGTGTGCGCGCCGTACCCCCGTCGTGGGCTGACCCTGCTCGTCCAAACCGGGCTGGCCGCGCTCGTTCTGCCCGAGCTGCCCGCCCTGGCGCTCGAGCGCGACGAGCACCACCGGCACAAGGACGTCTACGAGCACACGCTGACCGTGCTCGAGCAGGCGATCGACCTGGAGACCTCCCGCGGCGGGCCCGACGCGCCGCCCGACTTCGTGGGGCGCTTCGCCGCGCTCATGCACGACGTCGGCAAGCCGCGCACCCGCAAGTTCGCCGGCGACGGCACCGTCACGTTCCACCACCACGACGTGGTGGGCGCCAAGATCACCCGCAAGCGGATGCGGGCGCTGCGCTTCTCCAACGACGACATCGACGCCGTCGCGACGCTGGTCGAGCTGCACCTGAGGTTCCACGGCTACGGGTCGGGGGAGTGGACCGACTCCGCCGTACGACGCTACGTGCGCGACGCCGGTGACCAGCTAGAGCGGCTGCACATCCTCACCCGGGCCGACTGCACCACACGCAACCAGCGCAAGGCCGACCGGCTGCGTCGTACCTATGACGAGCTGGAGGAGCGCATCGCGCGGTTGTCGGAGGAGGAGGAGCTGGCCTCGATCCGCCCCGACCTCGACGGCACCGAGATCATGGAGATCCTCGGCATCGGGCCCGGCCGCGACGTCGGCGAGGCCTACCGGTTCCTGCTGGAGCTGCGGATGGACCACGGGCCTCAGGATCCCGCCACGGTGCGGGCGGCTCTGCTCGACTGGTGGGGCTCGCGCTAGCGACTGGTCAGCGCACGAGCAAGGCGTCCCCGTCGCGGTCGCCGGGCACCAGGGCACCCCTCTCCGTGCCGGGGATCGGCCGGCAGGTGCCCGCCGGCACCGTGCAGGTGATGAGGACGTCGAGCGGCGAGGACGGCATCTGCTCGGTCCCGGCCGGTGTGCCGCCCACGGTGGTGGCGTCGTCGAGCCACGAGTCGAGCCACCAGCGTTCGAGGGCCGGTCCGCCCGGGACCGGGGGCCCGTCCGCTGGGAGCAGACGGGTCGAGACCGGGTCACCGTCGGCGGGCACGAGCTCCGGCGGCGCGGCCAGGTCGTCGGGGTTGCGGATCGCCCAGGTGCCGGCGACATTCGGGAGCGGATAGGTCGGGCTGAACTGCTGGTACCAGTCGGTCTCGGAGAGCCCACCCTGCGCGACCTCGGCGGGGCTCCCCTGGCCGGTGGCCAGGTCGTAGGCCAGGACGCCGTCGACGGCCTGGACGTAGGCGGTGTCGACGGACACGCCGATGACCGAGATCGGGACCTCCTCGTAAAGGTCGGCCCAGTCGTCGACGTCCTTGCCGAGCCCGGTCCGGCTGCGCACCAGCTCCGTGCCGTCCGCCAGGTCGACCACCACCGCCTCGGCGGGACCATCTGCGCCTTGGGGTCGGTCGAGGAAGGCCAGGAAGCGGCCGTCCGGGGAGGTCGAGAGGGTCGAGGGGTGCGGGTGGGCACGGGTGCCCTCCACTCCGCTCGACGTCGCGTGCCGCAGCTCGGCCAGGCCGTCGTCGTCGGGGGTGTCGGGCCGGAACCAGACGCCGTCGCCCGCCACAACGTACTCGGTGACCGTCGAGCCGGTGTCGATCGTGGAGCCGTCGCCCAGGTGAACCACCCCGTCGACAGCCCACACGAGGCCGGACGTGTCGACGAGGTCGTCGACGGCGGGCCAGGTCTCCGACGTCGTCGGGGTGTCGTCGGCGCAGCCGGCCAGCCCGGCCGCCAGCACGGAGGCGACCGCCAGCGCGGCGACCCGGTGGTTCGGTCGTGACATGGCCACGTCCTTCCGTCTGCGTGGGCTCAGGACAGCAGGTCCTGCAGCATGCCGAAGAGGCTCTCACCGTGGTGGTCGGAGTCGGTGTAGTCGCGAGCTGCCCCGACCAGCCCGGAGGCGGTGAGGTCGGCCGACACCCTCGCCTCCCCGAGCCAGACCGCCGTCGTGTCGAGGTGGGTGGTGACGGTGGTGGCGAACGCGGGCGCGGCGGGTGCCTCGCCCAGGCACCTCGCCGGAAGGCTGAGCCGGGCCAGGCGCCCCTGTGCCGTGTCCATCCCGCTCTCGGCCTGGCGGAACTGGCTGCTGGCCTGCTCCAGTGAGAGCGGGACGACCTCGATGGTCCCGGCCAGTCCCAGGTCGCCGTACGGCGTGACGGTCATGTTGAGTCCGGCCCACAGGTCGGCGAGCGACGCCGAGCCGAAAGGGGAGGAGTAGCCGGAGCTGCCGGACTCGTAGGTCGTCACGACACCGTCGGGAAGCATGATGACTCCCTCCGACATGGTGGGGAGCTCCACCGTCTGCAACGGGTCGCCGAGCTCGCCGCCGGAGAGGACGTCGTTCAGGTTGTAGCTCGTGAGCGCACCGGCGTTGCCGCGCCCCTCCGAGCTGCTGAACACGATCTCGTTGCCTCGGACCGCCATCCCCTGCGTTTGGTCCGGTGTCTTGAACGGCCCCTGCTCGTTGCCCCACGAACCGGACTTCAGGTCCCACGTGTAGGTGTGGAGCGTGTCGGTCTTGAAGTCGCCGACGTAGAGGGTGTTGCCGGAGACGGTGCACGACGACCCGGCCGCGACCGTCTGCGGCGGTCCCTGGGCAGGCACGGTCGTGGATGGTGTGGCCGCGTTGATCGTGTCGAGGTCGTACTGGTGGACCGTGGGGTTGCTTCCGGACGAGGTGACCCACACCGTTCCGTCGTGGACGGCCACGCCGCCGACATGCACGGGGACACCGTCGTCTCCAGCGGCGCCGAGCTGGACGGTGTTGAGGACCTTGCCCGTGGCGGGGTCGATGACGCTCAGCTCGGCACCGCCGTCGGCGTTGTAGCTGGTCTGGATGAGGTTGCCGCTCGCGGGGTCGTAGCCGAGTCCCTGCGGGGTCCAGCCGTCATCGTCGTTGTCCGTGGCGAGGGTGTTGGGGATCGCCGGTCCGGGCAGGGTGCCGTGTTCGAGGTCGCGGATCATCGACTTCACCAGGCCCCGCTCGAGCCACTCCTGCTGGTCCGCGCCGAACGGGTCGGTCGTGAGGAAGTCGGCGGCCTCGGACAGCTGGTCGGAGTAGCCACTGCGGACGGTCGCGAGGTTGTTGGTCGTGGTGACCAGCAGGAGGAGCATCCCAAGGGTGTCGACGACGTCATTCTTGTGGGCGCGCCAGTAGTCGATCTGCTCGGTGGCGTCGGCCACCATCGTCGAGTACGCCCCGGAGACGTAGTCGAGCGCGAGCTTCGTCCGGTTGAGACGGATAAAGCAGACCTCCGCGGACGCGCGGGTGGCCCAGGCGCGCATGTTGAAATGCGTCCGAGCGCTCGGGCTATCCCAGTCGGGCTTGTCCTGGGCGAGGGCGACGAGGTCGATGCTCTCGGCGACGCCCGTCATCGACTGGTCGACGTCCCCGGCCAACGTGTGCACCGTGCCCGGACTGCCCGAGGTCATGGCGTCGTACATGGCCTCCGGCCACATCCCGGTCGATCCCATGAGTTCCCCCCGCCGTCGTCGACCCCCTGCCGACGCCGATCCTCAGCTGACCGGAGACTACCCGTACTGTGCGCCGCATGAGCGACGTACTTCCCCTCCTCGAGGAGACGATCACGGTGGCTGCCCCGCCCGCACAGGTCTGGGCCCTGGTCTCCGACCTACCGCGCCTAGCCGAGTGGAGCCCGCAGGTGGTGAAGAGCTTCCAGCGTGGCTCCGGCCCGATCCAGCTGAGTACCCGCTTCTTCAACATCAACCGTCGCGGCCTGCTCGTGTGGCCCACGCAGTCGAAGGTGGTGCGCTTCGAGCCGCACCAGGAGATCGCGTTCCGGATCAAGGACAACTTCACGATCTGGTCGTTCACCCTCGAGTCCACCGAGGGCGGCACCCGGATCACCCAGCGCCGCGAGGCGCCCGACGGGATCTCCGACATCTCCGCGAAGTTCACTCGCGCGCTGATGGGTGGCCAGCAGGGCTTCGCCGCCCACCTGCGCGAGGGGATGCGCTCGACGCTGGGCCGGATCAAGGCGGAAGCGGAGCGCTGAGGTTGCGTTCATGGTCCCCGCCTAGGCGGGGGAACGTCACCCTCGTGGGGCAGGCAAACCCCACAAACCTCAGCCCAGCTGCCGGCGTACGGCGTCCCGGACCAGCCGGTCATCGGCCCCCAGCGCCCGCGCCCTCATCACGTACGACGCGGCGAGATCGTCGACCCGTCGACTAGTCGTGTCACCCAGCGAGCCACTGACGGGGCCCGAAGTTCGAGCGACCCGGGTGCCACCACCTCGGCGCGACTCCAGCAACCCGGCCGACTCCAGCTCGCGGTACGCGCGAGCGACCGTGCCGACGGCCAGCCCGAGATCCCCGGCCAGCTGGCGCAGCGGGGGTATCCGGTCGCCGGGGGCGAGCCGACCGACGCCGATCAGGTCGGCGAGCTGGCGGCGTACCTGCTCATAGGGCGGCGTCGGGTCGTCGGGGTCGACGGTGACCAGGGCACTCATCGCACGGCGACACGGTCAGGTGCACCAAGCCGGTCGGTCAGCAGTAGTCGCAGGCCACACCAGCACGTCACCACCACGGCGATCGGCAGGCTGACGAGCAGGGACAGTCCGACCGGGGCCATCCAGCCGGCGCCGCACTCACTGCCGCCGATCTGGTTGAGCGCGCCACCGGCGGTGAGGGCGACTCCGGCGTGCGTGGCGGCGATCGCCAACCCGGCGGCCGCCACGATGACCGTCAGCGACCGCATGCGCAGCGCGCCGTCGCCGTACTCGGACGGCGCGAAGCCGCGCGGGCGGCGCACGACGACGCGGGCCGCAAGCAGTCCGACGACGGCCACCAGCGCGAGGATCGCCAACAGTGGAAGGCTGTAGAAGCTGCCCGGATACGGGCCGTGTGACGTGCTGAAGCTACCTGTCTGGCACCCCAGGCTGCGACCGGCTCGGCCCATGTCATCGGCCGAGGCGGTGACGGTGGTCAGCGCCAGCGTCGCCACGAGCAGTCCGCCGAGAAGCGCCACCGTCCAGCTCAGTGGTCGAGGGAGGTAGGCCCACACCCGGCGCGGCTCGAGCGAGGCGGTGCGCAGTCCGGCCGCGCGCCGGGGCCGTACGACGGTCTCGCCGACCGCGACCCCGAGCATGACGCCAAGGCCCACGATCGCGGGTGCGAGCAGCAGCCCGCGTCCCAGTCCCAGGTCGACACCGGCCATCGGCCGGAACACCGTGGCGCCCGCTGCCGCGACGCCGGCAGCTCCACCGACGATCCGGATCGCCACGACGGCCAGCCACTCGCGGCCGGTCTTCACGTCCCGGCGGGCGAACGCCAGCAGCACCACCAGCATGACCATGACGAAGACCACCGGGAGCAGGCCCAGCACCAGCAGCTCTATGGTTCCGACGCCGAACATCCCGACCCCCTTGTATCAATACATTGGTACAAGTCAAGAATCCAGGGCAGCCCCTCTTGTGTCAAGCGTTCGACACAACCCGGCGCCGGGACCGAACGCTCAGAGCAGGCTGCTGTTCGGCAGCAGCACGCTGCCGGGAGGTCCCGCCGCCTCCGGGACCAGCGTGCAGGCGCCGTCGGGCACGGTGCAGGTCATCAGGGTTGTCTCCGCCTGCTGGTCGAGGAAGCCGTCGTCGGGCGGGGCGTGCACGGCGAACCCCACCGCCGTGTGGTCGTCGATCCAGTGGCTGAGTGACCACGTCGGGGTGCCGGGGATGACCTCCACCCGCCGACCGTCGCCCGACACGAACCGGTCGCGCGGCTCGGCCCGGTCGATCGCCCAGGTGCGAGAAGGGTTCCATGGACCGCCGTTCAGGTCGTCCTGGTAGCGCGGCGAGTACCAGGGCTGGGTCGTGCTGAAGACCTCGTCGACGTCCTCGGCGGTCACCTCCCCGCCGGAAAGACCGACCGTCAGGACGTCGGAGGGTGCGTGAACATAGGCGGTGTCGTGGGTGATCCCCAGGGTGCCCGGCGGTGCGTCCTCGTAGAGGTCACGCAGGTCGTCGGTGCCGGGCCAACCCCGGACGCCGAGGCCCGAATGGTATCCAGCGCCGAGCGGACGTCTGGAAACGGCCGACGCCCCGCACGACCACGAAGGTCGAGCGGGGCGTCGCTCCGATGAGGCGGAGGGTCACTCGCCGCGGATGAACTTCTCCAGCTCCTGGCGACCGATGTCGTCGGGCATCTGCACCGGAGGCGACTTCATCAGGTACGTCGACGCGGCGATGATCGGGCCACCGATGCCGCGGTCCATGGCGATCTTCGCGGCGCGCACGGCGTCGATGATGATGCCGGCCGAGTTGGGGGAGTCCCAGACCTCGAGCTTGTACTCGAGGTTCAGCGGCACGTCGCCGAACGCGCGACCCTCGAGGCGGACGTAGGCCCACTTGCGGTCGTCGAGCCACTGCACGTAGTCGGACGGGCCGATGTGCACGTTGCGGTCGCTGACCTTGTTGGCGAGCTCGCCCCGCAGGTTCGACGTCACGGCCTGGGTCTTCGAGACCTTCTTCGACTCCAGGCGCTCGCGCTCGAGCATGTTCTTGAAGTCCATGTTGCCGCCTACGTTGAGCTGGTAGGTGCGGTCCAGCGCGACACCGCGGTCCTCGAACAGCTTGGCCATCACGCGGTGGGTGATGGTCGCGCCGACCTGGCTCTTGATGTCGTCACCGACGATCGGGACGCCGGCGTCCTCGAACTTCTTGGCCCACACGGGGTCGGAGGCGATGAAGACGGGCAGGGCGTTGACGAAGCCGACCCCGGCGTCGATGGCGCACTGCGCGTAGAACTTGTCGGCCTGCTCGGAGCCCACCGGGAGGTAGGAGACGAGCACGTCGGCCTTGGCGTCCTTGAGAGCCTGTACGACGTCGACCGGCTCGGCCGCCGACTCCTCGATCGTCTCGCGGTAGTATTTGCCGAGACCGTCCATCGTCGGGCCACGCAGCACGTCGATGCCGAGGGTGGGCACGTCCGCGATCTTGATGGTGTTGTTCTCGGAGGCGTTGATGGCCTCGGAGAGGTCCTTGCCGACCTTCTTGTCGTCGACGTCGAACGCCGCGACGAACTGCACGTCAGAGACGTGGTACTCGCCGAACTTGACGTGCATGAGACCCGGGACGGAACCGTCGGGGTCGGCGTCCTTGTAGTACTCCACGCCCTGGATCAGGGAGGTGGCGCAGTTGCCGACTCCCACGATTGCCACTCGTACCGAACCCATGAGGGTCTCCTTCGTTGCTAGTTCTCTGCTATTCGGTGTGTTCGGGCGCCGGGGCGGGGTTGGCCCGCTCGGCGTTGATGAGGTCGGACAGCCAGCGGACCTCGCGCTCGACCGACTCGACCCCGTGACGCTGCAGCTCTCCGGCGTACCGGTCGACTTCCTTCTGCGTGCGGGCCAGGTCGGTCTGCACCCGGTCGAGCCGCTCCTGGAGGCGAGTACGACGGCCCTCGAGCACGCGCAGCCGGATCTCCATGTCGGTGCGACCGAAGAACGCGAACCGGATGTCGAAGTTGTCGTCCTCCCACGCGGTCGGCCCGACCTCGGCCATCAGCCGCTCGAACTCCGCGTGGCCGGCCTCGGTGACCTGATAGACGATGCGCGGGCGCCGGGTGATGAGCGTGGGATCGCCCACGGCCTCCTCGATCAGCGTGGCCCGCAGCATCTTCTTCAAGGTCGGGTACAGCGACCCGTAGGAGAGCACGCGCCCCCAGCCGAGCATGAGGTTCAGGCGCTTGCGCAGCTCGTATCCGTGCATGGGTCCCTCGTGCAGCAGTCCGAGGACTGCGAGCTCGATGGTCTCTGCACGACGTGCCATGCGACCTATCGTAGCGATATATCCGCTACACCTGAAATGTCGAGAAGTCTGCACTCGACCGTGGGTTGATTACCCTTACCGCCGTGAGTGCAAAGCGCCGAGCCGACGGCCGCCCCGTGACCAAGCGCCCCAAGAAGCCCCCCGTCACCCGCGGGACCCGGGTGCGGCGCGCCCTGAAGTGGCTGCTGGTGGTCGTCCTGGTCGGCGCCCTGATCGGCGCGGGGACGTTCGTCGCGCTGTACCAGGCGATCGACATCCCGGACCCAAACAAGGACTTCGAGACGCAGACCAGCTTCGTCTATTACGCCGACGGCAAGAGCGAGCTGGGTCGCTACGCCAACCAGAACCGCGACTCCATCCCGCTCGACGAGATGCCCGACACGCTCAAGGACGCGGTGGTCGCGGCCGAGAACCGCTCCTTCTACACCGACAAGGGCATCGACCCCAAGGGCATTGTCCGGGCGGCGTTCTCCAACGCCAGCGGCGGCTCCACCCAGGGCGCGTCGACGATCACCCAGCAGTACGTCAAGATCCTCTACCTCACCAGCGAGCGCAGCCTCCAGCGCAAGATCACCGAGGCCATCTTGTCGCTGAAGATCCAGCGCGAGGTGAGCAAGGAGCAGATCCTCGAGGGCTACCTCAACACCATCTACTTCGGCCGCGGTGCGTACGGCGTCCAGGCCGCCGCGCAGGCGTTCTTCGACAAGCCGGCCAGCAAGCTGAACCTCCGCGAGTCGGCTGTGCTGGCCAGCGTGCTGAACAACCCGAGCAACCTCGACCCGGCCAACGGCAAGGAAGCCAAGGAAGCGCTGCGGGTCCGCTACGAGTACGCCCTGAACGGCATGGCCGAGATGGGCAAGATCTCCGCGGCGGACGCGGACCAGGCGGCCAAGCGCCTTCCGAAGTTCCCCAAGATCAAGGCCGAGAGCCAGCTCGGTGGCCAGAAGGGTCACATGCTGACCCTGGTCCGCGACGAGCTCAAGCGCCTTCAGTTCACCGACGAGCAGATCGACGGTGACGGCCTGCGCATCACCACGACGTTCACTCCCTCGGCCATGGCGGCCGCGGAGGACGGCGTACAGGCGCAGCGTCCGGACGGGTTCGGCGACAAGGAGCTGCACATCGGCGCGGCCCTGGTCGAGCCCGGCACCGGCGCGGTGCGCGGGTTCTACGGCGGCCAGGACTTCCTCGACTCCCAGATCAACTGGGCCGCGACCGGCGGCATGGCGGGCTCCACGATCAAGCCGCTGACCATCGCCGCGGCGATCAAGCAGGGCTTCAGCCTCGAGGACTCCTTCGAGGGCAACTCGCCCTACGAGTTCCCCGACGGCCTCCAGGTCAACAACGAGGGCACCGGCTCCGACGGGCTCGGCAACGACTACGGCTCGTCGGTCGACCTGGTGAACGCCACCGAGGAGTCCATCAACACCGCGTTCATGGAAATGTCCGCCTCGATGGACGACGGCCCGCAGGCGATCTACGACATGGCCCGCGCCCTCGGCATCCCCGGTGACAAGCCGTCCAACAAGTACCCCGGCATACCGATGCGCACGGTCGACTTCCTGCCCGACGACACGCTCATCACCCTGGGAAAGGGCCGGGTCAGCCCGATCAACATGGCCAACGCCTACGCCTCCATCGCCAACGGCGGCGAGCGCGCCGACGCCCACGTGGTCGAGAAGGTCGTCGGCAAGGACGGCGAGGTGCTCTACAACCGTCCGGAGAAGACCCGCACCGCGGTCGACGAGGACATCGCCGCCGACACGTCGTACGCCATGCAGCAGGTCGTCCAGAACGGCACCGGCCGGGCCGCACTGGCCCTGGGCCGTCCCGCGGCCGGCAAGACCGGCACGGCGACCGCCCCCGGAAAGGGCGGCGAGGACGTCGTCTCGTCGGCGTGGTTCGCCGGCTACACCCCGCAGCTCGCGGCCGCCGTGATGTACGTCCGCGGCGACGGCGACAACCAGCTCGACGGCTGGCTGCCGTCGTACTTCGGTGCCGACTACCCCGCTGACACGTGGACCGCGATCATGCAGCAGGCCACCGACGGCATGGAGATCGAGGACTTCCCGGAGCCCGCGTACGTCGACGGCGAGGCGCCCTCGACGGGTCACGAGCCGTATGTGCCGCCGCCGCCCCCGCCGCCGCCGAGCAGACAGCCCACGAAGGCGCCGACCAAGAAGCCGACCGACAAGCCGACCCCGACACCGACGCCCACGCCGACCCCGGTGCCGCCGACGCTGGTCCCGACGCCTCCACCTCCGCCCCCACCTCCGCCGCCGGAGACGCCGACGCCGCCCCCACCGCCCGTGTCGTCGACACCCCCGCCGGCCTGAGCCACCCGTGACGGGGCGATCCACGGGGGACGAGTTCGAGTCGCGGGTCCACCCGACGCAGGACGACTCGGTCGTGGCCGCCGTCTCCGAGTCGGTCGGTGGGCCGATGGGCAGGCACGCCGCGCCACACCGCTTCTGGTCGCCGGTGCGCGTGCTGCTGCTGCTGACCGCGCTCTGTTTCGCGGTCGGCCTGGTGCAGAAGGCGCCGTGTGCCAACTCGCTGTGGCAGGACGGCGCCGAGAACTACAACAACATGTGCTACTCCGACCTGCCCCCGCTCTACTACGGGCGTGGCCTGGCCGACGGGCACTGGCCCTACACCGACGACCCGGTCGTGCGCGCCCAGTTCGACGTCATGGAGTACCCCGTCGGCATCTCCTACTGGGCCTGGGCGACCGCGAAGGTCACCCGCGCCATCGCTCCGGATGACGGCACCCGCGACGTCGCCAAGGAGGCCCGGCTCTACACCGCGGTCAACGCCGTGGGCTTCGCGCTGCTCGCCCTGCTGGCGACCTGGTTCTTGGCAGGCGTCACCCGGCGCCGCCCCTGGGACGCCGCTGGGTTCGCCATCGCGCCGACCCTGGCCCTGACTGCCCTGATCAACTGGGACCTCCTGGCCGTCACGCTCGTGGCGGCCGCGCTCTGGACGTGGTCGCGCGACCGACCGGTGCTCACGGGCGTGCTGATCGGTCTCGGCACGGCGACGAAGCTGTACCCGCTCTTCCTGCTGGGCGGCATCCTGGTCATCTGCCTGCGCCGGCTGCGCCGGGTCGACGGAAATGGCGACACCGAGGAGTCCGACCCGGTGTTCGACTTCGGGGCAGTGGCCGGCTCCGCGGCCGTGGCCTGGCTGCTGGCCAACGCGCCGGCGTACATCTCCGGGCCTGCGGAGTGGAAGGTCTTCTGGACCTTCAACTCCGGGCGCGGCGCCGATCTCGGCTCGATCTGGCTCGTGCTCCAACAGGTGTTCGACCACCCCATGCAGCCCGAGCTGATCAACAAGGTCTCGTGGCTGTTCTTCGGCGCCTGGTGCGTCGGAGTGCTGCTGATCGGGCTCAAGGCGCCGGCGACGCCGCGCCTTGCACAGCTGGGCTTCCTGGTCGTGGCCGGCTTCCTGCTCATCAACAAGGTCTACTCGCCGCAGTACGTCCTGTGGCTGCTGCCGCTCGCCGCGCTGGCCCGGCCGCGCTGGCGCGACCTGCTGATCTGGCAGACCGGCGAGATCGTCTACTTCGCGGCCGTGTGGCTCTACCTCGGCGACTACCTCGCGCCCGCCGGCGGCGGCGACGCCGGGTTCTACTCGATCGCGACCCTGCTGCGGATCGCGACCGAGCTCTACCTCGTCGCGATCGTCGCGCGTGACGTCCTGCGCCAACCGCTGGCTGAGAATGACGCGCCAGCGTCTGTCTCGAAACCGGTTCCGCCCGTCAGTCGATCGTGACGCTGTCGAACGACGTGGCGGTGTAGCGCACCCGCACGTCGATCTCGTCGCCGACCTTCGGCACGTGCGCGCCCGCGGGCACGAACAGCATCGAGGCCTGCATGTGCGGCGTCTCGGCGAAGAGCCGCTGCTTGCCGTCGATGGAGTACGGCGACCGCACGAAGCCGACGGCATCGAGACCGCCTCGGGCCAGCGTGGCCGCGCGGGCCTTCAGCGACGACTCGCCGGTGGGCGCCTCGAGGCCGATGCCGTGCGCCGTACCTCCGGAGACGATGAGCAGGTGGCCCGACTTGGGCGCGGTGCGGCTGCGGTATCCGAACGCGTCGCCGCGCTCTAGCGGGTGCACGTCGAGGACGGTGGCCGTGACGCGCAGTGCGCCGCGGTCGCCGAGCCACAGCGCGGTGCCGGTGCGCGGCCGGATCGTGAAGTCGGCATACGAGGTGCGCAGCGTCGCCAGTTCGTCGGGCGTGAGGTGGCTGACCCAGACGGTGCGGGTGTCGACGCCGGAGCCGACGATGTCGTTGAGCAGGCGGCGCACCTCGCCGATGTGGGAGCCCTGCTCGAGTGGCAGGTGCAGCGCGATGCCCTCGAGGCCGGGGCCCGCCCGCTGAGCGTCGAGGTCGAGGGTGCGCAGCTGGCGGCCGGACATGCCGTGCCGCAGCATCGACGTGGCGAGCTCGAGCACGTAGCGCGCGTGCGGGTCGTGGGCGCGCAGCGCGCCGAGGTCCTCGGGCCTGCTGACCGTGTGGATCACGCGCCGAACGATGGCCGGGTCCACCTCGAGTGCAGGACCGAACGGACGCCACGGGGTGAGCACCAGGAGGTCGCCGTCGAAGCGGGTCGCGACCTCGGGCAGCTCGACGTACGTGCCGACGGCGAGGGTGTCGAGGCCCAGCCACTGCGTCTTGCGAGCCAGCCGGCCGATGCCGAAGCCGTAGCCGTTGCCTTTCGCGACCGGCACCAGGCCGGGTGTGCTCTGGGCCACCCGGCGCAGGTGGCTGCGCCAGCGGTCGCCGTCGACGGTGAGGGAGAGACTCACGAGGAACGACGCTTCATGTAGAGGTCGAAGGCCTTGTACAGAGCCTTGTTGAGCGGCAGGTCCCACTCGCCGGCGTACTCGACGGCCTCGCCGCCCGTGCCGACCTTGAACTGGATCAGCCCGACGTGCGGGTCGTCGGAGTCGAGCGTGTCGGTGATGCCGCGCATGTCGTAGACCGCGCACCCGGCCGCGAGCGCGTCGCTGATCATCGCCCACTGGATCGCGTTGGAGCCCCGCACGTCGCGCTTCTCGGTGGAGGAGGCGCCGTAGGAGTACCACGAGTGGGTGCCGACCCGGATCGAAATCGTCGCGGCGACAAGATCAGCCTCGTGATGGGCCAGGTGTACGACGATGCGGTCGGGATCCTCGGCCGAGAGTGCGTCGTACATCGTGGTGAAGTAGCCGAGCTGGCGCGGGGTGAAGCCGTCGCGCTCGGCGGTGTGCACGTAGAGGTCGTGGAACGCCTTGAGGTCGCTACCGTCGGTGCCGCGGGTGACCACGACGCCCTCCTTGGCGGCCTTCTTGATGTTGCGGCGCCATTGCTGGTTCATGCCCTTGAGGACGTCGTCCTCGGTGCGGCCATCGAGGGGGAGCTGGAAGTTGTACTGCGGCTGGCCGGCCGCGAAGCCGCCCTCCACCGCCTGCGGGCGCCAGCCGAGCTCGTGCAGCTGCGAGACGACGCAGGCGCCGGCCTGGCCGCGCTCGAGCGGGGGCACGTCGTCGAGACGTCGTACGGCGTCGTCGGCGATGCCGTCCTTGACCTGCGCGGCACTCCAGCGGCGGGTGACGACGGGTGGTCCGATGCGTACGCCGAAGGCACCCTGCTTCTCGAGGTGCGCGGCGAGCGGGGCGAGCCAGCCGGCGAGGTCGTCGGTCTCCCAGTCGATGACCGGGCCCTCGGGCAGGTAGGCGAGGTAGCGCTTGAGCCGCGGCAGCTGGCGGTAGAGCACCAACGCGGAGCCGACGATCTGCCCGTCGCGCTCCCAGACCACGGACTCATTGCGCCACTCGGGCTTCACGAGCGCCCACGCAGGGGTCTGCAGGAAGCTCGCGGACGGCTGGCTGCGGATGTGGGCGAGGTGCTCGGCGGAGGAGGCCGAGCGGAGTGACAGCGGGGGGTTCAGGGGGGAAGATGACACGGCACCGAGGCTACCCGCCCGCGCTCCCGCGACTGACAGACACAACAGGGACTCGACAAGACCCCCGTCCCTGTCGAGCCCCTGTCCGCCCGTGGCAATGGGGTTACCCGGGAAGCCGCAGCTCAAACTTCACATTCGCTCGCGCAGCCAGGCGAAGTCGGCGCTGTGCTCGTCTGCGCCGCCCGGCGTCTCGCAGATGACCGGGGCGCCCGCGTCGCGGACCACCGCGGCCAGCAGGTCGGGGTCGATCTTGCCGGCGCCGAGGCTGGCGTGCCGGTCGGCGCCGGAGTCGAACTCGTCGCGGCTGTCGTTGCAGTGCACGAGGTCGATGCGGCCGGTGATCCTGCGGATGTCGTCGACGATCGTCTCGAGCGGGTTGCCGCCCGCGTGGGCGTGGCAGGTGTCGAGGCAGAACCCGACCAGGTCGTCGCCCTCGGTGCCCTCGATCGCCGACCACACCCCGGCAATGCGCTCGAGGTAGCGGGTCATCGCGTTCTCGCCCCCGGCAGTGTTCTCGATCAGCACCGGCAGCTTGAGGTCGGTGGCCGCGATCGCCTTGCGCCAGTTGTCGAAGCCGGTCTCGATGATGCGCGGGTCGTCGGACTTGTTCTCGACGTGGCCGCCGTGCACGATCAGCCCTTTGGCCCCGATCTCGGCCGCGGCGTCGACGTGCTGCTGCAGCAGCTTGCGGCTCGGGATCCGGATCCGGTTGTTGGTGGTGGCGACGTTGACGATGTACGGCGCGTGGACGTAGAGGTCGATCCCGGCTGCCTCGGCGTCGGCACGAAGCCCGCTCGCGCCTCCGGCGTACTGCACGACGGGGCCCTGGTAGCCCTGTGGGTCACCGAGGAAGAACTGGACGACCTTGGTGTCGCGAGCTCGCGCCTCGGCGATCGGGTCGGCCTGGTCGACGTGGGCTCCGATGCTGATGCTCATGGCGGCCAGCCTAGGACCGGCCGCCGACAGGTCAGGACTCGTACAGCTGCCCGCCCAGCTTGACCTCGGCTGCCTCAGCGCTGAGACCGTCGGGAAGGGGGGTGGTGTCGCATATGCCCGAGTCAGCAGCGCAGGTTTGCAGCCCCTTGCCGGTGATCCGGAACAGGTCGCCGTCGGCCGTCCAGCCCCAGTCGTACGACGGCCCGTCGAGGACGACCTCGTCGCCACTGCCGATCGTGCGGACCGTGGTGTCCGCCGACTCGCCACCGGGGTCGGCAACCTGGTCACCGACCATCGCGTAGCGACCGTCGGGAGAGAGCAGCACCGTGCCGTACTCGCTCGGGGGGAGCTCGATCAGGTCCAACATCTCGCCGGTAGCGACGTCGAGCACCGTGAGGTGGTCGTCGGCCCTCTGCACGACGCTGCGGCCCCCGGACACCTGCACTAATGGGCCGTCGACCCGGTCGGTCGACGACTCCTCGCCGGTGCGCCAGTTGACGACGGTGGGCGCGGTGTCGGTGCCGACGTACACGAGGTCGCCCTCGATCGCGACCGGCGGCGCGTTCCAGCCACCCTCGAAGTCGTCGGTCACGGGCACCCGAGCGACCTCGGTGTCGGTGGTGATGTCGTGCACCACCACCTCGACTCGGCCGTCGGTGATCACGGCGTAGGCGAGGTAGGGCTGGTCGGGATCGACGCCGGGGACCGTCTCCTCGGTCACGACGCTCACCGGCAGCACGTCGCCGTTGGGCGTGACCAGGCTGAAGCGCTGCGGTCCGCCACGGTCGCTGAAGTCGTTCTCGCCGTGCCGGACCAGCGTGCCAGCCGACGTGTAGTACAGCGACTTGACTGCCTTGTCGGCGATCGTGGCCTGCACCTTGCCGCCGTCGAGGTAGACGGTGTTGCCGACCGCGAAGCTCGGGCCGGTGTCGACCGTGTCTGCGGGGGCGATGTCGCGGGCGGTGTCGTCGCCGATGCTCCCAGCGAAGACTGCCCCGCCGGCGACGACAGCGACGACGGCCAGGGCCGCTGCGCCGGTGAGTGCCTGCTGCCGGCGGCGCGTGCGTCGTCCGCGCGTCAGGATCGCGTCCGTCGAGGGGGCCGGGATGTCGAGGCCTCGCGCTTCGTCGTGGATGAGCTGGGAGAGTCGCTCGGTCATGGCAGGTCCTGGGTGAGTACGTCGGCGACGACCGTGTCGCCGAGAAGGGTGCGCAGCCGGGTCAGCGCGTCGAAGGTCTGGCTCTTGACGGTGCCCTCGGAACAACCGAGCGCACGCGCCGTGTCGGCGACGCCGAGGTCCTCGTAATAGCGGAGCACCACGACCGCCCGCTGGCGCTGCGGGAGCTGGGCGAGCGCGGCGAGCACCGCCGGCCGGTTGCTGAGGTCGAAGTCGTGGGCGATCTCGGGAAGCGTCTCGGTCGGTCGCTCGTTGCGCCACGAGCGCTTGCGGAACCACGACGAGGCGGTGTTGTGCAGCACGGCCCGGGCGTACGCCGGCGCTGCCTCCACGCTGCGGACCGATCCCCACGCGGCGTACGTCTTGGCAAGCGCGGTCTGCACCAGATCTTCCGCCTCGGCCCGATCGCCGAGCAGCAGGTAGGCGGTGCGGTAGAGCGAGGGCCACGCAGCATGGACGAGCTCGGCGAACTCGTCGTCGTCCGGTGGTCGGGACATCGCAGCTCCTGTGTAGGTCAGTTCATCGTCACCCGGAGAGATGCGGTGTGTCGTCGGGCGGTTGGGTCAACGCAGCAACAGGGCAGCCACGACCGCGCAGCCGAGCGTGATCGCGCCGAACGCCGCGATCTGGAGCCGGGCAGCGAGGGGCACGCGTGCCTCGTCGGGAGCCGGGCCCAGCCGGTCGGGCGCGGAGGGCCCTCCGTCGTACGGCGGGTCGAGGCGGCGTAGGAGGCGCAGCGCCTCGTCGGCGCTGGCGGGGCGGTCCTCCACCTCGGGGGCGAGGAGGCGCTCGAGGAGGGGGCGAAGCCGGCTCGACGGGATCTCGGGTGTGCGGCTCGGGTGGATGCCGGTGAGCAGGTGTAGCCCGACGGCGCCGACGGAGTAGAGGTCCTGGCGCGGGTCGGGGGCGCCACCGAGGGCCTGCTCGGGGGCCATGAAGCCGTCGGTGCCGATCGCGCCGGGCGCGCTGGTGAAGCGGTCGCCGGCGAGCACGGCGGCGACGCCGAAGTCGGCGATGCGTACGTCGGGAGTGCCGTCGCGGGTCGGCTCGAGCAGCAGGTTGCCAGGCTTGATGTCGCGGTGCACCACACCTGCGGCGTGCACGGCGGCCAGCCCGCGCAGTGTCTGCTCGAGCACGCGGGCGACGTACCCCTCGGGCAGTGGGCCGTGTTCGGCGAGCATTGTCTGCACGGAGCCGCCGGTGACGAGGTCCATGACGATCACGACCAGGTCGTCCTCGGCGACCCAGCCGGTGGGCGCGAGCACGTGCGGGTGGCGGATGCGGACCGCCTGCTCACGGACGAACCGCACCAGCAGCGCGTCGCTGTGGTGACCCAGCACCTTGGCAGCGACGAGCCGTCCGGTGCGGCCGTCACGTGCGCGCCAGACCGACCCCATCCCCCCGGCGCCGATCTGGTCGAGCAGGACGTACCGGCCGGCGACGAGGGTCTCGGGAGGGCGGGTCCGGAGCATGCCCCGACGCTAGCCACGATCGGCGATCCGTGCGTCCGCTCATCCACAGGTCATCGATTCCATGGTCCGCTGGGTGCGCTGTTAGCCTTGAGCGTTCTTTGTCCCGCCCATCCATATGGTGCGTGACGCCGAACCACGGCCCGGCACTCGCCGTACGCCGTGAACGCAAGCCCTCCTGCCACGGAGAGACCGTGGCCGCCGAGCCCACAGGAGGTGGAGACCGCTTTGCGCGCATACGAAGTAATGGTCATCCTCGACCCCAGCCTTGAAGAGCGAACCATCGAGCCGTCGCTCGACAAGTACCTCAACGTCATCCGCAAGGATGGCGGCACCGTCGAGAGCGTTGACGTCTGGGGACGTCGCCGCCTCGCCTACGAGGTCAAGAAGAACGCCGAAGGCATCTACGCCATCATCTCGCTGCAGGCCGAGCCGGCCACGGTCAAGGAGTTCGACCGCCAGCTCACGCTCAACGAGTCCATCCTGCGTACGAAGGTCATCAAGCCCGGCCCTCGCTGAGCTGTGGATGACCTCTTTCGCTTGTCGGTGCCGTCGTACACGATGACCACCGGCAGACATTCAAGGATCAGATAGGACACCTGACATGGCAGGCGAGACCGTCATCACCGTGGTCGGCAACCTGGTCGACGACCCGGAGCTGCGCTTCACCCCCTCGGGTGCGGCCGTGGCGAACTTCCGGATCGCGTCGACCCCGCGGACCTTCGACCGGCAGACCAACGAGTGGAAGGACGGCGACGCGCTGTTCCTCTCCTGCTCGATCTGGAGGCAGGCGGCAGAGAACGTCGCCGAGTCCCTCCAGAAGGGGATGCGGGTCGTGGTGCAGGGGCGGCTCAAGTCGCGTCAGTACGAAACCCGTGAAGGTGAGAAGCGCACCGTCATGGAGATCGACGTCGACGAGGTCGGTCCGTCGCTGAAGTACGCGACCGCGAAGGTCACCCGCACCACCCGTCAGGGTGGCGACAGCGGTGGCTACTCCGGTGGCGGCCAGCAGCAGCAGGCCGGCAACGACCCGTGGGCCACTCCGGCACCGCAAGGTGGCGGGTCCCAGGGCGGCTTCGGCGGCAACCAGGGGGGCGGCCAGTCCGCTCCCGTCGGTGGCGGCCAGAGCAACCAGGGCAACCAGGGCGGCCAGCAGGCCGACCCGTGGGGGGCCCCGGGTGTCGGCTCGTCCGACGAGCCCCCGTTCTGACCCACCGGGTTGAGCAGGGCGCTCTGCGCCCGTCTCGAAACCAGCAGCACCCATCCGAATACACCTCAACCATTCCGTCTCCGTAACCAACCGGAGCCGGGCTTCTAGAAAGGGAGCACCACAATGGCCAAGGCAGTGATTCGCAAGCCCAAGAAGAAGGTTTGCCAGTTCTGCAAGGAGAAGGCGACCGGTGTCGACTACAAGGACACCACTCTCCTCCGCAAGTTCATCTCCGACCGCGGCAAGATCCGTGCGCGTCGGGTCACCGGCAACTGCGTCCAGCACCAGCGCGACGTGGCCATGGCAGTCAAGAACGCCCGCGAGGTCGCGCTTCTGCCCTACACGTCCACCGGTCGTTAAGGAGAGTTGACGAAATGAAGCTCATCCTGACCCAGGAAGTGACCGGGCTCGGTGCCGCCGGCGACGTGGTCGAGGTCAAGGACGGCTACGGCCGTAACTACCTCGTCCCGCGTGGTGTGGCGATCCGCTGGACCCGTGGCGCCGAGAAGACCGTCGAGTCGATCACGGCCGCCCGCACCTCGCGTGCGGTCCGTGACCGCGACCACGCCGTGCAGATCAAGGCGAAGCTCGAGGCCAACCCGGTTGCCCTCAAGGTGCGCGCGGGCGAGAGCGGCCGTCTGTTCGGCGCCGTCACCTCGGCCGACATCGCCACCGCCCTGACCGATGCGTCGGGCGAGCCCGTCGACAAGCGGACCATCGTGGTCGGCAACTCGATCAAGGCGCTCGGCAACCACGAGGTCTCGGTCAAGCTCGACGACGAGGTGTTCGCCACGGTGGCCCTCAACGTCATCCCGGCCTGACCCAGCTCCACCACACGCGAACGGCCCGCTGCCCCTTCGGGGGAGGCGGGCCGTTCTGCGTGTCCGGGTCTCAGCGAACGTCGGCGGATGTCGCCTCGCGAGACGCCCACACCCGACCGGAGTAGCCGAACAACAGCCAGATGAGCATCAGCAGGGCGAGGGCGGCCAGCACGTACGACGGCACCTCGAGCGCGCCGATCCCGCCACCGAACACCAGCACCGGCGCCATCGCGGTCACCGTGATCAGGGTGGCGGTGGTGCGCAGCCAGCGGGCTGCCCTGGCGTCGGTGAGCACGGCCTGGCCCGCCAGCGTGTGGGCGAACCACGCGAGCACGAGCGCCTGCGGCAGGTTGGCAGCCCAGCGCAACGAGGCGTCGTGGTCGTCGAGCCAGGTCCCGGTCTCTGGGAACCACAGCACCACGGATACGACGAGCACCAGCACGCACAGCCAGACCATCGTCGAGCGCTGGCGGTACGCCACGGGCAGACGGCGCAGCCCGTTGATCACGAGCAGCCAGCCGAGCGGGTCCGGCAGCGCGTCGTACCCCCCGAGGCGGGCGGTGATCGCGACGATCACGAGCCCCATCGCGACGGATTGCAGCGGCTTCACGGGAGTGAGACTAGCCAGCGCTGGCTGGTCAGGCGCCGGTCACCAGCCAGGCGTCGTCGCGCGCGCGCCGGGTCAGCAGCCAGCAGCGGCCGCCCATGAAGACGACCGTGAACGCGATCCACACCCACACCAGCGAGTGCGTCACGAATGCCGCGACGAGGATCGCCGGGGTGGTCATGGCGAGCACGACCACGCCGGCCCAGGCGAGGTAGCGACCGTCACCGGCACCGATGAGCACTCCGTCGAGCACGAACACGATGCCGGCGACCGGCTGCCCGATCGCCGCCACGACGAGCACCGGCACGAGCAGGTCGTGGACCCGTGGGTCGTCGCTGAAGAGCGGGCCGAGGAGCGGGCTGCTGGCGGCGAGGAGTACGCCGCAGACCACGCCCGCGCCGATGCCCCACCGGATCATCTGCGCGGTGACTTGGCGGGTGCCGATGACGTCGCCGGCGCCGAGGTAGCGGCCGGTGATCGCCTGCGCCGCGATGGCCAGCGCATCGAGCGCGAAGGCCAGGAAGGTCCAGATCGTGAAGGCCAGCTGATGGGTCGCGAGCTCGGTCGCCCGGCCGTGGCCGGCCACCACGACGGCGTACGTCGTGACGAGCAGGGCGGCGCGCAGGGTCAGGGTGCGTACGACGAGCGGCACGGCCGCGCGGGCTGCGGCGGTGATGCCGGGTCGGTCGGGCGACAGGGGCGCGTTCTCGCGACGGGCCGCGCGGACCACGACCCAGACGAGGGCGGCGGCCGACGCAACCTGGGCCAGCACCGTGCCGATGGCCGAGCCGGCGATGCCGAGACCGTTGATGCTGCCGACGCCGTACACGAGCAGCAGGTTGAGCGCGATGTTGAGCCCGTTGCCGGCGACCGCGACGACGAGCGGGGTTCGGGTGTCCTGCAGGCCGCGCAGCACACCGGTCGCGGCCAGCATCATCAGGAGCGGGGTGGTGCCGAGGAGGGCGAGCCGGAGGTACGTCGCGGCGTGTCCGGTCGTCTCGCTGCCGGCGCCGAAAGCCTCGACGAGCGGTGTCGTGAGCAGCATGCCGAGGATGGTCACCGGGACACCGATGAGGATCGCCAGCCAGAGACCGTCGACGCCCTGGCCGAGCGCGCCGCGCACGTCGCCGGCACCGAGCCGACGCGCGACGCTCGCCGTGGTGCCGTAGGCGAGGAAGACGCACAGGCCGACCAGCGTCTGCAGCACCGCCGCCGCAACGCCGAGACCGGCCAGCTCGCTGGTGCCCAGGTGGCCGATGATGGCCGCGTCGGCCAGCAGGAACATCGGCTCGGCGACCAGGGCGAGAAACGCCGGCACGGCCAGCCCGACGATCTCCCTGCGCCGACTGGTGGCGAGCTGTTCGGTCATGAGGCGACTGTACGGCGAGTAATGACCATAGGGGAGTGATGATCCCTACATGTGGACGCCCGCCTGCCTGTGCATGATCGGGCCCAACCTGTGGGTCGTCGAGTCGCCTCAACGCCGTGTCGACAAAGCAACCGGCAAAGCCCACATGTCGAGAAGATGAACAGACCTTTCTGGCAAGTTCTTCTCCTCCACACCCAGTGAACAGTGTTTACGCAGGTCAGAGACCGTCGCGACGCGGAGTGATCGACGTTGTCCACAACGCTGTCCCCAGCCCGTGCACACAGAACAGCGTGTCGTCCAGAAGGCCGGCCGAGTTATCCCCAGACCCTGTGGATAACTCATTAACGAGTTGGGCCCGCGGCGTCGTACCGTCCGCGAGGCCGCAAGGTCGGACACCCCATCACACGGCGGCGATCCGACGGGCTCGGGGACTGTCGGTGCCCGGGCCTAGCCTGCAACGAGACGGCAACCAGGGAGCAGCATGTGCGTCACCGAGGACAACCTGCAGGGCTCTCCAGACGTGACGTTCGACGATCACTGGGGCGACGGCCCGTCGCCGTTCGCTCCCGGCGAGGCGACCTCGCGCCCGGGTGACCGCACGCCCCCGCAGGACCCCGCCGCCGAGCAGAGCGTGCTCGGCGCGATGCTGCTCTCCAAGGACGCCATCGCCGACGTGTCGGAGGTGGTCCGCGGCGTCGACTTCTACCGCCCGGCCCACGAGATCATCCACGACGCGATCATCGACCTCTACGGACGCGGCGAGCCCGCGGACCCGGTCACCGTCGCCGCCGAGCTGCATCGGCGCGGCGAGCTGCAGCGGGTCGGCGGCGCGCCGTACCTCCACACGCTCTCGGCCAACGTCCCGATCGCGGCCAACGCTGCCTACTACGGCGAGATCGTGCGCGAGAAGTCGATCCTGCGTCGCCTCGTCGACGCCGGCACCAAGATCGTGCAGATCGGCTACGCCGGCGAGGGCCAGGTCGACGACGTGGTCGACCAGGCGCAGGCCGAGGTCTACAAGATCACCGACCGGCGTACGGCCGAGGACTACGCCCCGCTCAGCGACATCATGAACGGCGTCCTCGACGAGATCGAGGCCATCGGCAACCGCGAGGCCGGCCTGTACGGCGTCCCGACCGGCTTCGCCGACCTCGACGACCTCACCAACGGTCTGCACTCCGGCCAGATGATCATCGTCGCGGCCCGCCCGGCCATGGGGAAGTCGACTTTGGCACTAGACTTATGTAGGGCCGCGTCGATCCACAACAACATGACCAGCGTCTTCTTCAGCCTCGAGATGACGCGCTCCGAGATCACCATGCGCCTGCTCTCGGCCGAGGCGAAGGTGCCGCTGAACCACATCCGCAACGGCAACATGAGCGAGGACGACTGGGACAAGCTCGCCAAGAAGATGGGCGAGGTCTCCAGCGCGCCGATGTTCATCGACGACTCCCCGAACATGACGATGATGGAGATCCGGGCCAAGGCCCGCCGGCTCAAGCAGCGCCACGACCTGCGGCTCATCGTCATCGACTACATGCAGCTGATGAGCTCGGGCAAGAAGGTCGAGTCCCGCCAGCTCGAGGTCTCGGAGTTCTCGCGGCAGATCAAGCTGCTGGCCAAGGAGCTCAGCGTGCCGATCATCGCGCTCTCCCAGCTCAACCGTGGTCCCGAGCAGCGCGGCGACAAGCGCCCGATGATGAGTGACCTGCGTGAGTCCGGCTCGCTCGAGCAGGACGCCGACATGGTGATCCTGCTCCACCGCGACGACGTCTACGAGAAGGAGTCGACCCGTCCCGGCGAGGCCGACCTGATCGTGGCCAAGCACCGCAACGGCCCTACCCGCGACCTGACCGTGGCCTTCCAGGGTCACTACTCGCGCTTCGTCGACATGGCGCACTGACCATCAATGTGTCGAGATGCAGCCTATTTTTCAAAACCGGTCACCTTTGTTTCAAGGCGACGTTATGTCGGGTTGCGTCTCTGACGGTGCCTCGAGACAGCCCGGCATCTCGGACACCTTGACCCATCCGCGAGATGCGGGACGGCACGAAGATCTACTGACTGACCCGGAGCCCTCGGAAACCCTCGGCTGGTCGAGCATGATGCCGTCTGTGGGCGACGTCGCTGCCTTGCGCTACCGATACCTCGACGGCTTCCGTCCAAGCTCCACGTTGCGACGGCCCGCAAGCGGATCCCGCGCGGGACGAGCGCGCCTGTCGGCTCGGCCGGCGCGGGGGTCGCCGGACGCGGTTCCCTCTTCGGTCACGGCTCCGATGACAAGAGGGTCACTCCAGAAGTCGTTGCCTGGACGGTCAGGCTGTGTGCAGGCCGAACTTGTTGCCGTCCACGTCGGTGAGCTCGATACCGTCAGCGAGGGCGCCAAGGCGGGTGGCGCCGAGCGAGATGAGCCGGTCCGTCTCGCCGCTGAGGTCATCAGTGACCAGGTCGAAGCGCTGCCGGTTCGGTCCGTGCTGGGGTTCGACCGGCGGGCCGCCCCACGAGACCTTCGTGCCGCCGAGCGGCGACTGCACCGCGGTCTCCTCGTTCTCGTCCCACACCAGCGGCCAGCTCAGTGCATCGCGCCAGAACACGCCGACATTCCTGGTTCCGCTACAGGTGACCTCGCCCAGATGGCCAGTGCCGGCCAGAAAGTTGTTGCCCGACCCAATCACACATAGCTCGTTCCCACCCGGGTCGGCAAGCACGACGAAGTCGTCATCGGGCTCCTGACCCACGTCGATATGCCTACCTCCAAGGCGCAGCACCGTTTCGACGGTCCGCTGCTGGTCCGCCGGGCTGCTACTGGTCAGGTGGAGGTGCAGTAGTCGCGGTCCGATCTGTTCAGCGTCGGAGGACACGAACCTGAGCCCCACCTGCATCTCGTCACCCGGCACCAGTGCGCCGCGGGACTCTACGAGGACATCCCGATCGAGCAGCCCGGCCCAGAACGCCGCAACCGCCGACGCATCGGCCACGTCGAAGGTCACCGCTTGGAGTCGCAACGCCACCTCAAGATGCTAGGACGCTCTCGGTGCCCGGCGCGATCGATTTCCACGGCATCGCCCGACGACTCTGCCAAGACCGGAAAGCGACTCGGCGACTCATCCCGGTCAGGATCGCGCTGGTGACCGATCGGCGACCGGAGCGGGTTGCCCACTGGCTGTCCGTTGTGCACCCGGCGCTCTGGATGAAGTCCCGTGGCGTGGTGGGAGGAGTAGCGCTCTGCTGGGTAGAAATCCGGCGGGCTCACACGCGCTCAGACCCCCGGTTTGCCAACGCCGAACCGGGGTATCTTGCCCCTATTCGCCCCTCCCACCGTCAGGATCATCATGACGCTCGCCCGCACCGCCCTCGCCGTTTTCGCCGCCACCTCGCTCACAGCCGCCGTCTCGCCCGCTGCGTCGGCCGCCGCGGAGGACGCCGCCCCGCGCGCCAACAGCGCGAGGTACGCCTATGGCACTCAGCTCAAGGTGGGCGGCGTGAAGTACCAAGCCTGCTACGACGCGGTCGGGAAACTCATCAACGAGCGGGTCACCCCCAAGCGGGCCAAGACCAAGGGGCACTTCGAGGGCTCGATCGAGCAGGGCAGCCAGCAGGCCGGCACCGACTTCGGCTGGCACCCCGGCTTCCGGCTCAAGCCGTTCTCGTCTGGGACCTGGTATTACCCGGAGTCGACCACGATCACAGTCCTGCTCGCGGTCAAGGGCCACAAGACCAAGACGAAGACCTACCTGGCCTCGGCGCTGCCCGCTTGCTGAGTCGACCGGTCCGCTGTGACGCAGCCCTGCCGGGGAAGTAACTGCGCACTCGGCATGAGAGCCGTCCGGAGACGATCCCGAGACGGGGACCTCATACGGGGCAGGAGGCGGCATAGCTCCCCCCGACGCCGAGCCGCCTACTTTGACCGAGTCGGCCACGAGGAGGCAGTTCGGCAAGTAGCCCACGCGAAGTTCGTCAATCTCTCCTGCATCTCGACACTCTCTTGTCGAGATGCAGTCAAAATTTTGAAGCCAGGCCCAGTTCAAAAAGTTGGCTCAGGGCTGGCTTGCCCCTGCTGCTGGCCGACCGGACATCACAGCCCCGCTAGACGATCGGCTTCCGGGACGTCCGGACATGCCGATGAGCGTGCCTCTGGGAGACTGTGCCGGTGCCCTTCCCTGACGAGCCGTTTTCTCAGAACCTGGAGGTAGTTGAGTACCAACCTGGGTGGGCCACCGAAGGCGTGGAGATGGCGGCGTGGCTAGCACGGTCGCTTCCAGGGGCGAAGGCGACCGACCACATCGGCTCGACCTCGGTGCCCGGTCTACCCGCCAAGGACTGCATCGACCTGATGGTTCGCGTCGAGAGCCTCCCGGACACAGACCTTCGCCCCCTCGCCAACGCGGGATATCGGGAGCGACCGGAGCAGTGGAATCGCGTCGAAACGCTCGGGACGACCGAGCATCCCAAGCGAGTCTTCGCCCCACCGGTCGGCGGCAGGTCGGTCAATATCCACGTCCGGGAGGCACATCGCGAGACAACGCGATACGCCCTGCTCTTTCGTGACTTCCTGCGAGCCAACGACGACCACCGTGATTCATGGGGTCGCTTCAAACTGCGCCTCGCCCAGGAGTGCCCGGACCTGTACGTCTACGGCCAGATGAAGGCAACTGTGCAGCCGCTCCTGATGGCGCTCGCCGAACAATGGGCCGCCGCACACGACTGGCACCCGTAAGTACAACCGCACTCTTCTGCCGCGTTGCGCGTACTTTGACGAGCGCCGCCTGCGAGGGCGGGATTCGTCAAGTAGCCGGCGGAGATTCCGTCAATCTTGCTTGCATCTCGACACAATGCTGTCGAGATGCAGGAAAGACTGACGATTCCTACGAATTGTCAGACTAGGTATCCGCCACCTGAGACTTCCCTGGTCAGCGGCCCACGAGTTGGTCGCGGCCTCGCTGAGGCAGCCGCAGGCGGATGCCGCTGCGGGACTTGCCGCAGATCGTCGTGGGTCACGGTGGTGGCGGGGGCGATTTCGGGCGAGCTCATCGAGCAGCTCTTGCTCCCGGCGCACACCGACGCCGCGGCCGCCGCGCTCGAACTCCGCGGTGCTCGGCATCGTCGACGCGCGCATCGCCTTCTCAAGGACTCGTTCGTCGTGCGTCGAATGTTCTTCCCGGGGGCTCCATCGGTGGCCTCGCCATCAACGGCGCGGTGACGACGTCGCGCCGGGCGAGGTCCTCGCGCTGCGCTGGGAGTGGGTGTGCGACGGCTGGACGGAGGCCAGGTCGACCGGCTGGGGTGCGTCACCGAACGGCGCGGGGACGCCGTGAACGAGGTGGGCATGCATGGTCTCGTCGCCCGAGTCGCAGGACCCGCGCGGGCCGTCAAATGGGCCTACTGTGGACAACACGCGATGTGATCGCCGTCACGACGGCCGTGATTGGAGGAACTGACCATGTGTCTCGGAATCCCCGGCAAGGTCGTCGAAGTCTCGACGGGTACGCCGGCCAGCTGGCGCTCGTCGACGTCGAGGACACAGCGCAAGATCAACATCGGCATGCTCGACGACCCTCCCGCGACGGAGACCTGGGTGCTCATCAACATGGGTTTCGCGCTCGAGACCGTCGACGAGGTCGCCGCGGCCGAGGCGATGAGTGGCCTGGAGATGGTGGGTCGTGAGCGAGATGGCTGACCTGCTCACATCCCGTCCGCCCGGACGGACACCGGTCTCCGGGCCGGTCCTGTTTGCCCGCTACGCGTTCCCGCCGAACTCCCACGGTTACTGCGGTCCCAATGATCATCAGTCGTTCTTCGAGCACGGGGTGACCGGCAAGGACGAGCGCGGCCTGAGGGCGTTGTCTCAGCAGTTCGCCGGAGCGTGGCCGTACCTGCAGCTCATCGCCGCGGAGTTGGGTCTGGACGATCCCCTCGATCGTCGGGTCGTGGACGCCTACTGGGTGGGTAACTCCCGGCTCAACCAGGTCTCGACCCGAGCGATCGGCAACTCGATGGAGGAACGGTTTCGGTATCGGGCCGGCCCCGGCTTCTCCGCGCTCACCGAGAGCGTGGTCGCCGGGGGCGTCCCGCACCACAGCTTCGTGGTCTTCTGCATCTACCCGTGGACCGGCCTGCTCAGTGACGGGCGCAAGGCCGCCCATGCCTTGACGGTGCTCGACCAGTGCCGCATCCGCTGGGGCAAGGTCCTGGCGGTCCAGGGGGACCAGGTGGTGGTGGAGTCGACGCCGCTGGTCTGGGACGGCCGGACCCTCGCGTTCGGAGATCTGATGACCGAGACGGTCCAGCGCTCGGTCGACGGAACGAGCCTGATGGACGACGTGACCGAGGGGGATTGGGTCTCCATGCACTGGGAGTGGGTCTGTGACGTCTTGAGCTACCGGCAAGTCCGCTACCTGCGTGACTTCACCGCGCGACATCTGCGCATCGTCAATGAAGGAAACCTGCACAAAGGACCGGCCGCCCTTTTGGGCACCTGACTAAAGGACCAGCGATGAACTCCCAGCCGGAGGCACTGCCCCGCAGAACCCTGATGAAGGGAGCCGTCGCACTGGGCGGAATCACCCTGCTCGCGGCCTGTGGGAAGTCGGTGGACAAGCCGACGTCGAGCGGGGTGTCGGTGACGGACCAGCGCGGCTCGGTGCTGCGTCTGGACGGGCCCGCGAAGCGCATCGTGACCATCCCCTTTCCCGCCGCAGCCATCGTCATCGCGGTGGACCAGAGCGTCGAGCACCTGGTCGGGATGAACGACTTTTCCTGGACCGCCGCACGCGACAGCGTGCTGGCCTCTTTCTTCCCGGACGTGCTCGACGTCGAGCACGACGTCGCCAGCGAGACCTTCGCGCCGAACATCGAGAGCGTCCTCGAGCTGAATCCGGATGTCGTGGTGCAGTGGTCGAGCCAGGGTGACGAGATCATCAAGCCGCTGGAGAACGCCCACCTGCCGGTGCTGGGCGTCGAGTACGGCACGCTCGACGACGTCGAAACCTGGCTGGCCATGTTCTCGCAGATGCTGGGCAAGCCCGCCCGCGGAAAGGCGATGGCGTCCCGCCTCGAGGGTGATCGGGACGACATCGCCGAGGTGGCGCGTCGGCGCACCGGCACGAAGCCCACGGTGTTGTACTTCCTGCGCTTCGCCGAGGGTCTGATGGTGATGGGGACCGAGACGTTCAACGACGAGTACATCCGCCTCGTGGGATGCGAGAACGCGGCGTCCTCCGTCAAGGGCGCAACCGAGGTCGGCCTCGAACAGGTGCTGAGCTGGGACCCCGACATCGTGTTGGTGGGCAACTTCGACGACGGCATGCCCGACGACATCTACGGCGACCCCCGGTGGAAGGACGTCTCGGCGGTGGCGTCGCGTCGCGTCTACAAGGTTCCGTTGGGAGGCTACCGCTGGGACCCGCCGAGCCACGAGTCGCCACTGATGTGGAACTGGCTGTCCGCCGTGGCGTTCCCCGGTGGCGAGACCACCGACCTCCGGGCGAAGATCGACGACGACTACCAGTTCTTCTACGGAATGGCGCCCACCCCCTCGCAGGTCGACTCGATCCTGCGTCTGGACATCAACGCATCGTCCGCGAGCTACGGACAGTTTCGTGCTTCGTGAGGCTGAACGCCCAACCCGCCTGGCGGCTCCGGGACGGGTGGGGGGCGTCGTGCAGATCATGGTCGCGGCGGTGGCGCTGGTCGTCGTTGCCGTCGTCGCCATGTCCCTCGGGCGTTTCAGCGTGTCCGCGTGGCACGTGCTGCAGATCCTCGGCGCGGAGGTCCTGCCGACCGGCGGGGACTTCACCGACCCCGAGCGCACCGTCGTCGTCCTGATCCGGTTGCCGCGCATCCTTCTTGCGGTGCTCGTCGGCGGGGGGCTCGGCATCGCCGGCGCGGCACTGCAGGCGACGTTCCGCAACCCGTTGGTCAGCCCGGAGATCATCGGCGTCTCGGCGGGCGCGTCCCTCGGTGGTGCGCTGGCGCTGTTCCTCGGCCTCGGGTCGTTCTTCCTCGTGGGTGGTGCCTTCGCGTTCGGCCTGGCTGCCCTCGGACTGCTGTTCGTGCTCACAATGGGTCGGTCGGGCACTCCGATGCTCATGGTGGTGCTCGGCGGCGTGGTGGTGGGGTCGTTCTTCTCCGCCCTCGTCGGTCTGGTCACGTACTTCGCCGATCCCCTCACCACCCTGCCGGCCATCGTCTTCTGGCTGCTGGGCAGCCTCGCCACCGCCACCTTCGCGAAGGTCGCCGTCGCGGTCGCGCCGATCCTCGGCGGTGCGGCGGTGCTACTGCTGCTGCGCTGGCGGATCAACGTGCTCTCCCTGGGGGACGAGGAGGCAACGTCCGTGGGGCTGCGTCCGGGCCGGATGCGCTGGGTGATTCTCCTGGCGAGCGCCCTCGTCGTCGCCGGAGCCGTGGCCGTGAGCGGCGTGGTCGGCTGGGTCGGCCTGGTCATCCCGCACCTGGCCCGGATATGGGTGGGTCCGGACCACCGGGTGCTGCTCCCGGTCTCGTTCCTCGTGGGCGCGGTCTACCTGGTCGTCATCGACACCGTGGCACGCACGGCCAGTGGTGGAGAGATCCCGCTCGGCGTGCTGACCGCGCTGATCGGCGCACCGGTGTTCTTCTGGCTGCTGCGCCGCAACCGGGACCGGATCTGGGACCATGCTTGAACTCGACGACGTCGGGTACGCCTACGGCCCGACCGGGTGGGTCTTCCGACACGTGAGCTTGGGCGTCCCGCCCGGGTCGATCACCGCGGTGCTGGGACCGAACGGTCGTGGCAAGACCACGCTCGCTCGATGCGCCGCCGGACTGCTGACGCCGCGGGAGGGCAGCGTCCGGCACAACGGCGTCGTCGGCTTCGTGCCGCAGGCACGCGGCGGCGCGTTCGCATACCGCGCGCTCGACATGGTGGTCATGGGGCGGGTGCGTCAGGTGAGCCTGTTCGGAACACCGGGGCGCGACGACCGGACGGCCGGGTTCGACGCCATGGCGCGGATCGGCGTCGAGCACCTGGCGCAGCGACAGTTCCCCACCCTGAGCGGTGGCGAGCAGCAACTGGTGCTCATCGCACGGGCGATCGCCTCGGAGGCGCCGGTTCTCGTGCTCGACGAGCCGTCCACCGGGCTCGACCTGCACAACCAGGCGCAGATCCTGTCGCTCCTGCGCAAGATCGTTGCCGACGGCATGTCCATCATGCTCACCACCCACCACCCCGACCATGCGCTCTACGTCGCGGACTCGGTGGTGCTCATGGGAGGTGTCGACGACGTCCGGTCCGGACCCGCCAACGAGCTGCTCGCCGACGACGAGCTGACACGGTTGTTCGGCATCGACGTGCAGACCCTGACGTACCACGCGGACGGAACCGAGCGGCGGTCCATCATCACCCGCTACGGCGACGGGAGCGACCTGCCCTCCTGATGGGGTCCGGATCGGGCCGTCTCATGCCGTTCTTGGCCCGATGTGGTCGGACGGATGCCATGAGCGACCAGCCCGGACCGCCTGCCGTCACGACGGCCTACCTGTTCGTGAGCGCACTGCTCCTGCTCGTGAGCCTATCCGGAACCGTCCCCAGCTGGAACGCATCGATCACCGTCGAAAGAAGACGTGCACAGAAGACCTTCGCCCTCTCCTACTGATAAGAGTGAGAGTTACGTCCAGCAGAGTGGTGTACGGATCCCGGTGGATCGCTACCGACATAGGCGACGGCCACCGGGTGATCCCGTGGTCGACTTCGACCTCTCCGCGGAAGAGCTCGCCGCCCTCGACTCCCTTGACACCGGGGTTCGGGGCGGCCCCGAGCCCGAGGACGTCACCCGCGAGGCCTTCGGTCGGGAGATCCCGGAGGCCTGAGGGCCCGGCTGCCCGGGGACCGGGCGTCGGCGGGGGCGGACCGCAGTCAGCCGGCCGGGGCGACGGTGCGCCGCATGACGGTGTTCTTCATCCCCTTGGGCCGCACGAAGTCGAAGCCGCAGCGCTCGTACATCGCCCGGGTGCCGTTGTAGAGGAACGAGGAGGACATCTTCTTCTCGCCCGGCACGTGCGGGTAGCCCTCGACGACGCCGCCGCCTGCCTGGGAGATCAGGTCGACCGCGCCGAGGAGCGCGGTCTCGGCCAGCCCGCGCCGACGGTACCGCTTGTCGACGAAGATGCAGGTCACCCGGTAGTCGGGGGTGAGGTCGGCCTCGGCGTCGTACTGCTTGCGGTGGTGGATGTTGGGGAGCTCGGCCGGCGTGCCGTACTCCGCCCACGCCACCGCTTCGCCGCCGTCGACGACGAGCGCCGCGTGGGCCGCGCACTGCTCGACATAGCGCTTCTTCAGCGCCCGGTTGGCCTCCGCGCCCTGGCCGCGCTCGTCGCTGTCGGGGTGGAACCAGATGCACCAGCAGCCGCCGAAGATCCCGTTATGGCGGGCGACCATGGCGTCGAACATCGTCCAGGTGTCGGGTGTGAGCGGGACGATCTCGAGGCCCTCGGGTGTGTCGCTCATGGCGGCACGCTAGCAAGGGTTCCGGACGGCCTGCGTCCACTTTTCCCGGTTTCGGTCTCGGGATCCCGGCTCGTCAGGGCACGGCGTCCTCGCGAAGCGGCGAGAGCGTGCACCAGAGCACGGTCGTGTGCTTGAGAACAGCTCCATGCACCGTGCAGGGACACACGACCCTGCTCGGCGGGCCGCGTCGCCCGACTCGTCCCGCAAGCTCAACCCTCAGCGGCGAAGCCGCAGATCGCGGTCGCCGCCACACATATTCGTCCCAGTTGAGCCGTCCGGAGACGATCCCGGGACGGGGACCTCATACGGGGCAGGAGGCGGCATCGCTCTCCCTCGACGCCGAGCCGCCTACTTTGACCGAGTCGGCTATGAGGAGGCGGTTCGGCAAAGTAGCCCACGGGAAGTTCGTCAATCTCTCCTGCATCTCGACACTGTCTGCCTGACTGCGTCAAGCGAAAGTGTCAGTAGCGAAAGATAAGACGTCAGGTACACGACGACTTTGTCCGCTACCGCCACGCAAGCATCCGGAGCGCGCGGATCTGCCGATGAGCGGGCGATACTGTCGCTGCGTGCCGGAAGTGTCTGTAGTCGACAGTGACCCGTGGTCCTTCGTGACGGAGCACGGCTCCACGTTCATCGCAGCGGTGCGCGCCTCGGAGGGCGACCTTCTCCTGTTCGAGATGGAGGGACGCCTTTTCGTGGCGAACCCACGTGGCGACGGCAATGACGCGTGCTACTCCCTGACCCCAACGACCGAGGAGCAGTCGCGAGAGAATCCGCCTTGGGGGCGCGACGAGTGGCGTGGAGTACCAGCGGCCTTGCTGGCCGAGATTCGCGATCTGTAACGCACGCGCATGCCGCGATCCGCGCGAACTCCTGGACCTGCCGATGAGCGCACCCAGACCCACGGCGTGCGAGTGTGCGCGTCCCGTCCGAGCACGGTCACCGGTGTATCGAACCGGATCACATGAAGGAGTCTGCGTTGCGCCGATGGTACGCAGCATGCGTCTTCCTAGTTCTGTCCGCCTTAGCCTCGATCCACCGATGGGCAGGGGCTGAGCGTCCGCGGTCGCTGAGGCGGGGTCTTCGAGTGTGTGGGCGTGGCCGACCGTCTGGCCTCGCTGCCAGGTTGTTCCGGGTTGGTCGTTGTGCCGGTGTCGGCTGGGGGTGGTCAGGTCGTCGGTGCCGGTGGTGGTCCGCAGGCCCGGGTGAACAGGTCGCTCCAGGCGGTCTCCCAGGGCCATCCGGTCGGGAGGTGCAGAGTCACTCTTCGTGCCGAGGAGGCGACCCGGGCGGGCACGGCGATCAGCTTGCGGCGGATGGTCGCGGTGGTGGCTTTGGCGAGTCCCGGGCCGGTGATGGTCGCGGCTGCTCTGGTCAGGTTGAACGCTATGACGGCCAGCACGAGCCAGGCGGCGTTCGCTGCGAACTTTCCCGATGGCAGATGCGCGAGGGCGGAGCCCTTGAGGTCGGAGTGGACCTGTTCGATGATCGCGTGGCCGCGGTGGGTCTTGTCCGCGGCCACCGTGCCGGCCACGGCCGGGTCTGTGGTGGTGAAGAAGGCGTGGAAGCGCCAGGTGTCGAACAACGTCTCCTGACCATTCTTGGCGGACGTGTTGAGGTCGGGGATCCGGCGGACCACGAGCCGTCCGGTGACTTGGTCGGCTTTCTTCTTGGAAGTGAACGCGGTGAACGGAATCTCGGCGACCTCGGCGCGGGAGACCCACGTGTTGGTGGGTTCATCGAAGACGGCGTCGGTGTACTCGATGGTGGTCCAGGCATCGTCACCGATGGTGGCGATCGCCGCCTTGACCTTGGGATCCATTCGCACGGTGACCGAGATGTCGGCGCCACCGCGCAACGCCGCGTTGACCACCTCGGCGCCGTAGAACGCGGAGTCGGCTCGCAGCATCGGGCGCAGATCGGACTTGGCGGGCAGTTTGCTGGTGGTCTTCAACGCGTCGGCGACCAGGCGTTTCGCGCCCCGCGGTGAACCACATGATCCCTTCCGGAGCCGGTGGGCCACGATCACCGGCGCGGACTGGCTCGTGGACACGACAGCGAGCAGCGCGTTGAGCCCACGCACGCCGGAGTAGCCGTAGCCAGAGCCCTGCTTGGCGTGCCCGTGGACCTCGACGATGGTGTCGTCGATGTCGATCATCACCCGCTCGCTGGTGTCAGGTGAGGTCACGATCAGCGGTGCCTGCTCGGCCAGCCCGGCCAAGAACCTCGAGGCGACAGCGTCGAGCTGGCGGACGTGGCCGAAGCTGAACGTGCGCAGGAACGAACCCAGCGTCGAGGGCGCGTAGGCGTTCGTGAACACCCGGCCCATCCCGCCGTGACGGAGCAGCGCCATGTCATCGATGCTGTCCGCGCCGGCGACCATCCCGGCGACCAGCGAGGACACCTTCAACCCCGCGTTCGCGCCCTTGTCGGTCGGCACAGTGAGGTGGGCTTGGGCCAGTTCCTGGAGTCCCGCGGATCGGGCCAGCGCGAGGACCGGGACCAGCCCGGCCGACGACACGAGATTGGGATCATCGAACACTGCCGACGTGGCACGGGGCGTGTGGCAAAGTTGCATCTACGAGATGCCCTTCGTCTTGGTGAGAATTGGGACCCTGAAGAAGTCCGATTTTCCCAGCACGTAAGGGCATTCTCACTTCACGACGCGCTCACAACCTCAAGCTCATCGGTGGATCGAGGCTTAGTCGGCAGCGCCGTGGGCCAGTACGAAGGCCTTGCAGAACTTGGCGAGCAACGAGGCCTTGGAAAGATGGTCCTTCTGGAAGCCTCCTTGATGCGGTTCGATCTCGCGCATGCCGCCATTGGGCTAGCGATCGGAATCGCCTCCCTGTCGATGCTGGGATGGGTCCGTCGAGGTAACTGAGACCCCCGACTGTTCGATGAAGGCCGCCTCAAGACGTCAAGCGGGGTTGGAAGTATGCACTCGACGCGATGCGCGCGGCGCAGCAGTCGGGGTTGGTTGTCGGAATGGGCGAGCTGACGGTCCGCAATCGCCAGTGGGCTCAGGGCGAGATCGCCTACGCGGTCCATGTCGACCACTGGGGCCGCGGGATCGCGACCCGCCATCGCCACCGAGCGGCTGCACCTGGCGTTCAGCCCGCCGCTGATGCGTCACCGGCTGGCCGCCACCTGCGACCCACGCAACAGCCCGTCCGCCCGAGTCCTGTAAAGAATCGGGATGAGCTACGAGGGCCGTCTCCGAGACGCGATCCGCCTTCGCGACGGATGGCGTGACTCCGACCTCTACGGCATGCTGCACGGGGAGTGGGTTGCACTCCGCTGAGGCGTTGGCACTGGTTCGGTGGCGGCTAGTCTAGACGTCATGGAGCCGGGCCAACTCGAGGCGCTAGTCGCTACCTACGGACCGGACACGTGGCGGATCTACGACCACCTTGACGTGAGCCTGGACCCGACCGGACCCGACGAGCTCTTCGACATCGCGGCCGACCTGATCCGGCCCGGTGACGTCGTCCTGGACGCCGGCTGCCGCGACGCCTCCCATCTGATCGAACTCTGTCGTCGACACGAGATCAACGGCATCGGTGTCGACCCAGCGCCCGCACACGTCGAAGGGGCCACTGTCGCGGTCACGGCCGCCGGGTTGACCAGCCGGGTCACTCTTCACCAGGCGATGCTGGAGGAAGCTCCAGTAGCCTCGGGATCGGTCGACCTGGTCTGGTGCCGCGATGTCCTGGAACAGGTCGCCGATCTGCCGTCCGTCCTCCGTGGAGCCGCACGAGTGCTCCGGCCAGGCGGGGCCATGGTCGTCTTCACTGTTGTCGACAACGGTCTGACCGACGCGGACCGTGAGCTGCTCACTCACCACCGGGGAGTTGTGACGGCCAACCTGGATCCCGCGCGACTGATGGCGGCGTACGCCGCGGCCGGGCTCCTCCTCGAGGAGACGATCGAGATCGGCACCCGCTGGCGAGAGTACGCCGAGGAGCGGACCCGTCCCGTCTCCCGCAAGCTTCTCCAGCTCGCTCGGCTACGCCGCCAGCGCGCGCAGCTGACGACGACGTACGGCGCCGACGCTCTCGCCCATGTCGAGGCCAACCTGCACTGGGAGCTCTGGCAGTTCCTCGGACTGACCCTCCCGGTCGTGCACGTTCTCTGGCGGGAGCGCTACCCAGACTGAGCTTGTCGAAATGCGATGCCGGTGTCGAGGTGGCAACAACCTCGTCGGTCAGGTTCTGTCAGACGGCGCCGTCGGCCGCGGCGCGTAGTCGTGTGCGCCTGACTGCCAGCTAGCGCCCGCACGGCACGTCGATCAGACGGACCTCGCGCCGGCCGTGGCTGTACGCGACGACACCGTAGGTCCGACAGCCTTCGACCACGGCTGGCGACTCGACCACGCGGACGCGACCGCGGTGCTCGGCGACCTCGACGACGTGGAAGCCGTCCAGGCCGACGAGCACGTCGCAGCGCTCGCAGTAGGTCGGATCTGGAGACGAGCGCGCGCGGTCGCACGCCGTAGGCTCTGACATCGTCGAGGTCTTCCGGTCGGTCAGCTTGGTCGCAACCGATCTTGGAAGGCCTTGTCCTCGTTCACGCCGATCGCATCATGCCGTGTTGCTCACGCCCCCACCGCAGGTACGAAGAGCCCGATAGCCGCAGTTGTGGAGTGCAAGAGTGGCCACAAGCAACCGTGGATAGCATTTCAAGATCATCGGCATGGGACGGGTGACCGCATTGGGGAACTGAGTCCTTGGTGCCGACTTTCCTGACAGCAGGATCGAGCCGTCGCTAACGAAGGCATGGTTGGGTCTCGCGCCGTTCGATGACCCGACGGTGGCCAGTCACGTCGTGACGGCATTCAAAGACGACCTGAACCCGGCAGGCGATGCGGTGCGCCAGGCGCTGAGCGCTACTGAGGCGGCAGTCCCCCTGCTACGGTCCGGCCATGACCTGGATCGCGACCATCGGCCGCGAGGATGCAGCATCTCGCCTGCGCGAGACCTACGACCGCATCGCCGGCCCGCACGGCGCGATCGACAACATCCTGCTGGCGCACAGCCTGCGCCCGCACACCTTGACCGGGCACCTCGGGCTGTACAAGGCGGTGCTGCACCACTCGCAGAACCAGTTGCCCGTGCCGTTCCTGGAGACCATCGGCGTTCAGGTGAGCCACCTGAACGGGTGCGCCTACTGTGTCGACCATCACTCCGCCGGCTTGCGCAAGTTGCTCGGCGACGACGACCGTCACGCCACCATCGTGGCGGCCATCACCGCTGGCCGGCTGGACGAGGCCTTCGAGGGACGCGAGCTGGCCGCCCTCGACTACACCCGGCGTTTGACCGAGTCGCCTCGATCGATCAGCGAGGTCGACGTCGAGTCCCTTCGCACCGCTGGTTTCGATGACGGCGAGATCCTCGAGATCAACCAAGTGGCGGCCTACTTCGCCTATGCCAACCGCACCGTGCTCGGCCTTGGCATCACGACCGACGGCGACGACCTCGGCACGGCGCCACCGGAGTCTGACGACGTGACGGAATGGCGTCACGGCTGACGACTCATGTCATCGGCCGTAAGCTCAAAGCCATTGAGGTCATTGAGGTCATTGAGGTAGCAAGCCACCTCATCACCCGTGAAGCGAAAGTCGGTCGCGCGGATCTCTCGACGATCTCCCCGCAAGCCCTCGGTAGCGAGCGGGAGCGCAGGATCGGCCCGAGTTCCGATGACCAGCGCTCTGCGAAGACGCCACAGGTCACGGGTGGCGTTGCTGACGATCGTCCAAGGGGCGCCATGCGGGGCAGCCGCGGCACCTTCCGCCAACGTCGAAACTCCCTGCTTTGACCGAGCGGGCCACGAGCGGGCCGATTCGTCCAGTAGCCCGCGGAAGCTCCGTCGGTCTCTCCCGTATCTCGACATGTCTGCCGGTGATGGAGGTCGGCAGCGAGGGCGGTCGGCGTTAGGTCGGTGGGGCTGACCAGATCAAGCGGCGCTGGGTGGTCGGCCGGAAGAGAGCTTAGACGTTAGTCGCCGTTGTTCTCATCACGCGACACTGCCGTCGCGGGCGACGAACGCACTCACCTCTCTGTCCTGTCAGCCGAGGCGGAAGGTCGCGCGGTACGCCGTCGGGGTCACGCCCAGGGCCCGGCGGAAGTGGCGGCGGAGGGTGGCGGCCGTGCCCATGCCGCAGCTGGTCGCGATCTGCTCGACGGCGGCGTCGGTGCGCTCGAGGAGCTCCTGGGCCCGGGCGATGCGCTGTTGGTGCAGCCAGTCGAGCGGGCCGGTCTCGAGCTCGACGTGCATGCGGCGGGCGAGCTGGCGGGTGCTGAGCCCGGCCCGCCCGGCGAGTTCACGGACGGTGAGGGGTTGGTCGAGCCGGGCACGGGCCCACTGCAGGGTCGGCGCGAGCCCCTCGGAGGTGCGCGGCGCATCGGGAGGGGTGATGAACTGCGCCTGCCCGCCGCTGCGGTGGGCGGGCACCACCAGTCGGCGGGCGATCCCGTTGGCGGCCGACGCGCCGAGATCGCGGCGTACCAGGTGGATGCAAAGGTCGAGCGCGGCCGTCTTGCCGGCCGAGGTGAGCACGTCACCCTCGTCGACGTAGAGGACGTCGGGACGCACGTCGACCTGCGGGTAGCGCCGGGCGAGCTCCTCCGCATGCATCCAGTGCGTGGTCGCGACCCGACCGTCGAGGAGCCCGGCCTCTGCCAGTACGAAGGCGCCCGTGCAGAGCGCCGCGACCCGGACGCCCAGCGCGTGCGTCGCGCGCAGTGCCTCGACTAGCTGCGGGTCGGAGTGCGGTTCCAGGTCGTCGGTGGACGAGACGATGACGGAATCGACGCGGGCGATCTCGGCGTACGACGCGGTCGGCAGGTTGGGCAGCCAGGGGTGGGGAGTGCCGTCGGCGGTGCACACCACGAGGTCGTACCAGCGGCCACTGGGCGAGAGGTCCGAGCGGTCGACACCGAAGATCTCCGAGGCGATCGCGGACTCGTAGAGCATCGCGGAGGCATGCATGACGAGGGCTACCCGGGGCATGTCCGAAAGTGTACGCAGCGCGTCGTTTCAGACGCTCGTGCGGGCCAGCGGGGCGTCCGAGGATTGTCCGCATGAACACAACTGAGCGGGTCCTGGTCTACGGCGCCACCGGCCACACGGGGCGCTTCGTCGTCGAGGAGCTGCTGCGGCGCGGGCTGACACCTGTGCTGGCCGGACGCAGTGCCGCCCGCCTCGCTGCCGCCTCCGATCGGCGGCTCGACCACCGGGTCGTCGGACTCGAAGACGCCGACCTGCTGCGCGAGGCCGTCGCCGACGTGGGCGCGGTGATCAATTGCGCGGGTCCGTTCCTCGACACCGCACTTCCGCTCGCGCACGCGGCGGTCCAGGCGGGCGCTCACTACCTCGACGTCACCGCCGAGCAGCCCGTCGTGCAGCAGCTCTACCGCGACCTCGACGTCCCCGCTCGCGAGGCCGGCGTCACCGTCGTCCCGGCGATGGCGTTCTACGGCGGGCTCGCCGACCTGCTGGCCACCACCGCGCTCGCCGGCCACACGCAGGCAGACGAGATCCAGGTCGCCATCGGTCTGGACCGCTGGTGGCCGACAGCCGGCACCCGGGAGACCGGCGCCCGCAACACGGCCACCCGAATGGTGATCCGAGACGGGGCGCTCGCTGCGCTTCCGAGCCCCGCGCCCACCGGCACCTGGTCCTACCCCGAGCCGCTCGGCGAGCTGGAGGTTGTGGAGCTGCCGTTCTCCGAGGTGATCACAATCCACCGGCACCTCGACGTGGGCGAGCTCCGCTCCTACCTCAACACCGCCCCGCTCGAGGACCTCCACGACAGCGCCACCCCGCCCCCCACCGCGACCGACGAGGTCGGGCGATCGGCCCAGCAGTTCGTTGTCGAGGTCGTCGTACGACGCGGCTCCGACACCCGCCGCCTCAGCGCCGTAGGCCGTGACATCTACGCCGTCACCGCTCCGATCGTCGTCGAGGGCGCGGTCCGGCTCCTCGACGGACGTAGTCAGCGGACCGGCGCCGCGGCACCGGGACAGGCGTTCGACGCCGGCGACGTGCTCGCCGGGCTGGAGATGAACGTCGACGACCTGGTGATTCACCGACACTGACGGCCATGTCTCACGTCGCGCGTCCTGTCGCTCTCACATCGGTGCCCACCCTGGTCGTGTGGCTCAATTGGCCTGCGTAGCCCGGGCTTCGCCAGGGTCAGGGGACGCCCCGGCGGGCGGATCTGCGTGCCGCTCTGGTGATCTCGCATCTGCAAATTCGTGGATCTGGCGGCTGCATATTCACGCAAGCGAGGCGGGAGCGATCTGCAGACTGACGGATCGTCGGCAGATCTGTCGACATGCAGTCAAAGTTTTGAAGCCAGGCCCAGTTCAAAAAGTTGGTTCAGGGCTGGCCTGCCCGTGCTGCTGGCCGACCGGACATCACAGCCCGCTAGACGATCCGCCTGCGGGGCAGTCCTCGGTCGCATGCCAGGGTGGTGTCGTGGGTGTTGACCGTGCAGTGTTGTTCCGGCTGGCGACGAGTGAGCGTTTCGAGCGGATCTTCAAGGCGGTGCCGGGCGGGGACGCTCAGGCGTGGCGGGGGGCGTCGCGCTACGTAGCCGGGCGTTCCCGGGATGAAGCGTTGATCGCGACGTTCGACCTGCTTGCGCAGGGTCACGGGGTCAGCGTCGACCTGTTCGGCGAGCGAGTACGGGATCAGGCGACCGCCGATCGGATCACTGAGGACTACCTGGCCCTGGCCGCCGCGCTTCCCATGCCGCCCGCTGACGTGTGGCTGTCGCTGGATCTGTCCCACCTGGCGATCGACGCCGATCCGACCGGCGCCGCTGACCGGTTGGCGACGGTCGCCGAAGTGCTGCCGCCGGGTCGGCGTATCCAGGTCGGCGCGGAGGACGCCGCCCGCACCGACGCGGTCCTGGGTTGCATACTCGACGTCGCCGGGCGTGGTCTGGCCAACCGGGTCGGCGCAACGGTGCAGGCCAACCTGCTGCGTTCCGAGCGCGACGTCGACATCTTGTCGGCCGCCGGGGTTCACGTGCGGCTGGTCAAGGGCGCCTACCTGGAGCCGACGGGCTCCCATCCCTACGGCGAGGCCGCCGACGTCGCCTACCTGCACCTTGGCTTCCGCCTCCAGGCCGCCGGGGCGGCATGGTCGATGGCGACGCACGACGGTCGATTGCGGGAAGCATTGCTGCTCGCGCTCGGCCCGGTGCCGGTCGAGCAGTTGCTCGGAG